>JBJLEE010000007.1:0-55591 GCA_045566075.1 Pirellulaceae bacterium | reverse complement strand
TGTCTTGATTCCAAATGAAGAAAATTTGGGGAAATGGCGATAATAGTTAGAGGCAATCAAGCAATTTTTCAGGGTCAACAAATGAGTTACTTCAGTAAGCTAATATCGCTGTTTTTAGCCGTTTTTCTCACTATTGGTATATCTTCAGCATTCACGGCAAATGCTCAGGAATCTAGTGATTCGGTTTCAACAGAGGAAAAACCTACTGACCAGTCCACTGAAAAGAGCGACGAACCTGTTCAGGAAGAGCAGATTAACCCTGATGAAATACGCCCACGAAACCAACGAGTTGAGACGCTGCAAAAAATTCTCGAACGTCTTGAATCCATGTCACGCGATCCGTTTGCACCGAGTGAGCAACTTTCCCGTGAGCACATGAAGCAAAACAATCAATTCGTACCGGTAACAGCGAGCACCGTCATCCCGGAAATCGAAATAGTGAGCTATGCCGAAGTAGCAAGGCCAGACGCTGAAAACGAGATCCTTGCTGGATTGAAAATCGACGAAAAGATTTATTTCGTTCGCAAAGAAGACCAAATCACGATTCGCCATTCGAGTAAGAATCTCGTCATTCAAATCGAGAACATCTCAAATGGGCACGTCGAAGTAAAAGTCGGTGAATTGACCGAAACAGTGATCGTTTGGTAACGGAATTCTCTGCTAAAAACACCGATATTGGTGTTTCTGCATCTCTGCTTTCCTCGTAGTATTCCCACTTAATTGATGCGGGTGAGTTGCGCCGGCATTTCATTTTAGAGGGAAATTATACGGGTCATGTATAACTCCGTTTGCAGTTTCTACACACGTCACCAGCCATTTGCTGTGTGTCTGGTAATCGCATCAGCCATTTGTGGTTGTGTGTCCTCTGATATAGACAAGCCGAAGCTCGATGCTGTGGTAAGTGGTGCCAATAATGACACCGAAGCCATAGCAAGAGCTCAGCAGCAGATTGCTCAACAACGATCACAAGAGAGCCAACCAGTAACGAGTTATTCTCAATCATCCGTAGCCGCAAATCGAAACAGCGAATTTGAGGCGAGTCAGCCGGCGATATATGAGCTACCTGCAGATGAGAGCCCAATTGTTAAACCTGCATATCTCGAACAATTCCGCTCTGACATCGATAATTCAAATGGCCAGATTCAGACAGCACCTTTTACCGTCGACCAAAGCGCTGGGAAGACAGCAATCACCACAGGTCAACGTGATGGCGAAGCAGCTAATGCGGACCATCAGGACTTTTCCGCTGAGTTCCGAATGGAATTGGAAGTCGATTTAGAAGACACACCTGTACTTGAAGGTCCTTCGTTAACTGGCTCAATTGCCGGAAACGATAAGTCCGTGCGAGTTTTGATCAAGGATTCCGGGGGGGAAACCGTAATTAAGCGACCTGGTGATGAAATCATCCTAAACGGTCAGCTATATACCATTTCAAAAACCGACGTGTCATATGCGTTGCTACGGTCCAGCAACGGTGATCATGTCGTAATAAAGTGATTACCCCTTAGGATTTATCAGTGAAATCGCTCAAGACCATTTCCGCCGCATTTTTAATTCTGTGTACCGTAGCATTCACGCCGGATGTTCATGGACAGGATGGCGCGACAGGTTCTCCCGAATATGAAGCCGCAAAAACTCAGGTTATTTCTGTTCTTGAGTTGAAAGCCAGCACAATTAGCGATGCGACCAGATTGATTGCAGAAATCTCTAATATCAATCTTGTAGCTACCAGTGAAGCAGGTCAAAAGGAAGTTTCTGTCTATCTTCGCAACATCAAGACGATGGATGCGATCGAAGCGATTTGCAAGGTTTCTGGATTATGGTATCGCGAAGAAGCGGAAGTCGGCCTGATTCGGATCATGACGACCGAGGAATACTCAAAGGATCTGGTTATTTACCGCGAAGATGACACAAAAGTCTTCACCCTACTACACCCAAATGTATTTAGCATCGGGCAACATATTCAGGACCTATATGGTGAGCGCGTTGTTCTGTCACTACCACGATACTATGACGATCAATTCTTAGCACAAGCAGGAATGCAATCTCAGACGCTCGCTATGACGATGCAAATGATGGGACTTGGCGGCGGCGGAGGCATGGGCGGAGGCATGGGCGGAGGCATGGGTGGAGGCTTCGGTGGCGGTTTCGGTAGCGGCATGGGCGGCATGGGCGGCATGAGAGGCATGGGCGGCATGGGCATGGGCATGGGCGTGGGCATGGGCATGGGTATGGGCGGCATGGGTATGGGCGGCATGGGCGGCATGGGTATGGGTGGCATGGGCGGAGGCCAAGGCCAACGTGGATACTCTGCTGACGCGGTAAACAGTCGTAACGAAATCCTCCCAGATGACCAACAACTAACCGCGGATCAGATTGGGGCGTTGCAAAACGGATCAGAAGGATCAGGCACCAACGGTGCCAGTGCGGAGACGATACAAGAAGTGACCTCGCAAGAACCTCCTATTCACGTCGCGATAAATCAACAACATGGAATGATTATTGTCCGCACAAGTGATAAACATGCGATGGAGTCTATTGAAGACCTCATACTTGAGCTTGACCGTCCGACACCGCAGGTGTTGCTCGAGGTCAAAATCCTGGAAGTAACTCTCGGCGACGAGTTTCAATCCGCGTTTGATTTTGAAATGACAACGGGTGATCGTACTCAGATCACAAACGAGGATGGAGACCCAATAACCGACACCGTATTGAACACAGCAACACAGGGAATTCTTGGTAGTTCTACAACGATGCTCCAGCAAGCACATGCGATGGGCACCGGAAACTTCGAACTCGATGCTGAAGGTTCAACCTTTGTATATCAATTCCTTAACAACAATTTCCGGGCACGTGTGCAATTACTTGAAGAAGAGAACCGCGTGAACGTTGTTGCCACACCAATGTTACTCGCATCAAACAACCGTCCCGCCTCCTTGCGTATCGGTGAACAGCGGAGGCTAACCGACGGAGCGACGACAATCAGCAATACATCTGTTGGTGGTCAGGCTCAAGGCACTACCGTCGCGACATCACAACAACAAGTTGGCACCACGTTGATGTTGCTTCCTAAAATCAACGCCGATCGCACTGTCACGATGACCATTTTTCAGGAACGTACGGGCGATGACACTGGCAAGCAGGACTCCATACCAATTTCCGCAGAGCAATCTGTGTCTCGACCAGTAATCAGTAATGCAACAACCGTTAACACAATCGTGGCCAAAGATGGCTTGACGGTTGCCATTGCTGGATTGGTTGAAGAACGTGTTGTACGTCGGCAATTAAAAGTACCGCTACTTGGTGACTTGCCAACCATTGGGCAACTATTCCGTAAGGAATTCAATGTGGATCAGAAAACTGAACTAGTGATTCTCATCACACCGCATGTAATTACTACACCACAGCAAGCCCGACGGACTACTGAACAGAGAATGGCCGTTTTGTCTAAGAGCAATTACATTCGCAACGGTATGAAAGACACAAGCGAATACCCTGGAGTGAAAAACCTGCCTCCTGATTACGGGCAAGGTATTCCGTTTTCCCTGTTCCCGGAACGAAGTAATAACGCAGCACCGACAGGCAATTAACGACTAAATCGTCGCTCAATGATCTATGCTGCTATTGGTCTAATTTATCTGCCGCTGTCGTGCTGTCTTCGTCCGGTGAAAGTAAGTAGCCAATCAGATCCCTGATTTCATGGCGTGTAAATGTATTAAGCAGTCCGGTTGGCATGAGTGAAATATTTGATCGAACGATCTGCTCCACGTCAGAACGTCGAATGCTCTGTCTGGCAAATGGCTTAAACGGATCGACTCGCACCTGAAAGTTATCTCCGCCAAGATTCACAATTTGCCCTGTGACCTGCTGTCCACTCTTCAAGATAAAAATCGACTGCGCATATTGCGGTGCAATTACCTTGCTCGGGTTAAGCACATGATCTAGCACAACCGACGGAGCGTATCTTCCCGCGAGACCATTTAGGTTTGGCCCCAGCACACCGCCACTACTACCGATACGATGGCAGTTATCACATCTTGCAGACCGAAATACGGACTTACCGTTTGAGAGCACGGCTGATTTAAGTGACGCTTTATCAACACTCTCCATCAGATCCTCCAGCGTCCAGTCAGCAATCACTGGTCGTTGCTCCTGCTCGACATCCTGCTCCAATGATATTTCCAACTGACCTGCGAGTGCCGCAAATTGCTCGCTCTGCGCTCGATACTTGCGTGTGGTCAGTTCCTGAAACTCCCTCACATTAATCGAGTCTTTTAACCGCTGCTTTTGTTGTGCCGTAAATTCTTCGACCCCGGTTGATGCAAACATCCGAAGATAGTGAATCTGCTGCATCATAGAATCGGAGTTCTCTAATACCATAAGCGTACGATCAATAAAGTCTTCCGCATCCAGCTTAAATAGCAGCGTTGCCAATTCGCGATCAATGCTCTTGTTCTGGCTCGGATAATAGCGATCAAGGATCTTCAACACTTGCTCTCGCTGTCCGGTCGAAAATGATCCCATGCGTTGTGATGTCAGATTAAGTGACCGAATTGCTGCGTGGCGCTGCAAATGGCTTAATTCACTCCAAGGCAGTTGTTCAACGGAGTCTAGGATCGTCTTTTGCTGACTCAGACCTCCTTTGCGAGCCAAGGCGATGCACGCTTCAAGAACCTGAGAATGTGATGCATCTGCATCCAACCAGTTGCTCCAATTTGCTACCGGTTGATATTCCAGAGCCACACGTGCTGCATAACGCACTGCCCGATCGGGTGAATCAAGATTTGACCAAATGACCTTGAGTTCCTTCTGATCGACAATGCGATGAAATGACTCCAATTGCCGCCGCAACATCACCGCTTCACTTGCTTTTGGATTATCTAACGTTCGGCGGTCTACCGGACCATCGCAATACACCCGGTAGAGCTGTGAAGGATTACCACGACCACCAGTTGTAAAGTAGAGCGCTCCATCGTTACCGACACCAATATCAGTAACCGGTAACGGTTGTCCACTTACAAAGAACTCCCAATCAGCTGAATACGACGCCCCATTTTGCTGTAAACGCAAGGCATAAATATGGCCATAACTCCAATCACAGGCGAACAATGCATTTGCAAATCGTGTTGGAAAGTTCGCTTCGTATCCGAATGCGATACCCGTCGGTGAACCCGGTCCTACTTCTCTCACCGGTGGTGGGTTATCTGGATAATAGGATTGAAGGTTATCTTCACTTTGCCGCCAGCCCAGATCCGCACCACTTGTCAGGTGATAAAGATTCGTCGGACGGTACCATGGCAGTCCCATAAATCCTTCATTATCCGAGTCGTATGTAAATAGCTCGCCGAATTGATCAAAAGCGATATCAAACGAATTCCGCAGCCCATGTGCAAATACTTCACGCTTTTTGCCATCAGGAGAAATACGCATCACATATCCCTGATGTGCGGGTGCTTTCATAAATTCCGTTGGCTCGATACTGGAAACATGATTACGAGTGATACCTTTGGGAAGTTGTGTAGCATTTCCAGCGATGAAATACAGCCATTGGTTTTGTGGCCCCACGACAATTCCATGGCCGCCATGCTCTCCCTGACCTGGGATCTTCAGGATCATCTCTGCTGCAGCAAAATTGCCTTTACCATCAAGATCTTTCAATCGAAACACACCGGTATCTGGAATACCCGCAGCCGTCACCGCATACAGGCTACCAAACGCATAGGTCAAGCCGTGAGCGGCACCGATCTCCACGTCTAATTCTTCGACATACGTTTCACCATCCGGTTCACCTAATGGTGCTGGTGTGATGCGAAACAGGCCTTTGCCCGTTGAGGAGGCAATGATCCGTCCCTGCGGATCAAACGTGAAATTAATCAATGATGCATAACTGCCGGGAACGTCAATTAATTTCTCTGCTTTAAACCCCGGTGGAATCTTCAATTCACTAGCACTCTGAACTGAAAACTCCATGCCATGAATAGATGATCCAAGTGCAATGGAAAGAAGCACCGAAACGATCGGCCACAGAAATGTTCGCAGCACATTGCTAGTCATGAGAATAGGTCCGGGGAATATTGATCAAACCTCAAGCAATAATGTCGTGCACGACGTTGCCGGCAACATCTGTCAGACGGAAGTCACGTCCATTCAATCTGAATGTGAGTTTCTGGTGATCAAGACCACATAAGTGGAGAATGGTTGCGTGAAGGTCATTCACACTAACTCTATTTTCCACGGCAACATTGCCGATTTCATTTGTCGCACCGTAATGCGTACCACCCTTCACTCCTCCGCCAGCCATCCAGTACGTCATTGCGTGAGGATTATGATCTCTCCCAGTTCCACCTTTTTGCACGATGGACAAGCGACCGAATTCGCCACCCCAAACTACCAAAGTAGATTCCAGCAAACCTCGTCGATCCAAATCCTCAAGCAGGCCTGCAATGGGCTGGTCCGTCTCACCAGCAAATTGGCCATGGTTTTTGGAAATTGAGTTGTGGCCATCCCAACTACGAGCGTTTTCATTTCCACCACTGTAAATCTGAATAAAACGAGTACCGCGTTCCACTAGGCGCCTCGCCATAAGGCATTGCTTTGCGAAATGATCACAGCGGTCTACTCCAACACCGTAAAGGTCGAGCGTATCCTGAGATTCCAAGGCAACATCCAGCGCTTCGGGTGCTGCCTTTTGCATTCTAAATGCCAGTTCAAAACTATTTATTCGAGTTTCAAGCTCGACTTCTTCCGGGCGGGTTTCGAAATGCTGTTCATTGAGCATCTTCAGGAATGACAACATGGCTTGTTGCTGATCACCGTTTACATTTGGAGCGGGATCAAGATTATCAATCGGTTTTCCATTGGGTTTGAGCCAAGTTCCCTGGTAAACACTTGGCAGGAAGCCCGCTCCCCAGTTTTGTGCATATCCCTTGGGTAGACCACGGTTGAGTGGATCTGACATTGCGACAAACGCTGGGAGATCTTCATTCTCCGTACCTAGTCCGTAAGTAACCCAGGATCCAAGTGACGGAAATCCCATTCGCTTCATGCCCGTATTTATCATGAAAAGAGCGGGGCTGTGATTATTGGATTCCGTGTGACACGAATGAATAAATGACATCTTGTCGACATGCTTCGCCATCTGCGGGAAGATCTCAGAAACCCAGGTACCCGATTCCCCATACTGATTGAACTGAAATGGGGACTTCATGATCGGCCCGACATTCCCCGTGAAAAATCCGGTGTTCTTGTCGAACCCTTCTAACTCCTGCCCATCACGCTTTGCAAGTTCCGGTTTGTAGTCCCACGTATCAACCTGACTGGGACCGCCGTTCATGAATAACCAGATAACACTTCTTACTTTTGACGGAAAATGTGCCGCGCGAGATGCAAGCGAGCTCTTAGCAGCCTTGGCACTGGAGTTAAGCCCTGAGTCTGCGAGCAACGCACTTAGAGCCAATGCTCCCATTCCCCCGCCACTTCTTTGTAGAAGTTGACGTCTGGTTAAGCTACTTGTGATTGGAAGATCATTCATTTCGATTGTTCTTACATACCTTATTAATAGATGTAGCAGAATTCATTTAGACAGAGCATAACCTGTATGAAGTCAGCCATTGCCAACTGCTCGGGTGTTGTTACACCGGTGCTTTTATAGGATTCGGTTTGTTGTGAGAGAAAAGCCAACGCCTGTTGAATCTCCTGCTTGCTCGGTTCTCTGCTCAAACTACGCATATAGAGTTCGTGCACAACGGCAGTGCCATCTGAAGTTTCAGCGAGCAGTTGTTTTGCGCCGTCCACGCAGTATTGTCTGATGTTTGGATTATTCATCAGCAACAGTGCTTGAGGTGCAACCGTTGTCGTTGGGCGATGACCTTGACTAACTAGCGGTTCAGGAGAATCAAACACCTGTAACATTGGAACGAGCTTACTTCGTTTAATCATGAAATAAATACTCCGCCGTCTCATCGATTCATCCAGAGTACCTGCTCCGTACATCGATTCGTCAAGTTGATTGGATACTTTCAGGATCGAGTCGCGAATTGCTTCCGCTTCGAGACGTCGGGGAGCATACCGCCATACGAATTTATTTTGAGGGTCTTTGATGGACCATTTCGAATTAAAGTCTGACGACTGCTGATATGAATAGCTCGACAGGATTAATCGATGGATGTGTTTGAGACTCCAGTCAGATGAAATTAACTGACCGGCGAGCCAGTCGAGAAGTGCTGGATGGGTAGGCAGTTCCCCTTGGACACCAAAGTCATTTGTAGATGAGACGATTCCGCGACCGAAGTGGTGATGCCAAAGTCGGTTGACAATAACACGCGCCAGGAGGTTCCCAGCTCCATGTTCACTGTCGGTCATCCAGTTGGCCAAAGCGCGACGACGACCCGATGTTTTACCGCCATTTTCAGGAGTCTGTTGCCAACGTTCAATGCTGTCAGCCTCTGGAGACAGTACCTGCAGGAATGACTGACTAGTCTCACCATTCTTTTGCCGCACATCTCCACGCTTGAGGAAGTAAAACTCTTCAAAAAAGTCTTTACCCTGTGTGTGATGGCGAAGTGGTTTTACACCTTCGCTCACAATCATGACGGTTTCGACGTTGGTAGTCGGTTTCTCTTTCAAGTGTACTTTGCGTTGGCTATCCAATTCTTGCCATTTCGCATCCTGGAACTTATACCACTGCAGTGCTATTTGAATTTCGTCATCGCTACGTTCCTCATGTGGTTTTTCTAGTACCGCAGCTACTTCCTCAGAAACACTTAGACCAAGCAGTTCTGCTTCCGGATCGGAGCCAACGGTGACTCTGAAATGACCAAAAATATGTTTCGTATTTCCATTGAAAGACAATGTCATTCTCAACCGGTGACCGGACTCATCATCGAGCGGCTCTGCCAGCGTAAAAATTCCGGCGTGATCCTTACCAAACTCCGGGTCAATGGCCCAACCGGTGTTTGGCTTGCCATCAATCACCGTTCGAACATGAAGCCCTTCGTTTTGATTAAACGTAGCGCGCGCGTCTGTGAACTTTGCATCTTTCAATTCGTTTGGCGCCGTAAGTGGTGCAATTCCAGCGTGTAGGTTGGTGAATTGAAAATTACCGTTGGATGCAAGTCCGGGACCACCAGCATTTAGCGTTGGATCTGCAAATGCCTCTATTCGAATTGCTCGTATATCTCGTCTGTGACTATGAAACTCCAAAGTGAACGACTCTTGATTGGGTGCCGACCATGGCGCAACTTTGAACGATCCGTCGTCTAAGCGTTCGATTTCTGATCCTTTCTCCGACGTAACATCGAAGAACTTCATGGTGTACCAACTATAGTCCGGTCGATTCTCGAGGGACGATTCCCATTTAACAAATGAGTCAAGTAACTTTGATGATTCGTACTCCTCTATGGCATCCACAAATGGTTGATAGCTCGCTTCAAATGCTGCCAGCCGTTCCGGCAAGTCGGCATCCGGCATTTCGATTGGTTGATTGGAGCGTACCGCCGTTGTGAAGGTCGATGTGAACCGATAGTAATCCGCACTTGGAATTGGGTCGAATTTATGGTCATGGCACCGAGCACATCCGATCGTGAGGCCAAGCATAGCTGTGCCTGTCGTGGCCGCCATATCATCAAGTGCATCGTATCGTGATGGCTCAACTTCATTGGCAGTAATTTGAGTTGGAAACACGCCGGCTCCAAGAAACCCCGTCGCCATCATTGCCAGAGGGTTATTTGGTTCGATCTCATCTCCTGCAAGTTGGAATTTCGTAAACTTGTCATACGGCATATCCTGATTCAATGCCTTGATAACGAAATCTCTATAGTGGTATGCGTGGGGCCGATCGTAGTCGTGCTCAAATCCGTGACTTTCCGCAAATCTAGCAACATCAAGCCAATGCCGGGCCCAACGCTCTCCGTACCGCAAGTCGGATAACACGTAATCTATTGTCGCGGGCAAAACTTCGTCTGCTGGATTGTCCAGCAGTGTTGCAATTTCTACCGATGTTGGTGGCATTCCTAACATATCGAGAAAGATACGTCTGACTAGTGATTGGCTCGATGCTCTTTCATTTACCTCTAGTCCGTTTTCTTCGATTCCCGCTGCAATAAAATGGTCAATCGGATTCTGAGGATTTGGATGGATGTCCGATTTAATTTTGACCAGTGCGAGTGGTTGATACGCCCAATAGTCTTTTTGAGCTTGGTCGATTCGTCGTCGCGTCCACGCATTTGGTTCCGTATCGGATTCTACAAGTGGCCTGTCATATGCCGCTCCAAGATCGATCCAAGTCATAATAGTTCCAAGGATCTTGTCGTTTAGCTTACTACTGTTCTTCGGCATGGCGGGTTCTTCACGATGGTAGAGCAAATCTGCAAAGTAACTCTCGCTTGCTTTGCCAATTTCTGTTTTGAGTTCAGTTATGCCGCCAGCCAAGAACTCTTTTCGAGTAGCAATTGAAAACTCGCTCTCTATTTTTTCCCCGCCATGGCATTGCAGGCAATGTGATACGAGCACTTGTCTTACCGTTGTCTTAAAGAGCTTGAGACTCTTTGCCATTTTCTCGGCGTGTGCAGGATCTGTTGGTTTTTCGTCTGCATCCTGCCCGAAACCAGTGGCGGTAAATATCAGGATGATGGCTAAAGACAATATTGAAATAATACGCATGCTTGGGTGATTCCCTTTGGTTAAATCTTCTGCATTCTATTTTCCACGATTGTGCGCAGACTTCAAAGGTAGTGCGGCGAATTGTCCTCCTGACTTATATAATTAAACGAGTAATTTCCGACTGTCATTTATTAAGAGCAAACAATGAGCACCAATAGAAGACATGCCAGCCGTCGTACATTTCTTAGTTCCACACTTGCCACGAGTGTCGGCGGCTTAGTAACTCCACAGTTACTGGCCGCAGACGGGATAGAGATTGAAGTAAGTGAACGAAAGGTAATCTCTCTTCAAGAAGAAAAGTATCACGGCTGGCCGACTCTTGCTCAGCGCAAGAATGGACAACTTCTACTTGTCTGTTCCGGTGGACGCGAGACTCACGTCTGTCCTTTTGGACGCGTTGAGCTTATGCGATCAAACGACGGTGGAGCGACGTGGTCATACAGTCAGGTAATCATGGACACCCCGATAGATGACCGGGATGCCGGGATCCTGGAAACGAGTGAAGGTACTTTGCTGGCCACGACGTTTACGTCGCTGGCATATGAGCCGATTCTTGTGAAAGCCAATGAGACACAAGATTGGGATACCTCAAAATTACTGCGATGGAACGGCGTTCACAATCAACTGACTGAAACGCAGCGAAACAACCTGCTTGGAAACTGGATGCTTCGTTCCGGAAACGGTGGAAAGACCTGGTCACGACCGTATCGGTGTCTGGTACATAGCCCGCACGGCCCAATTGAGCTTAAAGACGGAACACTGTTCTACGCCGGCAAACAACTTTGGACCGATGAACCAAAGATCGGGGCTGCTATTTCCACGGACGATGGGCGTACCTGGAAGCTACACAGTACTATTGCCGCACGTGACGGCGACGATTACCGACAGTACCACGAATTACATGCCGTTGAGACGGATAGTGGAAAGATCATCGCTCACATAAGAAATCACAACTCCAAAAGTGCCGGCGAGACGCTGCAATGTGAATCGACCGATGGCGGGCGGACCTGGTCACCTGTTCATTCAATAGGTGTTTGGGGCTTCCCATCGCACTTGCTTCGATTGGACGACGGGCGGTTACTCATGTCGTATGGCTATCGCAATACGCCGTTTGGGAATCAAGTGAGGATTAGTGAAAACGAAGGTGAGACATGGTCTGCGCCTATCACCTTGTCAGGTGATGCCGCGGGTCACGATCTTGGCTACCCATCAACAGTACAACGTCCCGACGGCACGTTTGTTACTGTGTGGTATGAGAAACTCGCTTCATCTGAATTCGCACAACTGAGACAGGCAACTTGGAAGCTTTTATAGATTTTCTATGCACTGTCCGCGTCTTCCATCGGTTTTTCTGAGAGCTGAAGAACTTCTACGAGACCATCATTGCTGACGTACTCTTCCGGCAGCACATGCCGCCCGTTGCCAGTACGACCATTTGATTTATATCGTGATACGGCCAATCGCATGCCATCCGGATGTATGTCTACTTCATATCCGCTTAGCATTTTTATTGCGTGTATCGGTTCTGGCTTTTGAATATCCCAAAACGAGAGTGAAGCACCGGCCTGCCCTTCGCCAACTCCAACAAGCGTACCATCTGATAGAAAACACAAACCATTAATCGGACCGTCCGCTTTAATCACTGGCTTAAGTTGTATCGCCTCCGTAACGGTTTCCAAGTCAATGATCGAAATCAGTGGATCACCAGGACAAAAGGAATTGCTCTTAGCATTAGTGAATCCACCGCAGGCTAAAAGGTTACGAGTTGAATCAATGGCCATACATCGCACACCGCCGACATGCGTCAGGAAGTTATCAAGCCGGGTATGAAGAATCGAGACATCGATTTCGCGACTTAGTTCACCTTTCTTATTCCACTGGCGAACGATTCCTAACTGGTCACCGCTAAAAAGATCACCTGTCTCAGGGTGAAAAATCAGGCTAAAAATATATCCCTGATGGCCATCTAACTCTTCGGTCGATCTCCCCTTCGCATTCCAAAGTCGAACGGATAGGTCATTACCGCCAGTTGCAATGGTCGAACCATCTGGACTGACCGCTACTTTTCGAATCCAACCGTTATGAGAGCCTGCCTTCTGCCAAATCTGTTTAGGTTCATCGAGACTGTAATCCCAACACGTAAGAGTGCCGTGATAGTCGCCGGAGTACATGCGCTTCGATTCACCATCAAAGGCAAAATCTCCAACCCATGTGCCATGTGATTCAAACAAAACTTGTTGTTCTGACTCGATATCCCATCGGATAATTGCACCGCCGATACCCGCGGCAAACACGAATTGCCCGCATGGGCTAAATCGGGTTGCAGTAATCTGGCGTTTCCATTGAAACTTGGATTGCACCCATGCTTTGGTTACGTCCAATGGTGTGGCCGAAGAGACGCTCATGCTAAAAGCTCCTCAATTACGCCATAGTCGTCATGAGCGATCGGCAGCGGTTGCCCGTCGATGTGATATTCTGTCGTAAGAGAATTTATATCCATCGCTTTAAAGATCGTATGGAAAATGTGCCCGATGTCATATTCACTGTCATCGACCCAAGCACCGTTATCTGTTGTTTTTCCGAGCACCACCCCTCTGTTCAAGCCGCAGCCAGCCATTGCAAGCGACCAAGCTTCAGGCCAATGATCACGGCCGAGACGCTGGTTGATTTTGGGGGTGCGACCGAATTCAGACATGAGTAATACGAGTACATTGTCGAGCATGCCAGACTGTTCCCAGTCTTCAATCAACGCCGCAAATGGTTTGTCGATTTGCGGGACGAGATCCAGATGCATGTTGAAGTTGTCACCATGCGTATCCCAGTGATACGAATGGCACTGGACAAACATAACGCCTTCCTCAATCAGTCTCTTTGATTGCAATATATGTCGACCCAGCGGATGGGTACCGTATCGATCTTTTTCGGCAGGTGTAAAGTCGTCAAAGAGATCTTTTCGTTTAATGAGCTTCTCAGCCATTTCAAACGAATAGTCATATGCATCGACATCTGCGGCTCTTCGTCCTAGCCGGAATTTTTCATTAAGCTGCCGGCGAATGGCGTTTCGAGTTGAGTCGATTGCCTCGGTGATTTCTGCTGGGCGATTAATGTGTACTGGCGGTTTGCCATCACCAAGAGCCAGTGCTCCATACTTGGCACCAAGAAACCCTGCGTGTTGCCAGATAAAACCACCGGACCCTGGCTTCACCCATATGTAATTTGGCAATTCGACCTGCTCGTCACCACGAAGGTAAGACAATGCAGCTCCGAGGTATGGATAGGTGACTCCGCGATTTTTTGGGTCGCCTCTGAGGATACGGGGGACGCCAGACGAATGGTTCTCATCCTTAGTGCACATACTTCGAACCACAGCCAGATTGTGCATTTGCTCAGCGGTCTTGGGCATTAACTCGCTTATGTGCACACCTGGAATAGATGTTGGTATCGCTCTGAATGGTCCACCGAATTCCGTCCCAGGTTTTGGGTCCCAACTCTCAAGCTGACTGATACCGCCATCGAGCCAAATTAATAAAACCTGCTTTCGCTTTGACTTCAGTTCGTCAGCGATCGCTGGAGAAAGCAATCCGTTCATTCCCATTCCTGCAGCCGCGCCTGTCAATGCACCAAGCACTTGCCGTCGAGATAGGTCATGATCAGGTTGATTACATTTAAAAGGATTCATGAATCAGATGCTTCATTAGTGGTTCAGCCTGAATTCTGCAGAAGTGAGCATGGCCCATGCAAACTCAGCAATAGCTTCTGTGCGTCGCTGTGAATTCCCTTCGAGAAATTCCTCAACCACAGCGACTTCCTCAGCAGACGGATATCGCGAATACACAACCAGATACAGCCTTTGGGCAACTTGAGCGTTCTCTTCAATCAACTCAAGTTCGTGTATCAGTCGACCTTCTTTCGGTTTTAGCCATTCGAGTATCAGCTTCTCGTTCATCAGGAACAGTGCCTGCCCCATGGACGGTTGAAACTCCACTTCTGCAACACCAGGAGGGCTTCCGAATACTGAAATAAATAGAGTCATCGTATCTTGAAGATTCGATGGGGCCGGGATCCGATCATTAATGTAATCTTTGAAGGAGAATGTAACTTCCGGATCGGGTATAGAATCCTGAAGTTCAGCAAGAACACCTGTAGCTTGCATAATGCTCCAGGCTGCTTGTTCCGGAGTGAGTCCTTTACTTAGGGCTACTTTGTATGACTGCGGCGGGCAACTTTGCTCAGTCTCACCTTCAGCAATTTGACTCGATCGTTGATAAGAATCTGAAAGAGCGATCTCACGAATTAGATGTTTGACGTCAAACGCAGATTCAATGAATTCAGCGGATAGGGTTTCCATCAATTCAGGATGTGATGGTGGGTTATCACTGTGAATCATTTCAAGAGGATGAACGAGGCCACGCCCCATCATCAGATTCCAAAATCGATTAACGCTATTCTGAACGAACCGTTTGTTTTCACTCGATGCTAATTGTTTCGCCAGAAGTGCACGTGGCCGGAATCTTGGGACACCCGGCAATCCGTCTTTTGCCTCCTGTTCGAATGCCTCTCCTGTTTCGAATACCTGCACATCATTTTCCATTAGTCCTGGAAGTCTCGGACCCACGTGATGCTTTGTGTCAGGTTCAAAAACAGACTGGAACTCTAACTTGCCAGCGCTGACACCTTCAACCAAATAAGTTTTGTTATCACCGGTGTGCTTGGCGGTTTTTGTTTGATTTAGAAAAGCCAGCAGTCCGAAATAATCTGATTGCTTGTAATCATCGACGCTTGGATGATCGTGGCACTTTGCGCAATGGATATTCATTCCGAGAAAAAGCCTCGCCACATCCTGTGTCATTTGATCATGTACTGTCCGACCTGTTGCTGTGAAGAACTTCAATGAACCGTAGGATTCTTCATCACCGGCGTCGGCAGTGATTATTTTGCGAACAACCTGATCCCAGGGTTTGTTTTTTGAAAATGCTGATTCCAAAAACTGATTCCAACTGGCAACCGGCGTTATGTTGCCAATGCGTCGTTCAAGGAGCATGACTGAAAAGGCCTCCCGCATGCGCACTGCATAACGCCCGTTATTTAGGAGAGTGTCGATTAGTTTCGTGCGTTTGTTCTGATCGCGGTCATTTAGAAAGGCAACGGTCTCTTCGTGTGTTGGGATAATGCCGTTGAGATCCAGATAGATTCTCCTAAGAAACTCAGCATCAGATGACACCGGTGCCAATTCACCGTCTGCCTGTTTCTTGATGATGGCATCGATACGCTTTGCCAATTCCCCTGCTCGTGACGATGGCATAAATAGCCAACTCACAGTGAACAAAAGTAATAGAGTGCGGAGTCTTACCATTGCTTTATTCTATGACATGCTCACGATCATTTGTCAAAATCATCCTGTCTGTGCAGCTTAGAGAATACACTTGATCAGGCAATAATTTCACTAATCACATTTCCAGCAACGTCGGTCAACCGCATATCTCTACTGCGATGATGAAACGTTAATTGTTCGTGATCCATGCCGAGCAAGTGCAGGCAAGTCGCGTGAAGGTCATGAATGGAAACTGGGGATTCTGCAGCGGCATAACCAAATTCGTCGGTCTTACCGTAAACAGTACCTCCTTTAACTCCACCACCAGCAAGAAACATCGTAAATCCTCTCGGGTTATGGTCACGGCCAATAGTGCCTTGGTTGGTCGGCATTCTACCGAATTCACCACCCCATATGATTAATGTTTCATCTAGCAATCCGCGGTGTTCAAGATCCTTTATCAACCCAGCGACTGGTTGGTCAACTTCCGGACAATGTTGCTCGAGATTCGCTTGCAACCCGCTGTGCGCATCCCAGCTAAGTTGTTGATCTGCGCCACCGGAATAGATTTGCACAAATCGAACACCTCGTTCTACCAACCGCCTTGCCATCAGACATTGCCGCCCAAAATATGTACTTATCGGCCTGCCAATACCGTACATCTCTAGGGTGTCTTGTGACTCTAGCGATAAATCAACCGCTTCGGGTGCGGCCATTTGCATACGGTATGCCAACTCGTATGACTGTATGCGAGCTGCCAGATCTTGCTCGAGAGGATTTCTCTCCAAATGGCGTCGATTGAGATTTTCTAGAATCTTGCGACGGAGTAGTTGCTGTTCATTCGAAACACTTGATGGCTTTGCCAAATCAATAATTGGGTCACCGTGGCTTCGGAATGGAGTCCCTTGAAAGGCGGCCGGCAAGAATCCACTGGTCCAATTCTGGGATCCACCGATTGGTCCCCCTCTGTGATCCCACATAACCACAAAGGCCGGCAGTGAGTCGCTAACAGAGCCAAGACCGTAGCTTACCCATGACCCCATGCTCGGACGGCCGGCAAGAATAAATCCTGTATTCATATGAAATAGAGCGGGAGCATGGTTATTGGATTCGCAGTGCATCGAATTGATAACGCATAAGTTATCCGCACAGGTGGCGATGTGCGGAAATAACTCAGAAATGAAGAGGCCGGATTCTCCATGCTGTTTAAATTCGTAAGGACTCATCATCGCCGTATCTTTGGTAGTCTTATTAAACGCGTCTTCAGAATTAAAGACGGGGATCGACTTACCATGCCATTTGGCAAGCTCGGGCTTGTAGTCCAGCAAGTCAACCTGACTCGGTCCGCCATATGCAAAAATGAAGATCACAGATTTTGCACGAGCTGCGAAGTGCGGTGCCTTTGCATGCAAAGGACTCGCCAGGTCAGATTCACCTTCTATTCCATGTGTATTTTCCTCGGCGAGCAGCGAGTGCAGCGCAAGAGTACCGAATCCGGCGCCGGCAGTTTGCAATAGACTGCGACGGCTGACGAATTGATCACCGGCATTTGGATTTAAGATACTCATTATGTACTTAGGCAACTCTTATTCGTGATACGCAAACTCGTTGAGGTTGAACATCGTGTGGCACAGATCCGAAAGAGCTCGCACACGAATTTCGTGCTCATGCTGATCATTTTCCAGATCTGAATTCCTTTGACTCTTATGTAGTTGGATGGCAAGGTTTACAAAGTCCATACAATCTCTTATTTCTGATTCATCCGGATGGCGGGAGAGCGCTCGCCAATAGACTTCAATTACCTGATCTCGTATCGATTCTCGCTGACTAGTAACCACATCCAATGCCATCACATATGCTTGGTCATTGCTAAACGGATTGTTTAGCAGTTGTAATGCCTGCGTTGGAACAATTGTGATCATTCGACGTTCACAACTTTGTGTCGTTACTGGAGCATCAAGAGATTCGAGTAGTGGAAACAAAACGGATCTGCGAACAAAAATATAAACACTACGCCGCCAATGTTCCGGACCTTCAACTTCAACGGTTGGCCACTTTCTGGTCGTGCTGGTTCCGATAATAGACTCAGAGATTCTTGGGTGAATGCCCTGTCCATACATTTGCAAATTGATAGCACCACTAGCTGAAAGAATTCGATCGCGGATTACTTCGGCATCATGGCGGCGTTTAGGGTAGCGAGTTAAGAAAACAGCGTGGGGATCGAGGACGCGATTTGCTTTCTCTGACCTGGTACGAGAGTTGGATGATTGTTTATATGTGGCGGAGTTTAAGATCAACTGATGGATGTGTTTAATGCTCCAATTGTGGTCAACGAATTCGGCTGCTAACCAATCCAGCAACTGTGGATGACTTGAGCTAAAGCCTGTCAATCCAAAGTTACTTGGAGTTTCAACAAGTCCTTTACCAAAATGAAACTGCCAAATCCGGTTCACCATAACGCGCGCAGTTAGTGGATTCTGTTTATCCGTAATCCAGTGCGCGAAAACCCGCCGTCGACCGGTTGTTGAATCTCCTTCCTTAGCCTCTGGAAAATCAATCGCAATGGGTTCAAGAACCTGGGGTGGACCAGGTGAAACTAACTCACCTTCATTTTTAAAATCACCTCTGATGTGAATGTGAGTCTCCCGTGGTGTAGAGCTGTCATCTGTGATGGACATCGCTAACGGGAGGCCGGCAAGGTCTCTCTTTATCTGGGAAATTTCCCGCTTTATCACGTCGCTGTTGATGTCCGCTTGGCGGAATTCTGGCTCGATGCAATCGGTGATTGGAACAAATGAGTGTAGAAGCAACTCACCATCGACGCGCTTGATCGTTAGATTCTTCCATTGCGTTTCGCATGACCAATTTCCAAATGAAATTCCACCGGTGGTGCTGTGAGTATCGTGTAGATCAAACAGTAGTTCACCGTCGAGCCAGAATTGGACTCGGTCACCGCGAACACTTGCTTTGAGTTTGTGCCATTGATTGACATGTATGGATCCGGCAACGCGGGGGGCAAGCGGGATGATTCCACCATTTTGTTCATAGGCGATGCCGTGTTCTCGGTTATCTGATGCACCTAAATGCACGGTGTAACCAC
The DNA here is from genome assembly GCA_045566075.1 of Pirellulaceae bacterium. Classification (GTDB taxonomy): domain Bacteria; phylum Planctomycetota; class Planctomycetia; order Pirellulales; family Pirellulaceae; genus UBA11883. The sequence continues at coordinate 36,521 of JBJLEE010000007.1, read as the reverse complement.
TTTGGTAATCCTTTGCTCTAAGAGACACATAAACGCCGGCGTTGAAGCTGAATGATTCCGTTGTCCCTTTGGTTTTTTTGAATTCAACTTCAAGCGTATAGTCAGACCATTGCTGGTCGCCAAACCAAATTCGTGCGTTGTTTGTGAAGGCAGACTGAATAAGCTGACCGTCATTGATTTGCCAGTCACCGCGAGAAGCCTGATTTGTAAGTTGCTTTAGTTGTTCATTGAGCTCTTTCTCTCTCGCCTTTAGGGTCTTGTATGCAGCAGTTTGTTCAGGAGTGCCAATAAGATGCTGCCGTTTCCCAGTCGTGTGGAATATGGCGAGCATACGGTAATAGTCTTTTTGAGAGATTGGGTCGAATTTGTGATCGTGACATCGAGCACAACCGATGGTCAGCCCAAGGAATACTTCTGAAACAGATGAAATGACGTCATGCAACTCGTCATATTTATTCTTTTCAAGAGTTTGGTTTCCGACCGTTGGACCGTTTCGACAGAATCCCGTTGCGACCCATGATTCGAAGTCTGCTCGATTGATTTCGTCACCGGCAATCTGTTCTCTAACGAATTCGTCGTATGGTTTGTCGATGTTTAAGCTGCGAATAACCCAGTCTCGATAGTGCCATGCGTAGGGTCGTACGAAATCAAATTCGAAGCCATTGGAGTCAGCATACCTAGCCAAATCAAGCCAGTGTCTGCCCCAACGCTCTCCGTAGTGTGGTGAAGCCAGTACCTTGTCGACGAGTCGCGACCAGGCATCGGGGGAGTCATCTGATGTGAATTGTTCAACTGCCTCGCGACTTGGAGGCAGACCCAGTAAGTCCATATAAAGTCGGCGAATGAGAGTGCCACGTTGTGCCATGTCACTCGGTGACAGATCCAACTGGTGATGGGTCCGGGATATGAATTTATCGATGGGAGTGAGCGACCACTGGTCGTTAGTCAATTCTGGAATCGCGGGACGGCTGACTGGATTGAAGGCCCAATGATCTGAATCCTGAGCGACAGCTGCCCCTGAAATCAGCACGAGCGAGACGACACCACTGATTTTTCCAAAAAACTTCACCATCCAACCATCTTAGCAAAACATGGAAGCAAAACATGGACACCCACTTTCTATTTGCCCCTGTTATTTAAGTGTTTGAGTGTTTGGCACGAAGCTGCAATACAAGCCTGTCTTAGATCTGCCGCCAAACACGCCAAACATGGACACCCACTTTCTATTTATGCCCGGATTTTGACCAATTTTTCGTTTCAAACTATGCCTGTCTTAGATCTGCCTTAGCTCTGGCGGCAAAATCCGCGAAATCATAGACAGTCTATGTTTCAAATCATGCCTGTCTTGATTTTGCGAGGCATTGAATTGGCAATTGGCGCGGCAAAAGTGGGTGTCCATGATTTCCATGTTTGTAAGATTGGAATTGTCGGATTTGTAAATATGGACAGTCTATGTTTGGTCTAATGGTTGCTGAGAGCTGAATTTCATTTTTATTTGTGAGGCTGAGTCGATGTTTCGTTTTGTCACTGGGTTATTTGTTGTGACATTTTTTTGTCATCAAGTGTCAGGTCAAAGTAAATTGCCAACTGCAATCGACAAATCCATCTCACGGTCAGTTCCGACACCTGTCGACTCGATTCCTGTCGAAAAACTCAAAACTCTCGTATCACGCAATGCAAACGCTGAATGGGATCCAAACAGAGTCATCACACCACATATGCCATTAGTTGTGCGGCAGGGTCATCACCGCAAGCCACGCTATCAAGAAGCCACAAGCTACACATTTCTGATTCACTCAGCAAAATTCGCTTCTATGTGTCGAATGGAAGATGGACGCATTGCGATGGTAATCACCGGTTGGATTGATGGCACGGACAAAGAAACCCGCGGTTGTCTTATTACTTTTTCTGGTGATGAAGGAAACACCTGGTCACAGCCGCAACTATTTCACCAAGGTCTCGAACGGCCTCAACCGATCCACCTCGGTAACAACGAACTCCTGATAATTCCGATGGACGACGATGGTTTCGTGACACGAAGTTCTGACGACGGAGTATCCTGGTCTGAAAAGAGACCCTTTCCACGCTTGGCAAATGGAGACATCACCTATCACAAAGGTAGCGTACTGGTCGAAGCTGATGCGATTTCCGCAGTTTTCATGGCAATAGTACCTCCTCATGGTAAGACAAGCTGGAGAGCTCAATCCTTGATCCGCACAAGTCATGATAGAGGTGAAACATGGAACGACGGCATCTGGCTTCCGTCGAAATGGGAAACATCTGAAGGATCTATCACACGCGCTAACGACGGAGCACTTGTCGTCTCGCTGAGAACATCTCAACCTCCCGAATACCCGGAATTCAGCGATCATTGGAGGCGGCTAACCACAGCAAGAAGTACTGATAACGGAAAGTCATGGACAGACCATCAAGTGCATTTCAAATACGGCAAGGTCCATAGTGATTTGGTCACACTTAAGGATGGAAGAATCCTGATGACCTACGCGGCGAGAATGGGAGAATTGGAAGGAAAGATCTATCACGGCATTGAAGCTGTTATCAGCAATGACAATGGCAAGACTTGGGAATGGGAGAATAAGTTCACTCTATTCCGTTGGGCTATGCACCAGACGATGCACAGTCCATGCTCTATCGAATTAAAAGACGGTCGTATTTTGACCGTATTCCTCTATCACTACGGCGCTCAATGGGGAAACACCACAACCGGTGGCAGTAGCCGCACCTTGGGAATCACCTCCGCTGTTATCTGGTCACCAAGAATCAAGCGCTAGTAGATGATCGATTCCCTCCGTAGGCCATCGCTGCAAATTGCTGTAGTGCTATATCTAATTCCTCTATTTGTCGGGTGTGCACCTGACAACACCCAGTCTCTAGCCGAACTTGGAATAGACCCAAAAGACACAAGCCGGGTTTGGATTGAGAACAACAAAGTTACTGGGCTAACACTCTCGTACGTCGACTCACTTGAAAGTGCACTTAACAGTCTGAAGAAATTTCCTCAGCTAAAGTCGCTCAATCTCGAATACACCACGATTAGAGACGATCAGTTAAGTTTGCTTCGACCACTTGAGAATCTCCACGAGTTGGACCTCAACGAAACGTCCATTACCAGTGAGGGCCTAAGTGAAATAAGTCGTCATGTTGACCTTCGCACTTTGATTCTAAAAAACACACTCGTAGAAGATGCGGGGCTGAACAAACTAGCTGCTCTCACCCAATTAACCACGCTCTTTCTGGCCGACACGAGAATAACGGATAACGGTCTTCAGTCTGTTAACCGCATGACTCAACTTTAGTCACTGTATCTCGATCGATTGTCTTTAACCGATAACGGTATAAGACAACTAGACGCTCTAGCCCAGTTACAGTCTCTTTCAATCACCTCCAACAATGTCACGGACATTGGGCTCAAGTCGATTGCTAATTTGACTAATCTTGAACTGCTGCATCTAAATGGGACAGACATTACCAATGACGGTCTTAAACATCTCAAATTGCTTGGCAAGTTGAAATATCTCAGCCTATCGGAAACATTGATAAGTGATGAAGGACTTACTCATCTCAGTGATCACCAACAATTGAAGTCCATATGGCTTGATAGCCTAGCCATTTCAGATACGGGACTCAGCACACTCGCATCAATTCCAACACTGACAACGATTTCTCTGCACAAGACGCACGTGTCAAAACACGGTGTTGATCAGTTGAAGGCCAAATTGCCGAAATGTAATATCGTGTTTTCGAAATAGTACAGTTCTAATCGCAGCAATTCGTGAAGGCGTTACTCAAAGACTGACTCATCAAGCTCGAGTCGAAAAATCGTGCCTTCATAACCGACAATCAAGAGTTCGCCGTCAGCATCCATTCCAAAAGACGCCGGCTTTTCAGGTACCTTGCCGATCTCTCTTATCTTGGTGAGCTGCCGATCTTCTTGAGTCATTGCCCAAATCGTCTTTGACTCAAAGTCACTAAATATATACGCACCTACATATGATGGACTTCGCGTCCCGCGATAGACGTACCCACCTGTTACCGACACACCGCGTTTACGTCGATACGACACGACTGGTGGAATAAACTTCTCATCACCTCGTTTGTATTGGTCGGAGAAGCGTTCAAATCCTTCGTAAACATTCCAACCATGGTTCTCCCCGATCCTTGGCATATTTACTTCTTCAAATAGGTTTTGACCAATATCACCAACGTACATCTCATCAGTCTTCGAATCCCAACTAAACCGCCATGGCATACGAAATCCGTACGCCCAAATTTCCGGTTTAACATCAGAACCGACATCTTTAAAAGGATTACTCACAGGTATAGCGTATTCTTTCCCAGCATCCTTCTTATTCACATCAATACGCAGGATCTTACCGAGAAACAGGCTCATGTTTTGACCATTGCCAAGAGGATCTTCCTGAGGACCGCCATCACCTGCACCGATATAAAGATAGCCATCGGGGCCAAAAGCGATCATACCGCCCCAGTGCAAAACCGTCGGCTGAGGAATCTGTAACAAACGACGAGATGCACCTCCTTCGTCCTTGCTTAAATCCTCTGTCACCGTACGTTCCACAATCACCGGAGAGAACACTTCGTTTTCCTGAACGTGGTAATTCAAGTAGTACTTTCGGTTCTTCACGAAGTCCGGATGGAACGCCAGACATAGTACGCCTTCAAATTGACCGGTAATCGCTTCATGACTGATATCTGCAAACAGTTCTTTGGTCTGGCCATTCTTACCTTCGGTCAACACATAGATTTTTCGAGTTTGCTGCTCGACTATCATCAGCGTATTGTCTGTACCAGGCTTAGCAATGACATAGACCGGATGATCAAATCGCATCGACTCTGGATGAAGTGGTACGACGCGAGCCGGCTTTGCCACTACCTTGATTTTGCTGGGCATTCCCGGATAGGCATCACCTTCGGCTTGCTTCAGTGACGACAGGTATTCAACTAAATCGGTAAACTGGGCAGCGGTTATATTCTTGTAGATATCACTTGGCATAAGAGATAACGAGCTACGTTTCCGGTCTTCCACATCGTCTATGGCGATCTTCACGAGCTTGCCTTCAGCGTCAATCAGTTGTATCTCTTTATCTGATTGCTGCCGAAGGACACCGGTAATTGTCAGCCCATCAGTGGTGATCACGATTTGAGAAGCGTAATCCGGATGCAACCGAGCACTGGGTTCAAGAACTTGTTGAATCAACTGATCACGAGTGTACTTGTCACCGATCACAGCGAGATCCGGGCCGGCGAGTTTATTTTTGCCGCTAACTTCATGGCATTTCTTGCAAGCAGCCTTTTCAGACTGAAATACCATTTTTCCCTTGCTAAGATCTCCTGCTTTCTGAGCTGCCGCCTGATATTCACTAATCTTTTGCTTTGCGCCGTCATCACCCTGTGCCGTGACAACATTACTGAGAACAAACGTGGCGATTACTACGCCCAAGAATAGCCGGTTTTCCAAACGCATCTTCTGGGTTCCTCAATGAACGAAATATCTCTTGCACCGGTTTTACCATGAACGCAGTGTAAAATGGTGTATAGGATTCCGGCGTACCGGTGACGGAAAAGAAGTAGGTCAGCTTGGACCTTGTCCGTAGATATGCTGAATCGGTGTGACGTGCCCCCAAGTCACATCGTCTTTTGTAACACCGAGGGCATTGGCGATTTTTTCTCGATCCTGAGGACTTGGCGTCCAGCGTCCCATCACAATAGCAAGCAAACGCGTATCATCAATACTCGTTAACTCGCGCAATTGCCGGATGGTAATGTCATTTTCTTTGCATAGCAGGGCAACGCTTTTGGACATGTTATTGAAAGTCCTTCTCTAAGCCTACGCGTCGATATCGTACGTTTCTTGGGTCCATGTTATGTCCCCAAACTACTTCATTAATACCAACTTCTAAAAACTCAGCAATTCTGGCACGATCTTTCGGATTCGGAGTCCATCTGCCTAGCGCAATTGCTTCAACACGCTCAAAGTGGATACCCGTACCTTCAGAAACGTCTTCTACAGACAATTTACGCTCGTCAAGATATATATCAACAGTCTTCAATTCAAATCAGAGCAAGTTTATGTGTTGATAGCTGAAAAACCCGTAAAACAAGCGGGTATTATCACAACTTAGGTGTTTTTGGGCAACCGGTAGAACGTTCATACCGCGTTGCCCGTTTTTGGATGTTATGATATTATCACCGGTATCGGTTCAGGTCTATTACAACGAACTTATACTTACAAACAAATTGAACATCTAATCCGGATCTATTCTGGCCAATTGCATACAGAAACACTATGGAATAGTGGTTTTTGACTCCGATTACAAAAGTATCAACAAATTGGCATTCTTAGATTTGTGAGGGCTCATTGATGGCAACAGAAGTTATTGAACAGACATCAGAAGGCGCCGGTCCAGACGGGCAAAAATTTGAATATCCTGGAACGCCTACGACATGTGACGGTGCAGAAGCCGTTGTATGGATAGAAACACATATTTCCCAAGGTTCGGGAGCATACCCGATTACCAGTTCAACCACGATGGGAAGCGGATTCAACGCCGCAGTCATGAATGGCCGCCCTAACCTATGGGGTGAAGAGCTAATCTTCGTTGAACCTGAAAGTGAACACTCAGCTGCTACTTTTTGCGAAGGTTTCGCCGCAGCCGGTGGTCGCGTGACAAACTTTACGTCGGGCCAAGGGCTCGTACTGATGAAGGAAGTACTCTACACCATCAGTGGTAAGCGACTTCCTGTCGTCTTTAATATTGGTGCACGTGCACTAACAAGTCACAGTCTAAACGTACATGCAGGTCATGATGATGTGATGAGTGTTGCGGACTGTGGTTGGGGCATAACATTTGCCAGAAATGCACAGGAAGCCGGCGATCTTTGCCTAATCTGCCGTCGCGCTGCAGAAGCATCGTTTACACCATTCCTAAACGTACAGGACGGATTCCTTACAACCCATACAGTTGAGTCCGTTAACCTAATCGAGCCCGAATTTATGAAGGACTTTGTTGGCAGTCCAAGTGAAAAGCTGACCAACATCATGGATGTCAACAACCCGGTCATGTCCGGAGTCGTGCAAAATCAAGACTCCTACATGAAGGGTAAGATTGCGCAGCGTGCATACTACAATATGCTCAATCCAGCATTACGCGACGCATTCGATGAGTTCTATCGCAAAACAGGTCGCAAGTATGACTTCGTGTCCGGCTATCGCTGCGAAGATGCCGACTACATCCTTGTAGGTCTTGGTTCTTACATGGAAACCGCGCAGACAACCGTCGACTACCTACGCGATGAGCTAGGAATCAAGGCGGGCTGCCTAAACATTTATGTATTCCGTCCTTTCCCGGCTGAAGTACTTGTCGAAGCCCTTAAAGACTGCAAAGCATTCACCATTATCGAAAGAATGGATGACCCACTTTCAACCACGGGTAATCACTTAACACGCGAGATCAAAGCTGCTTTTTGTGATGCGATGAACGGCCAGAACGGCATGCCGAAGATTGACTCAATGCCACGGATTTTTCATGGTGCGGCTGGTTTGGGTTCTCGCGATGTGCGACCTGGCGATATCATTTCAATGTTTAATAATATGATTGCGGATGGAGAAGACTACTTCTGTATCGGCATTAAACACCACTTAGCTCTGGAAATGGCGGAAGACCCAGATCTTCGACCTAGCGGTGCTTTCAGTATGCGTGGCCACTCCGTTGGTGGATTTGGTTCCGTAACAACAAACAAAGTTATCGCAACGATTGGTGGTCAAGTATTTGGTAAGGACGTACAAGCGTATCCAAAATACGGATCTGAAAAGAAAGGTCTGCCAACCACCTATTACCTCACCATTGCCGATTCGCATATCTATTCACACAGCGAACTTGAATATGTAGATCTAATCGTACTGAACGATACTAATTCCATATTCCAAGGTAACCCGCTTAAAGGAATGGTCGACGGTGGTGCAATCTTCATGCAAAGCCACTTTGAAAATCCAGCTGATGTTTGGCAACGTATACCGGATGAACATAAAGAGACAATTCGAAACCAAAACCTGCATCTCTACTTCGCTGATATGGTCTCGATTGCTCGCGAAGTTGCATCGGTAGCGGACCTTGAAATGCGTATGCAGGGCATCGTACTTCTTGGTGCGTTTCTAAAACTAACACCGTATGCCGAATCCAGCGGCATGGACGATGAAGAAGTATATGCCGGAGTCGAAAAGGCCTTACGGAAATATTTTGGCAAACGTGGTGAACAGGTTGTTCAAGATAACCTGACCTGCGTTAAACGAGGATTTAGCGAAATGCAGGAAGTTACTGCAGACATCATTAATGCCTAACTAAAACCTGAAACCCATACACAACAAATACCATCATTGGAAACGTTAGTTTCCTGGAGATTAAAATCGCATGGCGACTGCTGAAAAACCATCAATGAACGATGCGAATGAGCGTGACCCGCACAATAATAATTCGTACGGCACACTCGTGGACAAAGCCTACAAGGAAGTCGATTTACCCGTTCTCGACATCCCATCGTGCGGAGCCACACCGGTTCTGGACGTTAACGATTTCAATGATCGCATCATTCGCGGTTATGAATCCGGTGGTGCTGAAAAATCCCTTGAGGCGGATATGTCCGTCGCCCGATCGTTGATTCCCGCCGGTACAGCAACGCTTCGTGACTTCAGTTACGTTGCTCCTGAAATTCCGGACTACATTACAGAAAAATGCACTGGCTGTATGGACTGCGTTACCCAGTGTCCTGATACAGCAATCCTTGGAAAAGTACTCTCCGAAACAGAGTTAAATGAGAAGCTCGCTGGAATCGATGATGAAGCTGACCGCGAGATGTTCGAGAAGCAGTGGTCCAAGACTCGGAAGTACTACGATGGGCCGATCAAAAAAGGCAAGGACGGCGGTCGATTCGCAATCCTGATCGACCCAAGTAAGTGTAAAGGATGTGCAGAATGCGTGACTGTCTGTGACGATGAGGCTTTGGAAATGATTCCAAAATCTGAAAACGTCATGGAGAGTATCCGCAAGAGTCACCGTTATTTCAAAGAATTCGGTCCAACCAACGAAGATTACGTAAACGACAATCTCTTGATCGACATGATGCTCAAGGAGTCGACGCACGTATACGTCGGCGGTGCTGGATCATGTGCTGGATGTGGCGAAGGTACGGCACTTCGTATGATGTGTGCTGCCACTGGCGCCAAGTACGGCGATCAGTGGGGAATCGTCGCCGCCACCGGTTGCAACACCGTTTACACATCAACCTACCCATACAATCCATATCTCGTGCCGTGGACAAACTCCTTGTTTGAAAACGCACCGGCTGATGCCATGGGTGTTCGAGCACGCTGGAATCAAATTGGCTGGGAGGATAAGCCGATCTGGTGTATCGGTGGCGATGGTGCCATGTTTGATATTGGCTTCCAGTCGCTGTCACGCCTGCTGGCATCCGGCATGAATGTAAACATATTCGTCTTGGATACACAGGTATATTCAAACACCGGTGGCCAGGCTTCAACGGCTTCCTACACGGGTCAAAACACCAAAATGAGCATCCATGGGACAAAGTTTGCTGGAAAGCAGGAACGTCGTAAGGAAATCGCTCAGATCGCGATGATGCATCCGCAAACGTTTGTTGCTCAGACGACCGCAGCCCATACGAATCACTTCTATAAGAGTATTATTCGGGCCATGGAATACGATGGACCGAGCGTAATCAGCTGCTATACAACCTGCCAGCCCGAACACGGTGTGGCGGATAACATGGCTGCTGATCAAGCTCGCCTCGCTGTTGATTCCCGGGCGTTCCCAATGATGGTCTATGATCCGGAAAAAGGTGATAAGATCCGCGACCGACTTTCACTGCAAGGAAATCCTGGCATGAAAGACGATTGGTGGACGAATCCTAAGTCGGGTGAGCAAGTCGACTTTATCGACTTCTGCCGAAGCGAAGGACGCTTTTCAAAGCACTTCGACAAAGAGGGTAATCCATCAGATCTTCTGATGTTCGCTAAGGAAGACCGATTGGAAAACTGGCATATCCTTCAGGAAATGGCCGGCATTATTTAAGCACGGTCCGTCTCCGCCTTTTCCAGATTTGAACTGCTATCACAGTACAGCACGTGGTTTAACGCTGCGCGCCAAGCTCTGCAATTGGCTCACCGTCAGTCAACATGATGGGTATGGGACGGCCTGTGTAGTCTTCGAAAGCTGTATTTGGATCCACTCCCAAGTGGTTATAAATAGTTGCAAGGAAGTCTCCACTTCCTACAATCCTTTCCACTGGATCTTCGCCACGAATGTCCGTACGCCCAATCACCTGACCAGTTTGCATACCACCGCCAGCAAAGAGAATCGACGTAGCCCGAGGCCAGTGATCACGACCCGGTTGCACAGTACCCGCTGGTGCACTTCCAATTCGCTTGCCCGTACTCGCCTTGTAGCTAATCCGAGGAGTCCTTCCAAATTCACCAGTGACGACTACCATAACGCGTTTATCTAAACCGCGATCATAGATATCTTCGATTAACGCACCGACAGCCTGATCAAAAAACGGTAGCCGATATTGAATTGCTTCAAAACAGTTAGCATTCACCGGGTGATCATCCCAATTGTGAACACCGCCGCATAATTCGCCGGAGAACTGAGCGGTTACTAAATCTACACCGTGTTCAACAAGTCGTCGGGCCAGTAATAATTGCTGACCCCAGCGATTACGCCCATACCGCTCTCTCGTTGCAGAATCTTCCGACTGGATATCAAATGCCTTGGATGCTTCGGACCCGGTTAACATGTTGAACGCCTGTTGCTCAAAGCTATCCACTGCATCCATTTGATTTAGAAAGTCTGCCCTGCGTTTCAACAGATCCAATTGCTTTCGCAATCCGATTCGCTTGGAAAGTCGAGACACTGTTTCAGTATCCGCTTGCTGGATATTACTCACCGAGAAGTCATCAAGATTCGGATCATTCGTGACCGCAAATGTGTCATATCGGTTACCAAGATATGATGAGCCAGTGAAGTTGACAGGGGCAACGCCGACATAGTTTGGGAGTTTTCTGCTTGCGTCGTATCGCACTTTGTTGGTTATAGAAAATAGATCCGGATACAGTGGTTTTGGCCGCAGGACTCGTTCGGGAAATCCGGTGAGCAACTGATGTGTACCTTGTTGATGACAGAATCCTGAATGCACTACGCTGCGAAGCAAGGTAAACCGGTCTGCTACTTTTGCATGGTGCGGCAAGAGTTCACAGATCTGTATGCCTGGTGCCTTGGTGTCAATCGGACGAAAGGGACCGCGGAAATCGGACGCGGAATCCGGCTTGGGATCATAGGTTTCCAAATGGCTATGCCCACCGGGCAACCATACAAGAATGATAGCCGTGTCCTTCTTTTCTTGTGAAACTGCTCGCGAGCGCGAAGCAAGCAGCTGAGATAGCGATAAAGAAGATAAACCTCCTAAACCAAATCGCATGATCTCACGACGCGAAATCAGATGTGAATGTGCGTGCATCACTTCTGCAAATATTCATAAAGTAAATCAAGAGCAAGCATGGAAATTCCAAATCATTCACCATGCCGAATAACTCTGTCAATTCTATATTAACAGTCGAGTATTGTTTCCTGATTTATTTTTCTACAGCAATGCCAACTGAACAACATCTACTGCTTTATGAATTGCTGTCGATCTTACAGACCTGAAGAAACTCAATCCTTAATCGCGCTGACGCAACAAACTGACGATAATGCTTGATGATGCGATGGCTCAGTCCATGCATAATCCGTAGATCCATAAGTGAGTGCTTCGAATTCGCAACCGAATCTAGTATCGGGCTATTCTTTAATTTACAGACATCAAAAGGCGTGCATTTAACAGCTGGTGCGCACCGGCCTGATAGAATGGTATTGATGTCGCTGACACGTCATCAGCCGCGATCCCTGCATTAGGGGAATTCAGGGATTCAATGGCCGAACCTCACGGTTCGATTCCACCGACACGATATCATTTTGGAAATCAGATCGATGCCGAAAACATTAATAACATTTTCGTTGATTGTGGCGTTCCTGTTTGCACGTATTCTCAGCGCCGATGATGACTCACACGCACCTACCAATCCAGTGGTAGATACGGTGATCAAAGCGATTGGCGGCGAAGATAACTTGCTGGACATCTTTCGATTCAGCGAACGACTATTGATCACCGCAACACAGACCCCATTAATTGAAGGAAAAACGAAGCCTAATCGATCATCAGTAGTTAAAGTTGGTACTGCCTGGTGGTTAGGCACCACCAAACGTAGCAAAGATAAAGTAAGAGTACTCTGCTGGGCCTGGAGCCTCCGAATTTTGCTCGATAAAACTTCCAAGATCGAGACAATTCCAGATGTTCAGATTAATAACAAACCTGCTATTGGATTGCGCGTAACAGAATCTATAGCCGAGCCTATTCATCTGTTTTTTGATAAAGAAACAAAACGGCTCACGGCAATAGACTACACCGACACACGGCATGTGTTTAGTGACTGGAAGAAATCAGCAGAGGGTCACCATTATCCAGCGCATGTTGCAGGATTCCGATTTACGGACAAGGCATCAGGCACGACTCAGGAATCACAGTGGTACCAAACTGACATTCTGGAACTCACTCCTCTTACAGAACTACCGAGCGAGCTGAAATAACAATTCAAACCAGATTTGTCAGCGAATGCGCTACTTCAAATATTTTGTAAAAAACTCTAAGAAGACTTTCTTAGCCATGGGCGTATTAAATTCCCGCCCTCCGTGCTTGGCACCCTCTATAGCAACAAAAGTCGATGGCACCCCAATCTTCGTCAACGCAGCGTGCAGTTTTTCACTTTGACTAATTGGCACTCCAGGATCCGCAGTACCATGCATGATTAAGAAGGGAGAGTCATCTTCAGATACGTTATCCAATGCACTTGCATCTTTTGCTAGTTCAGGGACATCTTTTACAGTAGCACCTAACAACTTAGCACCGTTGCTGTTGGCAACATCTTCTTCAGTCCTACCGTTACCAACATTATTTGGAGGCATCGACAATAATTCGGTTGGACCAAACCAGTCAGCTGTTGCCTGAACGCGACTTGATATCCGCTCTTTGCCGGGATACGGTCGCGTGCCCACAAGTGCTGCCAGATGCGCACCTGCAGAGGTGCCCCAACATCCTAACCGATCCCCGTTTAACCCATATTTCCTGGCATTCTTTCGAAGCCAGCGAACTGCAGCATAACAATCGTTAATCTGGTCCGGCCATTGTCCAACATCGGTAAGCCTATAACTAATACTCGCTATAGCAAAACCGTGGGGAACCAGCCAAGCACCTTGTTTACCCGAGTTTTTACTTCCATTTTTCCAACCGCCCCCATGGATAAAAACAATCACGGGAATTTTTCCTTGAGCACTCGCAGGAACGTACAAGTCTAGTTTTAAGGAAATGCCATCGTGCCGAGCGTACTCAATATCCTTGATTACCTTGACGCCTTCAGGAAGTGATGACTTCTTGCTCTGATTCTGCGCCAGAAGATTGCTGTTAAATATCAGAGATAAAGTAAGAAGGGTGATTGAGATACGATAGAGATTCATTTAACAGCGTCTATACCTACATAAGAATTGTTTAATCGTACGACGATTATTAACTCACGATGCTTTAAACCAGTAAAGCCCCCTTCAAGTTATGGGTCAAAAATCGCAGTACATATATTTACTGGTGTGCAAGAGAATATGGTCTCGCTGTGATAACAGGATTAACCTAAGAGGCGACTTATAGTAAACGGTACATCCGCGAGTCCTGTTATAATTCAATTCACACACTAAAACTAAAACGATTTTTGGGCGATCTGCAATCAGATCAATGTATGCAGTTGCCAAGAGATTTATGGACAAGAGATTACCTCAAAATCAACTTCCGACGATTGCCTGCTTTCTGTTCTTCGTGTTCGGACTGCCTCTTACGGCCTCCGCTCAGGATCTTAGTATTCCACCAACAATTACAAACACATCTCAAACGAATACAAAGCTTCCTTTTGAGCTGCTGATTTGTGACTATGTGGAGTTCAAATTAGCAAGAGTTAATACACGAGGAGAGGTGGTGTGGGAACACAAACCACCAGGAAAAGTATGGGACTTTGTTCTTCTGGGAAACGATCGAATTGTTTATCCGATCATCACCGATAAACAGGAAGTCCGTTGTATCGATTTCGATGCACGTGTGCAGTGGTCATGGGCCTATCGCGGTGAGTGCAGAGAGATTGTGAATATCACCAGACATCGTTCGCAATTGATCGTAAGTGGACAACAACCACCACAGGCCATCTTTTTGAGTTTTGACGGGAAGATTCAGAAAAGACTACCAATACCTGCTAAGTACAAGCATCATCATGGACAACTAGGCAATGTATATGCCGTAGCCGAAAACAACTATCTTGCCCAACTGTGGGGTGAAGGTACCGCTTTGGAGATTGACAAGAACGGAAAGGAGATTTGGCGGTTTCAAATACCACCGTACGGAAATCGTCCTTATCCCGTCGGGACAGTCCAGGATGTTCTCCGGCTTGATAATGGTAATACGCTGATAGCGTGTGGGACTCAAGCTCGACTTCTGGAAGTTACACCTGCAGGAACCATTGTCTGGGAATTTGATGGAAGTAAACACCCAGAGCTTAATTTCACAAATGCATGTGCTTTACAGAAGCTAAATGATGGTTCCATTCTGGTTACCAATTTTTTGCGTGGTAATTCTGGACGTGGCGCCCATGCGTTTCGTCTATCCAGCCAAAGAAAGATCACCTGGAAATTTACCGACCATAAGCATTTTACCGCTACCAGTCAGGTATGGGTGATCCAATCATCACAGCCTTCAGGGAAAGGCTTGAAATGAGTAAGCCGTACAAGCTTCGACCCGCAGTGATACCGTATCCGAATTGGCACTGTTTGACTTTGCTGATGCTACTTTGCGCGTTCACAGTGAAGACTAGTTATGCCGAGAGCGAATTGAGCATCGAGTATTTGGAAGCTATCAAACCAATCTTAAAAGAACGATGTTTTGCTTGCCACGGAGCTTTGAAGCAAGAAGCCAATCTGCGTCTTGATACGGTTGCCGCAATGCGAGCCAACGGCATACTTGGAAAAGATAGTGAATTACTTTCACGAATTACATCCACCGATAAAGACATACGTATGCCGCCTGACGGCGAGCCGCTAAAAGCCCATGAAATTATGGCGATTAAAAAGTGGGTTGAAGGTGGAGCACCGAGCCCAATAGATGAAATACCAGAAGCTGACCCTAAATCCCACTGGGCATTCCAACGTATTGAGCGACCCCAGAGTGGATTCACCAGAGCGGACATAAATCCAATCGATGCATACTTTGCAGCCACATACAAATCTGAAAGATTGGTTCCTCAACCTGAAGCTGAGCGGACAGTTTTACTGCGTCGGTTATATCTGGATGTGACGGGACTCCCGCCGACAATTGAGCAGTTAACTTCGAAAGAACCCTTATCAACAATTATCAGCAATCTTCTGGATAGCCCACAATATGGCGAGCGTTGGGGCCGACATTGGATGGACATCTGGCGCTATAGCGACTGGTATGGTCTTGGCAATGAGGTACGCGATAGTCATAAGAACATCTGGCGTTGGCGTGACTGGATCGTGAATTCACTTAACAACAATAATGGCTATGACCAAATGGTTCGTGAGATGCTCGCAGCAGATGAAGTCGCTCCGAATGATCCACAAGCATTGGCTGCAACGGGCTTTCTGGCTAGAAGTTGGTACAAATTCAATCGAACTAGCTGGCTTGATAACACGATTGAACATACAGCTAAAGCGTTTATGGGTCTCACCATAAATTGCGCAAAGTGTCATGATCATAAATATGATCCGATCACGCATCTCGACTACTACAAGTTCCGAGCGATTTTCGAACCTTATCAGGTTCGTGTTGATGCCATGCCGGGAGATCCGGACCTGACAACAAATGGTTTGACACGTGTTTATGACGGAAATCTCGATGCAGCAACATATCTGCATCAGCGCGGTGAAGAAAGCCAGCCTGATAAAAGTAGAAACATCAAGGTAGGCTCCCCAACCTTTCTGGCAAGTACTGGTTGGCAGCCACCGAAACCTGTCGAACTACCACTGGAAGCCTGGAGGCCCGATCTTCAAGAATTTGTTCAGCAGGATCTCCTCAGCCAAACACAAACAAAGGTTACACAGGCCGAAGCTCACCTAAAAGAATTGAAACTCCAAATGGCTGTAGCCGGTCAAGAGGCTGACGCTGGAAAGAAGACGCCAGCTGACTCTCCGGTTGCTGGCAAAGTCGTTTTTGCTGACGACTTCAACAAAGCCCAGCCAGATCTCTGGCAACGCGTTGGCGATAATTTAAAGTACCAGGATGGACTGCTCTCCATTACTAAACCATCTCTTGAGAAATCGTATTTGCGATCAAAAGTGATTCACCCTGGTGACTTTGAACTCGATCTGAAGTTTAAAACCACCGGTGGGGAAAAGTGGAAATCTGTGGGGATACGCTTCGATGTCGACACAAGTGGACAGAATTCACACTTCGTTTACACAAGTGTCGGTGGTAGTAAGGTACATCTGGCTCATACAGTCGAAGGAAAGGATAATTACACCGATGCGATCTCAATGGGGCCTATCCAATTGAATCACGAGTACACGCTGAGCTTGAAAGTGCGGAGTACTCTGATTAACGTCGCCTTAAACGGGCAGTTCCTTTTCGCCTATAACTTGCCAAAACGTCAGCCAGGGGCTGTTCAACTTATGGCGTATGATGCAACGGCTGACTTTGACAGTATCGAAGTCAGACATCTACCATCCGAGACGGCTCTCAAAAAAGCGACGGAAAAAGCGATACCAGTGGTAACAGCAAATACCGTCGAATTGGCGGAAGCTAAACTCAACCTGACCAGAGCTGAATACGCATTCGCGAAAGCACGGGTCGACGCGGATAACGCTATCTACAAAGAATTGGGACAAGGTTCGGAAGAAATCGCCCGACGCCTGCTGCTAGAGGTGAATCTTGCCAAGGCAAAAGTTGACTCATATAACACAAAAACCGCTGCCCAAGCTGAGGAGACAATCAAAAAACTCGAAGCAGACCGGGAGGCAGGCAACTTCCCAAGCTATCAACCTTTGGTGGTCAGCATTGTATCTCTTGTTAAGACCCAAAACGAAGATGCCCTGCCGGCTGGCGAAGGCTACCCAAAAACAAGTTCTGGCCGGAGAACGGCACTGGCCGACTGGCTAATCCACCGTGATCATCCTCTCACCGCCAGAGTTGCAGTTAATCATATCTGGCTACGACATTTCAGTACTCCCTTAGTTTCCTCTGTAACTGATTTTGGCTTGCGTTCGCCGAAACCACTACACCATGATCTATTGAATTACCTTTCTGCAGAGTTAATAGAGTCGGGGTGGGACATGAAGCATCTGCATCGTTTGATCCTTTCATCGAAAACGTGGCAACGTAGTTCTTCAAATCTCAAGGCAGACCCAAACACCCTGGCTGTTGATGCAAGTAATCAAAACTATTGGCGGATGAACAGCCGACGTATGGAAGCGCAAGTTCTTCGAGATAGCTTGCTTTATATCGGTGGCACACTTGATCTAACTCTTGGCGGCCCACCAGTGATGGCGTCGCCTGATGTCCGACGGCGTAGCCTCTATTTCTTTCATTCCAGAGACGGACGATCTAAATTCCTGACAACTTTCGACGATGCCGATGTCTTCGCATGTTACAGACGCAGTGAAAGTATTGTTCCACAGCAGGCATTGGCAATGATGAACAGTCAATTGGCAACTGCGTCGGCGAAACAAATCACAACAACGTTCAATTCAGATCTAACACGAGAGGCATTTGTTCAAGCTGCATTCCTAACAATTCTGGCTCGAAAACCGAATGAAACTGAATTGACTGTAAGTTTGGCTTATCTGGAAAAACAACCCAACCGAGAGCATTTCATTAATGCTCTGATCAACCTTAATGATTTTGTGATGATTCGATGAACAACCCCTACGAACATACAATCGCAAGACGAACGATTTTACGATCAGCCCTTGGCTTTGGTGCTTTGGCAGTTAACGGGATCATGGCTGCGGAGCAACATGCTGTGCCGGATGGCAAACCTCATTTTAGACCCAAGGCTAAAAGAGTAATTTGGCTGTTTATGCGAGGTGGGGTCAGCCACATGGAGAGCTTTGATCCCAAACCGGAGCTCAATAAATACGCCGGTAAATCAATTGGCGATACGCCCCACAAAGATGTTCTGGATCCATCAAGAATCAGGAAACTGCGGATCCCTATCAAAGGTGATGGCAACGGTCATACAAGAACTAAAATATTCCCAATGCAGACTGGCTACAAAAAATATGGCACGTCGGGAATTGAAATCAGTGATTGGTTCCCGAAACTTGGGGCATGTGCCGATGAGATCGCTTTTATCCGATCTATGTGGACGAGTGACAATAACCATGGTGCTCAGGTACAGTTCCATTCCGGTCGTCACTTTCTGGATCCCCGTGTTCCGACAATTGGCGCATGGATCAATTATGGCCTCGGTTCGCTTAGCGATAATCTGCCTCAATTCATTAATATCGGTCCGCGGTATTTCGACAAAAAGGATGCACACTACCTCGGTCCAGCCTATGAGGCGGTCAACCTTCAAATCAACCCTCAAAATCCTCTGGACTTTGCCAGACCGACCAATGGCATGACTTCAAAGGATCAACTGGACAATCTCAGGCTTACAAACGATCTCAATCGTCTTGCAGCGGAACAGTACCCACTGGATCCTGTCATTGAAGCCCGAATGAAATCTTATGAGTTGGCTTTTCGCATGCAAACGGCTGTTCCGGAAGCACTCGATTTCACACAGGAATCCGCTGAGACTCAGACGCTCTATGGCTTGGATCAACCAGAAACTAAAACCTTTGGTCAACAATTGCTGGCAGCACGAAGGTTATCTGAACGCGGTGTTCGTTTTATCCAAATCATGCATGGTGCCGGCGCTGCAGGCGCCTGGGATAGTCACTCGGGATTAAGGAATGGCCATGCAAAGCTGGCCAAACAAGTTGACCTACCTACAGCAGGTTTACTGAAAGACTTGAAACGCCGTGGTTTGTTCGATGACACAATCGTCGTGTTTGCTACAGAATTTGGACGTACACCAGGTACACAGGGTGCCGATGGACGTGATCATCATGCATTTGGATTCAGTGTTTGGATGGCGGGTGCCGGGATCAAAGGCGGCACGACTAACGGAGCTACTGATGAACTGGGTTACCATGCGGTCGAAGACCCCCACTATGTGACCGACATCCACGCCACGGTCAATCATCTCATGGGTATCAATCCGCGAAAACTCGAAGTGCCCGGTCATAAGCGACTCGACCGAGATTACGGACACGTAATCAAAGACATACTCACATGATGCTATCAGTATTCCTATTCAGCACAATTGATTAGCGCTAATTAGCGGTAACGATCATTTTCAAAAGATCCAAGACGTTAGCTACCGTTTTGGATTTCGGGGGAAATCATGCTGCTGGACGGCTTGTGACTACTCGTCCTCTTCGGTGTAGCGTCGCGGGTTTGACTGGGCCATTTGAGCTGCTCCGACTCGCTGCTCAGGAACTATGGGCAGCCGTTATTGAACATTCTCGTTCTGTTATCATTAATCGGCAGCCACATGCAATGGCATCGTTAACCACTCGAAAGGAAAGCCATGAAAACGCGATCTGACCATTTTACTGTTCCCCGTAAGTGGCTCCGACATGGTCTGCTTCTGGTACTGGTCTTTGCTGCGATCATCTCGTTGGTCGCAGCCAGGCATCCAACGCCTGAACCAGTCGGCATCTCTGGATGGGTCGTAGTAGAGAAGAGCGCCACGGACGATGATACTGCCACCATTCAAGCCGCCATTGACTTGGTCGCTCGCACCGGTGGTGTCGTCTTTTTTCCCGCCGGCGTCTACCGTCACACGGGGCTCACGGGACGTGCCAACGTCCATTTGAAAGGAGTCCATATTGCCAGTGTGAAATTAGATTACACGCTCCCGACCGGAGACGGCATTACTCTGGCTCCCGACCCGGACAACTTTATGGTCTCGGACCTGACACTTAGCTCCAGTGGCCGGACCAGTGGCTGGGGTATACGGGCGGAAGCGGGAACACAGCGTTCGGTGAGGATCGAGCGGGCGACAATCGGCGGCTTCCAGAACGGGATATTCGTCAGTAATGCTCTCTGCGTGTCGGTCCGCCAGTGTCGGATTGGCCACACGTATCCCAACGATCCCAAGGGAATCGGGCTGAAGTTTGGTAACGGACAAGACTTAGGAGGCAACGGAGTGACGATCGAGGACTGTTACTTCAGCAGTCTTGATAAAGGGGTTGTAACTTATGCCCAGGCGTGCCTAATTTCACGGCCGATCATCGAGCTCTGCCACACGGGTATCGAGACACATGGCACGACATCGATCGTGGCACCCTGGTACGACGGTACGACCGACGTGGCCCATGTCAGCGTGCAACCCAACACGGTCGGTGGCGGAAGCTCAGGAACTGGGGCCCTGTTGCTGGGCTACGGATCCAGCGGATGGAATGTGAAATACGGTAGCAAAAGCGAACGCAACCGTTCGCTAATCGTGCCCGAAAGACTCGATTTTTCCCCGGGTGAGGACGCAGCTCGGCCGCGTGGTGTCACCTTGGGCCAGGTCGTGATTGACCGTAACGGTGTGATTCACGCCAGGATTTCAAAAAGTTACCAGACTGAGGACTAATTGTCCTAACCACCGCCCAAACGGTTAAAAGCCGGCTTAGTTCTTTAGGCAAACGAATTCATTCGTTAGGTTGCAGACGCGAAAAACGGCTGTTACTCGCAAAAGTAACAACCGTTTTAAGTACCAGAGGTGGGACTCGAACCCACACGTTCTTGCGAACACTGGATTTTGAATCCAGCGCGTCTGCCAATTCCGCCACTCTGGCCTTTGTTGCCTGCCTTAATCCGATTTTAACTGAGCTAATTAGGCTGACAACCACCTATAATCCGACCTGAAACTTCAATCCAGCTGTCAGTCACTCCTGCTGGTGATCTCGATCAGGTGATATCCAAATTGAGTTTGCACAGGGCCATGGACTTTCCCCAGCTCGTCACTAAACACCACCGCATCAAACTCCGGAACCATCATTCCTTGCGAGAATTCACCAAGGCTTCCGCCTTGTGCACCCGATGGGCAGGCAGAAAACTCAGCGGCAATTTTCTCAAAATCAGCGCCGTTTTCAATTTGCTCTTTAAGATCGAGACATACTTCTTCTGTTTCCACTAATATGTGCCGCGCTGAAGCCGTTGCCATTTCTTACTTCCTGTTTATAGAACTCATCGTCGGTAATAGAGCAGTTTACCACCTAGTTTATGATCTGCTAACCTCCACCCTTGGGACAAACGACGACTTGGATTATTATCAACCACTTACCGAATGCCCTCTTAAATAGACTTAGACACAAATGACCGGACTCGCTGATCTTTATAAATCAGAATCCACTGTTCTTTCGTTTGAGGTTTTTCCACCAAAGACGGAAAAGGGAGATACTGCGCTTTTCCAGCATGTTGAAAGATTGATTGATCACAATCCGGCTTATATGACGTGCACATATGGCGCCGGTGGCACAACCCAATCCAAAACACTTGAAATAACGTCTCGCATCAAACAGCAATTCAACATCCCTGTCGCTTCGCACCTTACATGCGTCGGTGCAACCATCGACCAACTCCGGCAATACCTAACAGACGCGGAACGTCAACAAATCGACTATATCGTGGCACTTCGCGGCGACCCTCCGCAAGGGTCGGAGATATTTGAAGCCGTAGAGGGTGGTCTCCATTATGCCAGTGAACTCGTGAGTCTGATCAATCATGAGTTTCCACAATACGGTGTAGCTGTCGCCGGTTATCCGGAAAAGCATCGAGAAGCACCAAATATGGAAGTCGATCTGCAGAACTTAAAGCACAAAGTTGACTGCGGTGCTGATATCGTGATTACTCAATTATTCTACAAGAACGAAAACTTCTTCCGGTTTCGTGAAGCATGTCAACAAGCAGGCATTAATGTGCCCATTGTCCCGGGATTGTTACCCGTAACTAACCTTGGTCAGATTCAACGCATCACTTCCTTGTGTGGAGCGGAATTACCTAAGTCATTTGTAGACCGGCTGTCTGAAAAAGATGATCCGGAGTGGCAATTCCAAGTTGGTGTGGAGCAGTGTTCAGAGCAGTTAGATGAACTGCTACAAGCCGGGATTCCCGGAGTACACTTCTATGTACTTAACAAGAGCCAGGCAACATCTTCCGTCCTCGACTCAGTGCCCGTGGCTTAGCGTTCGATAGTAGTTGGCGTAGCAAGTGAAATTGCCAATTGCATCGCTTCTTTCATATCGCTTGCATCAGCGACTCCCTGACCAGCGATATCGAAGGCAGTCCCGTGATCTACCGACGTCCGAATAATCGGGAGTCCGAGTGTTACGTTGACGGTATGCTCGAAATCCATCAGCTTCATCGGCACATGACCTTGGTCATGATACATTGCAACAACCATATCACACTTTCCACGCACCGCTTGCATAAACAGAGTGTCAGCAGGAAACGGGCCCGTACAATCAATACCTTCTGACTGCACACGTTCTACGGCTGGCAGGATAAACTCTTGTTCCTCATTTCCAAACATGCCATTTTCTCCAGCATGTGGATTAAGTCCGCAGATACACAACCGTGGTTCTTCAAACCCAAGTCGTTTCATCGCTTCATGCCCCAGCTGAATGGTGCGTTCGATTCGCTGCACGGAAAGATTCGTTGCAGCAGCGAGGCTGCAGTGTGTCGACACATGAACTACACAAAGCCGATCGTTTACCAGCAGCATCCGCGATTCATCTTTGCCGCACATCTCAGCGATATACTCTGTGTGGCCACAAAACTCGATGCCCGTCAGAGCAACAGCTTCTTTATTTAGCGGTGCAGTAACAATGCCGCCAGCTGTTCCATCGATACACAACTCAGTCGCGATCCTGACATAGGCCAAGCCGGCTTTACCGCATGCCTGACTAACTTCACCAACAGACCACTCTTCCCGATCTAGCTCTTGAGCATCAAAAAGGATCACTTGTGATCCCGCATTGATCTCTGAGATATCTGTCACAACTTGATCGATCTTAAGTTCGTATCGATCACTGATTTCATCGAACAACCATGATTCACCGACAATAATCCAGCGAGCAGCTGCGCGTGTTTTCTCGTCAGCAAGAGCTTTCGCTGTGACTTCCGGACCGATCCCAGACGGATCCCCTGACGAAATTGTCATCGTTATCTGTGGTGATTCATTCATTAGCCGAATGATAGACCATTGGCCTATTTTGACAAGTAAGGAGGCTCTTTATTGAGAATTTTCGCTCATGAAATATTGGGCGTTATCCGGATCGATTTCCAGCTATCGGATTTTTTGGAATTCTGTCAGGTCGTTCGCCTATAATTCACGCAGTACCGGTTCATGATGATGGATTAAAGCAAGGAACGGTTGAGGGTATTGGCGAATGCTTCAGGATGGTCGGGCAACCATTTTTGCGGATGATCTAACAGGCGCATGTGACGTCAGCTTGCCATTTCATACTACTGGACTTTCGTGTTTCGTCTCCATTGGTGCCCCGTTACTCGGGCACCCATCAACAGATGTCTGTATCATCGATATGGAAACACGGAATCTCGACTCGAATAACTCATACGGCCAAGCGTTTGCTCACACACAAAGACTGAAGCTCGACGGCGGGCGTCTTGCATATCTAAAAATGGACTCTACCTGGGAAGGGAATGTGGGACATGAGTTACGAGCTATTCATGACAATCGAATTGTAGACCTTGCTATCGTTGCGCCAGCGTTTCCTAAAATGGGCCGCAGTGTATTCAACGGACAACTACTAATTAGAGGTAAATCAGACAGTCAATTTCTACAAGAGAAATTGCGTCATCAAGGTATTCAAACGCTCAGTCATATCACGACGCGACAACTAGAAATGACAGTCGAAGACTTATTGGATTGGGTAGTCAGCTTGCACGCACAGGGGACAAACACAATTACCTGCGATGCAACATGTGACGAAGAGCTATCTACGATTGCCCTACTCATCGACAAACTAGAAAGTGTCCACGGTTTGTCCGTTCTTCCGGTAGGTTCTGCTGGATTAGCAGATCATATCATCGGCGATCAAACAGATTCAGATTCAAAACGACTGTCAGTTGCTCCGTCATCGGTCATCGCCATTATCGGCTCAGAAAACAAAATCACCCATGATCAGCTTGATGTAGCATTGCGAGACGACTTGCTCGATGAGCTAGAAAATAGCAGAGATGGAATGCGGATATGTCGGCTACGCTGTCATACCGGGAAACACTCTGTTATCAAAATGAATTGGGAAGCAAAAATGGAATCCATGTTGGCCGAAGCTATGGAGTCCTGGATGGCCTCAACTAACTGCATCTTATTCTGCAGCGGAGGAGATACTGCCAAACGCGTCTGTGAGATAGCTCAGGCTGAAGGCGTTCACGTACTAGATCAAGTTGCACCTGGCATTGCCGCCGGTACTATTCATGGCGGCTTGCTCAATGGAATTCAGCTGATCACGAAAGCAGGTGGGTTTGGACCGCGGGATACGATTTCGAGAATCTTGCAATCCTTCAATCAACGCATGGTCGCATGATTGAAGGATTGCAGGTAGCAATAACGCTGTTATGGCTGACGACCTAATGGCGTGATGCGAATATTACGAAAGTATGTTTCATTTCCATGCTCAGTCAGCATGATTAATCCTGCTTTGTTTTCGCCAAATTCTTTGCGATCCTGGAATTTGCTTTGAGCGATTCTCTCATCCCAGTCTCTGTTACCGACCTTTTGCTCACAAATAACAGCACCATTTAGATAGTGAGTAATGTGATTCCGCCGGACGACGATTCTCGAGTGATTGAATCCGTCAAATGGTTTTACGACCTTGTCGATGGTTGGACCTTTAATCGCATAGATAGAACCACAGCTTTGTTTGCTTGATTTTTCAAACCTATGAGCCGAGTCGTCTAGTAACTGATATTCGATGCCAAGAATAGCGCCGTCATATTCTCTCACGCGGTACTTAACGCCGTTGTTACCGCCAACAGGAATCTTCCATTCGAATTCGAGATCAAAGTCAGCATACTGGCGATCGGTAAAAATATTGCCGCCACCTTTGCCCGTTAGCTTTAACATCCCATCGACGACTTCCCAACCTGCTGTGACTGCTTCACTCTTGGCAGTCACCCATCCCGATAAATCCTTGCCATTGAACAAGTCGACTGTCTCACCGCGCCGCTGGGCTGAGACACCAACAACAGATGACAAAACAAGCAGTATCGCTACAAAGGGAATGATATTACGGGACTGAATTGGCATTTGGCTATCTCGAATTGGTAAATAATTAAACGAATCTCGTACGGGAATTATAGTCGATCTTTCTCAGCCCAAAGGCCCAACGCTGGATTACTAATGAAGTAGAACTTCTCACCATCGTCACTGTAGTTCCAACCGTCTTGAAGTGTTCCAACTGGGTACTTGGTTAATGCTTCATTGATATCTCCAAATTGATATCCTACAGATTCAATTTCTTCACGGGAGAGCTTTCCAGAACAATAGGTAATTGAAAACCTGTTTTCACTTGAGCCATGAATGAGATGTGCTGCGGCGCTTAGATTCGCTTTAAGATCTTCATTGGAATCCATAAACTCCATGATTTCCGGTGTCGTCCGGTAACCATACTTTCTGATCAGCCGGTCAATTTCAGGGTCTTCACCGAAGGTACCAACTTCGGGCCCAAGAACGATGAGTTCACCAGCATCGGCAATAGCCATGCGCGTACGGTAAATAGCTTTATTTCCGAGCCAGGTGCTGTGAAATTCTTCCGGGTCCAGATACACCACAACTTTGTCTAATGGTTCGTCAAGCTGAGTAAAGTTAACCTCGACACTTAACGCCGCGGCACGTTCGAAACACTCATGGTCATCACCGACAAACAAGCCACGTGTCACTAGTTCGCCACATTCATTTGTACCGATTACCGTCAGCACATAAAGAAGCGGCAGATTCTGGCAGAATTCGTCCTGGGCATAATTAAGGATTTTCCTAAGCGGTGTGTTAGCCCGTCCCATCATGCGTTCCATCCCGTATGCCGCACCGATGAAGTGGCTTTCGTTGATACCTTCAGAACCGCCTGTGCCCACGAATATATTCTTGTTGTAATTTGCCATGCCAATAACTTCATGGGGTACAACCTGCCCAATTGAGACGATCAAGTCGTGACCGCCTTCCCACACCAGCTTGTTTAATTGTGCTGGCCACGGCCGATTCCAGATCCCGTCAGTTACGTCTGAGACAAACTCTTTCGGCACTTCGCCTATCGTTACCACGTCGTCGCGCCACCGGTGTTCTCTAATCAAATCTTTCGAGACACTGGGAAACATCCGATCTAGTTGCCAGTCCGGCATTGGAACATGTGTTCCAAGTGCTGGCATTACGTCGACTAGGCACTGCTGAAAATACTCGTACGTCATGCATGTCAATTGACCTGCGCGGCTGTTGAAACGAGTAAAATCCGGAGGTAGAGCCAAGACGCGTTCTCGAGTGCCCAAGGACTCATAAACGTCAAACAACGCTTTACGGAGATCTTGATCACTTAATTCTGTTGACGCAGAGCCCGTTGCAAAATACAGTGCCATAATTACTCGTTGGTTCTTTGTTTATTGTCGATGAAACACCTAGTTTAGCGTTGCACGGCTGGGAGCTGTAGAACATGATCCAAGAAGAATACGACCATACGCAATACGGGAAGATCCATTTCTTGCTTCAGATCCCTGCTGTTATTTGTTTGGCAGTGTCATACTTCTTATTCGAACGAGCTACCTCAGCGACGGTAATTCTCATTTCTGTGGGTAGCATTCTCTTGCTTTTTTCCTTCGCCATAATTTGGTTGCGCGTGCATGATTTGGGTGAGCACATTAAATGCACCTTTGGGCCCATTAAATTGCTTTCCAAGAAGACTGCGTATAGCGATATTGCGGAAGCCTACGTCAGTCGCTCAAAACTCATTGATGGTTGGGGTATCCACAAAGTGCCCGGCCGAGGTTGGACATACAATTTATGGGGATACGACTGCGTCGAATTCAAACTGACAAACGGCGAGTTGATGAGAATCGGTACAGATGACCCCGAAAATCTCGCCAGCTTTATTCAATCTAGAATCAGCTCACCCGCTAATAATGCAGCCGACTAGCTCATGAGTTTTTGAATCGGGTCAGCACCTTCAACTCCAACAAGCTTTCTATCCAGACCACCATAGAAGTAGCTTAGTCGATTTGGATCCATTCCCATTTGCTGAAGGATCGTAGCATGCAGATTACGTACATGCAGTCGGTCTTCCACAGCGGCGCTGCCTAGTTCATCCGTCTTGCCAACCGAGACACCGCCTTTGATACCGCCGCCGGCCATCCACATCGTGAATCCATAAGAATTGTGATCGCGACCCGTACCTTTTGCATATTCCGCCACTGGCTGACGACCAAATTCTCCGCCCCAAACGACTAAGGTTTCATCCAGCATGTTGCGCTGCTTTAAATCCTTTAGTAGGGCGGTAATGGGCTTATCCGTTTCTTTCGCATGCAAAGTATGATTGTGCATCAAATCGCCGTGAGCATCCCAATTCGCATCATTATGATTACCGCCGGAGTAGATTTGAATAAATCGGACTCCGCGTTCAATCAAACGTCGTGCAAGAAGACATTGACGACCAACGGCGGATGTTTCCTTTTCATCCAATCCATACATTTCATGCGTTTCAGCCGTTTCCTGAGCTAGGTCGACAGCTTCAGGTGCAGCCGACTGCATCTTGTAGGCCAACTCATAGCTTGAGATACGTGCCGCTAGA
The DNA here is from genome assembly GCA_045566075.1 of Pirellulaceae bacterium. GTDB lineage: Bacteria > Planctomycetota > Planctomycetia > Pirellulales > Pirellulaceae > UBA11883. The sequence goes on along the minus strand of JBJLEE010000007.1, from coordinate 8,436 downwards.
TCACTGTTAAAATCTCGAGTCTCTTCATGTTGGCGATTGTATTTACCAAGAGCATCAAGAAGTTTTCGCTGTACCTTGGGCGTCATACCAGCTGGTGGATTCAGGTTTAGAATCGGCGTTCCCTGGCTTCTCATTACCGTTGCCTGATAATGAGCTGGCATATAACCACTGGTCCAGTTCTTTGGCCCACTAATCGGACCGCCTCGTGGATCAAGCATTACAACAAATCCAGGCAAGTCCTGGTTCACGGTACCTAGCCCATAATTCACCCATGTTCCAAGACATGGGCTTCCACTAATGATGCTTCCAGAATTCATCATGAGCATCGCCGAACCATGAATTGGTGAATCCGCGGTCATGGAGTGTATAAATGCGATGTCATCGACCATGGTGGAAAGGTGTGGGAATAAGTCGGATACCCATTTACCACATTCACCATACTGCTTGAATTTCCAGCGTGGTTCGACAATTCGGCCTTGATTACGGCGCCCGCCACGCCCGAATACCTTCACGTCAACAGTCTTGTTGTCCATGCCATACATGGTCGGTTTGTAGTCAAACGTATCAATTTGACTCGGTCCGCCATACATGAACAAAAAGATGACATTCTTCGCTTTTGGCGTGAAATGCGGCTCCCTCGGAGCCAATGGGTTAGTAAATTTAGACTCACCGTCCGCCGCTACAGCTTGCTGATTTAGAAATCCGTCATCACCGAGAAGTCCGGCAAGTGCGACACCAGTAAAGCCCCCGCCAGCTTCCCACAAAAACTCACGTCGGGTACGACCGCAAAAACTGCCAGTTGATTTCTTGCTACCTAAACTCATTGCTTTCTCCGAAGTTCCCGTAAGGCGGAACATAAACTTATATATGTGCGATAAAAGTGGTGAGGGCTAATGGTAATCAGTCTAAGAACAGGAGTTCATTCAGATTGAGTGCTACCAGACAAAAATAGTCCAAAGCCTGAATATCATCCATATTCTCTTCTTTTAGCGTGTTTACTAAATCAACACCTAATTGAATCTCACCTTCAATCGGCTTTCTTTGGAACACTCTATTGAGTGCCAACTCGACTTGTTCATTTAAACTATCTGTATTCTCACGCAGGAAATTACCAAACACCTTAGCTTGGGCATTCGTGAATTCCCCGTTCATTAATTCTAGTGACTGGGTTGGCTGGGTTGTTGTAAATCGGATTGGACAAGTCGTATCTGTGTCCGCACCATCAAACGCCTTGATAAATGGAACGGGCAAGGATCGCTTAATGAAAATATAAACACCTCGGCGAGCTCGTTCTTCCGGACTGGAGTTACCCCAGCCAGCACCCGGTCGTGATTGTCCGTGTTTAACTTCCTGAGGAATGACCGGGTAGAAGCTAGGTCCGTACATCTTTGGATTCAAACTGCCGTTTACGGCAAGGACAGTATCGCGAATCTCCTCTGCGGAAAGCCGCCGCATTTCCTGTCGCCAGATCAACTTATTTTCCGGATCAGCCTTAACGCCAGCCGCATTGGACTGTGATGACATTTTAAATGCGCTGGACATCAAGATTTGTTTGTGGAGTGATTTGAGCTTCCATTCCCCATCCATCAACTCCGATGCTAGAAAGTCTAAGAGTTCTGGGTGTGTCGGCCGATCTCCTTGGAATCCAAAATCGCTTGTGGACTTTACAATTCCCTTACCAAAGTGATGTTGCCACAATCGATTGACGATAACTCGTGCAGTAAGAGGGTTTTCTGCACTTGTAATCCACTCCGCTAACACACGACGACGACCACTGGAATTAATTCCCTCGGGTGCAGGTGTGAGTTCGGGAGCGTCAAATCCTAACACGCTGGGAAATGCTGGCTCAACTTTATCACCACGAGCATGGGCACTACCACGAATGAGAACGAATGTCTCTGGTGCATTCCGACCAATTTCCTTTACAGCCATGGCGGTCGACATCGCCTTCGGTTTGAAGGCGAGCATTTTCTTTTCTTCTTCTTTAAGCTTTACGTATTCATTGAATTTTTCTTCGCTCAGTTTTCCGGGCACACGTTTCTTTACGAGCGGGATCTTGTGCTTCTCGTGCTTGAATTCTTCCTTCTCCACATCCTGAAAATCAGGTAGGACGATAGCCTCAATTACCTTGATCTTGTTTTGAAGATCTTCAAGAGCAGCTTTATGAGCCGTGATTTCAGCTTGTTGCTTCTGGATATCTTCCGGTGTTGCAATGGGAATCTGGCTTCCACCGATATCTCTATTAAAGCCGTGGAAGAATGACATGAAGCTGTAATAGTCAGCTTGTGGAAACGGATCAAGCTTGTGATCATGACAGCGTGCACATCCAACCGTCATGCCGAGAAAAACCTCACCGGTGGTACGGACGATGTCGTCAAGGTCTTCATATAACTCCTGTACGCGGTCTACCGGTTCGTCCTGCCATGTACCAAGTCGGTAGAATCCAGTAGCTGTGATTGAATCAGCTGTAACTTGATCCAACTCATCACCTGCCAATTGCTCCATGATGAACTGGTTGTACGGCTTATCATCATTTAGCGAGCGAATGACATAGTCGCGATATCGCCATATGAACGGCTTGTTTCCATCACGTTCATAACTATTCGTTTCAGCCCAGCGAACGAGATCCAGCCAGTGCCGCCCCCAGTGCTCACCGTAATGTTCCGATGCGAGTAATTCGTCAATGACTTTTTCCCAGGCATTTGGATCGGTATCGCTCAGAAATGCCTGTACCTGTTCCGGACTCGGCGGTAATCCGGTGAGGGAGTAATAGGCTCGACGAAGAATGGCCGTTTTGGTAGCCGATGACGGTGCTTTCAGCTTGGCATCTTCAAGGCCAGCCAGAACAAAGTGATCAATGGCGTTTGAAATCCATTTCTTATTCTTTACTTTTGGAATCTCCGGACGAGTTACCTTTTGATATGACCAAAAGCTCTTGGTTTCTTCGTTAACCTGAGGCGGACCACCTTCTTGATGAACCGCTTTCTCTGCCTTGGGGTCAAATGGAGCACCCATCTGAACCCACTTGGTTAAGACGTCAATTTGACCTTGAGGGAGTTTACCACTTGGTGGCATTTCGAATGATTCGTAATTAATTGCGCTAATGAGAAGACTATCTTCTGGTGAATCCACCGAAATAGCTTCACCACTCTCGCCGCCTTCCAAGAGTGCGCCACGGTTGTCCATATGGAATTTGCCTTTGACACTGTCACCGGTATGACACTTAAAGCAACTCTTTGTAAGGATGGGAAGCACTTCATCATTGAAGAAACTAATTTGTGCCTCGGTCGGTTCCTTCCTGTTTTCATCCTGTGCCACTAAACCTGGCACCACAACACTAACGCTGACAAGAACTAGAAGTGAGGAGAAAACGAAACGGAAACTCATATAAGCGCCTATAGATTTGATTCGCGGAAAGACTCAAAAACGTTCTTCGACTATTAATTCACCTCATTTTAGGGAGTTTTACCGTGCTCGCAAATGGCGGAACACAACCAGAGCCCATTTCAATCTAAGACAGGCATAATTTGTTCTGGAATTTCAGTGGGCACGGCCATAAATGATCTAAAAAATGTCGGGAAACTTCGAAAACAGGGGTCAAAAAGAAAGTAGGTGTCCATGATTGTGAGCCCGGCCATGAATGATCTCGAAAAATGTTGGGGAACTCTAAAAAACAAGAGTTGAACAAAAAGTGGGTATCCATGATTATGCTAGACTGAGTTTCAAACACCAAAGAATTGAACGAATTGAAGAATCAACGATGAGTAAGCCCTCCGGACTAATTGCAGCTGTTCATACGCCCGTCACAAGTGACTTTCAACTAAACCTGGATGTTGTCGAACAACAAGCCGAACTACTTCTCTCTAATGGATGTACTGGTTCCTATGTCGCTGGAACGACAGGGGAATGTCACTCACTGACATGTAAGCAGCGGCTTGATCTGGCTCAGCGCTGGTACGATGTCATCCATGACACATCCCTCTACCAAATCAACCACGTAGGCTCAAACATACTCAGCGAGTCGGTGGAATTAGCAGCCCATTCAGAATCTCTCGGTATCGATGGCATCGCTGCCATGGCACCTTGCTTCTTCCGTCCAACCAGCGTCGACGAGTTGATTGCTTATCTAAAACCCATTGCCGATGCCGCCCCGAGCACGCCACTTTACTTTTATGACATTCCCGTCATGACCCACGTAGAGCTATCAATGGTGGAACTGCTAGAGCGAGCTGAGACAGAGCTTCCAACTCTCGCTGGCCTAAAATACACCAACGATAATCTTGATCAACTACAACAAATCATGGGCATCAATCCTGATCGATATACAATACTATTCGGGTTCGATTCCATTCTGTCCTCGGCATGGCTTTACGGGGTTCGAGGTGCCGTTGGTGGTACTTATAACTGGATGTCGAGTATCTACATTAAGATCATGGAAGCTCTGGAAAGTGGCGACACTGCTACCGCTGCTACACTACAGAAGAAAACTGTCGACATCATCACCGAAGTCGTCAGGCATCATGGGTTTGCACCTGCAAGTAAAGCCATCATGAAGATGTATGGAGTCGACTGTGGCCCAACCCTCAGCCCTCTTATATCACTCACAGATGAAGAGTACACCGATCTGCGCAACCGACTTGAGGCAGTTGGCCAGTTCGAGCTTTAATCCGCCTACACGCGTAACGGATTCTATGCGTCCCAATCTTGCAGCTTCTCAATATGCGGGAGAATATCTTGCTTACGTTTCTCCCACCAGATCGTCGCTGACCAGATCAGTACGCCAATCGTAATACCGCTAATCCACCAGATTATCGAGTTATCAATTGCGTACTGTACGATCATGCTGCACAGTGCAATCACGGTGAATGCCGTCCCGAGGAATAAGAAGGCACGAATACGCATTATCACACCCGCAAACGCACCTGCAATTCCGAGCAACATCAGGATCAATGGCTTTTGCCAACTGCCATCCTGAGACCAATGCAGTAACACTTCACTACCCGATGATAAGTACACCGTCGAAATCGTAAGGTACCTGATCATCGTCAGGACTTCTTTCTTTAGGCGGTCCTTATTCAGATGCGCCGCTACAAGTACTGAAAGCGCTGGGGGAATAATCCAGAACTGCGGATGATCCACAAATGACCAGCTTTCAAATCGTGACATCAGTACCCAGAGACTTCCATTTCCAGCAAGTGCCGCAGCAAGTGCATGGAAGAACGATTTTCGATACAACCCAAGCACCACATTCGCCAAGCACGCCAGCGAAAGCAGGAATGAATAGTCAAATACCGACTGCTGACGTAACATCCACACGCCAACCAGTGGAATGACCGGTAGTAAGAAGGACGTGTTAAACAGTGGCTCAGAGATTTGGGGTAGCCCACGATCGTGCATTCGTTGAGCAACGTAGGCACCGATAAACGCAAGTGCCATCATGATATATGCCCACCATTCTTTGATGATGCCAGAGAATAGGTCGGGATGAACCAGATATACATGAGCAAAGATTCCAACTACCAAGATCTCACTCAGGTAAACCAATCCTTGGCGGAATCTATCAGACATTTTACGACCATCTGTCGATCCCTGAACCGCCCTAACTAGCAACACAAATACGATAGTCGCTACTGCTGCACATACTGCTATAGTCAACCATGGTGGCGTTTGTACTCCACCAGAATTAAATGCAACGATTTCAAATGCAAGTAACAGTGCGAAGACTCCAATCCCTGCTCTGATTACCTGACTTCGTATACTTCCAATTAGTTTCTTTATCTCAAGGTTCTCTGACGGTGCGAATCGATCAACCAGTAACACAGCTGCACTCATACCAGCCAAAGAAACAAAGATTCTCGCGATTCGTTCAACATTTACCGCCACATTGAATCCCGGTGGCAACGATGCAATTGCTACCAACATCACACCGAATACAACGGCAAGCCATGCTTGGAAACGCATTTGAAGCGTCGCGTTCTGTGATCGGAAAAAGGAAAGTCCCAGACCAACTAAAACAGGAGTTATCGCTACTACAAACCTGTTCGCTGTCACCTCCATAAGTAACACGCCAATCAGTGCAGCAACTGCAACTACGCCTAACAGTGAAAACTGACCGACCTGAACATGATTGCCACCAATTCGAAGAGTGTCGTCCACACTACAAACGCGAAGTCGTTTCAATACACGCCCAATTTGATGGCTCTGCATTGAAATCAAACTCACGATGAGCGAGTAAGCTGCTACAACCATGACCAAAGTCGTAACCATCAATTCGACGTTTTCTATTCGCTCAATCGGCTGAACATAAAACGTTAAATTGATGGCCAACAACAAGCCACCGATGAACGTTCGCCGGATAATATTTGTCAGTCTTAAATCCCATAGGTGTAATAGTGTTGCCAGCACCGTGACAATCGTTCCGATGCTGGCAATACCAGCGATTGAATCAACAGAGACCCCGTCAATCACCCAGAGCATGATCATTAAACTCGTCGACATCGCAAGCAATACGTATGCAGATGGAATCAACACATGATTCGCTCGAATACGAGTGGGCGCTAGCGGAGATGGCCACGTAGCTCGCATCTTCTGTATCCATTGCAGTGCTAGATACAGTGATGAGAAGCATGACAACACAATTGCTTCGATTGCGAGCAACTGTTCAACCTCGTCACGAACACCGAGTGCAAATACCAATCCGGCCGTAATCGCCATCACACCGGAAAGAGTTGCCGGCACCTCCGATTGGATGACAGCACCATACAGGAGGAAGGACAGCGACATCACTGACAACATAACCACCGTGAAGTGGAATTCCGTGGCTGCGGTATAATCTGTCGCCGACGCATACAAGCCAAAAAGTTGCAGCAATGCCATCAGGCACAACCCAGCGAACCAACTCCGTGACGACATAGACACAACGTCACTCGGGGATACGCCACCGAGTGATTGAGCGTCCAAAGATAACACGCTCTTGCGTGTAAGCACATCTGTAATCACTACAAATACCACACTTGCAATGGACAGCAGAACAATAAATGCGTGAGTTACCAGATGATGATCAAAATCTCCATCCGACGATGCCAATTCTCCTAAATGACGACCATAAGTGTGGCTGACCAGCGACGCGATACTAGCAATTCCAACTGCGGATAATATGCCAGGCCCAATCCTTTTAAACACGCTGCTCCAGACTGAAATGGCAGCAATGGCGATACCAATTGTTAAGTAGGCGTCCCAACTGTTAAATGCCTCTGAAATGCTAATGTACTTCTGACTACCACCGAAGGGGCAGCACACTACCAGCACGACCGATATTCCCGCATAGAACAAGGCAGGCAGTCCAACGAGCGCGATAGTCGTATACACCGATGGCGCAATATGACTGGATGTACGATCCACTGGATGGCCAATAGCATCTCTAAGCGCTGGCGTGTTTTCCAATACCAGGTCCAGTAGTTTCCACACAAGAGCAAAGACACCGAGCCAAATTATCGCGAGCTGGATAATCTGATATACCTCTAAATCACCAAACTTATCGTGGAATACGATCGGAATCGCTGCGGTGATCAACACGGCTGGAATGAGAAACCGATTACGACGTAAGAATGCACCGAGAACTAGCAAGGTAAGCGAAGAAATTGAGAAATAGATCGAGCCGGTCCACTCAGCTACATCTACTCCATCGTTTGACAGTTGGCTTTGCAACTCCATCCAACGTTCAAAAGACAACATCATTGTGCAAATGAGCAGAATGATGAATCCAAGAGACATGACATATGTTGGCGGTGCTGCCAATGCTCGTCTTAGTAATCCAGATGATCGACCGTCTCCATTTCGTGAAGCGATGGTTGCTTGGTCGGCATATGAAAAATAGACCCACACCGCACCGATCACTATGCAAACCACGAGGACATTCGATTGAGCAGTAAGCAAACTGATCAATGGATCAACCAGAGAGTCCGCCCCACTGCCTATCGGTGTCCATCCATGCCAAACCAGAGATGCCAGACCAAATACCGTCATCAATAGTGAAGAAGAGAGTCCTTGGCTACTATTTTCATGCGCGGCCGAGATGATTGCAGCAATCACAACCAAAAGTATGATTACGGAGAATAAATCCGCGAATTGGCCATACGGATGAATGCGACCAATCAGTACTTCAGAATCAATCTGAAGTAATCCATGTCCTAGCAGCAGACCATGAAAAAGCGACCATAGTACGAATCCAGCACAGGCTGTCAGCGTCAAACCGTAAAACACCTTAAAGAATCGATCTGCACTCGGCACTTCCGTTGCCAATTCCGAATCATCGATAGAAGCAACTTCTCTAATGGCTGTTGGCTTCCATTTCACTAACTGACTCCAGGCAAGTGCAAATGACGCCAGACCAAACAAACTCCACTTCAAGCTATATAGCAGCTCGGTATAGTTGAT
>JBJLEE010000006.1:0-5037 GCA_045566075.1 Pirellulaceae bacterium | reverse complement strand
AGCATCGGTTGGCCTGCTCAGTGCGCAAAAGCATAAGATTCCGGAACGTTTGTATTTGAACTCCGGTCGGGACCCACATAAGCCCTTCGCCGCTTTCTTCTTGTTTGACGAAAAAGATGGCCACTTGGACAACATCACAGGGCATCTCTACGAATATTCCGTCAATGGTGCCAAGTACTTACACACGTCTGGAAAGTACAACAATGTTTATTCCGACAACCAACTAAAAGGCGGAGGCACGGGTGAGGAAAGTCTGGATCTGCTGCTGGTGCTCCACAACACTCATACCTTTCCTTTGCATCCTGATCGACAGGGTACAGATCGTGATTTTCTGAGGCTGGGGTCAACCAAACATCTCCCCAAGTTGCTCAAAGCGGAAAACAATAAGAGGGGCGATTGCTTCGGTCAATTCGCATTTGAAAATTACTATGGACCGGGAAGCCACTGGATTCGTCGATCTGTTCTCACTACAGAAGGTTATTTCGTGGTTGCGGATTCATATACTCCGGGCAACACTCTTAACGACGAGTACTTGGCGGGGCCGGTTTGGCATCTGGGAATCGACGAGCAAACCACCGTGGGAATGCAAGAGAGACGTTGGTTTGATGCGCCGGCACTTGATCATGCATGGTGGCAAAAAGAAAAGATGCGAGTAGTTTTGCATCTGCACGATGATGGCAACATGAACTTTGGATCGATCAAGCAAACTCATACCCAAGATGGTTTGCCAAACATTACGACGTTCGGTTACCGATCTGTCAGCAGTGGCAACACCGAGCAGTTCCTGAGCGTATTTGCACCTCACACCGTAGATGAAATTCCAGAGGCAATCGCAAAGACGATTAGAACATCGATCCTCGACACAGGGACTTTCTCTGCAAAAATCGGCGATGTTCAGATCTTGATTCACAGCGACGGCACGTGGTCGGTAACACGAAGTAAATAACTGTCACCTTGCAAAGGTTGGAATTGCATGACTGATAAGAGAAACCAAGTAGTTTTGGTGATTAGCTTCATCGCTATTCTCACAACCACAAATTCCGCTGAAGAAGCCACTGATCTTGCGACTGGCCACCCACGACCGTCTTACGAGAATGTAAAAAACATCAATGCCATGGCCGAGGCGGTACGTAAAAGCCAGTTCGCTGCACACCGCGGCGCGTGGGAATGGGATCGGCTACTGTCACGATATATCGACGGCGGCCGAGAAGAGAAAAATGCGATCATTATTCTGCAAGCCTATTTTCGGAGTATTCTCGATCGCGAAGGCAAAGACGGATCCTATAAGACCTTCTTTTCGGGACACGGCGCGTGGGGCAGCGGCGGCCGCTTGCGGATTTATGAGGAACTCATGCGACAAGAGATGCTTACCGCAGAGGAACAGGCGAAGTTTCGCAAGATTGTTAGCGAGGCGTTATCAAAGAGTTTCGATTACGAGAACGTAGAGCGAGGCGCTAACAACCGCCCTTATGGAATGAACGGAGGTCCGGCCATCGCATTGCACATTTTTCCGGACTTGCCCCAGGCAACTCGTCACCGCCGCTGGCTAGATGCCCTTTGGCGAGAGGTGAAGGAATACGGCGACACGACAGAAACCAACTATTTCCCCTATGGACCGATCTATCTTGACGGCTTTCTGGACATGGCAGAAGGGTTGAATAAGTTTGAATCGGAACGGGACTTCGTCTATGGCCACGTACGGCGATACCTTGACTACGTTCACGGAGGCGGTGTAAGAGGCAATCCGAACTCCGGTTCGTTTGTCGTGACGGATCGAGATAAAGCCTACTCGAATCCGTGGGATGCCGCCTATTATAACGGCGACCACAACGACGCCCACGTTTGGTATCGACTGGCGAAGGAGTTCGAATCTCCCGAGTTTCTTTGGGCATCAGAGCAAGCGAGTCTCGGCGGCCGGCCGCCGACAGATCGCGACGTTCCGGCAGAGTACATGGCCGCTTACAAGCAGCACTATGCTTGGTTCATTAAACAAGGAATGGAACCGCAGGCTCCCAACGGCGGTTCGAAGGTCGGTTATTACAGTAAGGGGAAACATGACGTGCCCGAGCGGCTTTACCTTTGTCCGAGTCGTGAATCGGGAAAGCCCTTCGCGTCGTTCTACTTATACGACCGCAACAACAACTACATGCACTACAACGACGACGTCATGGGGCAACTCTACGAGTACGCCGCTCATGGCGCAAAGTTCCTGCATACTTCCGGCAAGTACAACAGCAACGTCATGAAGTTTCCTGCAGCCTATGACGCCCTGTGGGTACAGCATCCGGCGGTCGATTTTGTGACTGGGCGCGCCGGCGATATTCCGTACGGCACTTGGAAGACGGCTTCGATGCCACTGCCGGGTCTACTCAACAGTCGTCATGGCCCCGACTCTCGTCGCTGGAACTACGATTCCATGGTCGGTTTGTTCCGCCGGTCAGACGATGCCAAGATCGGCTACGCACACGGCAATATGGATGGCTATTGGTATCTAAACAACGATTTTCGCCTGGAGTCACTTGAATTCCAGTTGGTTGATTCCGTCGTTGAATTCGGAATTCCGCGTCTCTCCGGCCCCAATGGTGACTTCCCACTGATTTCATCATGGAAGCAAGCCCCGACGAGCTTTACTGTAATGATGGCCGAAAGCCAGGAAAGCGAAAAAGAGGTCGTGTGGAAAGGCGGCGATCCGGTCAATGAATTCGTATCCTTTATAGACGGTCCTCAAGGGCCAGCGATTCGTATACGTGGAAAGAAGGATGTTCGCTACTCGGTACGTCTGGAAAAGATCGGCATGACTTTTAATGCAGCCAACGAATACACGCGCCTGATCATCGGTCACAATGGCCGTATTTCTTCTGGCAGCAACAACATAGGCACGCGCGGCGGGCATCAAGCAGGTTTTAAACTGAACGATCGCATGGAATACTTGACCTACGATGCTCGCGGCGGGATCCTCGAACGCGAGTCGCTTCGATCTGAAAATCGCAATGAAGATTCCTTTGGGCAGTTTCGTTATCGAAATTACTTCGGACCACACAGTCGCTGGACGCGTCAAACGGTATTGACTCGCGAAGGTTACCTCGTTGTGCGTGATTCTTACGAAGCGGGGGAATACGTCGATGGCTATCTCGCTGGTCCCTGTTGGTTATTGCGACCCGATGCAAATTGGCAAGAAGATAACAGGTCCGACCGCGGGCCAGTGCAGCACGATCCCAAACGCAACTGGTTCGACGCTCCGGCATGGGACCATGCTTGGTGGCAAACAAAGCCGAAGCGAATTCTCCTATGGATTCATCCGGGTGAAGGAAGAACTTTCGGTGTTACAGCGCACGCCACTTCAGCTGACATTTCGCGTCCGCTGGGTTTCGAATACTACCCAACGCAAAACTCCCACGCGAAGGCGGTCTTGAAAGCTAGTACGACCGAAGTCTTCTTGAGCGTATTGGTCCCGTTTGATGAAGGCCAGCCAGCCCGTGAAGTCGCTCGCACGATCAAAACCAACGTGGACAAGGAGGGCAATAGTACGGTTAGTATCGGCTCAAGCATGGATTCCAGCATCATCACAATCACATCTGCTGGAACCTGGGAAGTAAGACGTTAACGATTCGAACGGGCGGTTGGTAATAATCTGCATTCACCACGTGGAGTCGCGGTTACCACCGGGCAAGGAAATGTGGTGGCGTTACTGATTCTTGTATTTATCAATTAACCGTTAGAAATCATCTTTCTGACAAAGAAGTTCTAATATTTTTTCTCGGAAGCTTTAGTCAGCCCAATTTCCATATATTTGGAAACCACGTCATAGCAGGCATCAGATATCACTAAACCTAACGGTATTTTACGTAAGCTTTTTGCTTGCTCATCGGTTATCGATGTTAATCCCCCCAATTCCAGACTTCCGGTTTTACCTAGACTTACCGCCTGCTGATCCGTGATCGAAGTTAGTCCGTTTAATTCAAGATTCCCTATCTTACTAAGGTTTTCTGCCTGTTGACTTGAGATTGACGTTAAACCGTTGAGTTCTATGTGATAGCGATTGTTTTGGTGGATATTTTCTTCTAGACCTTCGCCGCTGTTCAAGCTTTCCGCCTGTTGATCCGTGATCGACGTTAAGCCATTTAGATATAGGTACTCAACCTTACTGAGACTTTCTGTCTGCTCGTCAGTGAGAGATGTTAAGCCGTTTAATTCAAGCCTGTTATGAACGTTACTCAGACTCTCTGCCTGTTCGTCAGTGATGGAGGTTAAGCCGTTTAATTCAAGCCATCCTATATTACTCAGGTTTTCCGCCTGTTGATCAGAGATCGAGTTTAAACTGTTGAGTTCTAAGGAACTACGATTACTCAAGCTTTCCGCCTGTTGATCAGAGATCGATGTTAAACCATTCAGATGAAGGTCCTCCACTCTACTCAGGCTTTCCGCTTGCTGGTCAGTGATCGACGTTAAACCATTCAGATGAAGGTACTCAACCTTACTCAGGCTTTCCGCTTGTTGATCAGAGATCGATGTTAAACCATTTAGATAAAGGTCCTCCACTCTACTCAGGCTTTCCGCTTGCTGGTCAGTGATGGAGGTTAAGCCGTTTAATTCAAGACTTTCAGCTTTGCTCAGACCCTTTGCCTGTTCCTCATTAATTGACTTTAAGCCGTTTAAATAAAGAGTGCAAAAATCATCTTTTTCAGGTTTGTATCGAACCTCACCTAAGGTTTCAGCTTGATTGTTAGTGATAGAACTTAATCCATTCAATGGAAGACCTAATGGATTGAAGTTAGCATCCCAGTGCACATGCTTTGTTTGATAAGTGTCAACTATTATTTCCGCTTGTTGGTCGGTAATGAGCTTTAGATTGTTTAGTAATTCCCCATGCTCTTTAAAAATGATGCTTGCCTTACTGAGCTGAACAAAAACGTCCTCGGTCTCTTGGACAGTCTCCTGGACAGACTCCTCAGTCTCTTGGACGGCCTTCTCAGATTCACCACACCCAGCCAGCAGTAGCACAATCAGTATTAGAAATCGTTTCATCTTGTCATCCTT
>JBJLEE010000005.1:0-106599 GCA_045566075.1 Pirellulaceae bacterium | reverse complement strand
AGAAGCAACTTCTCTAATGGCTGTTGGCTTCCATTTCACTAACTGACTCCAGGCAAGTGCAAATGACGCCAGACCAAACAAACTCCACTTCAAGCTATATAGCAGCTCGGTATAGTTGATCCGATTTTCATCTTCCCAAAGTGGCAAGAGCACCACATACATAAGCCCGAAAAACCAGTAAGTACCGGCATTAAACATTTGACTTGGCCGTTTCAGATCGAAGGCATATATCAGATATGATGCCATCAGCAGGAACATCGGTACTGAATAAGCAATCTCCGGATTCAGGGCTAGAAACAATCCTTCGTCTGCACCTGGGCGTCGAAATTGTTTTCCGGACAGCAAGTACGCGTAGATGGAAAGTGCAAGTCCATTTACCACGATTGCGGAGACCACCGAAGTAACACGTCGCAGTAATGCCCAAATTTGCTGATTACTTCCTACGGTATCCTCCATAAGTTTCGGGAACATCTCCTCGAGTCCGCCAAACCATTTCTTTCGTGTAGATAATGCGATGGCAGCGAACAATGAGAAGAATCCATATCCCCACATCAACACCAGATCAACGATCGATTGCTGTTTAATTCCCAACGAAATCAGCATCGGCAACATCGCAATGGTGGTGAGGACTCCAAGTCCCGGTGCCCAACGATAGCGATCCGGAATCACCGTAATCCAGGAAACCAAAATTGACGCAAGCGTAATCCAATCCAGAATCTGAATATCACCTGGGTGCAGGAATGCATCGGCGACCGGGTAAAACTCACTTTGGAAGATCACCTTGGCAACTTGAGGGATCAATACGATCAGGATATTGATCAGGAAGTAGAGCGTATTCAGTCCCTGCACAATGTAATCAACATACATCCACTGCGGCTTCACCCATCTCGCTACTTTGGCATTGAGATAAGCCACCTTTCTAAGAACAAACCAACCGACCATTAAGAACGATTGGACAAGAACCTGAATTCGGAGGATTTCCCAACTAAACAGGCTGGGCATCTCATCGCCGAGTGCACTAAATGTTGCCCAGGATGTACAGGTGATGGCGAGCAGTATTGTCACAATCTGCGCCATGGCGAACCACTTCTTGTGATTACTAGAAACAGCAATCCCGATTGCCTGAACTGTAGACAACATCATCATCAAGCTTGCCGTAGCGAAATGATGTTGTGCAAGGTACGTCTTAAGGAACGTCAAACACAAACCGCCGATCATGGAAACAGTCGCAACTTGCAACAACCCTGTCAGCGACGCACTAAATGTTCCGGATGCAATTGCAGCATTTTCTTCTCGCTGTTCCCCATTCAGCCGCGACTCCCAAACTCTAAGCCCGATCGCTGCGACCATCAATGTCGTCGTTACACCATGGATCAGCACTTCGAATCGCGTAGCACTAACATCAATAATGTGTGCCTGAATCCATGGGCTATGGGTAAAGTAAGCCCAAAACGCCAGAACAAGCCCAGACGCAACCATCCAAATGGCATGGTGTTTTACTTTCGGAATAGCACAAAAAGCGCCAATCGCTGTCAGTATAAATACAATAAGTGCCAGGTTTGATGATGGAACAGACGACTCGAGAATGGAAACGGCCACAGCAATCACAACTGAAACGGCACAAATCAATCCAGCACCCAAGAATACGGCGCGCTTGTGATCTACGGACTTCAGTAAGCAACCGACAATTCCAGCCACCACTGAACAGATCAAGAAATTAAGAGCATTTGGTCCCCAGAAAAAGTAGTCGACTAGTACGCGTGACTGGGACTCAACCGCTGTAATTGAAAGAGTCGCTAGCCACATCGTAATGGCACCGGCAACGACCGCTGACATCAACAAGAGTGGCATGTCCAGAAATACTCCGAACACCATAAACACAACCAGTGCTGTTGCCGCTACGAGCAACATCGAATTTACTTCTGGCCATGCCGTCACGATTGACAGTAAAGCCATCGCTCCACCGGTCACCATCAACCAGGAGCCAACGGTCCTTACAATTGCCAATTCTTCATCAACAATTCCCTTATGTACAATCATGCCGCCGACAAGAACGGTTAACGAGACAATCAGAAGCGGCGTGGCTAGTCCGCCGACAAAACTCTGGTCGGTACCAAACTGAAACAGCAAGAACCCGCAGGCACAGACCGAGAATACCCCCTAATCCCAATATTTCAAATACGCTATACGCATCGTCTCGAGTCATGGCCTGCCCAATCTGGGCCATTTTCTTTAAATGAATCCCAATGCCAATCACCATTGGAATAAGTGGCAAGAGCATGATGCCCACTACATTCCATACGGAGTCAAATGCGCCGGGATCAGAGGCTTCAATTACACGTTTGACGATAACCTGTGCAAAACTCGGCCCCATGAGTGCAATCCAATACGTGACCCAATGATCACGATTAATGTGCTTCAAGGCGACCCATCCGAGCGCGCCTAAGGCTGGCACCCCTAACCCAATTGCCGCCAAGAAATACGTATCGGTCAATGCAACATCGTGCTTTTCCAGCACCGTTGCCGCGATGAAGTTAATCGGCAATAGCAAGGCACCGACAAGCAATGTAGCCCGCCCGGAAGCCGGTAGTTTGAGACGCTTAATGACATAAACACCCACTCCAACAATAGCGGCAACGAACGCCATAAAGAGTAATGCCGTGAGA
Source organism: Pirellulaceae bacterium (assembly GCA_045566075.1). Classification (GTDB taxonomy): domain Bacteria; phylum Planctomycetota; class Planctomycetia; order Pirellulales; family Pirellulaceae; genus UBA11883. The sequence goes on along the minus strand of JBJLEE010000005.1, from coordinate 103,933 downwards.
TAGGGTACCGCTGCATCCTGAAGCTTCACATGTAAGGTCGCAACAAGTCCAATGGTCGAGCCGATGATACTGATACCGGCGATAAACTCAAACCACCGAACATTTCGGGACTCCATAAACGCACTCATTACTTCTGAAAAAGTGCGTTTCGGTGGTAATGGCGTCACGGGCTCAACCGGCGCACTTACCTCACGCGCCACCGCTGGTTTGACATCTCTAATGGGCGTTGGCGTCGCTTGCTCCGGTTCGATCGCTTGTGCACTATCATCGGAGTCGGCCGCAAATTCAGTTATCGATACCAGCGGTGAGCCATCATCCGACTCTTCAGGCAATCCCACCGCAAATTCAGACAATGACACTGGCGTCTGAACTGCACTGTCATCATCCTTCGACTCAACTTTGAATTGCGAAAGCGGCACAGGCGTGAGATTTGGGGTAGAAGGCTCGGCTTCTTGAGCACTCACCTGAGTAGCCTCTTCACGGGAGATTAGTCCACTCAGTTTTGCGAACTCGGTCTCTGAGATCGAACCATCGTTTCGCCAAGTTCCTACGAGTCGCCGCATCGCATCCAAATCCGGTTGGCGATTGCCGGACGGGGTTGGATGCTTGGGCTGATGCGTTGCATTACCGGAGCTCGCAGATTTTTCAAAAGGACTTGTTTGACCTAGTGTGTTTCCTGTGTTTACGACCTTTAAGACGACCCAGATAATGCCGCCAAGGATTAGAAGTGGTATAAGAAATCCCCATGCCTCAACGAATAAGTCACCGACACAGTCACCAAATAGGGCCGATATAGTTGGCAATGTGTTCTGAATTATTGTTTCAAAAAGATTCATAACGAACTGCGCTTCGGTGACATGGAAACCATCTATGACAAAAATCAGATCCGTCATCATCCCGGCAAACGACAATCATGCTCAGCGCATAACGAATGCCTAATGACTCTCTCGTCTAAGATAACCTCAACACAACAGTGAATGCCGTCCTAAATCTAGCGACGATTGTGGGAATCTGTGGTCATTTGCGCTACAAATGACATGAATATGAGTACAAACAGAGGGATTTATCTAAGACAGTGCAACGACTGTGCCTTGAATTACGGCTGCAATTCGCACAACTTCGTGCACGTGATCTTCGCTCAATCCAGCACCCAGTAGTGTCGCTTCGTGTGCCTTAATACATGCCTCACAGCCAGCAAGTGCAGCGCATGCCATTGAACACAATTCAAAGTCAGTCTTGTTCGTCTCAGGATTCATCATGTGATTCATCCGCAAACTCGCACGACGCTGATGATAACTCTCTTTTCCAATCATGTGCCGGAATCGGTAATAGACGGTATTCATTCCCATGATTGCAGCTGCGGCCTGACAGTCATTATTGCCAGCTTCTCCAATAATAGGCGACGCGTCGGACAGAATTGCATCGGATAGTTTTCGGCAACCCAAGAAGTAACTGCTGGTAAGTGCCACCATCCATGATTGCGACTCATTAAGCAGCGTACTCTGCAATACGTTTGAAAGATTCAGGCGAATGTCCTTCGCTGCATCTGAGATCTCCGATCGAATGGCATTAATGTTTTCCATGGCTTGTTTCCGTAAAACGACTAACTAAATACTTGCTAACTTCTTGCTAACTTATTCATGACTGCAGAGTTCTACAAAAAAACGACAGTCAGGCTTAAAACCAACCTGACTGTCGTTTATTGAGTTGGTCTGGACCTTAGACGTCTAGTCCTGGGTCACCTTTTTTCCAATTGCATGGGCACAATTCATCAGACTGAATCGCATCGAGTACTCTCAAAATCTCCGGGATACTTCGGCCAACACTCAGTGCATTTGCGGAAGCCCATTGGATCACACCATGAGGATCTACAATAAAGGTAGCTCGAAGGCATACGTTAGCAGCCGGATCGACAATGCCGAGATCCTGTGCAAGCTTCTGAGCACCAATCAGCGGGTATGCCAGATCTTTCAAGTCATCATGGCTCTGACACCAGGCTAGGTGAGAGTATTCGTTGTCTGTGCTACCGCCTACAACTTTGCAATCGCGGTCAGCAAATTCACCCAATTGACGATTGAATTCAGCAATTTCTGTCGGGCAGATGAATGTAAAGTCCTTCGGATAGAAGTAATACACTGTCCATGTATCGGCATAATCTGCATTGCTTAGCGAAGTCAGGCTCGCCTGATCTGAACCTACGCATGCGTCTACTGTGTATTCTGGAAACTTATCGCCAACGGTTAACATCGTAAGAAGCTCTCCAAGTTGCGGTCTAAAAGCAGTTGATTGGCCATCGCAAAAAGTTGCAATTGGCTGACTACACACCAACTTACCAAATTGCCGCATTCAAACAATCGGTCACCCATCGAGCAAGCTGGCTACGCGGAATCAACCGGATCCGTGAAACTGCACGACAGGATTGCAGGCAACAGAATAACATCACCTAACAAGGCAACTGCTATCGAGATACAGGCCAATTCAGCAAACAGGTGAGCGTGTGGCATATCGCTCAATGCACTGGCAGAAAAACCTGCCACTAGAATGGCTGTGCTTGTAACCAATGCACCACCTACAGTCATGAAGGTTTTCCTGATGGATTCATGCACAGATGTACCCGCGAGTCGTTCACGTTGAAATCTCGCCAGAAAGTGAATGGTATCATCCACGGCGATTCCCAAACTCACCGTGAACAACAGCACGCTCGTTATACGTAAGGGCTCACCAACCCAAACAAGAAACGCCGCCGTAAAGAGCAACGGCAAAGAATTAGGGAGAATGCTAATCAGCCCAAGCTTGATTGATCGAAAAGCGATGGACAGTACAAGAAATATCACCACTGCCGCGACGGTCAGACTTTTCACTAGGTCGCTTATCATCTCCATAAGACTGCGTGTTGCGACAACGGCTGATCCTGACAAACTAAACGTGAATCCGCTGTATTCCTGTTGAAGGTTCGCAAGTATTTCACGAAAAGCAGCAATCATCGGGCGATGGGATTCAATTCCAGTATCCTGCATTCGAGCAATAACCAGAGCCATCTGATTGTCCGCTTGAATCCACTGGTCACGAATCCTTGCCGGTAGCAGATCCACTCTACCGAAAGGCAATGTCTGTGCAAATTGAAATGCTGAAACCGGATTATGAAATCCCTTCGCCCTATCGAGTTCGTGACACAGGCGGTCAAGGATGGTCATAACGGAATCATTCAGATCTAACGAGTCATTAACTGTGTCGTCCCATTGCACAATTACACTTGCTGTCAGCAAACCACCAAATTCATCGTCAATGGTATTCAGTGCTTGTGCAGCATTTCCATTCGGAGGCAGGTTTTCATATAGATGTGCATCAGGACGTAATTTCAATGCATACCAGCCAAGCATTATCATTACACCCAGACTAATGACCAGCACCATCACTTTACGTCGCAATATGGTGTCGATCATCCACTCTGCAAATTGCCGCAAGAATCTGGGCGCCATGGACCCCTTATGCAAAGTACGCTGACTCACCAATGACGTACCACCGAGCAGTGGTACAACTGTGATCACGCCAATAAATGTGATGCCGGTACCCAGTGCACAAACAAGACCCAGTTGGCTAATTACGTGAATCGAACTGACCATAAGGGAGCCAAATCCGATTGCCGTTGTTACGGACGTCAAAAAACAGGCTAATCCAAGGTGTGCAACACAGCGAATCGCCGATTGCCTCGGCAAAACCCCGTGTATCACGGACTCCCGCATATCAAAGACAAGATGGACAGCATCAGTGAGTCCTATTACCACCACCAGAACCGGGACGATGGTGGTAATCAGGTTTATCTTGATACCAAGTAGTGCAATTACTCCGAGTGCCCACACGGCGCCAACTGAAGCCCCGGCAAATGTAACAAGTGATGGTGCCCAATGTCGGAATACCAATAAGGCAATAAGGCCAGCCAAAGCTGCACCAATTTTCATCATCATGCGAGTGTCATTTTGCACACTACTGAACACTTCTGTTCTTAACGGCGGCAGTCCAGTAAGGAGTATTTCCCATGACTGATCTTGATTATGCGAATCGACAATTTCGTGCAGGGATTGAACAGTGTCCGTGTAATCGCTCACCAGTAGATCAGCATCACCAAGCTGAGCTATCAACAGTGCATGGTCTGCATTTTTTGATAGCAGCAGCCGAGATGCCAGTGGATGTTGAGTTAGATCATCTCGTACTTTTCCAATACTCTCGCGGTCTATTTCATCGGGGATGACTCGGCGTGGCAACGGATCACTTAATACCAACAGCGGCGAAACGAGGCTAATCACCTGTTCCACACCTTGAACTGCGGTAACATCATCATGCAACGTTTTCATCGCATTGATTCGATCAACCGACAGCAGCTCCGGCGACTTTATCAGTAGCATGCAGTCGTTTTCATCCGGTCGAAAATCTCTAAAGAGCATCTCTAGCTCAGAGAACTCCTCACTGGAATTCCGAAATAGCGCCTTGGCTTCATTATCAAACTCGATGCGAGTCCAACCAATGAGCGCAACCATTGAAAACAGAAGTACAAAGACTATCAATCGCGTGCGATGCCGATCAAAGAGTGTGTCAATCATCCGGCTAAAAACAGCATCTATATATATAGAAGTGGAGAAGATGAAAAAGCAGAGGTTTACACGGCTTATTCAGAGAGAGCTTGGAAAATCGGCTTGAGCCGCGTCTCCTGTACTTCTATCGTCCGCTTAGCATCTTCTTCGAGCAAGTACCCATCATCAACCAATCTGTCACACGCCGCGGATAACTTCTCTAAGTAGTGTTGCAGGCTTCCATAACGCTGCTGCAGCGACTGTCGAGGATCCTCACCTTTATCTGCCGTTGCAACAGGAAATGGAATATACGAACCAGTTAGTCCAACAAGTGAATCCGGGCTCGCGGAATCTTCTGCATACATATTCCATCCGGTATAAGTGGCGATCGGCACCATCACCTCTGGTGGACTTAAGCATCCGAGTTCATTTCCATCTTCATCGCATACAGGTACTAAGACCACGTAGTCTCCCCACGTAGATGGTGGTTGGTATTCGACAATTCCGTGAGATAAAAACTTCGGGCCAAAGTCGTAGTAAGCGGGAGTATGAATCTTCTTCGCATATCTAATTCCAGCAAGATCCGGAAATCCAGTCGATGCCTGATCCCAAGTTACAAGCGTTCCATCCTTAATCATCGGATAGACACTCGGCGGAGGCTTCACTCCTTTAACCCAGTTATCCATATGTAACATGAGCACTCGAAGGAACACCACGTAGTCTCCCGGGTTTGCTAATGCCTGCCCTTTCCCATGAGTCGGCGGATAATTACTCGGGCCATGTTGGGTACCACCAAATGTGTAGAACCGCACACTTTTCGGCACACGCGCATCCCTGACACCCATAGGATCCGTATGGGGAAGCGAGCCTGCGCGTGTCCAGTACTCCGCGGTCGATTGCGTGTGCATGATCAGCGGCGTCGTATTCGTTCGATCACTCGCTGTCGTCAAGCTCGTCTTCCAACCGCTGTATGGATCACGTTGCATCGAATACGAGAATGGAAACCTGTCGATCGGGTAATCATGTTGATGTCGTTGAGTTGAAAAGCGCGTTGGCTGTGCAAATCGCTGATTGAAGGATCCAAGTCCACCGCCGGATACATGTGGCATAACCGCATCAAACGCCTGCCGACCCTGTTCGTCCTGATTAAGCCCCCAATAAACTAACTCTCGCAAGAACCGCCCGCTTTGAGAGATTCCCCAACCAAGCGCACGTTGAATGAAAGGCCGGCCATCTACGGTCAGAGGATTATCTAACCCGTCCCCAAACTTAATAGCACTCATTAAGTCACGAACAGATGTAAAGCAAAGCCCATGCACAATTGGATCTTTCGCTTCATAAATCAGTTCATAGATCTGACCATCCTCAAACCCATCTTTCATTTCCACTTCGACCAGCGGTAACTGCCCCTGATTCTCGCTGGTTTGTTCTGTCACGTGGAGTTGCCACTGATCCGCCGGCACCAATACGCGTTCCCCTCGGGCAGTCGGCCGCTTCGTCAACGCGGCACGGTTTGCATTGGATTGGGATGGGAAGTAACCACCATGATTCGCTCGTTGAGCATTTGATCTCGTCACCGCTCCCGGTTCAAACTCGCAACGGACGAGCCCTTTAATTGAACCGTCATCACGCCTTGCAACCGGTGCATGAAGTTGCATGAGATTATCACCCGGGATCAATTCGCCATCCCAGCCACTCCAGACAATGGTAAATCCATGTCGAAACAGAAATCCATCTCCAGCATCCTCAGGAGTTTTCGGATCATTGATACCATTTGCGTAGTTGAAGTATTTCAACAAACGCTTTCGCCCACGGTTGTTTACATCGTAAATGGCCGCACCGTTACTGCGTGCTGTATCTACCGGCGCTAATATAAACAGGTCGGCAGAGTACCGTACTAATCCGTCAGCATCTGGTTTTGCAAACTGCAAGTCGACAACCGACTTGTTTTGGCTCGCGGTCGGATCGATTGTAAAGTGCACTTTGCCGACAATTCGTTCATAGGCGCCTACATCTCCAAATTCTGCCCCATTGGCAAACGGTTCGCGCGTCATGATTTCAAAACGCTCGACTTCAGCAACTGCATTGCTACACCAAAGCGCCGCAACAAATGCAATGATGCACTTAATTCGTGCCAACCGGACCAAAGAACGTGTAATACGTTTCATTCCTAAGAACTCTCTGTAAATACAGTGCTAATTCGCGTAGATGATAATCACCCCACATACATGATTCTCCAGTCGGAACCCGATGCTCATTTGTGACGTTGTCCCAACCACGCGGACGATGATATACGGAGTGCAGAAGCAATCCCTGATGTTCTGTATCACTTGATAGATATGGTTCTGTCAGCAACGAGGCTGCAGTCACTAAACCTGCATCCCAATACCGTTGTCCATCCGAGTCACCGCGAGTCAGCAAATACTTGCCGAGCCGCAATAATCCCTGTGCGCCAATTGCAGCAGCACTGCTATCGATTGGCTCAAATGCATTGAATGGATCTGACCGCTGGCCTAAATAGTCCCCTAACTGTGCCAGTCCCGGTGCACCGGTATCCCAATACGGCACACCGTCAGTCGGCGTGAACTCGATATAAAAATCACATGCAGCACGCGCTGCGTTGAGCATCATTGATTCAATTTCTGCCCGTCCACCCATTCCGTCTAACTCTTCATCGGACGTGGTGTTCAGCCATTCTAATTGCTCGGGATAGCCGGTCATAATCCACGCTAGCCCCCGCGTCCAAGTGGTGAATGGAGAGTAACCTTGCTGTGTGCTAGGACACCGATATCTGCCATCGTTGCAATTAAACACCGATTCATGTGCCACACGACCGCGCATATCGTAAACATCTCGACCTTCGCCGTAGTAAACGTTGTAGCGAGCGGTCGACCTTGCATGCTGCACAAGTCGATCAAGCAAGCAGTAGCTCTCATCATTCTCACCCATGAGACGATGCCCGAGTTGATGGCCAAGTGCCAATGAACGTAAGGAACGAATGGTATCGCAAAAGAGCGAATGCGGCCCGTTGAAGGAACAAATATAACCGTCACCATCTATCGTTTCAGACCACCGCGATGCTTGCACCGCACCGCTGGACTTAAGCGCCAATTCACAAAAGTGAAGCTGCCAGGGATCGGCGGATATTTTGCCTTCTAGTATCAACCGGCGAATAGCGCCGTATGTGCTGACATTGTTAAAGCCGTGATCGTGAACACCAACATGCGTAACATGCGATGCCATCTCTTCGAGTGTCTTAGTGCGTCCAATATCCAGAAACTGCTCATCACCAGTACCATCAAATTGCAAAATCGATGAGCCAAACTGGAACCCTTGAGTCCATTCCGTCCAGCCTTGCGCCACATACTTTCCGTTAACGGTAAATACGGGGGTCGCCGATTCCTGACGATCATTTTCAATCGAGAGAATCTTACTGGCGGACAACTCCCACATCGTATTAATTCGATCGAGTAATTCGTCGCTTTCGGGCACATTTTCAATTTGAATCATCTGTTTGTTCTACGTGGCTTGTTGTATTTCTCAGTGGCTCAATTGTCAGTTGCCAAACTACTTAACTCCAAAGGTGATTGCTGACCAAAAGCTCTCATAATCAATCTCGTCTTGAACCTTGCATTTCCGAAGATGCACTAGTCGCACCACCCATTCGCCGGAGTGACTTAACTGATAGGTAACGACTCCTTTGTTATCAGTCTTCGCATGTACATCTGTGACTTTTTCACCATCACGTCCCATCGCAGCAGTTTGTACATTCACGAGTGCTTTGCCATCTAACAAAACCTTAAAGGCAACTTTATCACCTGGCTTGGCAGCCAATGGATTGCTCAGCGGGATAATTTCTAGCTTATGGCCGAGTTGTCTTTTCCATGTATCGTCCATTTCGTTTCCGACGACTAACAGTGATTTCAAATACCGACGGTATCGTTCCGTGGCAGTTTTATCAGCTTCTCCCGCTTTCTTGCGTTGCTCAATTACGCTGATCAGTCCTTCATGCTCCAGATATTGATGAAACTTTGGACCCGTCATCTCGATCACAGCCCAGTCACGTTGCATTGAAAGCAGGTGCACTCCGCTATGTTTGAGATGTAAGCCTGCAACGGGTTTCATGTCGAAATTCGCAGGATCAACAAGGCTAACCGGTTTGGTTGCCTTTCGATGTAGCGCGAAGGCGACTGTCATATTCTTTTGAAGTGGCCGCTCTATTTCCGGATTAAAGTGATCCCCTACAAAAAGGCGTACTGGTACTTCAGCGCCGGCATCAACGTGATATTCAAGCGGAGACATCCAGTAATCGTGTGCATCCAATGACGATTGGATGCACAGGAGAATCACGCACCAATGTAGTCTTTGTAAAACATTGTTCTTCACGGCATCCGCATTTCTTTAAATTGACGTATTGAATCGTTGCTTAACGAATGGTCACACCTGTTTGGCACTACCTCAACTGCAAGTCAGTTTACAACACAAGCCCGCACAACGACATCAGAATTGAAAGACCTGTTCTTCATCTAAGAGTGTGACAAATGTTTTCTTAAATGCTTCGATAGCTAGACGGATATCCTCATCTGTATGTGCTGCACAAAGTGCACCACCGGTGCCACTCATCAGGTCAACACCATAGAAACGCAGCAGTTGCTGGTATCTGGCCACCAGACGGCCTGGCATACCCTTAAGTCGGGCCGGGTCATCAATCCAAACATCCGCTTGTTCACTTATATCGGACAAGCGATTTGGATCTGTTTCAAAGTAGACATGAAATAGTGATGCCTGACCGTAAACGTGTGCTGCTATCCCAAGCGACGTTATTAGATTCTGCAACTCTCGTCTTAACTTTTCTCCCAACGCGTTTACGCGATTCGTCACATCGGCGGACTGGATCCGCTTTAAAGTGACGATAGCGGCCGCGGCGGAAGGCGGGCAGGCATTATAGGTTCCAAAGTGGACAACACGTTGATGACGGTCATGGTGAGGATCGCCGTTTTTTTGCATAAGCGCCATGATGTCCTCACGGCCGACGACCGCGCCACCGGGCATTCCACCTGCTACCACTTTGGCAAAGGTCGTAAGATCCGGATCCACTCCTTCAAGACCCTGGATTCCCGAAGCGCCAAAACGAAATCCGCTTATCACTTCGTCGAGAATAAAGACCGTTCCCGTTCTTTTAGTAATCTCGTTGATAGCTTGCAAGAACTGGTCAGGGAGCGGTGCCCTGCCCCAGGAAGCACCGGTAGATTCAACAATAATGGCTGCTGTTTGTTTCTGGCTGAGAAGGTCATCGATTTGATCAACTTGACGATCCGACAGGCACACCACGTTTCGCTGATCATTTGATGTCGCACCCAGGCAAGTCGGCTCTTGAAACGGCATATCAAAACCGTGAACCACATCATCATGCCATCCATGAAAGTGCCCTTCGAGCCTCAAGAGTCCCGGTCTTCCCGTAAACGCTCGGGCGAGCCGAATAGCCAGCAATGTGGATTCCGTACCGGAATTCGTGAATCGTACGCGGTCAGCTGATGGCACCATTTGCTGAATGAGCTCTGACCATTCCAGTTGCAGAGGATGATCATTTCCGAAGTGCGTACCATCTGCAACGACAGACTGAACGGCAGCAACAACTTCCTGGTCAGCATGGCCAAGTAATAAGGCGGCATTCCCTACAAGAAAGTCAATGTACTCGTTGGAATCAACGTCCCACTTTCTCCCGCCCTTTCCGCGTGCTGTATAGATCGGTGCCGGCAATGCATAGCGCAAGTCATGTCCCACAGATCCGGCAAGCACTGATTGCGCTCGATCATACATTGAGAGTGACGTGGACAGATTTGATTCGTTATACGTCTTCATAAGATCCCCATCATTGGGCAGCAGTGTTTAGATCAACTAAAACCCCCAACATGCGTCATGGATTCGTTTGTATTGAATGTAGCGGAAATTTGCAAACGTTGTTCGTGATACAACTACTCGCTAATTTCGATTAGCATTAGATATCTACCCATTGATAATTTGGGCAGAAACCAACTACCCCACCAGCACGAAGCCCTCTACTAAAGCTATGAAAAACAAAGCAGTTGTCTTATTCACGGTCATAACCACCGTAACATGCTTAAACTCTATTAGCATTGCGGCAAAACGCGATCAAGACATTCGATTCGATCGTGACATCCGACCCATTCTTTCTGACACGTGCTTTCAATGTCACGGACCGGACGAAGGAAATCGCCAGGGTGACCTGAGACTGGATATAGAAGAAGCAATGTTTGAGACGCGCGATGGTAATCCAGCAGTTACGCCGGGAGATATTCGCCGCAGCTCTTTATTTCAGCGTTTAATCCACAACGATGTAGATCAACGAATGCCGCCGGCTGATTCCACAAAGAGTCTGACAAGTGAGCAAATCGACTTGATTCGCCGTTGGATTCAACAAGGTGCAAAGTGGACCGATCATTGGGCGTTTGAAGCACCTGGCAAACCAGATGTACCAAGGCCGCCACGATCTCGCTGGGCTACCAACGAAATTGACCTGTTTATTCTCGATAATCTGCGTGAGCGAGGGCTACGTCCATCTGCAGAAGCTGATCGCTACACGCTGGCTCGCAGAGTTAGCCTAGATCTCACAGGTTTGCCACCAAGTCCTGCTGATGTACGGGAATTCGTGACCGACTCTTCTGATAACGCATACGAAACTTACGTAGACAAAGTGCTTAGCTCACGTCACTTCGGCGAACGCATGGCGATCGCATGGTTGGACGCTGCACGCTATGGCGACACAAGCGTATTTCATGCTGACGGTCCCAGAGACATGTGGGCCTGGCGCGACTGGGTTGTACGTGCATATAACAACAACAAGTCGTTTAAGGACTTCAGCATTGAACAACTTGCGGGTGACTTGCTTCCAGATGCAACAACTGATCAGAAGATCGCAACCGGATTCGTCCGTAACAACGCAACGACGGACGAAGGTGGATTAATCGAAGAAGAATATCGTGTGGAGTACATTGTGGACCGTGTGCGTACGACGTCCATGGTATGGCTAGGCTTGAGCCTTGAATGCGCCCAATGTCATGACCATAAGTATGATCCATTTACGATGAAGGACTACTATCAGATCTTCGCTTACTTTAATCAGGCTGCTGATCCGGGAAAACAAACACGAAGCGGCAATCAATCTCCCGTTACCGACTATTACGATCCGGTACGATTGGCTGAAGCCAATGCACTTAGAGCTGACATTCCAAAATTTGAGGCTAATCAGCAAGCCCGCCATCAGGCAGGTGAGGAGCAGTTTCAATCATGGCTCAAGGAAGCGATTTTGAATCCTGAAACAGCGGCGATTGATGCTCGACCAACGGATCCAATCGTTCATTTGCCGTTAGATGAAGGGAAAGGTAAGACTGCAGCGGATTCCGCGAAAAAGGACCGCAAAGGCAATCTAAAAGGCCCGGAATTATGGGATGAAGGAGTTGAAGGCAAGGCCTTTAAGACTGACGGTGCCAGTTTTATCGACCTCGGTAAAACAACAAATTTTGATCGTCAGGATCGTTTTTCTTTTGGTTGTTGGATAAAGCCGACAGGTGATGCATCAGGGTCACCGATCGGAAAAATGGCTGAAAACAAAAACAATCGTGGTTTCATACTCGATTCATCCGGTGGCACACTTCAGGTAATGATTTCTAACGAATGGCCTTTAAATTCGATCATGGTCCATACGGCCGAGAAACTTACACCTGATCAATGGCAACATGTTTTTGTAACGTATGACGGGTCAAGTAAGGCTGCCGGAGTAAACGTTTATGTGAATGGCGAACCGCGCAAACTTGCTGTCATTGCTGATTGCCTTACATCCACGATTCACAATCTTCAGCCGCTTCTGATAGGTCGTCGTTACGGCGGGGATAAAGGGTCACCGTTTAAAGGACTAATTGATGATGTGCGCATTTACGATCGCCTGTTATCTCAAACAGAAGTCGCAGCACTCGCTGGCGAAGATCGTGTGTCACCATTACTCAAGGCAGAATCGCTAACAGCAGACCAAACAAAACTCCTGCGAGAATATTACTTAAAAAAGCATGATGACGAGTATAAGAAGATTGCTGGCGAATTAAGAAAAACAAAGGACCGAATCGCGTCGCTTACCTTGCCGGCTTCAACTGTGATGGTGATGCAGGATGTTGCTACGCCTCGTGACACATTCATCCTGACACGTGGCCAATATGACCAGCCAAGTGAAACCAAAGTTTCCCCCACTCCGTTGCTGAGTCTCACAAATCCCGGCAATGAAAGTCCGGAGAACCGACTCGGGCTGGCCAAGTGGCTGTTCCACGACAAGCACCCGCTCACATCACGTGTAGCGGTAAATCGATACTGGACTTTGTTGTTTGGGCGTGGCATTGTTGCAACACTCGAAGATTTTGGATCGCAGGGCCAGTACCCAAGTCACCCGGAATTGCTCGATTGGCTTGCTGTCGACTTCCGGGAGAGCAATTGGGATATCAAACGCATGTTGAAAATGATGCTGATGTCGTCGACGTATCGACAGACATCAGCTGTAAGCGACGAGTTATTGGAGGCAGACCCTGACAACTTGTACCTGGCGCGTGGACCACGATTCAGACTGCAGGCCGAGTTTATCAGAGATAACGCGCTGGCGGTTAGCGGTTTGTTAATCGCGGATTTAGGCGGCCCGGGTGGCAAAGTCTATCAACCGCCCGGATTGTGGGCCGAAGTCGGATTAGGCGGAAATCCGAAATTCGTACAGGACCATGGTTTGAAACTATACCGTCGTAGCATCTATACGTATTGGAAGCGAAGTTCGCCTCCTCCAAATATGCAGCTGTTTGATGCTCCAACACGTGAAAGGTGTATCCTCCAACGGTCTCGAACAAATACACCTCTTCAAGCACTCGTGTTACTTAACGATGTGCAATACGTGGAAGCCGCCAGAAATCTTGCACAGCAGATATTAATGGCACCGCCTGCAACGATCGATCAACAAATCAACGATCTTTACATGCGTGTCCTTTCCCGACCGGCACGAATAGAAGAAGTCGAATTACTTAATGACATACTTTCCGAATACCTATCGGACTTTGCAGCTGACATGGAGAGCGCCAAAAATCTGGTGAGCTTCGGTGAATCAGATCGCGATGAATCTATTGAAGTGTCCACGCACGCCGCATGGACGATGCTTTGCAGCATGGTCATGAACCTTGACGAAGCAGTTACAAGGAATTGATAACAGTATGAATCCAATAGCAGAACAACAAGAATTACTAACTCGCCGGCAGTGGTTATCTCCACTGCGTAACTGTGTTGGCATGGCCGCACTGGCCACACTTGACGGCGTCATACCCAAGCAACAAGCTGCGGCGGCGCGTCCATCCGGTATCCCCGGACTGCCTCACTTCACACCAAAGGCAAAGCGTGTTATTTCGCTGTTCATGGCTGGTGGACCTAGTCACATTGATCTGTTTGACTACAAACCGGAAATGGAAAAGATCCACGGCATTGAACTTCCAGAGTCAATTCGCAAGGGTCAGCGATTAACTACCATGACCAGCGGTCAGGCCAAATTCACCTGTGTGTCGCCGATGTTTAAGTTTGAAAAATTCGGTGAACGTGGTACATGGATCAATCCAGAGGTACTTCCACATACATCAAAGATAGCTGACGAAATCGCAATCATTCGTTCAATGAACACGGAGGCCATTAATCACGATCCGGCCATTACATACATAAACACTGGCCGCCAACAACCTGGACGACCGAGTTTCGGATCATGGATTAGTTATGGACTCGGATCGGAGAACAAGAACTTGCCAGCCTACGTGGTATTTGTTTCAGTCGGAGCAATGCCCGGCCAAGCGCTCTACTCACGACTGTGGGGAAGTGGTTTCCTCCCATCCAGACACCAAGGCGTTCAATTCAGAGGCGGTGGTGATCCCGTACTGTATTTATCCAACCCGCCGGGTGTGAATTCTAAAGCACGTCGTAAAATGCTTGATGGTATCGCGAAACTGAATCAACAGAATTACGACCGCACGGGTGACCCTGAAATTCAAACACGAATCTCTCAGTATGAACTCGCATTTCGCATGCAAACTTCGATTCCAGATTTAATGGATATTTCCGACGAAACAGAAGACACGTTGAACATGTATGGCGAAGAAGCAAAAAAGCCGGGAACCTTTGCCGCAAACTGCATTCTTGCGCGACGCCTCGCCGAACGCGGCGTACCGTTTGTTCAACTGTTCCACCGTGGTTGGGATCAGCACGGCGGACTGCCAGCTAATATCAGGAAGAACGGAAAGGGCACCGACCAACCCGCTGCCGCATTGCTCAAGGACCTTAAGCAACGTGGAATGCTTGACGATACCGTTGTCATCTTTGGCGGTGAATTTGGACGTACAATTTACAGCCAGGGAAAGCTCACCAACGACAATTACGGACGAGATCATCACGGTCGATGCTTCAGTACCTGGATTGCCGGTGGTGGCTTCAAGCCTGGTATCGATTACGGCAAAACCGATGACTTTGGCTACAACATTGTTGAAGATCCAGTGCACGTAAACGATCTGAATGCTACGATCCTTCACAATCTGGGAATTGATCATGAGCGATTCAGCGTGAAGTATCAGGGGCTCGATGTACGGCTAACAGGTGTAGAAGGCGCCCAGGTCGTCAAAGGACTGTTGGCATAGAGCAATGCGGATACCGTGCCGTAATTCATGCCCGTTGGCGCAAACTCTTATTGGCCTAAGGTAGATTTCCATTGCCAACCGCAGGGCTGGGCATAAGTCGAGATGCCTACAGAATTTCTTTGATCAACTCGCGCTCTTCAAGTAGATACCGCGGTCGCCCGGTTGGATCGTTGAACGTCATCGATGCATCAATTCCCAGATGGCGATACATCATTGCCAACACACTTTCAGGGCGATAGGGAGTATCTGCCGGCACTTCGCCTTTTCGATTAGATGATCCAACGATACCCGGACTTAGACCGCCACCGGATAACATCACGCTCATTACAGCGCCCCAGTGATCACGTCCAGCGTTACCGTTTACCCGTGGCGTGCGACCGAATTCACCCATTGCAATTACGAGTACATCATCTTGCATTCCCCTGGCATGCAAGTCACTAATCAATGCTGCAACGCCTTGATCATATGGGACAGCATGGTTCGCAAGCCCGTTTGCAATTTTATTATGGTCGTCCCATCCCGTGCTGCGAACCGTAACACACGTTACTCCGGCTTCAACCAGTCGTCGTGCAAGTAGCATACTTTGTCCGACGGTATTACGACCGTACTGCTCGCGGATAGCATCCGACTCAGCTTCAATATTAAAGGCGTCTCGTGCTCGCGATCCATGGACGAGATCAAATGCCTGTTGTGAAAATTCGTCCAGTGCGTCGGACGCACCCTGCACGTCTTGTACGCGTCGTTGTTTATCCAGATTGTTTAGCAAATCTCTACGACTCGACAACCTGTCAACGCTGATGTTCTTGGCCAATTGCAAATTAGGTACTTCGAATCCTGCCTTATTGGGATCGCCTGTGGATTCAAACGGATTGTGAGACTGTCCAAGATAGGCAGCACGACCATTACGCATGACACTCGGCACAGCTACATACGATGGAAGAGCTGGATGATTCGGGCCAATCGTTCTTGATATCACCGATCCAAAGGCCGGAAACTGGTTTGGTCCACCTTTCGGACCGGACTTGTAGTAACCCGTTTGCGTAAGATGACTAGACGGATCATGACTGTTACTTGGATGCCAAACGGAGCGGATGATTGAGAGTTTGTCAGCGATCTTTGCCTGTTGAGGCATCCACTCACTAAAGTACGTACCTGCGACACTGGTCGATATCGGCTCGTAGGCACCACGAATCTCTATCGGGGCACTGGGCTTGGGATCATACGTCTCAAATTGCGTCGGGCCACCAGCAAGTTCAACAAATATGACTGCTTTCTTGTTCTTCGAAGCTGTCTCAGCCTGGAGTTTCAAGATACTTGAAAGCGATAAACCGACTCCACCAAGGAATCCTGCATGCAGTAAGTTTCGTCGACTCATGCCATCGCAGAATTGCGCTTTTTCACCGCTTACTGTGATCATGTATCCTTGCTCCAGGGATTAGGACGAAATCCTACTTACGTCCAAATCCGCCATATCTTCACATATAGTACATATGTCTACTATATATAGTTTCGACAGTTGAAGTATAAGCTATTAACTCAGACCGGATCTTCATCACTTCTCCGATAAAACCTCTTATGATGTGTTAGTGCGTACGGAGTTGCATTGCTACCAGGAGATCCTAATGACACCTTCACCGATGTTAAAATCCTTTCTAATTGCCTGTTTTGTTCCGTTACTCATATCAAGTAACTGCGTGGCGGAAAAGCCGCTTTATACAACCTCATTTGAGGACATAACTTCAGGCCAATTCGATACCGCTGTCATCAACGGATTAAGATTCACGACCTCCGGTACGTGTAACATCACAAACAATTATTCACGCACCGGAAAACAGTGCTTACATTTACTTGGTGACGAAGGTAATGTCATCACACTCGACTTGCCGGCTACGATGCAAGATGTGAAGGGGATTTCCTTTCACGCTGAACGGTGGACATCGCGAGACCCATTTGCATTTTCAGTTGATGTCAACGTAAATGGAAAATGGAAGGGGATTGCGAAACTGGATCAGGTGACCGTGGTTGGTGCGCGCTTTCTTTCACATATTCAATTGGCCATCAAGGAAGAATCTAAGATCAGTGCGATTCGATTTCGGGTCGCCGCTGCCTCAAAAGCAGGACTGTTAATAGATGACTTATCGCTACTCAATTCCCCACCGGACAGGCCTACGGCAATTCCCAGTGAGTCGTTTCCAACCAAACCGTTAAAGTTGGCCAGCAGTCAAACTCTGTTTAAATCCGGAACCAATGACACGCACACCTATCGCATTCCCGCAGTCATTACTGCAAAGAATGGAGATATTGTCGCGGCATGCGATGCTCGCAGAAAAAACAGTGCTGATCTAGGTAAACAACGCACGATCGATATAGTGTTTCGAAGGAGCACGGATAATGGAATCACCTGGTCGGCAATGGAAGTCATGGATCCGATCACGGACGGGGGATGTAGTGACCCGTCCTTGGTATTGGATAGAGAAACGGGTGAGCTTTTCTGCTTCTATAACTACATGTCGAGTGACAAATCCATAAATGAATATCGTTTCATTCTTCAAAAAAGTATCGATCACGGTAAAACTTGGGGCAAGCCAATAGACTTTACCGAGCAGGTAGCCGGGCCGGAGTTGAAGAACAGCTTTAAGTTCATCACCTCGGGTCGTGGCATTCAGACAAGTGATGGCACGCTATTGCATAACTATGTGCAAGTTGGAAAAGGAGTTACCGTTATTGCCAGCACTGACCATGGGAAATCATGGTCCGCGGTTGTCGATGTACCACATGGTGATGAATCGAAGCTTGTCGAGTTAGCTGATGGTTCACTCATGATTAATTCCCGAATCGCCCCCGGCCGCCGAAATGTGCATCGTTCACAAGACGGTGGTAAGACCTGGAGTACTGAAGCCGACTTCTCACTTTGTGACCCGCGTTGCAATGCATCCATTATTCGATACCCTGCTGGTCTGCACGGAAACGAGAGTGAGTTACTATTATTCTGTAATGCCGCCTCAAATTCCGGACGTAAGAACCTCTCCGTTCGTTTTAGCAAGGACAATGGAGACACCTGGAGTGCTGGCAGTGTGATCGACTCCGGTCCATCAGCCTATTCTGAGTTAGACATCCTCGCAGATGGCAAGTTAATCGTGGTCTATGAACCGGGTCATTCAGAGATTCGAGCGGCGACGTTCGAGTTAGGTGAATTATTGTCTCCCAAGAAGTAAGCAGCCTTTCAATATGACAATTCGATCCGCTTCGGTAATTGGTCTCGGCACGATGGGACACGGAATTGCGCAAACGTTGGCGTTGGGGGGCATGCGTGTTTCGGCATTTGATAACAATACCGGTGCCAGAGAAGCACTTCACGACAAAATCCGTTCCAATTTGCTGGTGATGCAAAGTAACGGGCTATTGGATGGTTGTGACATCGATAATATTCTATCGCGTGTGATTGTTTTTGAATCTGAGTCAGAGGCGTTAGCCGATAGCCAATTCGTCACCGAAGCGATCGCTGAAGATCTACTGGTCAAGCAAGAATTCTTTGCCCGCTGTGAGGAAATCGTGAGTAATGAGACGATTCTTGCGAGTAATACCTCCAGCTTTCCCATGACCTCGATTGCAACTAAACTCACTCGACCAGAGCGAGCGATCAATACACACTGGTTTAATCCTCCACATATCATTCCTGTTGTTGAGATCATTCCGGGTGAACATACATCTTGCGAAACCACAGAGGCCGTATTGGCACTATTCCATTCCCTTGGCAAACATCCCGTTCATATTCGCAAGGAGAGACCTGGGTTTGTTCTAAATCGATTACAAGTTGCTCTGTTTCGCGAAATGCTCGATCTCATTGAACAAGGTGTGATTAGTGCGGCGGATTTAGATACAGCGATGATGGGAAGTCTGGCGATACGGTGGGCTGCCGAAGGGCCAATGAAAGTCGGTGACTTTGGTGGTTGGGACGTCTTGGCAAAAATCTACGAAGTGCTTGCACCACAAATGCGAAGCAACCATGAGGTGCCGGAAGTACTTCGCGAAATGGTTAGCCGTGGGGAGTACGGACTAAAAACTGGAAAAGGATTCTTTGATTTCTCCGATCAAGAGGTCGACGAGATTATCGCAGAGAAAGACCGCCGGTTTATGACCTGGGCAAAGCTCTTTCAGGAACTCAATTAAGACATCACCGCCAAATAGAACCCGTTGGCAGTACAATAACGAAAGATCAGCAACGAGAGTTTAATGACAAGCTCCCCAAATCTTCAAATCTGTTGAATACAAGTCATCATGAAAATTACCCGCGTACGTGTGCAGTGTGTTGGTCCGGAAATCACCCGATACACGTGGAGCCATGATCTCCCCGAACAATATATGACGAACACTATCGTGATCATCGACACAGACGATGGTGTTCAGGGAATTGGTGCCACATCTAATTACACCTCGTATTGTCATGACCGCTACACCGGAGAATGCATTCGACACCTGATTCCCAAACTGGTTGGAAACAACCCGCTTGATCGTGAGACGATCTGGACATCTATGTGGCCAAGAGTTTTTCCGTTACCTCCCGGGTCTATCGCAGCAGTCGACATCGCTCTTTGGGACATATTCGGCAAGATCGAACGTCAACCGATTTATAAGTTACTTGGCGGAACACGTGACAGAATCCCGGCATACGCCAGCACCCCAATGTTTGATAGCGTGCCGGCTTATCTGGAGTTTGTTTCAGATATGGCACAACGAGGATTCAAAGCTGTAAAGTTTCATTGTTGGTGCGATCCTGTACGTGACCTCGAGTTAGCACGAGCTGTACACAAGGAATTTGGAAATACCGACTTGAGATTCATGCTCGATGTAGAAAACAACTACACGCGAGACCAGGCAATGGCAGCGGCGAAAGAGCTAGAACAGCTAGACTTTGAATGGTTCGAAGCACCACTGTTTGATTGCGATCTGGATGGCTATCGCGAGATTACATCAGCAGTTGATCTATCCATACTGCCATCAGGTAACTGGATTCAGGATCGGCAAGCATTTGCAAATGCGCTTGATACCAAAGCATGGAGCGTCGCACGTACCGACGTGACCATGACGGGTGGATTTACCGAAGGCATAAAATGGTTAGATCTGGTTGATGCAGCGCAAATGCGATGTGAAATCATGGCATGGGGATTTACACTTGTTTCGGCTGCAAATCTACACTTCATGCTCGCGAGAAACTCCTGCACATATTATGAACAGGCTGTCCCCTATGATTCCTACCAATACGGCATGAAGGACGTCATTCAAACCGAGAATGATGGGTTCGTTTATGCACCTGATAAACCTGGTCTGGGGGTCGAAGTGGACTGGGATGCAATGGACGCCGCCACGTTTAATCTAATAGACAGCAGTCAGTGAAAACTCTAATCTCACAAACTGCGGGCCACGAAAGCAAGCTAGCTAGCTACGTGCCCTACGAACCCTACGGTGCGCGGTGGCCCGATGGACAACACTTCATCCATTCCTAACTACCATGAAATCGCTTAACCCATTCGGCGCGTCGAATATCCATCGATGGCTTCTCGATGAAGATGAACATCAGATACGGGTGTTTTGCTTGATGAGAGATTTCATTTACGACTTATTTATATTAAACGACAAACTGTGCTAACAAATCTTCCATACCCAAAGTCGATCGAGTCGTCTTGAGATCAGTACGACAGAGTCTATATAGCTAACGTCCGATACGATACAAATGCTTCTCCGTTCTAATAAACAGCGAGTGATCCGAGACTGCCGGCGTCGCCATTAGAATGTCTTCTTCCAGCTTGTTTGTAGCCACGACTTCGAGACGACTTCCGGGCTTGATCACAGTGCAGGTCGAATCCTCATTGAAGCAATAAATCAGTCCATTGGCATAGATGGGTGATGCGGAATACATTCCGTTAAGCCTTTGCTTCCAGACAATCTCTCCTGTCTTTGCATTGAGACAAGATGCGATGCCCTGACGGTTAATTAAATACAGTAAGTCGTCAATCAGCAGAGGAGAACAACGAGGCGGCATGGCCTGAGTGACCTTCCAGGAAACGTGACTCTCTGTAATATCGCCACTGCCATCAAGTCGTATCGCCCACAACTCCGGATGGTCACGATCAACCGTTGTATAGACCATTCCATGTCCGTAAACCGGTCGCGGTGCGATGGACCATCCGTGGTGTCTGACTTTCCACAATTCCTTTCCGCTCTTCAAGTCGTACGAATAAACGGCCTGAGCCCCGGTGCTAATCAGCTGTGTTGCGTCACCTCTCGGGGCCACAATCGGCATGCCGTATGCTTTTCGCTTATGTACTGGTACTTCGGTAAAGTCTGCTGACCGCTGCGTCTTCCAAATCGTTTCCCCGGTATCCGCATCCATCGCAATGACGTATTGCACATCGCGGCCATCAACGTTAACGATCAGGTTGTTGCCAACTAACATCGGCGAACTCGCGGGACCCGCATTTATCTCGTGATCGCATTTCAGATCACGACGTGACCAAATTACGTTGCCTGACTTGGTATCCAGACAGGCCGTGCCATAAGTACCAAAGTGAACAAACACTCGCCCTTGTTGAACTGCTGCGGTGGGCGTCGCATAACTGTTGTCCACTGCTATTCTTTGTGGATCTTCGACATCAAATACATGAATATCATGAATCACCTTGCCCGTCTGTTTATCCAGACAAACAGCATATAGTTTGTGACCATCTCTCGTTGCGGTTGTAAGCCAGACTTGGTCGTTCCATACGACCGGTGATGACCAACCACGGTCGTGAATAGATGTCTTCCAAATCACGCCATCTTCTTCATTCCAGTTCACGGCGATCGCACCAGCATAATGACCCGCTCCATTGGGACCACGAAACTGCGGCCATTGATCCTGCGAGAAAGCGCTGCTGGTAACACCCAGAATTAAAATGAAAGCGAGGAATTTGTGCATCGTTCAAACACTTTGGATTTGAATTGTCGTCTGTAATTTCAATTGAGAAGTTCTATTGTAACTCACGCTTTTTTGTTAATTTCTCTTTGTCGACAGATCTGTCATTGCTTCTTACATTGCCGCTGGACGATGGAATACTCACTACACAAATCACTTAAGGAACTCTATTGCGATGAAGATGCGCAATTAGAGGTTGCATTCGGTGATTATCGCATCGACGTTGTAGATTGTAGTGGGCTACTCATCGAAATCCAGCATGGATCATTATCAGCGATCAAGCAGAAGTGCCGTGCCTTGCTTGCTAAGCACAAGATGCTTGTAGTCAAACCTGTAATCCGCAAGAAACAACTGGTAAAGCTCGACAAGAAAAATGGGGACGTTGTTTCCTCGCGTAAGAGCCCCAAGACTGGCGATTGGATTGCCGTATTTGACGAGCTGGTGTACTTCGCCAAATTGGTTTCTCACAACAACCTGACGATGGAATTCGTCATGGTGGACATCGTGGAACGACGCTACCCGGGGCACGGTAAGAGACGTTGGAAACGAGATTCTGATTTTCAAGTTGATGACTTAGAACTCATGGACGTCGTCGAGCGCATCTGCGTGCGGGAAGCCGGGGATTTATTACAATTGCTTCCCGGCTTTCAACTACCGGATGTATTCGATACGCAAGAGCTTGCTGCAGTAATTGGTAAGCGTCGCCATATTGCCCGTCGGGTCGCTTACAGTTTGCGTGAAGCCGGGGCTATCAAGGAAGTTGGCAAACGCGGCAACGCCAAGGTGTATGGTCGCGTCGCTACTTAGCCAAACCTCTACTCTTCCTGCTGGCCATCTTGCAGCGCATATATAAATTGCGCTAACGCCTTTGTGAATTGCTTTGCTTGACTTACTTTCATGTGAGAGGCGTCGGGCGGAATAATCGATTGTGTCTCATCATGATCAAGAAAGTGAAAACTTCGGCACCCGGTTTCTTCTATCATCACATCCCAATATTCGTTGCGCGGAAAATGCTGTTCTTCCCATTCTCGAAACCATATGGCAACGGGAAATCTAACCAAAATCACTTCACCGCCGCGATTGCGAATCTGCTCAACGTCTTGCTTCATCTGATGAAGTAACTTCTCAAAATCACGTGGTTCGAATCGTTCTTTGTATCGAATCACTGACTTATGGAGGATATCCCATTGCTCTATACACCACGGTTGATCAATTACTTCATCGACAAACTGATCAGAATTCTCTGATGTTCGATGGAACGAGCGAGGCATCCAAAACGGTGGGTACATATTTTCACGTTGCTCAGAGTGCCAGAAATCCAGACTCATAGAAACCGGTGCGAATACGTATTGATTCAGGATTGCCAGGTTTCCTTGAATTGCACTACCGGTCCACTCCGATGCCCTGATAGCCAATGAATGCCGGTCATCCTCGAGTTTATTGATTTGCATCAGTAGACGTTCTGAAAACGGGATAACCTCGTTTGCGAATGTAAAGCCAGGTGCGTAACTGCATACGACCGTTCCTTTGAATTTGTCGTTTTGTGCATACTCTGTGAGCATGGGAAGAAATGAAGCACCGTGCAAAGACAGGTTAAATGGTCGCTGCCCGGTAGATTCCTCCCATTGGTCATGATCCAGCCCAAAGCTCATTCGCGAAGCGCCTAGCAGTACCGTTTGATCTTCTGGCTTGGCGTCGAGCTTAAACCTATGGTTGGCCCAAAAGTCCAGGTCGAGCATCCGGCTTGGTACGTAGCCTGCTTTGCGAACCTGCCACTCTGCAATTCCGAGACCGACGATAGTAATTGCAATGGCTAGCACGAACAAAACACCCAGTGGTTTTTGCGGAATATCTCGTTTTTCAAATAACTCAGAATTGGAAGTAGATGAACGCATTGTCACTTTCTCCCGTGAGAATAATAAATACAAGTAAAACAACCCAAACGGCACAGAACAACCAATTTGGCATCGCTTGTGCTACTCCTTCAATGTGTCGATCTCGCATAATCCAATGCCCGGTTAACATGGCAAAGACGATGATCAGTACTAACACAAGCTCAACCCATCGCATCACACTCAGCGGATCTGTGGTTTGACCCACCAAACTCCTGAAGACGATTTCACAAGATTCCCATGTCGGTGCGGCAAAAAATACCCATGTCAGCGATACGGCTGTGAATGTCAAAGCTGTACCAATCACGCGAGGTAAAAAGCTCTTCCAATTAATATCTGCACTTACCAATCGACGCATTACGCGCTCAAGAATTAAGTACAAGCCGTGTACACCGCCCCACACGACAAAACGCCATGATGCACCGTGCCATAGACCGCCTAATAACATCGTGAGCATAAGGTTTATCAGCGTGCGACGACTGCCCTTCTTATTCCCACCGAGCGGAATATATAAGTAGTCGCGCAACCACTCGGAAAGAGATATATGCCACCTGCGCCAAAAATCGGAGAAACCAATCGCAGCGTACGGTGACTTAAAGTTGTTAGGTATGGAGAATCCTAAGCACAATGCAACTCCAATTGCGCAAAGCGAATAGCCTGCAAAGTCGAAGAATATCTGAGCGGAAAATGCAAACACCGAGACCCAGGCATCCAATGCAAACATCTCTTCCTGGAATCCAAATGCATGCCCGGAAACCCGTGCACAAACACTATCCGCCAACACTGATTTTTGGAACACGCCCCAGGTAAACAGGAAAGCCCCCCATGAAAACTCCCGGGACGTTGCTCGCTTAGGACTCTTGAATTGTGGCAATAACTGCTTCGGTCGCACAATTGGACCCGCAACTAACTGTGGGAAAAATGTAACGAACAAAGCGAAGTCTAAGAATGATCTCTCCGGATCACTACGTTTCAGGTAGACATCAATCGTGTAAGAGAGCGTCTGAAACGTGTAGAACGAAATGCCAACCGGTAAGACGATATCGAAATCCGGCACCGTCCATGTGAAGCCAAATTGCGCCACAATATCAGCATACGTCTGCATGAATAAAGTGCCGTACTTAAACCAGCTGAGCATTCCCAGATTAACCAAAAGGCTCAACCAAAGCAGAAGCTTACGACGACTCTGTGACTCTTGCTTGTGCATTTGACTGGCTGCAAACCAATCCACACATGTGGAAATCCACAACAAAATTACAAACGGTGGATTCCAGGCCGCGTAGAAGAAATAACTCGCGATGAGTAAGTTTATTTTTTTGATGCGCCATGAGAATGGCATGTAGTGTAGTGCAACTACGACCACAAAGAAGAGCACGAAGATTACCGAGTTAAATACCATTTCGTGCCAGGATCAAATCAAAGATGTACTAGCTAATTCGCAGGTCCGAAATAACGGTCGAGGAAATCCAGTGATTCACGAATCAGGTCATTCGGCGGAAGCGTATGGCCACTTTCATAAATGACAAATTTCTTATCTTCAACCGGTGTGCCGAGCAATTCAAAGGCTGGTCGTGTAGATCGCTCTAATGGGAAGATCTGATCAAATGCACCAACCAAGTGCAGGGTCGGTTGCTTCACTCGAGTGACATAGTTGATCTGGTCTACCTGTGGAAGTGCCGGTGTCATGGACAATCCACCTACAAAGCTCAAACCAATTTTCACTCGCGGCTCAACGGCTCCAATAATCAACCAATTGAAGCTGCCCCAACTATCACCGATGTAGGCAATACGATCTGCATCCATATCCTCACGCGAAACAATGTAGTCAATTGTGCGTTTGTAGTCTTTGACCCACTGAATCAGAAAGTCAGCATATTGCTGGCTGTCATTAGCTGACCAAGTCTTAAGACCATCGTTGCGATCATACATTCCCTTCAGAACCGGTTGAATGAAGGCTCTTCCACTCTGGTTTGCAAATGTATAACGATCTGCTCCAAGCACACTATCCGCAATCGGTGTAGGGACAATCGAACCGGCGTGATGGAAGTAAATGAGAGATTGAAATGGTGGTTTGGCATTCTTTGGCAAATGAACATAAACAATGATTCTCTCATTGTTGTACGCAGCATCGATTTCCCAGATTTCCTTGATATAGAGGTTGGAGGACTCTTCGTCTCGAGACACCATCACGGCATTCAACGGACTGTCATCGTAATTGAATTGACTCTTGTAGACATCGAAGATCTCATCTGCAACCGGGACGGCATCGGTGTAGTCACGTAGTGCGAGCGTGACCTCTTCCAACTGGTCTTCGGTTGGTTGTGCCATATATTTCACACATCGAAACCCACGGCGTGAACTCCGATCTAAAGGATTCACAGGGTTCGCCCGTCCAAAGAAGTATGCCGGATCTTCTGCAGAACCACCTAGTGACATGTATTCATCACCTGACTGATTGAGCGCCCATTCCGAGACGTTGCCACAGAGGTCATAAATGCCATTAGGTGATATCCCAGTCATCTCACCAATTGCCGTATAGCTTCCCGTATTCACATTGCTGCGATTGATCATCAGCTTCAATCCATCCGCTCGAAAGATCACGGCAGCAGCCGATGAAAAGTGATACAAAGTCGGCAGATCCTTACCCGCCCACCGCGCATATGCACGAGCCTCATACCAACTCACGCCTTGAACAGGATAACTACCTTTACCTGTATCGAATTGACCAACGCGCCAGTCCGCTGGCCCTGCCCTTCCTGTTGAGTCGACGAACAGTTTTCGCGACTCTTCAAATGACAATGATTTGCCATCCACAACGATAGGTTCAATCCAGTACTCGGAATTACTGTATCCGTCGTCGTCGATAAACTGTTTAAACTGGCGATTCGATACTTCGTATTGATCCATGTAGAACTCTGGCACTGAGATGCCAAATCCATCCTTGATCTCCAGATCGAAAGCCATTCCTTCCAGTGGGAATGCCGTCCCATCGTAAACGCGAACCATCCCCTCCGGTATTGTTCCTGTTTCAGCTAAAGCCACCGTTTGATCAAATGTCTCCGAAAAACTGGAGTCATCACTCGTCATTATTTCCTGGTGATAGCCCTCTTTTTCAATAGTTAATACTTTCGGAGTCCTCGATAACCTGAGGTCCACCAATGGAGTCTTACCGAGTTCTACAAATCCACTTGTATCGTCCTCATATTCCCTGACATAGACGGTAGCACCATCAGGAATACTACTGATGTTGTAGGACATCGTCACCTGTTCCCATGCACGCTGGAAACTCTTGTTATCTTCAAGGAACGGTTTAATCTCCTCGGCAATCCTGTAACCTTCATCGAACCGCCCTTGTTCAGATAAGAGTATCAATTTAGGTAACTCTTCACTGATCGCCAGTTCGGCAGTCAATTCCTTACCCGACTCGTTGTCTGTATCAGGTAATTTATCCTCACTTAGAATCTCAGGATTGCTGACGTTACTGTCTGGGTCAGTCGAGTCGCCCGTCAACAGGAACATTCCAAGTGCCACAATCAAAACAGTCACAGCCAATCCAACAAGACGTCTTGGAGATGTGTTACTACTTGATGTTGACACTGTCGCACCGCTGAATTCAGCGAGATCCACGGCAACATCTGACATACTTTGATATCGTTCGTCCGGTTCTTTTTTCAAGCACTTAGCAGCAATCATGAGAACCGGGTCACGTGAACCGCTCAGTTCTTCCATGCCTGGCAATGGATCCTTGAGGATCGCACTCATTGTCTCGATAACGCTGTCTCGTTTAAATGCACGCTGTCCCTGAAGCAGTTCATACAACACGACCCCAAACGAAAAAATGTCGCTCCGCTCGTCAGCCTTTCTACCGCGTACTTGTTCCGGTGACATGTAACCTGCAGTGCCCATGACCGTTCCGATTTGAGTCTTTAACTCACCCGCCGTCATCGTGTCTTCATCAAAACTCATTCCTGCTTGCACAGACGCTAAACCAAAGTCCAGCAATTTAACTTTGTTCGATACCGTCAGAATGACGTTGCTTGGTTTGATATCACGATGAATGATACCGCCTTCGTGAGCAGCACTAAGTCCATTGGCCATCCCAATTGCGATTTCAATGGCACGGGAGCGGTTTACAGATTCAACACATTCATCCAGAGTCGTCCCGTCTGCATACTCCATCACTGCATAATGTGCATCGTCCTGCTCCGCAAAGTCATAGAGCGAAATGATGTTTGGATGTGAAAGACCTGCGATCGCTTTCACTTCTCGCTTGAATCGCTCCACGCCGTCAGAGTCCGTGAGGGCATTTGGCTTCAAGACTTTGATAGCAACTTTACGCTGCAGCGTTGTGTCAATCGCCTCATAGACTGTTCCCATACCACCAGAACCAAGTTCTGCCTTGATTTCATAACGGCCTAGATTGTCACCAACAGATAACTGCATCTACTTTTTAAGCTCCGAATTGAATCGCCTGTATTTTTGAGATTATAGGACATTCAAATACTGAATTCTCTACTGATTGCCAATGGATTCCTTCACTAACCCCAGAAATCTGCAATTTCTGCATGACATATAAGCAAGACTTTATTTGAAAGCTGTATTTTGACTGTAAGCGTGTGTAACTAGATAATTCAGACTCTTGATGCTTAACCGGTTAAGTTATTCAGTTGGCTGCAAGCGCACTCTGATTTCAACGCAAACGATATTTCATGACGTGATCCGTCCTTGTCATGTACTGCTAACAATCATCCAGTAGCAATCTGACACAGCTTCAGCAAATCACACTATAGTGATACGACTACGGCTTAATCTCTACGATTACCGGATAGTGATCGCTAGTGGATTCCAGAATTTCAACATCCCTCACAACCCGTGCATTAACGCACTTCTTTGCCAGTTCAGGTGTTGCCAATATAAAGTCGATGCGTTCTAAGAAACCGCTTTGCAATTCCGATGTACTTACGTGATTCAATACACGCGTTGGGAAAGATCCGAGCAATCGCTGCTGATCAGCTGCTGGAGTTTTGAACTCTCTTTCAAACTGAATCCTCACGGGATCGATTAATGACGACTCAAAAATCCTCATCATCACATCAAAGTTCCAGCGACCATCAACGATAAACCGATCCTCCGGCGCTCGCTTCATATCTGCCGGAGCACGACGGTCGATCAACGGTTGCTGTCGATCGATCCAATTCTTGTCAGAAGCACTATGTGCATTGAAGTCACCCATTAGTAATACCTGCCGTCCGTCCTTATGCAACTGAACCACCAGGTCACGAAGGATCGTCGCTTCCTTTAGTTGTCCACGACGACTTCCAGGCCACAGATGGCAAACGATTACATCAAGCCCCGCAGTACGACAATGCAGATATCCATGCCAAAATCCGGTTGTTTGTCTCTTGATGACTTCGATTTCATATCGGCTGGACAGTCCGATGTTATATCCACCGCTCTTTAATGTTGCCGCATAGGGATGGTCCCAGTCCTCTGCAGCCTTTTGCAGGCGTGCCTCATTCCAACCAACAAGTTCCTGCCAGCCAGCGATATCTGGCTTTACTTCGTTTATCCACTGCACGGCATCGTCATATGACTTGCCACCTCGAAAGCCATTGAAGACGTTGTAGTTTAATACGGTTAACGCCGCGCGGTTGGCGGCCTGCTCACCAGCATTGAGAATAGCTAAATGAGGCATCACCACGAGCATGGCAACAAAGATGTTCGTTAGTCGAAGTCGTGTCAAAATAAACTCCAATGGAACAAGTTCCGATAATCTGTTTCTGTGTTGTATGGCAAATCAGCGCGTTAGCCTAAGATAAGAGTTGAATCCAATAACCGGAGCTTAACCGATGAATTCTAAAGTTATCATCTATTTTGCCGTAGGCATTTTCTCGTGCTGCATTCTTATGTCACAGAATGACGCAGCGGGTCAATCTGTGAAAAAAACGGCCGCGTTCTGAATCATCAACAGTTCAGCAAAGCACGAAGCCGGATGCTGATCTTATCGAACTCAAGAAGCGACTTGCCGCTGCAGTCGAAGCCGGCAAACTCACTGAAGAAGAAGCGATTGAAAAATACGAA
The DNA here is from genome assembly GCA_045566075.1 of Pirellulaceae bacterium. GTDB lineage: Bacteria > Planctomycetota > Planctomycetia > Pirellulales > Pirellulaceae > UBA11883. The sequence goes on along the minus strand of JBJLEE010000005.1, from coordinate 73,725 downwards.
GCCATCGCAGGTGACAAGGAACTCAAGAAACCTTCAGAAGATAAAGCGGTCACTCCGACCAAAGAAGATTACTCGGCATTCCTGAATAAGTTAACCGAACTGGTTGAAGCCGGAAAACTATCCAAGCAAGATGCAACAGAATTGTACTATTCAGTTATTAAGAGCAAGTCATCCGACGGAGCAAAGAAGCCACTGAAACAAGGGGTTAACGGCGCAGACTACAAGATCAACTCGCTCGAGGAACGAAAACGTCTGAGCAAGATCCTGCCGATGACCTCCACCGGTGATGAAAAAGAAGGCCCGGTAGCATGCGGTTTCTTTGGCTGGGCAGCGGATGCCACCCACCGCTTCATGGACAACAGTCATCAGGGTTCACCACGGATGATCCACGGTCTCTCATTCCGGCTTGATCACAGAGATCATGACACGATTGGCCGCACGTGGGAGAACATCACGATTCGCGTTGCCCATGGCGACTGGAGCACCATCAAATACAACACCTCCAGAGAGTACAAATTACTCGATGATGAACAGGTTGTCTTCAGCAAGGAGTGGAGTTTCCCCACACTCAAGGGTCAACCAGCGCTTAAGCCAGCTCAATGGGGTGGCCCACAGAATTGTCTGAATTTTCGGTTCGATAAGCCATTCAAGTACAACGGCAAGGATGCAATCTACATTGAATTTGTGTTTAGTGGGGGAACCACTGAGGATGGTCGTGAATGGGAAGGTGACCTACCGTATGGATTCGAGTACTTCCTGGATTCCATGCCCGAAGCGGGTGGATGGCGACAAGCAGAAGGTCCTCGAGGACTTTACCGTCCACCGCGTGTGGAAGCAGTCGTATCCTATACTGCCGGCGGTCAATCAGTGTGGACATCGTCAGCGAAAGGCATGCCGTACTTGAACTGGGAATTCAAGGCTGTTCAATAACAGTACGAAGCTATTCTCACCTTCATTTTCATCACTTGATCGGTCTCTCCAACAATGAAACCACGCTGCCAACCCAGCGCTGCTCTCGTTATTCTTTTCTTTTGTGCTTACCCGTACAGCAGTTTAACCGCTGGCACATTCGCTAATTTTGAAAGCCCTCAGGCACATTCCATTGCGGTCGCTGACAATGGCAACCTACTCTACGCCATCAATACTCCGAATAATTCTCTTTCAGTCTTCACACTCGACGAGGATGGCAAGCCAACGCTCACCACAGACATCCCAGTCGGAGTTGAGCCTGTCTCGATGGCGCTGCGAACGAAAACTGAAGCATGGATTGTGAATCACATATCCGATTCAATTAGCGTGATTGATTTGAGATTAGGCGTTGTCACAAGCACGATCCAGGTAGGAGACCGCCCTGGTGACATCGTATTTGCTGGAAACCCGGTGCGGGCTTTTGTTACTTCGATGACCGAACGTACCGTTTACATTATCGAACCCGACTCTCAAGAGATCGTCCACCGTGTTCACATCCCGGGAAATGACCCGCGTACTTTACTTGCCAGTGCTGATGGTGAACGTGTCTGGGTGGCGATTTACCGTTCAGGTAATAAGACAACGGTAGTGCCGCATACGATCGCCCCGCGACCGCCGAAGCCAACCAATGATGAGTTACCGCCAGCACCTGATCAGGGAATCATTGTTAAATCAGATAACCCGAAGTGGAGCAAGCTAGAGATTGATTTGGCTGATGAAGATGTTTTTGAAATCGACTCGTCCAGCTTTAAAATTTCCAATCGTTATCGATCGGTGGGGACGATCCTGTTTAATCTCACTCAGCATCCCAAGAGCGGTGACCTGTGGGTAACCAACACGGAAGCCCGCAATCTGGTGCGATTCGAACCGGTCCTGCAAGGACACGTCGTCTACAACCAAATCGCATTATTAACGGACCCCTTAGAACAAGCACAACAAATCGACTTAAACCCCGAATTCGATTACGACATCATTCCCAACCCCCAGGCATTAGGACTTGCGCTGGCTCAACCAACCGATATCATCTTCGATGCCACCGGCGAGAAAGCCTATGTAACTTCATTCGGGACAGATCGTGTTGGTGTTGTCAGTGAATCCGGTCATATTATTTCACGGATTGAGATCGGTGATTCAGCAGGTTCTGAAACGGAGTCTCGGACGAAGCGCGGCCCGCGTGCGTTAGCCATGCATCCATCCGGTGATATTCTCTACGTCATGAATCGACTTTCGAATAGCGTGTCATTTGTTGATTTGGATTCTGAAATAGTGACGGGAGAAATCGAAATGGTAGATCCCACACCAGCAGAAATTCGGCAAGGCCGTGGCTATTTGTTTGATGCTAAGTTGTCCAGCAATGGAACGGTTTCATGTGCGTCATGCCATATCGACGGTGATCGTGACGGGCTGGCCTGGGATTTAGGAGACCCCGGCGGTCAGTTGTTTAACAACGGAAGTGCCAATCCACTGCATCCAATGAAAGGTCCCTTGATGACGCAAACTCTCAAGGGACTTTCCGGTGAGCGCATTTTTCACTGGCGCGCGGATCGACCCGGATTAGAAACCTTTAATGGGGCATTTCGGTTTCTGATGGGCGGAAAGGAACTGGAAGCAGACGACCTCGCGATGTTTGTAATCTACATGCGCAATATCTCTTTTGGCCCCAATCCACTGGATGACTCAGGGACATTGGTTCAAAGAGGTCGGGAAATTTTTCAAACGCAATTGGCAATTGGAAAAGAAGGGAAGAACGCATTTCGTTGTGTAGACTGCCACAGCAAATCAACTGGTGCCGGAACAACTGGCTTTACAGGGTTAATTGGCCAGCCAACTAAGGCTGCGCAATTACGGGGACTGAATGAGAGATTGGTGTTTTCCGGAGGTGATTACCGAGTCAACGGTTTTGGATTTGGTGCAGACGGATCAAAGAGTGATTTAGTTACCTTTCTATCCGACGCACATCGCTTTGGCAGCATTTCGGCCAAGGATAAACAGGCACTCGAAGCTTTCCTATTAGCCTTTCCAACCGAGACACCAGGTGTTGTCGGCAAGTCGCTTACGCTTGATGCACAAAACAAGAATGACAGAGATTTACAGGCCCAATTAGATGAGCTGCTGTCAGCAGCGGTGTTGGGCGATTGCCGGGTTTCCGTACACGGCCTTCTTTCCGGTAAGCAAGTCTCATTTCAGTTTGACCCTACGGATCGTCGCTTTCATACAGTAGACGACAGCCAGACACCTCATTCGCGCACTGAATTAATAAAGGCCGCCAGCAGTGAGAATACCGTACTTACGTTTTTGGCATTACCCAATACGACATAACATGCATTAGTCACTTCTGGATTCGATGCAGATTAGCTCTTTGAGAGTACGGGCGTAAATGCGGCCGTTTGCAAAGGACAGACTCGAAAGCGTCCATGTCTCTGTTGCCGGCCCAAGATCTGATATGGACAGCAACGCATCCTTATCAAACACATCTGCATCCCATTTCAGAACATAGACGATTCCGATCATTGTCGGAAAGTACACTTTGTCGCCAATTGCGATCGGACTTGGTGCTGAGACATGTCCCCACCCGCTTCCGCTATTTCTCTTATCCTGTGACGCGACGAAGCCGCTTGAGTTTTTCATGTCATTTCGCCGAGCTTCATTCCATAAAATCTCATCCGGTACGTTTGCTTGTCGGACAACCTGAATCGGTACTTGCAGGTACTCGACGTCCCCCGTCCTTACATTAATTCGACCGATGAACCCAGGTTTGTGAGATAGAAAGAGCGTGTAATCGCCCAGTACGATGTTGGTTTGATAGGTTATCGGCTTGCGAGGCGATTCGAACATCTGATTGTGTTTGGTTTGATATTGGCTTCGATTCACAGAAGAAATCGTTACATCTTTGGCGAGAGATACCGGTGACTGCACAGCTTGGCCATCTTTTAGGCTGAGCAATAAATGCTCAAACCCTTTAATCACGTGTACGCCGTCCTCATTGAACACAACATTCTGATGAGCCTGATACCCCGCAATTCCGACATCCCAGATCGCATGTCCTGTTTCAGCATCAATCAATGACACGCCATACGGTTCTTCCGGTGGCTGATGCCCTCCTCCGCGACTCGTTGCAATTACCGCTTCGCCACCGATGCTCTGCAGAATGGAAGTACTGTGAACACCTGTGCCGGGCTCTGCGATCCAGTTGACCGAACCGTCTTGCATGTCAAACGCATGAAGATGTGTCCAGACATCCTTGGATCGACCATATTCCTTCGCACCTGCCTTTGTTGTTGCCGTTTGTGGAAGCCCTTTCTTGATGGTCTTCAGCACGATCACATTTTGACCATGGAGCATAGGCTCATGTTGCCGGGCATGGTGTCTTCCAAACGGGACCCAATGATGATTCCACTGTAGTTGTCCGTCATGATCAAACACTGCAATTTGGCCACCAACATTTACGAAGGCAACTAGATCATCTGTCGCAACTGCAGAAGCAGCCGTATTGTCACTGAAAAGACTCGAGAGATCCGTGACTCGATTGCCAACAATGTCCTTGCGCCAAAGTTCCTTACCTGACGCAGAGTCAAAGCACTGCCCAACGGTCAGGCTACCCAACTCAGTGTCCTGTTTGACCGGTGCGTGAGACAAAACAAACACGCGTCCGTTTTTTACGATGGGAGTCCCCTGCCCTGTGTTTGGTAGAGCTACTCGCCAGCGGATGTTTTGATCGTGGGTGACACTGAATTCGCTAGGCCCTTCTCCATTTACAGCAAAGTCACCATTCGGCCCGGCAGCCTGCGGCCAGTCAGCTGCTGAAACTATCGATGCCGAAAAGAAGAGAACAGCAATTATGAGGATTCTAAGTATGGAGTTCATATTCAACTGGAATTGGATGAGTCTTGTCCTATCGAAATTTCAGTATAGCTGTACAAAGCCATCGAGACTCGGCCGAGCGTAGCGCGCAATTAAGTAACACGCGTTGCTATGCAATCGAAAGGCTCGGCGAAGCCGAACCTTCAGAGAGGTAACAAATTGGCTGGCACACCTGTTCCGCAATGCAGCTACCTATGATCCAAGTCGATTCGCTTCAGTGACAAGGTTTGAAACGACGCCACCAATTGAATTGAGACATGGTTAGATACCATTCGGCACGGCTGTATTCCATCACGCAATCCACATTCAATTACAATAAGTACACAGTTTCTGCCTCAATGTTTTATGATCGGCACAGCATGTTTAGAACACTTTCAACTTTCTTAGCCATCGGTTCCTTGCTCTTGCTTGGGATATCATCGCCTGCCGCCGACACCCAGTCCGATGTAGACGTGCGTCACACCGGAGATAAAGTTCCTAACTTCAAGGTAAGAACTCTCGATGGAAGGAAGACGACGCTGCGTGCGATTCAGTCTGATGAGAATTCGAATTCAAGCGGTGTAACGGTACTTACTTTTTGGTGCTCATTCTGCGGAAGTTGCCGCATGGTCGACCAACCGTTGAGTGACTTATCACAAAAGTACAAAGGGAAGGTTGCGGTGATGGCATTGGATTCAAGTGCCGGCGAAGAAGCTCGCACGATCTCAAAAGTACTGGATGAGAAAACTCTTACTATGCCCGTTCTAATTGATGCCAGAGGAGAGTTGGCAGATCTATTTGGAGCCAAGATGACAACCACTACGATCGTGATCGATTCAAATAGTGTCATTCGCTACTGGGGACAATTCAAGCACGGTGATCATGCCTTGGCAGAGCAGGCAATTGAGGCTGTGCTAGCCGGCAAAAAACCGGCACACGATCACACTAAAGAACGTGGCTGACACATTGAACGGCGTTAGGATTCCGTGCGAATCCTATCTTTATTGCTAGCCCGTACCACGCATTCCGGTGGACACGCCTTTGATGGTCATTTGAGTTTGATATTCCAGATCGGACAGGTATTCTTCACTGTCATTCTCAGATGCTGCAGCGCGGCGATTCATTAACTCGATTTGCAGCAGATTCAGTGGCCCTACATATCCGTTTCGGACACTGATGGATCGTTGCAGCCAACTTGCTTTATCCAAAAGCTGTTCAGAACCGGTCAACTTTAGGATCGCTGCCAAAGTGTTCTCAAACTCTGTCTTGATTATGCTCGTCAGTTCATTTCCACCTTCCAGACCACTACCAAGTTGAGCATAACGGCTGAATACGGGCATGTTCGTCTTAGCCAGAGCCAGAGCTGCATTATCGATGATCACCTTAAAGAAGGTCCATTCGTTGTACATCCTTTCAAGCAAATCGAATTTACCGGTGTCTGCGAATTGTTTACATGCCGAACCGATACCGAACCATGCTGGAATGAGACAACGACATTGCGTCCATGAGAACACCCACGGAATCGCTCGCAGGTTTTCGACCTTGTCCCCTTGTCGACGTTTGGATGGACGCGAACCGATAGGCAACTTTTCAATCGCATTAATAGGAGTTACCTGACGGTAATAGTCCGGGAACCCCGGGTGATCCACAAGTTCTCGATAGGCAGTTCGCGACTGCTCAGCTAATTGTTGTATCGTCTCCTGCCACGGCGATGAATCCACTGCGGAGTCATCTGATAACTTTGACAACACAGCACAAGCCAATTGCTCTAGGTGGCGACTGGCAATATGGGGATTGTCATATCGATCTGAAAGAATCTCGCCTTGTTCTGTTATTCGCAACGTACCATTGAAGGATTCTTCCGGCAGCGAGAGCACGGACTTTGCAGCCGGGCCACCGCCTCGACCAAGAGAACCACCTCGACCGTGGAAAAACGTCAGATTAATACCGAATGCATCAGCAACTTTGGACATACGCCACTGCGAGGAATAAAGTCCCCACTGGCCCGCGAGATAGCCACCGTCCTTGGTGCTATCGCTGTAGCCAATCATGACCGTTTGGTTATCACCCTGTAGCTTCAGGTATTCCCGATAGACAGGATCACTGAGTAAAGTCGACAACGTGGCATCCGCATTCTTCAGATCCTCGATCGTTTCAAAAAGCGGTACCAATGGCAATTGGCACAACTGGTCCTGTTCATCACCACCATCAACCGACTCAGACCACTTCCACAGCCAAAGTACGGTTAGTAGATCACTAGGAGTTCGGGTCATACTGACCACATGGCCGCCGAGTGCGGGCATCCCGTAAACTCTCGCCGTTCGCCGCATTATGGAAAACAACTCAAGAGTTCGTGTCGTGTCTTCTGACAGCATGGCTGTGTCGACGGGGAGATCGCACCCTAATGTGCTTAGCAGTAATTCCTGACGTTGTGCTTCTTCAAGATCTTCAGGAGAGTCGTGGTTACCCGTTACTTTCCAGATATCGTTCATCACGGCGGTATAGACGCTCGAATCTTGTCGAATGTCCAGGTGCATGATGTGGAAACCAAAAATGCGAATTTGATCCAGCCATGGTTGCACTTCGTTTTCAGCGATAATCGTGTTGCCAGTTGCACGTAAGCTGTTGCGAATGAGCGTCACATCACAGTGCAGTTCTGAGGCAGATGTATACGCACCAGAGATGTTGGCGACGCGATCGGTGATTCCCAAAGTCGCCGTTTGAGAAAGTCGCCAGCGAATGACCTGAATCCATTGCCTATAGGATTCACTTGGCGGCACACGATCCAATAGTGATACGAGTTCCGGCCAGCGAGTCTTCGCTGCGACAACAGAATCCAGAATCATCTTACCTGATTCGGAGTCTTCATCAGAAATACAAAGAGAGCGTCCGAGCTTTTCGCACTGTTGCAGATGGGCATCCAATGCGGCTTCGCGTAACCATTCAAACGTTTGTGCAGTTACATCCGGAGTTACAAACGGATTTCCATCGCGATCTCCACCGATCCAGGAACCGTATATAAACAGAGGGTTCGTTTTTTTGACCTCAGGATAGTAGTCGTTCAGTGCCTGCCGTAGATCGTTTGCCACACGTGGCACGATGTCCCACAACACATCCTTGTAAGCCAGACCACGTTTAACTTCCTGCAATACGGTGGGACGTCGGGAACGGATAAAGTCTGTTTGCCAGAGTTTTCTGAGTTGAGCTTTGACTTCACTGGGTATGCGATCCCGGTGTGCGGGCAACAGTTCGGGTGAATCCTGGCGATCCAGCAATGCTCTAAGATCATCCAGTAAACGACGTATCGATCGGCGTTTTGCTTCGGTCGGATGTGCCGTTAGCACGAGTTCGACGCGGGCATCATTTACGAACTGTTGAACGTGTTCGTCTGGTTTCCCTTCATCGTGGAACCGTTTGATAATAGCACGAATGGTTTCATTGGCCGGTTCCGGGTGGGCATCGCGGTTGCGGCCATGTAACACTCGGATCCGCTGTCGGTCCTCTGCTAGATTCGACAATTCCAGGAAGATCGTGAAGGCACGGGTGAGCGTGTTGATTTGCCCGTCATCGACGTTGGCGATAATGGAATCCAGTTCCACTTCACGCTCTCTATTTCCAGTGCGTAGTTCACGGATCATTTTGCGAACGGATTCGACGAGTTCGAATCCTTCATCCCCAGCCATCTCACGAATGACATCACCAATCAATCGGCCTAGTTGGTCGACTTCTTTACTGAGCGTTGAGAAGGACGGCTTTGGCATAAATCTCGAATGGCTAATGAGCTGAATTTGGTGTGGAAAAGGCTGAAGCTTGTATTTACCCCAGAAACTCCAGTCTATTTCGGATAAGCAGAATCGAACAGTAGACAGAGAGATACGAGAGGTGCGCTAGTGCGGGTGAGTTGCCTAACCGCACCATATTGTGAGGAGCCCACCGGGCGACGAAGCAATTGGATGGCGGGCACATGGGCAGGATGGGACGGAGCCCTGCGGGTTTGGTTAGATGCAGATAATAACATTCTGCGTGCCCGACGGCCCGGTGTTGGGGTAGGTACTATGAACACATGATCAGGGATTCGTGGGTGTGTGACTGCGGATCTAATTGAACTCACAAACCAACCGAAACCCGAAGTCGCTGTAACGGCTGTCAGCGGGCGGCCAATAGTGGTTAGCGGAACGAGAGTAACGCGTGCGTTGTTGAACCCATGACCGACCTCGCAACAGACGAAAAGAGCCGGTAACTGGGCCCGTTGGATCCTGTGCGGGCGACTGTTTGGTAGTTGTTGCCTAGCGTTTCGTAAGCGATTTACTTCCCAAAGGGTCCAGATCGTCTTTTAGGTGTTTCGCGTTGCAGAGTCGTGTCGGATAAAATATGTTTTGCCCGATGGCTAGTATGTGTGAATGAGAGCGTTCTCCATTGCCAAACGATGAATCGTGAATTGCGAGGAGAATTACATGAAAGCGAAACTTCCGCTAGCTGCTGTACTGGTGGCCTTTATCGCTGCCCCCGTTTCAGCAAACTGGGCCCCCGGAGACGCGCCATTCATCAACACCTGGCTTGTCCTCGGAACCTTCGACAACCGGGAAGGTTTGGGGATGAGGGCCGACCTGATCGGCGAGGCCACGATCCGACCGCGAATTGGCGAACAGGTGGCTGGGAAGACATGGCAGTTCTTCGATGACCGGACCTTCTCGCGTAACTATGACGACTACCAAGATCTCTTTAGCTACTTCTTCGTCAAGCAGGACGATCCTCGCGACGCGCGGATGGCCTACCTGCACATATGGGTCTGGAGCCCGCGACTGCAACAGGTTGAACTCCGGGTAGGTGTGAATCACGAGTGGTCTGCCAGGATCAACGGGGAAGTGATGACGTTGCCGACACCAACAGACGTCCCGCCCGGGGCCGTTCCCAGGCCGAATGGTTCTCGCCAAAAAGCCCTTGTCCGGCCGGGAGTCCAGTACCGGTTGAAGGATGCGATGATGCGCAAGGTCTCTCTGCGGACCGGGTGGAATTCGCTGCTACTGAAGGTGGGAAACCGCGCCGAAGGTCTGCTGGGATTCTATGCGCGTCTTTCTGATGGCGCAGGAAATGCGATCCCTGACCTGGTGTATTCCGTCAACGGACCGACCGAAAAGCCGGCTGTGACGACACAGGCTCTCCCCACCGCGTGGCGAAGTTGGTCGTACGTGGAGTTTAAAGTTCCCGGCGTCGAGGCCCTGGAAAAAAGAGTACCTGAATTGTCCCGATTCAGTTACGCATGGGCCCAGGCGTCTGCATTTCAGTTGAACGCGGAAGGAACAAAGGCGCCGTTTCGGTGGAACCTTTCGGAGGGGAAACTCCCTGCGGGTTTGAGCATCACACCCGATGGCCGCATCCTGGGGCGTGTCGATCCGTCGGTTCGTCTGGGCGAGTATCCGCTGGTGGTTCAGGTGACTGATGCCGGTGGCGTGTCCGCCGAAAAGCGGCTTGTGCTGAATGTCAAAGAGAACCCCACGCGCACGGTTGAACAGTCTCGAATGACAGCCTTGATTCACGGGCCGGAGAATATTCCGCGTGAATCGTACTCGGAACTGGCGAAGGTGATGAAACGGCAGGGCTATGGCTACGTCATGCCAATCTCGTACGGCAACGGCGATACGCTGTTCCGCTGGCCCGTGCGTTTCTACCCAAAGACTCCCGCGGCGTACGTTATCCCTGGACTAAAAAAGGCCTTTGACGCCGAAGGAATCAAATTCGGGATGTACGTTGGGCAGTTCGAGCACATTCCGACTACGCTCTTCCAATACGATCAGGTGATCCTGATCCTAGAAGACGCGATGCGGCGTTACGAACCGGCCAGCTTCTTCTTCGACTGGCGCGGCCCTACGCAGCATTATCCGGAGACCGATGCTTGGTACAGCATGATCCGCACGTACAATCCGGAGTGTACACTGATTCTGAACGGCACGAACATGCCCCAGAACGGGGACTGGGACATGCTCTGCGTGGAATCCCGTTCCGCCGTGTGGCAGGTATGGCCCGGAGAGTACCTAAGCTGGCTTTATCCCATGCTGGCCGACTGGCCAAAGACGTGGAATGTCGATAGCTGGCTCACGGTGACGCCGACCCCGACAAACGACCGGCAGTGGCCGGACTATGTGAAGGAGATCATCAGTCTGGTTGGCGAAGGATACGTCGCGGACTTGGATCACACCGTCAGCAGCTCGGAGGCCTGGGCAAAGCTAGCCGGAAGACCGTTTCCACCAGTTTCTTTGCACGACAATTCCACCGTCCATATCCATCGGCAGATCGCCGAATGGGCAACTCCTGAGGGGCTGCCTTCTCTGCAGCCAGCGTTCACCAACGTGGATCCCGGACCGTTGCATACTGCCGAGTGGGGATACAACGTCATCTCTACCGACCGCAGGAACCTGTACCTGCACATGCTGGAGAACCCTCGCGGCAAGACCGGCCTGCCCACCAAGGGCGAGTTTAATGTGAACCCCCTCGCTGCCTCCCGTGTCCGAGGAGTGGTCTGGATGAACGAGAACCGGCCGCTCAAGTTTACCGGTCGGGATGACGGCCTGTCCATCGACTTGACGGGAGTGAAGAAAGACGCCGCCGACACCATCATTCGCATCGAGCTGAAGCAACCGCTGCCGGAGAGCGCGGTTCCGAGACTTGCTCCGTTCAAAAAGACGGCGAGATCCGGAGGGAAGCAGATCCCCGGCAATCTGGCCTGGCAGAAGCCGGGAAAGCTGCTCTCCCTGGACGGCAAGCACGGTCTTGTTCCTTCAAGCGAAGTCTACTTCGCCTCCCTAGCCGTGGACGGCGACCCAAACTCGTTCGCCGTGGCTGCCGGCCAATTCGCTTGGACTCTCGAGATCGACTTGGGCGAAGCACAAACCGCTTCCCGAGTGCGAATCCTCTTCGCTAAAGGCTATCCCACTGACTACGCGATCGCGATCTCCGCCGACGGCAAGGCTTGGACCGAGGTTCACCGTGGGGTGGGAACGCCGAACGGGAGATACGAGCATACCTTTACCCCAACGCAAGTCCGGTATGTGCGCGCTCTCAGCTACAAACCTAACGGGCGCGGCCAGAAAGGCGGGCAAATGTGTGTGGCTGAGTTGGAGGTATACGAGAAATGAGAAAGTAACTGTGAGTAAAAACAGAAACACGGAGTTTCAGGCTATGAGAAATACGCGCGGAATATTCAATCTGGTTCTGGCTGTGCTGGCGCAGCCGCTTTGTGCTCACGCCGACGAAGCGGTCACGTTATCTGACGCCTAGACTCTTCACTGTGCCTGTTGCCACGCCAAGCAGATCATGAATTCAACACGAGCCCTTGATTGAATAGTCTAAACCCAATTCTTGCCAATCGGTTGGGGCACATACGGGGGCAAAAATATCGCTCAGTCAGGTTGTGGCGGTGTTGATTGATCGGTGGGATAGCTTAGCCGAGAGCGTAAAAGTAGAGATTGGGGAGTTGCTTGGAGACGGGTGACTTGGTGACCAGCCTAGTGGCACGCTAATTCTCTGCTTCTATATATATGAATGAAATTTGAGTAATCCCCTAGATCACCCACTCACCATCCTTCGTGTCGCGCACTATTTAAATTCAAACGAGTACAACTCTGGGGAGGATTCCCCTCCGGTGAGATAGAAGCGAATTTGGAACGAGTCGCCTGGAATATCTGCCAAGTTTCGTTCGCCCCAAGCAACCCGGTGCGCAAGAGAGTCACTCTTGATCATAGTGCAGTCCATGCGAGTGAAGTGAGGAACTGGTTTGCCAGTCTTAGGGTCGACTAATTCGACCTCAATGCGGCTTTCTTCGGTGCAGAAAGCATTGACAAGCAAGTCGGCGGCGGCGCGGTCAATGGGTATGGTTGTCACGATCCCCTCGCTTCGACCATCTTCAAGCCTCACATGTGTGAATCCATCTAGTCGAAGAGTGGCCAAACCACAGGCATGCTCACCCTCGATCAAGTCAGTTTTACTGAAACGATACCCAGAGTAGTAAACCTTGATCTCATCCTCATCGATAAGCGGCACGGATGGCCCAATCATATCGCAGTCCCACTCACCTGCATCGCCTCGCCGTATGACTTCAGACCCTGGCTGCACGTATATGAAGTTCTCGCCATCGCGACTCATCGCGAGTTCGACCGCCATGTCATCACCTCCTCTCTGGTACTGATAAAGAGCCAAATAGTACTGGTGATATTTAAACACCGACGCGTCGTGAATCTGTTGAACCTTGCCACCTCTTACAACTGGAGTAGCTCGGGCAGCGGCCCCGAAAATGGGGTTTCGAGGATCAGCAGTCCATTCGATAGAGTCATGGCTATAGCCATATCCCGCACCTCGCCGGTCATTGTTGAGCCCAATAAATCCGTAGGCTTTGTACTTTTTAGCCGGATCCAATTCATTTAGATCCTGAAACATTGATTGAGGCGAAAAAGAGGCCGGCATTCCACCTGGAAAACGAATGCCACCCTTACTTGCCTCCTTCCAGCTAAGCCCATCCGCGGATGTCCAAAGTGTCCATGTTTGCTCGTCATCCAGAGCGGAGTTTTCGGATGTTCTTGCAGGACGTCCGCCGGTCCATGTAAGCAATTTGTATCGACGATTCGGATCTGGATCTGTAGCGTCAATGTGCATTCCGCTTGGGACAATCGGTCGGAAAATAGGTGTAGCGGGTAGTCCAGCAACTATGTTTGTATTGTTATTGCTCCCGAAAGGAGAAAGACCAAGCGGTTTCTTCTTAAAGTGGATCCCATCGGGGCTTTCCGCATAGCCGACACGTACATACGGAATCGGGCCACTCTTCGGCCACTCTGAACCTGGCTCGCGGTGCATTCCGGTATACCATGCCCGATATACTCCGTCCTGTTTATGAACTGCAACCTTGGACGCGCCCTGCGAATCAAAGTCGCCAGGATTTCCACCTGTGATTACCGGATCAGCGACTTTGCGTACTGTGTTGACCTTCAGTGTGATTCCGTCGATGTGTTGTATTTCTTTTAGGTCCAGAAAGAGAATCTTGTTGCCAACGTTGGACTTCAAAGCGGGGACAGAAAGAAGGTCAAATCGCGTCTTGAGCGAGTGATGTCGGTTTCCAATTGTGATTCCAATTTTGGAATTATCCGATCCCAGCCCGCTTTCTACACCGAGCCAGTCGATATCGAGTTGGTTAGACTCAAATCGAGCAGTGTTTTGTGTCAGCCAAAGGCCATTCAAGATTGGACTCCATCGTGTCCCTAGCCACCGAGAGTAAAATATGTGTTGCCGTGTTGAGTTGATGAAGAACATCCACGGAACGCCGTACTGATCTATGACGATTTGCGGCGAATGCATAGTATCCCAGACCATTCGACTATCGAGGTCCGTTAGCGGGTGCGATTGCTGTCTCATTGCTTCTGGATCTAGCAAAGTGTATTTCAGGGAGTCACCGGATTCATGTACTGCAAGATACTCACCGTTGAGTTCCACGAGAGCCGGTCGGTTGCCGGAATGACTCTGTTGCAGATCCCATTCTCGAGTGGTACTCAATTCAGAGAATCTTCCGTGTAAGATGTGCGTGGCTCCATTGGTGTCACCACACGCGAGATTAAAGAAGACGCCGTCGTGAGAAATCGCCATTGACGGTGGATATAGCTTTTTTTGACGATCAAGCGCAAATGACTGCCACTTTCCATTGATAAGCGATCCAAGATAAACAGCCATCTCTTGGGAGTTGTCCACGGTCGTTGTCCAAGTCAGCCAGATGTCACCACTCGGTGATCGACAGATATCACCGGCCCAAGACTGACTTGGAGAAATGATCAGGGCGCCGTGTTGTTTGTTGACAGGATGCAGCCATTTTGCATTGTCCTTATCAATCCGCAACTGATTTGACTCTATTACGCTATAAGCAGTTTGACCATCGTCTGTTGTCCATATGAGGTGCAGAAAGTCTTCAGAATCGATGCTAAGGCCAGCGGAGAATGTGTTTTCTGCACCTGGTTTTTGCAGAGTCGGGAGGGGGAGTGCTGATGAGAATTGTGAGATTTCTCGTGGATGAGGTTTTTGAGAGACTTTGAGCGTGAATCCCTTATTGTCTGTTGATCTACCAGTTGGTAACAGCAGGTAATAATAGCCTTGGCTATCGCATGCTACTCGTCGGCTGATCCCGGCTCTGAACTCTTGCTGAAGCATCTTGTTGTGATCAGCTTGTAATGCAGTTGTCTCCAAGAAGACAAACAAGAGTGTATAGATAAAAGTTCCTAACAATCCTCTTCGTTTACTTCTATTGCTAGTCATCTGTTACTCATTTCACAATGTAAATCTTGCCGTGAACCGGCCTACCGGAGTATTTAGGCTCAGTAAGAATCTTGAGGGAGAAAATGACCTGTCGTTTAAAATACGAAAGTCCATTCAGGAGTCAGTCGAGAATTGTAATATAACAGTTCTGCTGGGAAGAAAATTAGCGATGTCCGCGGTGGTTCTGATCACATAGCGGGGAAGGTGAAACAAATGAATTACGAACGTCCAAAGATAGTAATTGCTGCAATCGTGATGGTATGCCTGAATGGTATTACTGGTTGTGGTACGGGTAATAGTGAAGAGCTACAGCTTATTCAACAGATTAACATCAGCGGAACAATCACTAACTCGCAGGCAGAAAGACTAGGTGAAGTTGAATTCCTTGACTTAGAAGGCTTAACCACTATCACAGACGAACAAGTAGAAATCCTGAGTAACGTTAGGGAACTTTGGTTAAGTGGTTTAACCTCCATCACCGATGCACAGGCAGAAAGCCTGAGTAAAGTTGAGATTCTTAGTTTGGAGGGCTTAACCTCCATTAGCGACTCGCAGGCCCAAAGGCTAAGTAAGGTAAAGACTCTTTGGTTAAATGGTTTAACCTCCATCACTGACTGAGCAGGCAGAAAGCCTTGGCAAGGCTAAAGGACTTTATTTGGACGGCTTAACCTCCATCACTGACGCACAAGCAGAAAGCCTGACTACGGTGCAATTTCTTGGGTTAGACGGCTTAACTTCCATCACTGATAAACAGGCGGAAAGCCTGAATAATTCCGACGAGCTTTCCTTAAGTGGCTTAACCTCTATCACTGACACACAGGCAAAAAGCCTGAGTAAGGTCGACGTGCTTTTTTTAGACGGCTTAACCACCATCACTGACACACAGGCGGAGAGTCTGAGTAAGGTAGATATGCTTTACTTAAAAAGTATATCCTCCATTACTGACGCGCAGGCAGAAAGCCTGAATAAGGTTAGAAGCCTTATCATCTCACAAGCCTGCCAACCGCTCATTGACAAATACAAGAATCAGTAACGTTTAGGCAACTCTGAAAGAGTTGCAGAACAAGTTTATCTGAAAGTAACAGACGCTCATTTAGCTACTGCCTGCATGGTGCCGACTGTTCAAAATATGGTGCCAGATATAGCGGTCATAGAAGGTCATGAAAGGTCAGAGAATATCTCTAAGTGGGCGATGAGGGACTATCGGGAAAGCCTCAAACTTACATTTTTATGGAAAACCACGTGCTCATACCGTGGCAGTCCACTCATCCATACGGTGCCAGAAAACAGGCCCCCTACCTTCAACTTCTATACATAACCTACTTTTCCGATGAAGTGGATACACCGTTATGCCTAAACAGTCTTTCCTGTAAAATTGAATTTACGCCATAAGTCACGCACTGCGGGAGAACTTCTAATGTCATACAGCACTAGCTTACAAGGGCGGGCGTATTTCACCTCCACTTTCCTTTCCAGGAATCGCTGGAAAACCGTGTTGCTCCTGCTCCTATTGCTGTCTGCATCCGCGCAAGCCGCCAACGAGCAGGCGGACAAGCCGTTCGCCTATTACCGCCTTGATCCCCTGGCAAACAATCGCATCCTTCCTCATTCGTCTCCCAAAACGCTGGGAGAGGCGGGGGGCAAACTGACTCTGGCTGGTTGTCGTGATGAATATGAGTCCGCTTCGTTCGCTGTTTTCGCTCCGCAGGACCTGAAGAACCTGCGGCTGGAGATCCGCGACTTGCGTTCCGATAGCCACATGATTCCCAAGTCGTCCTTTGATCCTTATGTAGTCAAATGTTGGTATCAGGCAGGGGCGAGACGTAATGTTCCATGACGGCGTCAAAACGATTAGTTCCAGAACTGCTTCTCAAAGACGACGACCTTGTGAGAGTCGACAGCGAGAACGAAACCAATTCCGTGCGCAGCACGGCGGAAGACGGCTCGACCAAGTACTTGTCAGCCAGTGGCAAAGATCCCAAAGCTCTGGAAGAACTGCGGCCCGTCGATGCCGCCACGCTGCAACCTGTGACGATTCCTGCCGGCACCATGAAACAGTTCTGGCTGACGCTACACATCCCCCAAGGATGCTGCTGCCGGAAAATACACGGGCTCAATACGTCTATCCGCAACGAGCATCAAGTCGGTCGATATTCCGATCGATGTGACGGTGTATGACTTCGAGCTCGCTCAACCAAAGATGATCTACTCGATCTATTACCCCGGCAAGTTGAGTGACGAGCAGCCCGCGGGCACGATTGCCGCCCATTACAAGTCGGAAGAGCAAATGCGAGCCGAATTGAGCGATATGGTTGCACACGGAGTTCGCTATCCCAATCTGTGGCAAAAGTATTCGGAAGACCTGGTGCCACGGGTACTGCAGTTGCGAAAGGAAGCAGGGATGTCCAACGATCGACTATTCATCAATATGCCAGCTGGCGCGCCGCACCACTCCGCAGGAAAAATCGAGGGCTGGCGGAAGTTGACAAAGAGCTTTGGCTTCAAGGACATCTACTTGTATGGTGAGGACGAAGCACACGGGAACCAACTCAGAATACAAAAGCCGTCGTGGGCAAACGTACAGAAGGCTGGCGGAAAGATGTACGCCTCGGCCTGGAAGGAAGATCCTTTCGAGGTAATGGGAGGCCTGCTTAATGTGCTGGTCTGGTCCGGTGGATGTCAGCCGGAGAAGGCAAAACGGTGGCACAGCGTGGGATCGGAAATCTTCAGCTACAGCAATCCGCAGGTGGGCGTCGAAGAGCCGTTGCTCTATCGATACAACTATGGATTGGCGCTCTGGAAGGCTGACTACGATGGCGCCATGACCTTTGCCTACCAATGGGCCTACGGCCACATCTGGAACGATTTCGACAGCGAGAATTTCCGTGACCACTGCTTCTCCTACCCAACCATAAATGGCGTTGTTGGAACGATCCAATGGGAAGGATTTCGAGAGGGAGTCGACGATGTCCGTTATATCACTACTCTGGAACAAGCGATCGAGAAAGCTGGCGATACTGAGATAGCACACACTGCCAGGCGATGGCTGGCTGGCCTGAAGGCGGAGTCCCCCTCAGCAGAAAGTCGGGTGGAAATCACAGCCAACACCGCCAAAGGACCTCGAGCAAATCCGGTCGCGCGCTGCCTCATGGATCAATCAACTGACGAGTCAGCCTTAATCGAAGGACGCTGCGGTTGGGTAAACAGTCACAGAGGCGCATGGCGAAGTCTACGCGTACCTTTCTCACCGGAATTTCTAACCTATTCTCGCCGAGAAGCCATCAAGGCACTGTCCATATCAGTTCGTCAACTCGACAACTTTGCAAGTCAAGGTGAGTTAGGCAAAGTCAAAACTGCAAGCGGGCGATGAGGGACTCGAACGGTGGTGGTCAAAACCCTTTATATATAGAAGCAGCGTTAGAGCAAGGCACTTCTCGGGTGGCGCAGGGGGTGGCGCGGATGCAACTTTGTCAGGTCGTGGCACTCTTGATTGAGCGGCGGGGATAAGTTTTCGTTTCCCCGGATCAATCAGGGAAAAGGCGGTTGTCCTCACTAGCTGGCTCCGGACGGTACTTGAGCGTCAATGCGCGTACCTGCCCTTTACTGAGAAATTGGCTCGCCCACTCATCGAAATAAGTTTCGGAATCTCCATACACCGGCTGGTGCGGATGTTGCAATGCCTCGGTCTCCAGTTCTGCGGTGGATTTTCTCCGTTGCTGGCTGCACCAAACGTTCCAGTCGCGGAGATATTTACGCATCATCAGGCCAATCAAGGCGGTGAAAATCGCCAATCCTACCATGACAATCAGGCCATTCCGCTCGACGAATTCATCTAGGAAAAAGAGGGAGGGGATAGCCGTCACGTAGAAATGGATTCCGCAGAGGATTGTGAGCACTGCCGTCAGCAAGGTAAACCCCAGCAAGCCGTTCATCCAGGGTTTCACGTCCTTGGGGCGGAAGAGATGGAACCCACAGTGAAGGCAGAGATAGGAAACCGTCTGGTTTTGGCGGCTCCCAGAAGCTTTGAACTCGTACTGGCTATGGCACTGGCACTTGGCACACCAGTAAGCGCGGCTGTTGGGAATGCAATGATTGATTTCGCTAATATGTCTCATGGGGCACTCGATGAAACTGCTAAACGCTAACCTGATGCGACAACGCCAGCCGATCTTATCAGATGGCAGGCATCACGGCAAAAGTTGTCGTTGTCTCGACTTCAAGAGATTGCGATTTGCGGGCCGAGCGTGTTCCGGCCGCTCTTCACGGGCATTGCCTGAATTTCCTCGGTGGTCTTGAGGTAGGTCGCGCGGCGAATTTGTGGGTGATTGTGAATCACCATCACCGGAACTCTAATCATCCGCGCCCTGAATCGCCGAGTAATGCACCTATGATGAGTAGAGACTTACATCAAGAAAAAGGATGACAAGATGAAACGATTTCTAATACTGATTGTGCTAGTGCTGGCTGGGTGTGGCATCCGCTCAGAAAATGAAAATCCAAAGTCGCAACAAAACTACTGGGACCAGGAAGCTTTAATCCGAGTGGTTCGGCTTGTGGGTATTGGGCAATGGAAAATTACAGGGAAGAACATCCCCGTGGGCGGCGACGTGGAACTTTTTGACGACATATTAGAGACTCGTTTGGGGGTCGAGGGGAAATATATCGAGTTCACTGTTAGTCCATTAATCAATGGGAAGAGAGTTCCCGTTGTCACGCAGCGGGAATACGATCCTCAGGACGACGTGTTCATATGGCGTACCGAGGACGAAGGGTTTCCTGTGACTTCAGGCCAGGACCATTACGATCCGGCAACCAAGACCTATCAGGGGACACATATTCACCCCGACGGGGCTAAGGAAACCCAGAAGTGCCAGCTGGTCAGTAATGACAAAATCCTGATCAAAAGTATATTCGAGTTGGATGATAAGGTTGTCTTTTCTCGCGAAATGATTTTAACACCCTTGGTTAACACCGAAGAGACTGCAGATCTTCCCGCTGATAAAAAGAGCAGCGACAAAAGTCGGGACGAGTACAAAACTAACGACATGGCTGTGGGACTTACAAACGAGCAAGCTGCCGAAATCATGGCTTGGGAAATCGGCGAGTGGAGCATTACGGGACAACGCATGTCCGAAAACGGAGAACCCCAACTAGTTAAAATGACCAAGACAGTTCGCTGGAAGGAAAGAGGGAAATCGTTAGAGTATCAGTTCGATCTGTTAGAAAATGGCCAACCGGTGACCTACCGCGGCCTCCAGACATTCAATGCGGTCGAAAATCTTTTTGTTTACCGTGCAAAATGGGGTGAAAACCCGGAGACAATTTCATACGAGCGGTACGATCCCTCTACACGCACCACCTCCAGCTATTTCTTTCCGACCACGTCCCCGTCAGACAACAAAACTGTCACCGTTAGCCGCCGTGTTGGCGACGATAAAACTGAACAGACAATGGAAGTGTTTCACAAAGGCCAGCGGGTTTTCTCACACGAATTGGTCTCGACTCGGATCAAGGCCGGTCAAAAAAACGTATCCCCTTGAACGGCTTAAATTCCATCGCTCAAGAACTGGCCAAAAGCCTTAGCAGGTCGAAAACTTAAGGTACCCAGAAGCCCTTCAACACCTTCATCAACAAATACAAGAAGCAGTAACAAATGGATGGGCTAGAGCCAGAAAAGGTGCCAAACCCAGGTTTAATCGTCTCAGTGTTTTGGAGGTTAGCTTCATGCTTTATGAACCATTAAACGAGAAAGAGCCAAGCGATAATCAACAATTGGTAATAGGAGAAGAGGATGATAAGGGCTTAGGGTGTCTTGGGTGTTCTCTTGAAGCGTTGGCTATATTCTCAGGGGTTATCATGTTTTGGCTTTACTTAGTTTCATAACCAAGCGTCTTGGGCTTAGCGAAATCAGCATTGGCCGTGCCGGCAATGGAAGTAATGATCCCGGTATAAGTGCAAACTGGCCTCTTTTCACTTCCGCTGTTAAAATAGCAACGGCTATCAAAACATCCCCGCTTCAAACCACCAGCCTATCCCGGTTCCATGCAGAACCAACACAACTCCAACAGCCGGCACCGACAACAACGGCGACAGTTTATCCAACGACTCGGGCTCTGCTCCACGCTACCGTTCTTCCCGTCCATAAACCAACTCGCCGCACAATCCTCCAAGCCCCCAAAAAGACTGGTCTGCGTCGGGACGGAGTACGGGATGCACGCGCCTGCATTTTTTCCCACAACCACCGGATCGAACTACAGGCTTCCGGAACTATTGCAACCGCTCCAAAACGTCCGTGAATTATTCACCGTAATCGAAGGTCTCGACCATCAACTCGGCGGCGGCCACAAAGGAGTGCAGGGGTTCCTCACCGGAGAACGGTTCAGCTTCTCAAAATCGTCCATGTACTCCATGGACCAGTACGCTGCTGACCGGATCGGAAACAACACCCGCTTCCCATCGCTCACCTTGGATCTACATGGAAGCAACTCCTGGTCATGGAATCGCTATGGCGTCAAAATGCGGGGCATCGGCGATCCGGCGCAGCTTTTTGATATGCTTTTCAAACCTCTGCTCGCCTCACAGAAAGAGCAGGCCACCGGCGAAATTAATATTGAAAAAAGCGTCCTCGACACGGTTGCCCGCAGTGCCAGGCAGTTGGAAAAAAAACTCAGCTCGCAGGATCGTCACAAGTTTCAGGAATACCTCAATGCGATCGAGGAAACCCAACGGCGGCTCAGCCGCGCCGGCTACTGGATCGGAAAGGACAAACCGGTGGTCCCCGGTAGTGAAGATGCCCTGCAGCACAAGTCCGGCGGCGAAGAACGCCGCTTCGTTGCCATGCGCAGTATGTTCGACCTCTGTGCACTCGCATTCCGCACCGACTCAACCCGCATAGTCACCATGCATGTACCCGGCGGCAACGGCGTACTAAAACTGGATGGCATCAATGATGGATATCACTCGCTGAGTCATCATGGTCAGGATCCAAAGAAAATCGAACAACTCAAACAGATCGAACTGGAATACATCAAAGAACTGGCACACTTCATCCAGACACTCAAAGATATCCCCGAAGAAAATGGATCCATGCTTGATCATACGCTGATTTATTTCGGCAGTGGAATGGGCAATGCCAGCAGCCATTCCAACCGTAATCTACCCGTACTCCTGGCCGGTGGGAACATGAAACACGGAAGCTCGCTGAAATACGAGCAGGACAGTAAACCTCTGTGCGATCTCTATGTCTCCATGCTGCAGTGGATGGGCGTGGAAACTGACTCGTTTAGCAGCAGCCGCGGAAATATGTCGGAGTTGTTCTAACGTGAAGCTCAAATCACCATATATGCTCTTGAGCCCACTACTGACCGCCCTAATATTGATCTGTCAATTCCAACAGGAGCTGCTCGGGGCAGAAGCGCCGCTTCGCCTGTTTCTGAGGCAGTACTGCAGCGACTGCCACGGCAATCAAGATCCCGCTGGCGATCTTAATTTCAACCAACCGCTGACATCGTCGCAGCTGAAGAATATCTTTGACCAACTGGCCTACCGTCAGATGCCACCGCGCGAGGCTAAGCAACCTACCACGACCGAGCTGATCGATATCATCGGCGTCCTTTCTGGACGACTCGATCAGCAGACCGAAACCACCATTCCCCGCGGTACGCTGATGAGACGACTCAACCAGCGAGAGTATAACCATACCCTGCGTGATCTTTTGCGTGTCGATATCGAGTACAATCCCTCCCGATCCTTTCCACCAGACAATGAATTTGCCGGAACCGATAATGTCGGTTTCGCGTTGGTATTTTCACCTGCCCTAATGCGGGAAGCCATGCTGGCAGCCGATGACGTGCTGCACCGAGCGATCCGCTTCGGCCCGCAACCGATCAGCGAGATCCACCGGATACTTCCTGAGGATGCAACCCGACCGGTCTATCAAAATGGTGATTATGTCAAGATTGTGACCGGTACCGAGGACGGATTTCAGCAATTCCGGCCCGGATCAAAAGATATCGCCGAACTAGCTCAAGGGAACTATCACATACGAGTGCATGCCATGTCGCTGCATTCTGACTTTAAGGGAGTGGGGCAGATTGACGGGCCGGTTAGGATGAAGGTTCGCGTCGGGCCTCCCGGGAAACAGGCTGAAGCCGGCTCAAGGCGACTGGTGGATGAAGTCGACGTACCGGACGATAAACCAACGACGTTCCATTTCACGGCCAGACTGGAAAAAGGCCAGGTACCCATCGTCTCCTTTGCCAATGGGCATCGCGGTTCGTTTAAAAATCTAGTGAAACACCGATACGGTCCCGATGCCCGTCAGACCCGCCAACCCATCATGGAAAAATATGACGGGCCCCAGTTACGGGTTTATTGGATGGAAGTCGAAGGGCCTTTGTTTGACCAGTGGCCACCGGCCGGTAACCTGCTGGTATTTGGAGAACAAATGCAGCCACAGAGCCAGCAGTACATAAGCGAGGTACTGCACACGTTTGTACAGCGTGCTTTCCGGCGCAAAGTGGATGATGACAGCGTACAACCTTTTCTGGACCTCTATCAAAAGTTGCGGGAAAACGGGCATCCTTTTGAGAAAGCGATCCACACAACTTTGAAGGCCATACTGGGTTCGCCCGCTTTTCTATATCACTATGAAACGGAAGGGGAACTTGATTCCTACAGCCTAGTCAATCGACT
The DNA here is from genome assembly GCA_045566075.1 of Pirellulaceae bacterium. Lineage (GTDB taxonomy): Bacteria > Planctomycetota > Planctomycetia > Pirellulales > Pirellulaceae > UBA11883. The sequence goes on along the minus strand of JBJLEE010000005.1, from coordinate 49,935 downwards.
CTCATATTTTCTCTGGAACACCATGCCGGACCAGCAACTGCGAGATCTCGCTGATCAGGGAATGCCCTCACGCGACCAACTGATCAAACAGGTAGATCGGATGCTTGATGATCCCCGTGCGGAAGATTTCATCCGCAGTTTTGTGGATAACTGGTTAGGAATCGGAAAGCTCGGGGAAATGCCGCCGGATCCAAAACGGTTTGCAGATTATTACACGGGCAACCTGCAGGAGGCGATGAAACGTGAAAGCCAGTTGCTCTTCAAGTCGCTGCTAGAGACGAATGGCCCGGTTCTCGACCTGCTGCATTCCAACTACACCTATCTTAACGAACGCCTCGCTCAACATTACGGATCGCCGGGGTGGCCGGCGACGAATTTCGACGCGTTCACCTTCCGGATAATTCCCGACGGGGCGGAGTCCTTACTCAGGCGAGCGTGCTTACCGTTACATCGAACGGCACGGCAACGTCGCCCGTGGTGCGAGGCGTCTGGATTCTGGAAAATATCCTTGGCAAACAGGTAAAGCCGCCACCAGATGATATTAAACCAATCGAACCGGACACCCGCGGAGCGACCACCATCCGACAGCAACTGGCAAAACATCAGGAGCAGGAATCCTGTGCCGTTTGTCACCGACAAATCGATCCGCTGGGCTTCAGTCTGGAACAGTTCGACCCAGTTGGACTCTTTCGGGAGAACTACACGCATCGGCGCAAGATTCAGACCGACGTGGTGCTGGCGGATGGCCGAGAGCTGGATGGGGCAGAGCAACTAAAACAAGCACTCATCGATCAGCCTGCAGACTTCAAATCCGCTGCCTGACCGAAAAACTACTGGTCTATGCTACCGGTGGCACACTGCAGAGACACGAGTATGCGGAGGTTTTCGAGCTTGTCGATCGCGTGCAGCGTCAACAGCATGGCCTGCGCGACCTGATTGTCGAAATTACGTTAAGCGACGCATTTCGCACAAAATAATTTTCGGAACCCTCTATATAGTAATTGCAGCCATAGTATCGGTATTGGCTATTGGTGTTGTTGGGTGTGGCTCTGATGAGATTGCCACATCACCTGCAACTGAGCTACCTGCTACTGAACAGCTCTCGACTGGCGAATAGAGTTTCAGGCTTACGACGAAATAGGTCATGCGTTAGTGGAAAATCTTGAAGTTAGAAACGGTTGACTCTAACCAATAAGGCGAGTTGGACTCTCCACCACCTCCTCGGAGCAGGATGCTAGATGAATTATTGTCGATCGTCACTGTACTTCTTGGATATGCATTAACGTCAAATCGCAATTTATTGCAACTGAATCCGCCAATCGCTGGCAGTCGCTGACTGTCCCAGAGGACTTCTTCTACTTCTTCTTTGTTGCTAGTAATTATTACACGTACAGATTCTGAACCATCATAGGACAGCATCACATGATAAGTTTCATTTTCTCGAAAGCCGATTGTAGAAACTTCGCGCACAACATAGCCATCAACGCCTTTGAATTCGAGAACCGGCCGTGATTGATTGGCCTGAATCCCTGCGTCGTGATCCTGTCTCGACCAGGTCAGGGTCAATTCTCCATTGCCGACCAGTGATACTGAGTTATGGCCATAGAACCAGCATCTTCTTGGACTCAGATCAAATGTCATAGCAAATGCTTTTCCATTAGTGTCGTGAATTGATGTTGATGCGTTCGAAACATTGTTGCTTTCATCACGAGTAATGGCCATTTTGTCCGCCATGATTTCTAGATTAGAAACATCACCATTTAACGTTTCGTTTTTGAATCGCCTTGAATCAAGTGATGCTTCCACATCGAGCTGTTCAGACTTTAGTGGTGGTTGATAGTCGAGGACTGTATAACGCTCCGGTGCAGATTTTATATCTACATTTGACGTTCCCGGCGGAAGCCGATCTCGATATTCCGACCACGGTGTTAAGCTAGCAATGACTTTGTTTGGGGCGATGCGTGTTCCATTTCGATCTCTGAATCTTAACTCAGTGTTAAATGCGGTTGATTCGCCAATGTTGCGCAGGGTGAAATGTTCGTTATTAATCTGAACTTCCACAACTGGCCTTAGAAAGAAGTCTTCGATTGCTGAGTCGACGGCTTGAATTAGACGTGGCGGTACGTCTGGGAAGAATCCAACGCCACACATTTCCGGACAAGTGGCTCTGATCATCTGAAAGACCCTGCGTAATTCCCGTTCTGTTCCGATCCAGTTGCTTCCAAGTCCTAATACCGCAATGCTTTTGTCCTTCAGCCCAGCATCTACAGCGGTTTGCCAACGACCAACAATTGTGCCGTCCCATCTCCAGTCAGACGTATAGGTTTCTACAAGAATTAGGTCGGATGCACGATATCCGGCAATCATTTGCTTTCCGCTGACGGAGAGACAATATGGTGCAATGAAGATGTTAGGGTGCTGTTTGCGTGTCAATAGCAGGGCTTCGCCAAGTTGTTGATCAACATCGTCTCCACCGCCAAATTCATCAATTACAATTCCGGTACGTTTCTCAGGAATAGCCGTCCAAAGGCCGGTCATCTTTTCTACGGAGTCAAAACCATGAGCCCAATGCCATTGCCCGCTCTTGTAACCTAGTGGCAATACACCGCGTTGTGTCCAGCGAATAGCTGAGGCGTTGCTGTCAGAGTTATCCATTACGGAAGTAACAAAGCGTTGCTCGTCTTTTGCCTGCCAGTAATTGAAATGCAAAGGGCGACTTGTTACGTAGAGTTTCGTACTCGGCGTTTTAAATCTCACGTGCTTACCATGGCGATCTTCACCGGTGATTTTGGCGTGAATACGGTAAAGACCTGTGTGCTTTGGAATCCAAAGAACACTGATGCGAGATTTAACGGCGTCATAGATTCCCGGTAATCGCACTGTGCGAGTCTTGATTGTAGGCAGCTCGATATAAAACGATACGTCTGCCTCCTGTAACTCGATTGCAGGTGTGCTGCCGTTGACTTCAAGGGCAAGCTGACATGGTCGGTCTTTGACCGGCAATGCGGATTCAACGGTTACGCTAAGATCGTCACGGTCAACATCACCTGGTCTAGCTGCCTTGGAATTCGTTTGCATTGCCATGAATAGCAATAGAGAGACAGCGATCTTTTGGGCAATGGGTTTTGAAGAAGCAATTACTAAATGCAGCAAGCGTGTTAACTGAAGCATTATTAGCCTTGCAGAATGAAAACCAGTGAGTGGCGATATGTGTTAATGGTTATTATAAGTCTACGATTTCAAGCTGCGGTGAAGCAGGCCTGTGCAATTGACACAAATATGACACAGAATGGTGGGCAACAGAGCTGCACGGAGTCACCGGAGCAATTAGAAAAGGCTAGTATGCAAGTGTCTGCACTTCTGTGCAACCTACTACAAACTAGCCAAGTGCCCCCACTAGGACTCGAACCTAGAACCCTCTGATTAAGAGTCAGATGCTCTGCCAGTTGAGCTATAGGGGCTGAAGTTTCTATACTAGTCAATCACTCATCATCGACAAGTCCCTTGAAGTCTAGATGGCTAAAACAGCTCTCGTCACCTGACGGCTTCTTGAAAATACGTTGCAGTTGGGAATACTCCAAACACCCAACACATCGTCCAAACTTACGTGGGCTCATCTTCCTCAAGTTGCTTTAGCTTGCGATAGAGATTCGACCGGAATACATCAAGCCGCTTAGATGCCTGTGACATGTTTCCGCCACAATTCTCCACAACCTTAGTTATGTACTGATGCTGAAATAACTTCGTCGCTTCGTTCAACGAATAATCCAAACTCATCACCGGAGTACTCTCCGATGGCGAAAGCACAAATTCCAGATCTTTCGCATCAACCCGATCCTGATCGGTCAAATACACCACCCGTTCCATCACGTTGCGTAACTCGCGGACATTGCCCGGCCAGTTGTGCGAAATCAATTTACTCTTTGCATCAGCGGAAAGTTCCGGAACCGCCCTACCCGCCTTTCGTGAAAGCGTCTCAAGAAAATGCTCCGCTAATAAAACGACGTCCTTACCTCGTTCGCGAAGTGGTGGCACCTCGATCGTCACGACGTTTAGCCGGAAATACAGGTCCTCCCGAAAACGTTTCTCTCGTACTAACTCCGTCAACTGCTGATTGGTCGCCGCAAGTACTCGTGAATCCGTGGAAATCAATTCGGAACCGCCCACACGTACAACCTGCTTTTCTTCTAATACACGCAGGAGCTTCGCCTGACCAGCCAGACTCATATCACCGATTTCATCCAGCAGTAATGTGCCGTTACTTGCTAACTCAAACTTCCCAGCACGGTCGTCATGTGCATCAGTAAACGCACCTCGCACATGGCCGAACAACTCACTCTCGAGCAGCGTGTCCGGCAACGCCGCACAATTCACCGCCACCATCGGTTCATGACATCGCTCACTGCGATAGTGAATCAGTTGCGAAACCACCTCCTTACCTGTGCCGTTCTCTCCCAATATCAGAATGTGCAAATCCGTATTGGCAATGCGATCAATCGTGTTACGTATCGCTTCAATTGCCGGACAGTCACCGATTAACTGGATGGCATCTGCTGCCTGCTCCGTTCTCACCGCACGCGCACTTACCAGTGACTCTAGCTGCTGTGTCTCGTCTAACGCCACAGAAGCATGCAACGCTAATTCCCTGGCTATGCTCAAGTCACTCAATATAAAGTGGCCGTCAATCTTATTAATCAATTCAAAAGCACCAATAATCTTGTCGTCGTGGTCAAACATCGGACAGCACAGTAAACTGCGCGTCACAAACCCCAGTTTCTCATCCACGCTATGATCGATCCGATCATCTGTCTCTCCGTGATTAATCACAACAGACTCACCCGTTTGAATCACGGAACCAACCACCCCACGATCATCTGGAAGGCGTAACTCCCCCGACTCAATACCTAACGCCGGCCTGGCAACGAGTTCACCACGCGCTTCATCTCGCAAAAATAAACTTGCCCGTTCGGCACCAACTAACCGAGTCGACGCTTCTGCAATTTCCTGAAATAACTGTCCGGTATCCTGATACGACTGCCAACGGGCTGCGATATCCACAACAGCTTCTAATTGCTGTATCCGCTTGTCACTGCACTGCCGCTCCCACCAAATCTGAAATGCTGCAATGGCCTCTTCACCAACGTGATCCGGAATCGACTCCGTAACAGAAAACACGACAACGGGAATCGACTCGCCCTGCTGGGTGCCTGAATAAACAAATTGCCGACCGTTTGACTGATTCCCCTGACTGTCAATGGCCGCATGCAACAAGTCCGTGTCTATCGACTCCATCGATAGATCCCCGCCACAGTAAATCCAGTCACCAACCTCAGCAATCAGGAATGCCACCTGCTCTACATTTGCCACGCGGCTCAGTATCTGTATCGCATCCGTTGCAAAAGAATCGTTCCTATTTATAGAAGCGAGTAAATCAGCCCCAATAGTGCTACTAGCCATAATGCACCTGCTTCAATCTATGATTCATGTGAAACACAACGAAACGACTTTACTGCATATCGTTTTGATAACATTCATTATAGCTAATTGGTGTATAAATGATACACCTCTGCGAAATCATTGCTCAAATGCGTGTAATAGGAGCATGTAGATTTCTACTGGAACATCTACTATTAACCGCTAATGGTCTCTAGCTCATGACGAATGGCCTCACATCAAATAGACTGACTACTAGCAAGTCATGAAAATCTCGCAAACCTAGCAAACTGTCGGAGCTACACAATCAAGACAGTCGTAATTACCATCGATGGGCTATCTACCTCTGCAATTAGTGCATACGGCAACACATGGGTAAGAACACCGACTTTTGACGACCTTGCGGCTTCTGGTCTGGTACTTGAGTCAGCATATTGCAGCGATCCTCGCCTTGATTCCTCACTAGAACACCTCTGGTGCATTAACAACTCACAACGCGGCACTACATTAACCCCAATCACCAGCCACCTAATTACGGATGACGCTGAAGCTGCTCGCATCGCAGAACAAGGCGGATACGACGCAGTAACACCGATCACGCCTGTCATAAACAACGAAGCCGCTACTGAAGTGGAGGATACGGGATTCGCGAATCTCACTGCCGAAGTAATTGATTATCTGGAATCCGGTGAATGCGCAGATCTCCTCTGGATCCACTCCTCTGGACTCTCTGGAAACTGGGATGCACCTGAAACCCTGAGAGATCTTTACCATGACGAAGAGGATCCCGAAATAAAAATCGGAATAACAGCACCAGTTTCAGGCGTGGAGGACAAGATTGATGAAGACTACCTGGCTGCACTGCAACAAGCGTATGCCGCTCAGGTGACCATGATCGATTCGTGCCTGTCCGTTTTGATTCCTCTCCTAGAAGCCCGAGTTGATCGAATCATCATCACTTCGCCTCGCGGCTATAACCTTGGTCGTCACGGCCAAATTGGCATTAACACGGGCCAGCTCACCGAAGATGTAATCCATGTTCCGTTCATTTTGGTGGACAACACATTTCGCAATAACCTCGTTCGCAATCAATGGTTGTTCTCAACAACACAGCTCGGTGAGTGGATCAATAGTTGTGATGATAACGAGAATCGAGATTTGAACTGCGGCGTTTTTCAATCAACAGACAGCGTATCACCACACATTCATGACGCTCCGGTGATACATCAAGTGATTCAACTGCTATCTGCAACTGAAAGAGCGATTAGAACACCGGCCTGGCACGCGCGGTATAATCTCAACACTCATGAAGTCATCGGGATCTTTGCTAAACCGGATGATCGATGGGAAGCCAGCGATATTTCGGATCGATGCGGACAGGCAGGAGAGCTACTTGCCGATCTGGCGACCTCCAGTGATAAAATCACAGAGTTGGATAACAGCCTAATTCTGTTTTAAAACCAAATGGCGTGAGCTGCTATCACCGCTGGTACCACCCAAAAAATCACCTCTTTCAGGTACCATAGTTAGGAAGCATTAAAGCCAATTAACAAAGGTCCAGCCGCATGAAATTCATGAGCCGTTTGCTCGTCATAGTAGCCAAGCTACTCAGCGGCTACAGCGTGCGCTGGTTGGACTGTCAGCCGGACACTTGCCAGCGAGTCTACTTTGCAAACCACACAAGTCACTTGGATGCACTAGTACTCTGGGCGTCATTACCGAATGATGTGCGAACGCTTACACGCCCTGTTGCTGCCAAAGACTATTGGGAAGGTGGTCCTGTTAGGCGTCATGTCGCCGCATCGTTTAACGCTCTATTAATAGACCGGAAAGAGATTAAAGTACACCAAAGCCCAGTGGATCTCATGATCAGAGAAATGGGCAACACGTTTTCGCTAATCGTCTTCCCGGAAGGTGGAAGAAATTCAAGCGATGAAATGGGACGATTCAAGAGCGGACTTTATTACCTTGCCAAGAAACGGCCGGATCTCGAACTCGTACCGGTGTATCTGGACAACATGAATCGAATTCTGCCTCGAGGCGAGGTGCTTCCCGTACCGTTACTCAGTTGCATCACGATTGGTGAACCGATTTGGCTGGAAAACGGCGAAGGTAAAGCGGAGTTCCTGCGACGAGCGAGACAGTCCATCATTGATATCCGTGAAGCAACCACTTAATGCAACTCATTCCTAACAATCTGATAGGGTTCTTCGACGATCCGCTCAAAATGCTCAGCAGCGTGTTCGATGATACGAGTTTATTGCTGCTGATCAGTTGCGTACTTGGGCTGCTGTTCATCGCGTCCTTCATTGGCAGGATGCTGGAACGACAAACGGACGATCGAGTCAATGTAGCCGTAGTTCGTGCATTTAATCATCGCATCCGTGCCTGGTGGTTGATGATTGCCATCTTGGTTGTCGGTTTCGTCACGGGGCCTACATGTACCGTTGTGCTATTCGGTTTGATTTCATTCTGGGCACTGCGTGAATTCATCACGATGACGCCTACACGGCGAAGCGATCATCGCGCGCTATTCTGGAGCTTTTTCATTATCACTCCGCTCCAGTTCGTCATGGTTGGCTTGGAGAAATATGGTCTGTATTCAACCATCATCCCGGTATACGCATCACTTCTCATCCCAGCACGTATTGCGGTATCCAATGATCAGAAGCAATTCCTGGAACGATCCGCCAAAATACAACTGGCATTACTAATCTGTGTCTATGCTCTAAGTTTCGCACCAGCAACGCTCTATTTAGACTTATCGAATTCTCACAACGCGGATGTACGGCCCGAAGGGCTACTGTTTTTCTTTGTCCTGATCACACAACTAAATGACATTTTCCAATACGGATGGGGCAAGCTACTAGGTGATCGCAGAGTTATCGCACCAAACATTAACGCCCGTCGAAGTTGGGAAGGATTCATCGGTGGTGCCGCCACAACAACATTAGTCGGGGCACTGCTTCACTCTGTTACTCCATTTGAGTACTGGCAAGCGGCATTACTTTCGTTAATCGTCGCCATTATGGGATTCTTTGGTGGCATGGTTATGTCTGCCATTAAGCGTGACCGAGGTGTGAGTGACTTCGGCACATTAGTACAAGGTCATGCAGGAGTTCTGGATCGAATTGACTCCATGTGTTTTGCCGCACCGATCTTCTACCACGTCGCCAGGGCAATACTGGAGCACTCCGACAAAGTCGCTGGATAATGCAATTAACGGTGAGCGTCATTGTCAGGAAATGGGTAAGGCGATTATCCTAAAGGGCTAACCAAAACAACTTTCTGAATCACTAAACACGGTATCACAAGAACAAATAGGAAACGCATCTCATGGGATTGTTCGAAGGCAAAAAAGGTCTAATCGTAGGCGTAGCGAACGACCGAAGTATCGCTTGGGCAATAGCACGTACGATCATGGAAGAAGGTGGTGAATGCGGATTCACCTATTTACCTGATCGCGAAGACGATGAAAAGCAAAAGAACCGCCGTCGCGTCGAAAAGTGCACAAGAGACTACCCGGAACAAACCAAGTTTCTTGTGCCGATGAATGTTGCTGACGACGAGAACATTAAACTGGCCATCGATAAGACGGTTGAAGAATTCGGAAAGATTGACTTCTTGCTTCACAGTGTTGCTTTTGCAGATCGTGACGACCTAAGTCGTGATACCATCGAAACAAGTCGAGAAGGCTTCAAGATGGCCATGGAAATCAGCGCTTATAGCCTGATTGCCATCGCCAACGCCGCCAAAGGCATATTCAATGAAAACGGTTCCATTGCTGCAATGACATACTACGGTGGCGAGAAGTGCGTGCCGGGTTACAACGTCATGGGAATCTGTAAGGCAGCACTGGAGGCCAGCGTCCGCTATCTGTCGCATGATCTCGGTCCACAAGGAATCAGAGTTAATGCCGTCAGTGCCGGACCCCTTAAGACACTAGCTGGTTCAGCAGCAGGCGTGGGTCCGATGCTCCAAATGTACGAACACATGGCACCACTGGCACGAAATATCACACATGAAGAAGTCGGTAGAACAGGTGCATTTCTACTTTCAGACTTTTCCGATGGTATCACAGGTGAAATCCTCCATATTGATGGCGGCTATAACATCATGGGTCATCCGGGGCGTCTACTAGATAAGCTTGAAGCCGAATAATCCATCGGTGATTTGCCACATTCAGTCATGTAGCCATGTAGTCATGCAGCCATGCCCTCAATAACAGACATTGCCATCGCTATTGTTGAGAACGATGGCATGATTCTGGCTGGGCCACGACCGATTGATAAACCGCTCGGAGGTCTTTGGGAGTTTCCTGGCGGCAAGGTTGAAGGCAACGAGTCAGTCGAAGCGGCTGCTATTCGCGAATGCCGCGAAGAAACCGGTATCGATGTAACGGCTGAGTCCATCGTCTCAATCCACGAGCATACGTATGATCATGGGATAGTCCGCTTACACTTCGTACGTTGTACTGTCATAGAATCTCATGTACCGGATTCACCGTTTCAATGGCTAAAACGAGATCGACTAGCGGAACTTGACTTCCCCGACGGAAATAGAGAGATACTCGAGTGGTTACTCAGACGCCACGACTGATGGGGCTAACGGGAAGAATCTAAAACGGCAGTAGTTGATCGGGGATATGCTGCTTGAACAGATCAAGCACATTTGTCGGTGATGCCGAATTGTCTGATTCAACGTTCTTTCGAAGTTCGTCGGGTACAGTAGCAACTCTGGAATTACCTAGTGGCACATATTGCTGCAGATACCGCGGCCAGTAACTCTGCAAATACTCTTCGCATTCGAGCAGATTTCCATGTTCCTGGAGTGAATACACCAGAGCAACATCCTTAATAAGCCCGTGAAACTCCTGTTGCTGAAACCAAATATCAAACACTTCCACTTGATCGATCCAAACTTCACCGGCACTCATCAGATCGAAGCCTATACGCAGTTCACTTAGCCCATCTTTTGGCAGATCATCGAGTATCAAAACATACCGCGACCATTTTTCACCGATGGCTGTAATATTTCTCGCTTGCTGACCTGGTTCCTTACGTCCGATTGTTCGTGGGCGGTAATAAACCTGGTCAAACAGCTTTCCTTCCACGGCAATGCGAAATGACGGTTGATGGGATGCATCGGGAATTCTGACCCATGCAGAAACAGCAATTCGGCCTGTGGCAGGCGCGGCAAACGGTTGACTGCGAACCCAGGTCACTGCACGATCTGCTGGATGCCGATGTAACACAAGATGTTGTTGGCCATGGAAGGCGTCGCCTGTTTTTGTTTGAATATTGTTCTTGGCAGATGTGTTATGTACCCATCCACTTGGAAACAGGTGCGTTTGCGTTGCTTCAAAGCCAGGGTTTTGGAGCACTTGCATATGCCGCGGCTGAGTTAGGTTATTTACACGGCGACTAACGTCTCTTATTTCTTGTTGAATTCTTTCAGCGATGGCCTCGTCAGTAACAACTCGCACATCAGCCACTGTTGGAAGACCTCGTTCAACCTTAACTGCAACAATGTCATACGGTTTTAAGTCAAAACTCCATGTAGCGCCAATTCGGTTCCATTGAATTGACTGTTTACCTTGCGGCTTCGTCGCAAGCGGTATACGGTTCAGGCGGCTTTCCTGTTGAGCAAGCAAATCTATTCTCGCCGACGGTGCGACCTTGAGTTCGATCGCACCTCCGACAGGCCACGGTGAGTTGTTCAGCAAATAGTAATACGTGACATCATCCACACGCAGCTCTCTCAACGTAATTGGGCTCTTTGCAACTGAATCTGGCAGTCGCACTGTTTGAAACCGATCCTTTGGTAGTCGCTTGATGGTCTCGAACATTTCCCGTAATGATGCCTCGCTTCCTAGTGGCAACAGCCAGCCTCCCTGCAGCAGATGAAACGTGTCCGACTTAACGAGCGATTCGATAAATGGTTTTCTTGCCTCGCCTTCCGTGGCAGCGAGTGTACTGATCAGCCACGTATCGGCTGATCCAACGCCAAACGCGCTCACCTTATCCAACCCAGGGAGAGATCTTGAATGAGGTGTATGCTGGATAACCGAAGCGGACTGCATGTGAGTTCCGGACCAACGTGAAAATCTCGCATCGCGTTGAATGGCAACATCACTTGCCTGTTTAGCAAGATCATGAATGGGGACACACTTGTTTGGATGCATCCAAACAAGCGCGCTACTTGCTGGAAACGCGTCTGGCTTGACACCCTTTTCCAACATTACTTCATCAAACGGCACATCGACTGCCAGACGTGGTTGCAACTGCCGCCTGACCAGTGGGTCGTTGAACAATTCACCCGGTGACAAATACAACTTAGCTCCTGCAGCCTGACTCTGAACTGCTTCAGCGATACGTGAATAAAACTCACTTAGCTTCTGGCTGCGCCAGGTTAACCACGGCTGTCGCAACTCACTCTTAATCGCCTGCACGCGTTGTTGATGACTCATCAAGGCGTCTGCACTATCAGGCTCTACCTGGCCAACAAACTGATTGACGGTTTCAACGTCCAAACCCCAATGAGATGAAGGGAAATGGGTATAACCATTCGGGGTCATAGCAATCATCACTCCGCCAAAGCTCGGGTGATGTCCATAGCGATCAACCAGTTCACGCACGACGTCGATCATCGCCTTCTGCACATGAACGTTAAGTGGATTGTAGTAGGGACCGAGACCTCGATCTGTGCTGAACCTTTGATTCCAAGTTCGCCCAACGCCATCTCGCAATAAGGTGCCAGCCAGTTCTCCGGTACCACTTGTCTGAGTATCGAGCTGAGTCAACGGCATATTGAATTGGATCGATGGAACAAGTTTTAAACCACGTGAATCAAACGTCTTAAACAGCAGTTCCACAACATCCTTTTGAACTGGATCCTGACCGTTACTAAACAGCACACCACTTTCATACTTCGGAGTGGATCCAATTTGGGAGGTTGGATAAAGCGTACTCCCTTCGCAAACAACGGCCACGGATGCGCCACTGTAGCCGGCAAATTCAAGATAGTCCGCCAGGCGATTGCTACCTATATAAAACGTGTGCCAGTCATCCAGAACGGCTCGCGATATTTCATCCAGAGTACCCGATACTCCAAAGAGTTCCGGAAAGAGGGGTTTCTCTAACATCGCCAGAACGTCACGCGTATCCCTCGCCGATGGCTCAAATTGACGATTGAGATCACCGATTTTGCCAAGCACCTGTTTCACAACCACTTCTTTAAAAATCGCTGATTTTGTTGGATGATGATTCGTAAGAAGCATCACTGGGGTTTGGGTTCGCGGCCAAAATACAATTCGTTGAATCTGTTGGCCTTCTGCATTGGTCCACCGTGACGAATCCTGAAAGAACCCAAAATCACGATGCACCGGATGCAAGCTCCCGGATGCATCCGGTTCAAGAATCGAAATCCCAATACTCTGCTGGACGTCCGCCGGAAGAACGACTTCCAATACATGCGGCTTATATAAATCCTCGCAATGCAGCGGATATGACTGCCAGCCACTCACACCAATGGATGTAAACAATTCACTTTCAGATTCCACTTGTTCGGGAGCGAGCCATTTACCCTCTGATTGAGCGAGCGTCGAGGTCTTACCATTATTTCGCGGTTGGATTTTGACGTCTGTAAGAACATTCAGATGATCTAAATGATGCAGGGCATTGAATTTATCCCACCAGCTAACATCCGTGGGGTCAAACCGCATCACTTCAACTTGCTCTGGTCGTGACTCACTACGTTCGTGCTTGTCCGGCACAACGACAAACTGAATGCGTCGTTGAGCGATCGGGGTAAGTCTGACAAACGAGTCGACGAATCGGCTACTTCGTACGCTCACGTCAATATTGTAGATTCCCGGTTTATGAGGAATCGGCACCGTCACATTAGGAATCGTATCGCCGACTTGATTTTCGGCAGGTTTAAAAGAAATGCTCTGTGTGTTGATTACGTCACTACTGCGATACGGCAATACATTAACATCCAACTGGTACTGATTATTGGGCCGCAGGCCGATTGCATATGGCTGGACATTCATGACCAGTGATTCTCCTGGTGAAAACACCAGATCATTGCGCTGCAGTTGTACATGGATTTGGTCGCCGGGTGACCTCCTCACCTTGAATCGATTACCTTCGTCATCAATTACCCGTTGAAATGGTGCCGTGAGAATTTCGGTCACTGCCAGCTTATAACTCACACGATTTGTTTTCTGGGCTTCATCCACCAGTTCGACAATGACTTTTGCATTCACTGATCCGGCAATAAACACATCGAATCCGTCGTAACTGCGTTGTCCCACTTTTTTAACAAGGATGGATGTGCGTGATTGTTCGATAACCGCAGACGGGTTGGCTTCCATGGACAACGAAGTCAACCTGGCAAAGTGGCCGGACTCAAGTGACACTCGACCCGTCCAGGATTTCGGTGCCTTACCTCCCCACATAACACGCAGACGCACATAAAGCGTGTTTTTGTTAGCAAGATTACCTTCGCCGTCAAAAACAGGAGTCTTATCGATATAGGTAGCGGGCGATGCCATAGGCGGGCCGGCTCGACCACTATTTGCATCAGATTGCATTGGTGCAATCATCGGACGATTAATGACATCACGAGTCATCGGACCCTGACCTTGAATCATGGGCCGATTCATTGGCTGCTGTGCAAATCCTGCTTGCTGCCAGATCAAAGATGTGATCCAAATGCACAATCCGGTCAACAAGAATCGGCGCACGCGTGGGCGCTTAGTTGCACTCAATCGGGATTTGTACTCATCGAGAGTAATCAAAAGGACTTCCTTGTCCAAATCAATGACTTCATGTCATAACCAGAGAAGGGATTATATCTCGTCTGGACATGTTGATACGAGAGCGATTTCCGACGTATTTCAATAATTCAACAAAACCGACCTAGGTCATTTCACGGTAAATAGATTACCTTCTAGCATTAGCCATGAGCGGATTGTTCCGTTTTATGTGCAGCTGCAAGCAAGGATGCGTTGCAGTCCTATCCTCAGGGGGGGAATGAGCATGGAAGCTCGCTTTTTTTCATTCGTACTAGCGCTCGTCGTATGCACTTGTACTGGTGCAAGTTATCGCACTGCCAATTTCATTGTGACCGCCACGACTCCGACAATGGCGAAACAAGTGGCTCACGCAGCAGAGTACTACCGCAAGAAACAAGCCATCGAGTGGCTTGGTTACGAAATCCCGAAGTGGCAAACACCGTGTCCGATTCGTGTCAAATCCGGTCGCGCGATCGGAGCGGCAGGTTCAACCAGTTTTTCGTTTGAACACGGCGTTCCATCTGACTGGGAAATGCACGTACAGGGTACGTCGGCCAGAATTCTTGACAGTGTAATCCCTCATGAAGTTACTCATACGGTGTTTGCATCTCACTTTCGTCAACCATTACCCCGATGGGCTGACGAAGGAGCATCCACAACGACAGAGCATTTGAGTGAACGTCAAAAGCAACATAATTTACTTTACAAATACTTAGCCAGCGGTCGAGGCATTCCATTTAATCGGATGTTTCGCCTCAGCCAATACCCAACCGACATCCTTCCGTTATATGCACAAGGATATTCCGTGGCACGTTTCCTGATCGCTCAGCGAGGGAAACAGATGTTCATTCATTTCTTGGAAACTGGGATCAAGTCCAAGAATTGGGATCATGCGGTAAAGGAACATTATGGATTCAGCGATTTATCGGATCTGCAACTGACGTGGAATGACTGGGTGCGACGGGGCAGTCCAAAAACACAACTCACATCAGCCAAAACGCAATTGGTATCCAATGAACTGCCAAGCAAGCCACCACGTGCACTAATCCCAATCGGGTTTCGCAAAGAGAACGACTAGCCCGGTGGCCAGGACAACCCACGACCACCAAGCAAGTGAAAATGCAGGTGATCCACGGTTTGCCCACCTTCTTCACCACAGTTCACGATCACACGATATCCATTCTCAAGCCCTTCGGCTGCAGCGATCTGTTTTATAACCAGATAGATATGACCGACCAGTTGTTCATCTTCGTCGCTGAGATGATCGATGGAGATGATTTCTTTGCGAGGGATTGTCAGGATGTGTACCGGTGCTTGTGGTGAGATATCACGAAACGCCAAGCACTGATCATCTTCGTATACGATATCTGCAGGAATTTCACCGTCGATAATTCGTTTGAAAATTGTCTTTTCACTCATTGGAATCGTCTTGTGGTACAGATCTGGATAGGGCTAGTTTCTGCAAATCAATCGCATCAGTGGGATTGAGGTCAATGATTCTGCCATACACTGGTGATAACCACGTTGCTGATTCGTTGACCAGCCCGCCATCGATTACGTCATCTACTGACTCACCAGTAGCATTTGCCATCTGGCCATCTAGAATTCGCTGATTTAACAACGCAATAAATTCGTCATCTGCAATAGATAACGATTCACCGGAATTGGGGCAGCGAAGAATTGACAGTATATGTTCATCAACGAGTGGCATGACTTAGATCTTACGCCGTTGTCGACATTCAGAAAAGCATATACCGGCGCACAAAAAAAGGGGCTCCCGCGTGGGGAGCCCCAGAGATTGTGGAGATGTTCTGGTAAACGAGAGAGTCGAGAGTCTACTGAGCAATCTCCATGTCATTACTGCTGGACTGACGACGACTTTTTGGAGCGGACAAAGCCCACTCTTTAGTCAATTGCTGAAACACATCGGGTGACTCATAACGAACTGCTTCAGCGCCGTCTAATAGAGGACCAACCAATCCCCGCAGAATGGGAAGTCCACGCATGCTCAGATCTGTGTTGTAATCGTCAACACCTATCTGGCTATAGTCGCTAACCAGTTTCTTTTCGCTTGAGTAGTCCTGCATTCGCAAGCTACCATCGCGTCCTCGAGTCACAATTCGATATTTACGTTTCATGATGTCAATCCAATTACCTTGTTTGACGAGGCTCAGCCTCATACAAGATGCAGAACGATCGATGCAATAAGATTTCAGACCAACGGCCTGTTCCTTGTTGCGGCACGATTACTATCGACAATGGAATTCACAAAAAAACAGAATTTACATGTTTGGCTTTACGTTGCGACCATTTGCGAGAATCCGAACAGCGGGTGCCAACGGAGCGAACGGTACAGTCGCACCCAAATGGTTCTCAAAGTAATAGCTGGTACGGTTATGACGGTCCGGTTATGACGACCGTAGCGGACGGCGTTAGCAGTCCGATCAGCGCGGTTAGCACGGTCTGTCATCTTGTTAAAAAGCGCGGCTGAGATTATGAATAGAAGCACCGGAGGGTAGGCGAATTGGCTAGCAACCTGATTCGAAATCAGGCGCCCGTCTAACGGGTTGCGGGTTCGAGTCCCGTGCCCTCCGCTTCTTTGGGTCCATGACGGACACCTCAGGGTCGGTTCAACTGAATCGATACCATCTGCTTTGCTTGTGCTACAGACCGTGCGGGTTACCAAGTAGCATATTCGTTACAACCGTTCGCAGTTTTTCCTGCATTGCTGTGGTTGCTTCGCACAACAGACTGAGTTGCATCCATCCGTGTTTATACTGAAAAAATGGCTGGAATCCGCGATATTCTCGACTTGCCGATCATGTATAGGATCTGGCAATTTCCATTCGCCTACCAAAAAATGAAACCGGTGCGCAAGGATAGTTCCTTGTCACAAGCGGTCAAAGTATTGGATGTAGGCTGTGGACCCGGTACGAACGCAAAGTACTTTACCCACGCGAAGTATCTTGGGCTGGATATCAATGAGCGATACATCCAAAATGCCAAACGACGTTATCCGGGTGAGTTCCTTCAGTGCGATGTGTGCACTTATCAACCGGATGATGGTCAGGCATTCGACTACATCTTTTTGAATAGTTTTCTTCATCACATTGATGACGAGAATACCTACAAGATCCTAAACTGTCTGCACGATTTGCTGACGCCCAACGGAAGCATTCATATCCTCGATCTCGTCCTTCCTGAAAAACGCTGTATCGCCCGCTGGCTGGCACGAAATGACCGTGGAGACTTTGCGCGACCCATCACACGTTGGCGCGAGATCTTTTCAGATGTATTTTCCACGATCCATTGCGAACCATTTGCGGTAAGAGGTCTTGGCGTCAAACTATGGAGCATGGTGTACTTCAAGGGAGCACAACGTGCTACAGGAGTGGCAGTATGAGACAAATTGAAAAGATCTCCATTGCCATTCCGGTTTTCAATGAAGAAACCGTCTTACCGGAACTTATCCAGCGAATCACCTCCGTGATTGATGGACTGCCGAATGGTCCGCACGAAGTCGTTCTTGTAGATGACGGGTCTGCTGACGAAACACTTTCCATACTCACTGATGCGGCAAAACAAGACGACCGCATAAAGGTGGTAAAGCTGTCTCGGAATTTCGGGCAACAACCGGCCTATGCTGCTGCACTGGACTACGTAACGGGTGACGCCGTCGTACTGATGGACGGTGATCTTCAGGATCCACCGGAACAAATCCCTCGCATGCTCGAAAAACTAAATGAGGGATATGATGTTGTTTACGCTATACGCGTCAAACGCAAAGAGAATTTCCTAAAACGCGCGTGCTATCGGTTGTACTACCGCATGCTGAAATGGCTCAGCCGGACTCCGTTACCAACTGACAGCGGAGATTTTTCTATCATTCGCAAACCGGTCATTGATGTATTGAAACAATCATCAGATCGCCATCGGTATTTGCGTGGCATCCGAAGTTGGGTTGGGTTCAATCAAATCGGTCTTGAGGTCGAGCGGGATGCACGCGCTGCGGGGGTTCCCAAGTACAATTTTCGCGGGCTAATGAAACTGGCGATGGATGGAGTCTTTTCTTTTTCATTGCTACCACTCCGCTTTGCTGCATATCTGGGCGGACTGACAATCCTGTTTGCCATTGGGTTTTCAGTGTACGCGATTTTAGTGAAATACTGTGGTGCCACCGAAGATGCTCCGACAGGATTTACCGCGGTCTATATCCTGCTTTCGTTCTTCGCTGGAGTGCAGTTACTATTTCTTGGAATCCTTGGTGAATACATCGGACGGATCTTTGAAGAAGTCAAAGGACGCCCTCCTTATATTGTGCAACAAGTAATAACGAGCTCTGATTCGTGGACTCAGAATACGCAATCAATTACAGACAGCTCTACGACCAGCACTGGTGGTGGCGAAGCCGCGAACGCTTCATCTTAAAAATACTCCGGCGCTGGCATGAGCAAAGTGATCTCGATTCCCATACCAGAGAGATTCTGGATATTGGCTGTGGTGATGCTTTGTTTTTCCCCAAACTCAAACAGTTCGGAACTGTATCTGGTGTCGAACCCAATACGGAATTAATAAACCCGGACAATCCGAACTGCGCCGACATCTATACCGGAAATATCGACGAGACGTTTGCACCTCAGAAGAGATTTGACTGGGTAATACTGCTGGATGTACTTGAACACATCGAACAACCAGCAGATGTTCTGCGTCATCTCTGCAAGCATGTGAATCCAGGTGCACAGATTCTAATGACGGTACCAGCGTTCAATTCCCTCTGGACGAGGCATGACGACTATAACCATCACTTCACGCGATACAACAAAAAGACTTTTGCAGGCATGGCCGATGGTACGGGCATAAGAATCGACAAGATGAAGTACTTCTTTCACTGGACGTTTCCGGCCAAGGTGCTTGTTCGTGCAAAAGAAGCACTTTTCCGAAGTGATCCGAAACCGGCCGAAGTGCCAAACGCCATCATGAACACATGCTGTTTTACACTTTCTCGAATCGAGCAGGCCCTGATTACGCCACTACCAATTCCGTTTGGCAGTTCCTTAATGATCTCCGCCACTGTGAATCACGTGATGGAAGACTAAGTGCACTCAAACAAATACAATGTGCCTAAACTCGCTCTGCCGCTGTTATGCGTAATGGTCATTGGTGGAATCTATCTATTTTGCAAACTACCGTATGAGTGGATCCCTCATGATGAAGGATTACTGGCACAGTCTGCCAACCGAGTGTTAAACGGTGAATTACCTCATCATGACTTTCAAGATGCATACACCGGAGGCCTTTCTTACCTGCATGCGGCATCCATGTCTGCATTCGGAGTTTCGTTGTACTCCATCCGTCTTTGCTTATTCATCACAGCATTGCTCACGATTCCGGCGTGGTATCTTGTGGCTGCGCGTTTTATCACCCCAATTGCTGCTGCGACAACAACGCTTGTTTGTCTGACCTGGAGTTTCCCAAACTACCTTGCCGCACTTCCGACGTGGTACACATTGGCATTTGCAAGTTGGACACTTTTCGCACTTCTCAAATATGGCGATAGTCTGTCATCGAAGTGGCTCATGATAGCCGGGTTGATGTGCGGCATCAGCATCTGCATTAAGATTGTCGGCTTGTACCCGCTTGCTGCCACATTGTTGTGCATCGTTTATCGACAACTGCACTGCCAAAGTCTGCCGGAGGGTACAACAAGCAACAGTAGACTTCCAACAAATCTAGCTGTGGCTGTCATTGGCGTGACACTCGTTGGGCTGGTAATCGCATTGATCAAGTATCACTTGGGGATCAACGAGTGTGTGATGCTTGTTCTACCGGTCGCAATAACCAGTGCAATATTGTTCCATGGTGCAATTTCTGCGGACATGGACCTTCGTGTATTAATCGTTCGATGCGTTAAGCCGTTCTCTATCGCATTGGGGTGTACGGCCATTCCAATCTTGGTGCTATTGATACCGTATTTATCTGAGAACGCTGTTGGGGATTTACTCCACGGAGTTCTGGTACTACCTCAACAACGACTTGGACATGCGGAAATGGCATTACCACCGCTCTTCTATATGATTCCCTGCGCTCTGTCATTGTTCTGTTTCTATAAGAGCAACGGGAGCTGTAATAAAAATGACCGATTGCTTGCCATAGGATTGATAACTGCCGGTTCACTGTTATTGCTCATTGCCTATTTCGTATTTCCCGGCACCACACTCGCTAACAGTGTTTATGTTTGGACCTTTCATTCGATTCGCATGATCGTACCGGCATTGTGTGTTCTTCTAGCCGTTCACGTGATCAAACATGAAAGGACGAACAGCAAGCGTTACGTTTTATTTGTTGGTTGCGCTATGACGGGTTTAATATCTCTCATTCAGTACCCGTATTCATTTGGAATTTACTTTTGTTATACCGCTCCAATTGTTCTCCTCACCGCGATTGTCCTCTTGCATGCAGACCCTGATGCGACCACCGATCCAAAACCAAACAAGACGTGGTGGGCCGCACAAATACTGCTGCTGTTATTTGGTGTACTGTGGCTCAACACGAGTTACATTCGTGGCTTCGGGGTGCGACACAACCAGACTCCCGTCGCCAGTTATATGCAAAGCGATGATATTCCGAGACTTGGACTCACTGTCGACACGTCAGATCTCGCTGAATATCAATTCCTTAAAACTTTGGTCAGATCCTTAACAAATGAAAACGACACGATTCTGGCATTCCCGGATTGCCCGGAAGTATATTTCTTGTCAGAGAAGAAGAATCCCACGGCTGTGATGTATGACTTCTTTGGTACAGCCGGGATGACAACTGACGAAATTGAAGACTATTACATTGGATTATTGGACGAGCACCAGCCAGCTGTCGTCATCATCAACAGGATCCCGGAATTTTCGAGTGAAATACCAGAGCTTATCCCGCGAATACTCGCATCTCGTTACCGCAAGTCAGCAAGTTCACCGGGACGCCTACCTAAGTTCACGGTTTATTTCCATGATCCTGGATTTTGATCGTTGGGTGATTGGAACAAAGATTATTGGGAACAGGTGGTGACGGCTTTCGATTGAGCCACCGACCAATTCGTGCAGTGATCGAAAACTGGCGATTCAAATCCACTAACAATTCACCAACCGTCCGGTACCGATCCTCAGGTGAATACGACAAACATCTGGAAATGACAGAAGACACAGCATGTGTGGTATGTC
The DNA here is from genome assembly GCA_045566075.1 of Pirellulaceae bacterium. Taxonomy (GTDB): domain Bacteria; phylum Planctomycetota; class Planctomycetia; order Pirellulales; family Pirellulaceae; genus UBA11883. The sequence continues at coordinate 28,491 of JBJLEE010000005.1, read as the reverse complement.
TGTGTAAGAGGTTGACCACTCTTTCACTGGAAAGTTGTTGCTGTACAAGGATGCGCGCCTGTTCAAAGGAATCGGCCATCACATCAGTGCATTCAAACGGACGGTGTCCCATGATCATTTCAAAGAGCATCACACCAAACGAATAAACATCACTCTTCTCAGACAAGGCTCGCACCTTGCCATGCTTGAGTACGAGTGACTTGAGTTGTTCGGGCGCCATGTAGTGGAGAGTACCTCCAACATGGGAGTGTTTCGTAAGCCTGTCGGAAGCCAAATTAAAGTCCATCAGTACAGGGTGATCATTTTCGTCGATCAGGATATTATGCGGCTTAAGGTCCAGATGAAGTACATGTCTGGAGTGAGCATGCTCGAGGGCAATGGCTATTCCGATGGCAAATCTCAACGCTGTCGACACAGGAAGAGGCCCGATTCTACGAATGGTATTTCCGAGAGTTTCGGTGCCAAGAAAGGGCATGCAGATTGCAGACCGCCCATCTGGAATATCAAAGACACTGTGTACCGGCATAATGCCAACGTGATCTAACTGCCCGAGAATGCGTGCTTCACGATCACCGAGTGATGTCACCTTGAGCACTACGCGTCGCATTCCGAGTCGTAATTCCAGTGCTTCGTATACGACTGCAAAGCTACCACGGCCAATTTGCCGCACGATTTCAAACCCCGGAATCAGCTCATCTTCCAGGCCGTATTCCGGTTGCAGATCTTCCGATATCATGCAGTGGACATCAATTCGTCGGTAAAGTGATTCCTGAAACACCGAAGAAAAGAGACCGCAAAACTGGCTGGTGTCTATGGACTCACCTGCCTCCGTGCGTAAGCAGTATTCCTCGTAAGCCAAATCAATCACCGCTGACTTATCATCACGCAGCCAATCGAATTCGGTAATACACTGTTTGGCATCCGGTCTGATACCGGATCGCCAACTGTTAATCAGATTCGCAACGAGACCGTGCCTCTGACTTGGAGTGTTCTCGGCACTCATGTCTAGTTCCATGACGTCAAATGCCTGTCGTTCAGATCTGCCCCTGATGGATCTTGTCCGTATTTTGACACAGTCTGAGATTCTGGCGAGGGAATTGCGAGGTCATACTTACCGAAGTGACATCACATGACAGGCAACACTCCGAACACGGCGTGCCACTTGAGAGTTACGGATTGGATACAGTTGCTGCGCTGGTCTGGAACCCTATACGTGTAGCCACTGCCCGCACCTGCCCTGTTGCCTTGAATGATCCGCTGTAGAGTCTGGCTGGCATATTCGGCTGTGTTATTTGGATCGAGGCACCGGGTGTTGCACACTTCACCGTCACCGTGTCACCGTCACGAACGATTTCTGGCTTGGCCGTTTGCTGCATTTGATTACTCGGTCGCATGTTCTCCATCATGATTGGCTCCGGCACTAGTCCCAAGTCACCAATACTGTCCTGCCACGCGATCGTTTCATCCCGCATTTTGGCGAGCACTTCTTTGTATTTAGCTTTTTGAGCAAGGTTTACCGTCTCATGAGGATCGTTCACTATGTCATACAATTCTTCAATCGGTTTGGATTTACGCATGAATGCCACTTCTGCACCCTTGAGAGTGCCTTCGATATCCATCCGCCTTAATTCGCGAAGGGTCGGCATTTTGTCCATATAACTGATGTGCTGCGCATAGGGTTTCTGAGGTTCATAATTCCGGATGTACTTAAACCTATGATCTCTGCAGCCTCGCATTAGTTCATATGCTTCGTCCATTCGATCACGGTGAAAGTAGATATAGTCCGGGGCAGCTTCCTTTTGTTCACCAACGATAACACGGCCGTGCATGTAATCGGGTCTTTCAATGCCTGCCAAAGCGAGTGTCGTTGCTGTCAGATCTTCTGTATTCACCAATTCATCATTCACCGTGGATGATTTAATCTGTCCCGGCCATCTAACGATAAAAGGAATATGCGTACCGGAATCGTATATCCAACGCTTTCCACGAGGTAATCCACGTCCATGATCACTCCAGAAGATCACAATCGTATTTTCACTTAGGCCATCTTCTTCGAGTCGCTTGAGCACTTGTCCGACTTGTTTATCCATCGCTGAGATATTGTCCTGATAGAACGCCCAATCCATTCGCGTCGCCGGAGTGTTTGGATAAATCGGCGGTAAGAATTTCCCAGCCTTATCCGGGTCATGATGCTGCGCAGAATCAAGTTGAGCCAGTACCTGTTTATGCACTTCATGGCTATGTCGGATCTGGCTCTCGTGTGAAACCGTAAGATTGATAATGCTAAAGAAAGGCTGGCCCGGTGCGCGATCTCTCCAATCCTGATGATTGCCACCTTGTCGATCCCAGGCAGTAACCGGTGCATCAAATTGATAGTCAGTCTTCGATTTATTCGTACAAAAGTAGCCGGCCGCTCTCAGGTATTCACTAAAACAACGCACTCCACTGGGAGTCACGATACGCGACCGCATGTGTTGTGACCCAATGGAAATGGGATACATTCCTGTGATGATACCGGAGCGAACAACCGCACAAACGCCCGCTGGCGTAAAGGCCTGCGAAAATCTCATACCTTGTTCAGCGAGCTTATCCAGATTGGGAGTTGATGCGTACTTATCTCCATAGCAACCGAGATTTGGGCTAATGTCCTCACAACTGATCCAGAGGATATTTGGGCGTTGATTATCACCGGCAAGTTCCGGTCGTGGTATGGATGTAGCATTTAACCAATTACGATATCTACCACCCATTTTCGGACGCACAGCTGGCTCCGGCTTATACGGATTAGATTCAACGGTCCTAAGGGCATTTATAACAGCACCATTTACGTGGTAGTCTTTGCTTTGCTGTGCAGCCTTTAATGCGGCCAAGGCATGCTGTTTTGCAGCAGGTCCAATGCGTTGGTACATTTCTGCAGCGCTACATGCTGCACCGCGTTCCTTCGAGGCCAAAGCTGAATTCAAAACAGCCGCATACTCTTCTTTGACACCCTCTATCCGGCAAAGCGCATATGCAGCCGCAACCTGAACGGATGCATGTTCATGGGCAAGCAGCTTAGTGAGTTTCCCAACGACTGCAGCAGAATTAACTTTGGCATCTCCGATATGGCTTGCTGCATGATAAATAACGCTCACATCAGCATGATCCAGCATTCGGTTAAACACATCGCCAGCAGATTCACCAAAGATTCCCAGTGTCTTGGCGGCTCGCAAACGCGTCGTTTGATTTTCTGATTGCAAATCGGCAGACCATTGGTCGAGTGACTTACCAGCAACCGTCTCCGCAGCATCCACCGAAGTGGTAAGGAAAATCAAAATGGACAAGTAAGCAACAAAATGAAAAGCACGCATCAACAAAACACTTTCGATAGAAAATCATGAACACCTACGAGCACAACACATGAATGCTACACGCAAGCCAACTGCCAGTCGCAAAACACTTTCAAGAGCTTAGACTTCAATATCGGCCTTTACCTGCACCTGCAAGGCACCAAGCATTCTTGTAATCTGTTCTTCTTTTTTACCAACGAACAGTACATTGTCCAGAATGAACACACGCGCCTCGTTACTTGGATGAATAACAAGGCGACCACTGCGAAGCAACATAAACTCAAAAACATCGTTAATCTCTTTGTCGATTCTCACATGTGGAGCAGAGAACCGCTTTACATTCCTGGGAAAACCCTGCACGTGCAGAATCTCATTTGGATGCACTTCCCAGTAGTCCAGGAATCGACTGCATCGAATGGCAATCCAAATCAACAAAAGGATACTGGAGAAGACCCAGTAAAACGTAGCATTGGCAATCGGTTCCAGGTTTTCCAACCAACCGGTAAGGAATGGCAGAACATCTGGATTAGCACTCGCAAGAACGGCCAATCCAATAACGGCGAGCACGATTACGAGAATCAGAATCAGTGAATTCGCTCTTGGAAAATCAAACGCCATGACGATCATGTTCGTGAGGAACATACCCAGAAACATAATGGAGACGGTGACTGCCCCGCCACGTGGAACAAGAGACTGAGATTCTCCGGAAACGGAGTATGCATCACCCGAAACGGTCATCCAAATGGCTGCAATGACGGAGACGATAAACGTTGGATACAGAAAAATAACTTTCGGGTAGGTCACCAACTTTACACGATCGAGAATTCGCTCACGCTCGAGATCACTCATCGGTTCTTTGACTTCTGAACTCTCGGTAACTGCTGCTTCAATATCTTCAGCCACTTCAGCTGATGTATCGTGTTCTGAATTCATGGTTCAATCCTAAACTGCAAACTCATCCACTCCGAAAAACTCGAATCGCCTAAACTGTCTGTGTACTCATATGCTGATTTTACGGTCTCGTGCTGTGATTTCCCATTGGTCGACCACCTCACCATTTTCGATCACGTACACGGACTTGTGTAACGCAGACGTCGGGCAGACATGTGCCGGGATCGCGAGTATTTCATCTCCCGGAGTGAATTCCGCATGTGCATCCGTCTTAATCACCAAATGTTCTTCGTTTTGAAGCACGGCATCGGCATCACCAATATCCGGTATCACAACACGACTACCTGCAGGAGGATCAGATGCACACGCTTTGTAGCCGAGATCGAAGGTCACGCGTCCGTTACTCGGACAACTAATCACTCGCGAGAGTATTCGCATCGCCGGGACATAATGTAGATCCGGGAACATTCGTCCATAGTTTGAATCAAAGAAGATATTCGTACCCGGACTTGCCTCAATTACCGGATCAGCAAGTGAAGCATAAATTGGAAATGATCCGGTTCCGCCAGCAACCACACGCGGGACTGAAAGCCCGATTGCTTCAACATCACTTTTCAAGGCGACGGCCTGTCGCCAACATTCGTTGACCGCTTCGATTCTTTCCTGTAAATCCGATTGGTGGTTTTGTCCGTCGTATAGGTGAATGCCACCTGGAATGATTCCCGGCAATTCGCCCATCAATTGATACAACTCAACAGCACCTGCGCCATATTCGATTCCCGTTCGGTGCTGCCCGGTATCCAGATCAATTAAAACCTCTACGCCCAGATCAGCTGCTACTGCTGCATCAGAGAGTTGTTGCAGGGGAACGGCATGGTCTGCAGTTATGATAAACGTCACATCGGGGTAAGCACGTCTGAACTGGATCGCGCGGTCAACATTGGGGCCAACCAGGTTATATGCAAGGCAGATATCCTTCACCCCACACTCAGCCAGCATTTCTGCCTCAGCAAAGGTCGCGCACTTGTGTTTCGTAATCCCACGGCCGAGAAGAATCTTGATCACTTCCGGCATTTTATGGGTCTTGCAGTGCGGTCTTAAACGACTTACGTCGCCTGCCTGACGAGTCATTTCATCTAAATTAGATTCCATGATCTCTCGAAAAAGTACGAGTCCAGGAGAGATTATCTCTGACGTATCAGCAATGCTTAGTGAGAAGGCTTCTGTCATGGTTGCAATCCAAATCTTATCGGTTTCCGCGTACACCCGTATGATATCAACTTTGAAGCGGCACCTTGACCTATTGCGCGAGCGCATTTGCAAGTTCCGTGGCCACGACCGCCGAACCTTGAGCATTTAGATGTGTGTCGTATATGAGATTAAACGGCATTTCACCATCCTTGGCAGACTTAATCAATGCAGCAGTGGTGTCGATAAGGACCACATCATTTTTTTGACACTCGCGGTTAATCCACTGCGGCAAGTCAGACGGCATCCACGCCTTTAGCAGAGGATTCGCATCAACATCAAACCGTAACCCAAGCGGATGCAGCACGCGATGTTTGCACGGTAAATACACAAGCCATGGCTCGATCCCCTGACTGCGACACACATCAGCCCAGTCACTTATAGCTGTTTGCATCATGGCACCTGCTTCACCAAGCTGACTTTCATTGAGCGGCATGTAGTTGATGCCAACTCGAGCTGTAACTCCATTTGGAAGTTGCACATTCGCGTTGTCACGCGTGATCGCCAAATCCGCAACTGATGCACTGGTTATTCGGTCGAAGATAAATCCAACCAGAGAGGTTTGAATTAGGTTATCTCCAAAGAAGTCATCTAACGATAACTTTCCAAGGTCAATATTTACTTTACGGTGTACTTCACTGACAGTCTCTTCGATGTCGTTGCCTTCAAAGAACGCAAGCATTGCAATTCTGGTCGAATCAGACTTTCCAAAAGATGAAAGGTATTGGATCTGAGTTCTTGTTCCGGTATATGACGCCCCTAAATTTTTAACCCCATTCCCCGTGGCAGTAGCTAGAAGCGATGTAAATAACTGCTCGTCAGATAGATTCCCCAACTCAGTGAATGAATCTCCTACAACCACGATCTCCCAATCATCCAACGCATCAGAATTCCGGAATCCATCTGAGTCATAATTGAGATCCACCGTTGCTTCATCTTTGTATGCGTTTGAGTCGATTCCCAGCACATCCATCTGCGATCGAATCACCTGACCATTCCAGGATGTCTTTGCCGGTCGCTTAAAAAAATATCTGGCGAAGGGTTCCGTTGGAATACGGTAAAAGGGTGGGATCGCCTCGAGACGAGCCGACGTCTGATTGAAGTCATATCCGATCACGCGAAAACAGACTTCCGCAATACCAACGCAACATAAAAGTGCCACGAAGCCGAATAGCAGCCGCTTATGCAATGGCAACTTTAGGGATGCGCCTGCCATTTGTGGTTGATCGTTTGTCATAAGTTCTTGTGGCAATAAAGAAATGCAGAGGTTTCATAATCACCATCATGTGGCATCATGACAACACCAATCCTCGTATAGTCACCTCCGACAATGTGGATTAGGATGCACGCATCCTATAGTCAGCACATCTCATTCTCTGTTGTCAGCTTTGATTTACACCACGACAGTCAATTGAACGCATCATCTGAGCACAAATCGAGCGTGAATATGAGGGAACTCGAGTCGCCCAGAATGTCGGCGGCGGCCGTCATGCTCACATTGCTTACCTGCGTCTTATGGGCAGGTAATGCAGTCGCTGCAAAATACAGTGTCGATACCATACCGCCCATTACCGTTTCCGGTATTCGGTTTTCGATGGCCGTCGTTGTTATGTTCATTTGGTGTCGTTTTGAAAAGTGCTCACTGAGCATTTCCAGAGAACAGCTCCCGTTAATAATTATTGGCGGTCTATTGCTGTTCAGCCAAATCGCACTTTTTACGATCGGTGTGGCTGAATCCAACTCATCTCACACCAGTCTTTTAATCAACACGTTCATTTTTTGGGTGGTGCTGTCAGATCACTACGTTTCACGAATCCACAGGCTCAGTGCATCACGATTGATCGGAATCGGATTAGCGGCCGGTGGCGCGATATTGGTCATACTGACAAAACCAGAATCTGCGGGAGAAACGCCGTCGGTTGACGAAGCCACCATGCTCGGCGACATATTGTTGATGGCCAGTGGATTCGTTCTGGCAGTCAAAATTCTGTTTACAAAATATGCGCTAAACAAAATGGAGACGGGCTCGTTCATGGCATGGCATGAATTGGTTGGCGTCGTGTTCTTTTTTATCGTGGCAGCATTAACCGAAGATGTGAATCCAGACCAATTCACAACACCGGCGGTTCTTGGGTTGGTATATCAGGGTGTACTCGTGGCAGGCGCATGCTTTGCCATACAGGCCGTGTTACTTAAGACGTATGCCGCCAGTCAAATATCGATGTTCTCATTTCTCACACCTGTTTTCGGTATCGCATTTACCGCAATGTTTAGAAATGATGAAATGAGTTCATGGCTGTTTGTGTCGTTAGCCATGATTGCGAGCGGTTTATTCTTTACCAACCGCGATTAGTCTCGCCCTATATAAGCAGATAGAGGGTTAGTCGTCCTCATCAGCACTGCGAATATCATCGGAATCTTCAAGTTCTCCAAGAAGCTGCTGATAGGAGGTCAGGCATTTCTCCACGGCACTTGTCAGTTCAGAAACACCTTCCTGGTTTGCCTGGCTTACATCCATCAGCGGCTTTAACCAGCCTCGCATAATGTCAAACTGGTTTTCCATAACACCCAGAATGGACTTCGGCACTTTGTGCATTACCGCAACACGCTGCACAGCCTGATTCGTGTCAACTGGTACACTTCCGGTGGTGTACGCCCTCAATTCCTCTGCTAGCAATCGAAGTGCCTCTGCGGTTTCTCCACCACTCTCCGTTTCAACACCGGATTGATCTGCCATCTTGGAGATGCCACCGGAAATCGTATCCTTGATATCCTGTAAACCGTTGCTGAATTCCTGTAATTGTAGAAGGACAGCAGCAGTTTGATCGTCAGATCCGATTCCCTTTAGCTTGACCGCCTGAGCAAATGCTTTCTTGATATCTTCCCAGCGCTGTTGCTCCGTTTCCGATAGGAGGCTCATCATTTCCTTGACCTTGAGCATGTTAGACTCGGTGTCGGACGTAAGCGTCTGAGAGTCATTTTCATAATTACTGAGGATCAGGGTTTCGAGTTCCTTGTCATTCATAATCGGCACGACCTTCTCAGCAATGCGATTCATATTTCGATAGGAACCCTGAAGTTTAAATGGTGGCTCTGTACGGTATTCATCCGCTTGCGAAGCACTTCTGATGTACTCACGGTTTACGGTGAGAATGAGGTCTCGAACTGTCATGAGTTTCTTCATGGTTTCGGCCATTTCATTCACTTCGACAGCAGAGTAGCTTCCTTCAAGTTCGATACCTTCACGACTGCCCGTCTGAGCGATCTTAATAACACCGTGAACATCTTTCTGGCTGCGACTGGCAAGCAGGTTTAGCGCCGGATTACTTGTTAAGCAATTTTCGAGATAACTGAGCTCAAATACCTCTGCGCTATCACCGATGATTTCACCCAGGTTATAAATGTCAGCACGGTTTGCAAGCATGTCTGGAATCTGGAATTTCTCACCGCTTTCTGTATACGGGTTTCCAGCCATGACAACGCAGACTTTACGTCCACGCAGATCGTATGTCTTTGTCTTACCTTTATATACACCTTCTATTTTTCTCTGGGCATCACACAATGAAATGAACTTTTGCAGGAATTCCGGATTGCAGTGCTGGATATCGTCTAGATAAATCATGACGTTGTCACCCATTTCCAACGCCAGATTCAGCTTTTCAACTTCTTCTCGTGCGCCCGCATTGGATGCTTGTTCCGGATCCAATGAAGTGACTGCATGACCGATGGCCGGGCCATTGATCTTCATGAAAATAATACCCAGTCGATTAGCGACATATTCCATCAATGTCGTCTTTCCGTAACCCGGTGGCGAGATGAGCAGTAACATCCCCATCAGGTCCGTTCGCTTGTCTTCACCGACAACACCCATCTGCTTTGCCAGGTTGTCGCCAATAAGTGGCAAATAGACTTCATCGATCAGGCGGTTACGAACAAATGACGTCATGACTCTCGGCGTAAACTCGTCGAGACGCATATCATCACGTGCAACATCCACAACCGACTTCTTAATGTCGATGTAGTCCCGGTATCGCGGTACGACCGCCTTGTTGTATTGATTGAGCTTTGTTACGAAGTCATTGAAGTTCAGCTTGTAAACACCGCCATCGATTGTGGCGTGCGATCCGATCATACCGTCAATCGATTTATCAACCGTACCATCGATAACGTGTTTACGATCCGGTTGTCCAGCCATCAGAATGACGGCCAATTCAGCGATATAATCCTCAGCACGTTCATGCTGTGGATGTGCAGCCAGAAATGCTTCGATCCAGTCACAAATGAGCACGAATTGGCTTAGTGGATCACCTTTTACACCTTTCAGCGATTCCTGGAATTTTCCGACAAAGCTGTTTTGTTTCAGATGACGTTCAAATGCATCAAATAAATCGATAGCCTGACGTGCAATGACAAAGAAATCGTTCGTCGTCAATTCTTCGTACAGGTAGTTTGACACCTGTGATGCGAATTTCGCATCAATGACTCCTGTCGACTCAACAAACTCGTCCACGAGTGGCTGGAGTTCGGCAACATATTGTGCTTGTTCCTTTACATCCGGGAACAGTTGACCAATTGTACCTACACCCCTGAGTCGTGCTGTCATCAGGTTTCTTTGAGTCGGATCACAGAAGTAATTCCAGAACAATCGGGCTGCAGCACGAGCTCTCGAGTCGTATCTGAGCAAACCGATCGTTGCATCCATTTCGATCAGGCCAAACAAGATCTTCTCAGCATCGAGATCGTGAACACCTTTTGCATAGGCTTCTGTATACCGCGGCCCCATAAATTTCTGCAGTGCAGACAGGCGTTCATCTTCGGCAAGCCGTCCGTAACCTGACTTGGACATCTCAGCAGACTGAGACAAATGGTTAAACATCTTTGATGCAAGATATTCAGCCCGATAAACATCGCGGTTTTCTGATATGACCTCCTGGTCCCATACATCCCGCGTTGAGTCGAGCGTCTCATCAACAAGTCGTTCGAAGAAATTCGTACCCGTCAGATGCAAATACATATCGTCGTCACGCATGACTGTCGTGAGATCCAATGCCTGAACATTCACGGAGAAATGGTGTTTGCCAAACTTAATGACATTCTCGCCGTCAACGAACAACTCTTTTCGATCTTTGAGTTGTCGAACTGCATCTTCGCGAATTGACTTTAGACGACTTTGAATATCATCAACTTTGACCGTATCCTCCAGATCCTTAAGCTGATCGACTAAATCACGGATTTTTTCGATCATTAAGTCTGAAGCGAAATACGCATTGATGTCGTTTACTGATTCAAGACTATCAATCCGCGACTTAATACCACCAAGGATTCGGTCCGCTGCCCGGCTTAGAGCTTCTGCACGTTTATTGCGTGCTTCAATCAGTGACAGCTTTCGTGTTTCAAACGCGTTATAGATTTCCTCACGTTTATCCGTCAATTGCACAACGAATTCATCAAATTCAGCGAAGCGGCCTTCCAACTCTTCAAGCTGAATCATTACTTTGGTGAGGAATTCTTCACACTTGTCCGGTGTATCGCATATATCTAGATAATTCACGACCGCCTGGTTGAGCAGCTTCATTTGCGAATTAAATTCGGCCACGCCTTCAACGCTCATCAAGTCTTTGATCTTCGTCTTTAGCGTGGCACGGGCGGTATTCACCTGGCCAAAGATGGCGGAAATGTTATCGATGATCTGAGTTCGATGTGTCGCATCTTCGATGTTTAGATTACTGACAATATCGATCAGCATTTCCAACTCGCCAGCACCATCGGCAATGTCTTCTTCGAGATCACGCGCATCTGTCACTTTCTTGAGGCCGTCTATGGAGGCTGTTTGCTCCTTAATGCGAGTTTCATACGGCGCCAGGGCATCATCTCTTAGAAGAAACTCCACGCAACGCGTAGCCAGACGATCACTGGCTTCGGCGATCTCTTCACCAAGTCGCTCCACCAATTCCATATTGATGTAGCGCAGTTCTTTTAGTGAAATGATCTCACCCCGAACTGTACGCATTTCGGCAAGCGACTTAACGAAGTCATCGATATTATCGAATCGCTTGTTCTTGGCTTCACGCAGCACTTCGGCCGATCGCTGTTCTATTTCGGCAGATTGCTTGACGGTGTTTTGCTTAACACGGACGACCTTCTCAAATTCATCTATTGCGGATTCAGCAGCAATACGAATTTCTGCAAGCGGTGCTGAGAGATTCGCACATTGGTCGTCAGACGCCCAAAAGTAACTATCAACAATATCACCAGACTTCTTCACCAGGTCGACATAGAGGTCTGCGTACGTATCATCCTTCTCGATCAGGCCAATGACCTCATGACATTCAGCCATTCCGCGAACGATTTCTTTGTTACCGATCTTAAACAGAAAAGAGTCGGATTGAGATTCCGGGCCGAGTCCGTCTTCCACGTACGGGGTTTGCCAGATCTGAAGCGTGTGATGTTTTTGGGCATCGGGTTCCGCCCTGAAGCAGATCATTTCGCCGGCCGGGAAAAATGCCGCACCATGGCAAATCACTGGTGTGTCTACTTCCTGATTAATCAGGTTATATCTCAGTTGAACATACACACCGGATTCGGGATTGTAGAACACGTACAGGAAGTCTTCGCCATTTGATGCTTCTAGTCGACTATCAAACAGCATTCCCTGCAAATCGGTATCAAAAGTCTTATGTTCTCCGGTGACCAGAGAATACCCATTGGAAAAAATGACGCCGTGATCATCGGGCAACAAAACACAGCTTGTTTCTAATGAATCAACACGATAAACCGATTGCACTTTCTCGTTAAAGATAAAGTAGCGATACGCATCTTCCTGGTACGGTTTAATCTTGAGTAATACCAGGCTGCCAACGATTGCATAGTAAATCTCTGAATCATCAAGCGTTTGGTCGGCGTTCTGAACAGGTTCTGAATATAGCCCCACTCCGTCAGAGGTGTTGTTTTCAACTTTGATCGTCAAATCCCCACCTATCGTCTCCACGAAGACGTGATCTTCGATCGAGACGTGGGGGTGTGCACCTTCTACAAACAGGTCGCGTGACACACGTTTCCAACTGAAGTCGTGTTGATCAGGAAATCGAACTTCATGATCACTTCGGTTGTCGACGTAGACCAGTGAGTCGCTTTCGATTCGCCATTTTAAACTTTTCAGCTCGGTGACACTCTTCCCCACTTGGAAGGCCATATAAAGGAAGGGGCCGATTACGAAGAATTTGGCAAACTCTGCATTCTTGTAGTATTTGTATATCTCTGCAAAGTCACGTTGAAACTGCGGGTCTTGTGAGAATTCCGACTCGATGGCCTGAAAGTGCTCACCGTCGAACTTGTACGTAGCAAACACATCGTCCGGATGGATCGTTGCTTTGAGCCCAAAATGGATGTTGTACCCAAAGATAAAATGCTCGCCGATGGCGATCATATCCCGGGGTGTACAATTGTGCTCTGTGGTTACCCGGTCGGTTCCCTTTAGAGTCGTTTCAATTGCACCAAACACGTCTTTACGGGAAGCGTTAAGCTTACTGAGTCGATCACGTAGGTCAGATGCATGATTGGCCAGCCGATTTCGAATGATTTCGTACGTTCCGCTCTCCAATTGCTGGGATTGCGGTTCGCCATCCGGCTGTTGTTCAGGTGTTTGGTCGAGATCTGCTTGTGACATCGAGACCGTTCTTTCACCAACGTGTTTGAGACAATAACCAGCCCCGGGCTACTACTACCAGAGCTGGTAACCACGTCGAAGCCTGGCCGTTTGCACCACCAGGCTCGACGATTCGTTACAAGTTCTAATTAGCTGTCCGAGCTTTCATCAGCAGCCGGCTTGGTTGGAGCCGAGGCAGCTGTGACCGTTCGGATAACAGACGAAGCCTTGTTATCAGCTACACCAGAGGTGTGCGCTAATCCGAGCATTCGTTGCAGTTCTTCCCGCATCGAGTTGTTGCTCGTCAGGCCAAGCATTTTGGCTATCAAAGCAGCGATGGAGAGATCCTTCACGTCGTCTGTGCTTAGGTTGAACGTATCCGTAAGTTCTAGAATTCGAGTCTGAAAGTATTCCGGATCGCCATTAAAGAACGTGTCCTTGATATCGGTAGCAACCTGACTGTTGTAGACGAATCTATCAACGGCCTTACCACCCTTGACCGAATCAACGATCTTATCGAAGAATGTGGTTTCGCCACCGACGATATCGATACGGGCGGACTTAAGAGCCTCGCCAACGATATTCGACTGGGCTTCTGCAATCTGACGTTGAGCATCGATTGCAGCTCGTTCGATTTCGAGATCTTTGTTGAGTCGCAGCTTGAACTCTTCGTGTTCTTTGCCAACTGCATCGAAGAGTTTCATCGCACCAGCTTTCTCTTCGATACCATTCGCTTCACTTGAGTACTTAAGACGCATGACTTCTGCTTCAGCTGTACCGTGTTTTTCGACACCAACAGCCTTGGCTTCCAATCCTTTTGCTTCGGCTTCGGCTGTACGTTGTACAACGGCTGCTTCTGCAAAGCCCTCTTTTTCAAGGGCGGTTGCTTTAGCTTCCTGGACCTGTGCTTCTGCCAAACCATCAGCTGCCACGTCGGCTTGCTTTGCTTCAGCAAGCATCTTGGTAGCCTGCGTTTCTTTTTCAGCTTTTTGACGATCTGCTTCAGCGAGAGTTACAACCTGATCAGCGGTAAAGATAGCAGCTTTCTTCTCTGCTTCCGCCGCTTTCACGTCCTTAACCAAAGCTTCTTCTGCATCGCGTTCTGCGTTGGTAATCGCAACTCGCTTATCACGATCTGCCCGTTTGAATTCTTCAACGTCACGGATATTTTCTTGTTCTTCCACGACCGTTCTTTCAACGATCACACGTTCGCGAATTACTTCCTGGATATTTCGTTTCTCAACCTCGATCTCTTTGTCTTTGTTGATATCAGCCAGAGAAACCACTCGTTCGCGTTCAGTTGATTCCAAGCCGCGGTCCCGTTCAACGCGTTCTGTTTCGACCGCATCGGTACGTTCCTTGTTCTTGGCAGCAACAATGATCTGTCGTAGTTTGTTTTCTTCACGAACAGCAACTTCTTCTTCAGTAGCAAGTCGTGCATTTTCTGAACGCAGGAGTTCTTCGTGTTCAACGACTTCTCCCTGAGCAACTTCGCGTGCAGTGACTTCGGCGATTTCACGCTTTTGGCGTTCTTCCGCTTCAACCTGTTGACGCTCAAGTGCGAGAATGGCTTCTCGTGCTTCGACGTCCTGCTTTGTAATTGCTTTTTCTTTTTCTCGTGCAATGTCGTTTGAGCGAATTGCCTCACGGCTAGTAAGGTCGGTGATCTTCTTGATACCTTCCGCATCGAGGATGTTGTTGGGGTTTAGCATCTCGAGCGGTGTTTGTTCAAGGTAATCGATTGCAACGCTGACCATTTCATAGCCTTGCAAATCTTCCGTATCCGAACCGATAATGTTCATGATCTCAACTTTGAAGCGATCACGTTCGGTATACAGTTCTACGAAATCAAATTGTTTACCGATGGTCTTAAGTGCTTCTGAAAACTGAGCGTCGAACAACTCAATAAGAGCGTTGCGATCTGAAGCACGGGCAGCACCGAGTTTCTTAGCAACGTCTTTCACGCCACTTTCTGAAACACGCACATAGAATGCAACTTCAATATCAGCACGGATGTTATCGCGACAGATTAGACCGTCTTCGTTTGAGCGCTTAATCTCAATACGCTTGACGGACATATCCATGAATTCCTTCTTGTGGAAGACAGGAATCACGATCATACCTTTTCCAACGGCTTCTTTGATACCGCCGAATCCTGTACGAATTACCGCACGTTCTGGTCCCACCTTGACATAGAATCGCGAAAAAATCGCTACCAGAATGATCAGGAAAAGGAACACTGCTCCAATTCCAATACCAATACTGGTTAACGTATCAACCAGATTAGCAAACAGGCTTGATGTAAACATCGTACTAAACCCCATATTACGATTTATGAAACATCCGTCGCTGTGTCTCGGTTTTCACTCGACTCAACGACAATATGAACTCCACGTGATTTGTCGTAACCCACAATCAGCACAGGCTGGCGTGATTTAATCTCACCTTCAGCCGTAACCGCCCTGAGGATTACATCCGAATTGTCTTTTGGTTGTCGTACCGATACGCGTCCAACTTTCGATGGTGTCATAGGTATACGTGTCATACCTGTCAAATCAACGAAAGAATTCGGATCAAACTCGTCAATTCTGAACCAGTCCCGCATTGGATTAGTCAGAAATTTCGTCGGTAACAGTGCAAAGGCCGCGTTTCGCAAACTCAGCAGTGTTACGTCCCAATTCGTCGACGTATCTGTGTAATGCTCGAATCCCATACGCATGACATAAGAAACGATAAACCAAAAGATTCCAAAAATAGTCAACCAAAGCATTACAGGAATCGCACCCAAATTAAGCCAACGAAGTGGCATCAGGCCGATCCCCATAAACATGTCGCCAGCATCCAATTCAGCGTCTACGCCAAAATCAAAATCGATTGCATCGAATCCGATTCCGCTGACGAGTGAAAACAGCCAGTAAGCGAGAATGAATAGAATCACCGACGTAGCCGGGATCAATTCACCGCTAAGAGCTGTTTCTGCAAATTGGGTTAGTGCGTCCATAAGGTTCCTAATTTCCTCATTTAGTATGAATTACCCCACGCAATCAGTCGGAAAATCCGATTCATAGCAAGCTACAAAGTCTGGAAAAGATAAGATTCCTTTTCCAGTCATACTGGTTGTGAGGGTTATTTCACCCGCATGGGAGCTCAGGCAGTGCCTGAGACCACGTAACCAATCCGCATGATCGGCTGAAATTCAGCAATGACGTGCTTAAGAGAGGGACTTCCACAATTTCTCAAACTCATTGAGAAACTGCCTGGTGATCCTGCTGTCAGCGGTGATAACGATGTTTTCCTCGTTGTACTCGGCTGCACTACGCGTCCAGTTATAACTGCCAGTGAGAGTTGTTTTCTCATCGAAAACCGCATACTTGTGATGCATGTGATAATTCGTGTGATCTACTCTTACAGCAATGCCGAGGTTCTCAAGACGTTGGATATCAGATCCCTCATCGTGAGATTTGTCATTATCACTAATAACACGGATCTTGACCCCTCTTGCATGCGCGTCACGAATAGCATCCGAAATTCGGTTGTCTGTGATCGTGAACACACACACGTCTGCCGAATGTCTGGCCTTTTCAAACTGGCGGCGAATGGCATTTAAGCACTCACTTCCAGGGCTGAAATAAGCCTCCACATCAGGTAACGCTGATTGGTCACGAATCTGAAACACCTTAACGACATCCTCAAGCCAATCGATCAATTGAAGCGTTTGTGGGTCGGTTGTCTCACCCCGTGCCACATCAAACGCCCGGCTTCGCAAAACTCCAATCTGATGATCTGCGTCGCCATATTGTCGAATTAGCCCTTCAAGCAGCTTTCGTTCACCCCGGGAAACCCGGAAATCACTAAGCGTTCGCTTCAAGACATCATCAATTTGATTCTGATCCATATCGTGCTATTCGCCGTTGAGTAAAGAATATTGAATAAAAAGCCGACAATTTATTCCGCTATCAAGTAAAAGCGTGCCGCCGATGGGTGAAATCTTACAGAAAACTCTCGCGCTAATGAACGCTTTATTAATCCGAGTTTACTGGCTACTGACTGATTGTCGATTTCGTCATACAACGCATGCAAGGTCGATTCTACAAGCGCATCTGAGCTGTTGACTCGCGTGATGAGAAATGCCATCGTTGAAATGGTTGGGATTCCCGTGGGACCAACCGAATCGGGGAAGTCCCTCGATATCAATCGATCTCGACGGTAGCCCGTTTGCAGTAGCTTTTCGATTTGTTCCAGTGAAAATGTTATCAACTGAAAACGTGTATCGGCCAATAAACCATGTAACACCGGGTTCGAACTGCTTGTCGTGATAATGGCCGCTTCCATTTGTGGAAACGTTAGCAAATCCTCAAAGGACCTGTCCTTCTCGCCGATCGTTGAAGTATCCACTCCGCATACTCTCAAAATCCTCTCTGAAGTGAGGCGCATTCCGGAATTCGGTAGTCCAAGTGATACATTTCTGCCTTCGAGATCCTCCAGCGACCGTATGTCACTACCCTGCTTTACCACAAAGTGGACCTTATCAAGAAACAACGGCGCTACAATGGCGATTTCTTCCGTTTGGGGAATTGTCTCCCATTGGGCAATTGCCAGATGTGCCGAACCGTCTACCACCAGATTGACGTTTTCCTGAGATCCTGCCGTGTTTCGTACTATCAGATCACGGGCATCTCTGAGAGCGACGGCACGATGCAAGCTCTCGCCTACCTCGTGATAGAAATGATGACGCTGACCGGACGCAAGCATGATCTCTGCAGGTACCAGAGTATTCCTAACAATGCCCCAGCCAAATATCCCAAGCATCACCAGCAGAGGTATGACCCACAAACAATGATTGACCACACGATGAGCTGACTTGGGCCGAATCATTGTATTTCCAGTAATACGCCCGATCGCCGGGACATTTCTGAACCAGCGAAGGCCCTGAAGCATCTTGTTTGGCAATTCCGCCAGAACAGGCGCACCGGACAGAAATCTGCTAAATTCCGCAGCCAATTCCTCTGCCGTTTGATATCTGTCCGCCGGATTTTTTGCGAGACACTTAAGACAAACGGCCTCTAGTTCCGGGCTGACCTTACTCCGTAATTGACTCGGCGGTGTTGGATCGAGATTGAGCACCTCCATCACGGTACTGGCCGCGGACTCTGCATGAAATGGAGGCCGTCCGCATAGCATCTCGTAGAGAATTGCACCGATGGAATACACATCACTAGCCGCACAAAGGGCGTCTGTCTTAGCTGACGCTTGTTCTGGCGACATGTAACTCGGAGTACCGACCGTGTCACCCGGACGAGTAAGATTCTCCGGGTTTGTAACCTGCCTCGCCAGTCCGAAATCAGTGACCAGTGCTGACCCATCGGAAAAGCGTACTAAAACATTGGCCGGTTTCAAGTCTCGATGCAGTACACCATGTGTATGAGCAGCATGCATGCCTTCGGATACGTCTCGGAGTATTTCAGCGATGCGATTATTTGAGATTCTGTCATGTCGCAACAACTCTGCAAGATCTGTGCCATCAACGAATTGCATTGCATAGTAGTGTCGGTCGTCCAGTTCGCCAATCTCGTACACCGAAATAAGATTGGGGTGTACCGCTCTGCCAGCTTTCTGAGCTTCGCTGTAGAAACGGCTGATCTCATCATCAAGTGCTAGGCTCCCAACACGGATCATCTTTACGGCAACCATGCGGTCTAGATTGCGTTGCCTTGCCTTGTAAACAATACCCATTCCGCCCTGCCCAATCACTTCGAGCAGCTCGTATTCGCCAAATTGATAACCTTCAGGTTCAGCTGGTTCCTTTCCCGGTAATGAACCAGATTGATTCGGATCACGCGCTGACATGGACACCACGGTCCCAGTATCGATACCCGTTGCAGATGGAGAATCATCATCTAAATCATCGGTGGCCGGATTAGATGAGGACAGTTCCATGACCTGTTCGTCGTACACAGAGTCTTTTTCTACCAGCGGGCCCGCCATATCTTCGATGATGCGACCCATGTCAAGCAGCATTCGCAGATCGTCCGCAAACTCTTCATTTGCTGCAAGGAATTTCTCCTCGTCGTCGGACTCACCTTCATCACGGTCGCGCAGATATTGCGCCAGTAACTCGCTGATGCGGAGCTCTCGGTCTGATGGTTCGTCTGTAAATTCCCGCATAGAGTCGTCAGACATTTTCCCTCAAATACATATCCGATGGAGAATGAGAAAAGATTTCCGGTAGTCTAATTCAAAACCGGGAGTCCATAGCGCCGACATCCGAATCATCCCTGAGGTTTCGCAAGCCACGTTTTAGCAATCCCGCCACGGCGGTTTCGCTACGACCGAGGCTCTCAGCTAACTCCTGAAGCGATCGACCTTCCAGATACCGTAACCGAATTGCCTCCCGTTGCGATTCCGGCAAATGATGGAGCATCAATGCCAGTTTCACAGCTCGTTCGGAATTCATTGCCCGCTTACTCGGCGAGATTTCGCGTGATCGTAGTCCACCTTTTACTGAGTGAACCGCTGAATTGGATTCATCCAGATAGACTTCACGACGAGCACTGCGTTTCTGCGTAAGAAGATGGAGTCTGATCGCTTGCGCTGCATTGTTTTCAAGGATTTTTCGTACCCAGGCTACCCATTCCCCTTCACTATTTCCGCGGAAACTGTCAATTCCGCGATGTGCCTCTAAACTAGTTTGTTGCACGACGTCAGATGGATCTACACGAACTCGAATCGCTGCATCCATGTGACGCTGAGCTAGAATACGAAGATACGGCCGGTATCTGATCAGCAATTCACCAAGTGCACTCTTATCGCCTTGTTTGGCTTGTTCGAGTAACTCCAGATTCGTTTTCGATTCCATTCCAGCGCTGTGCTTTACCTAAGAGATACGTATTCCGAACCGATTGGGCGGTGTTTTTTAGAAAAAACTAGTAATTTATAGCCACCTGTGATAGCAGCGTTTCAGGATAACGCTTCTCTCTTAGAAACACAAAAGTATTTATTGATGCGTTGAGGATGCGGGCGAATTTGCTGGAGCCCTGCGGATTTGGCTGCGCCAAGCCCCGCGGTTGGGTATGGTGTTTAGCTTGCTGGTTTTTTGAACTGTTTTGGCCCTGCGGGTTTGGCTGCGCCACGCCCTCCGGGTGCGTTGGTGTCTAGCTCAACCTTGACTACATCCAGTCGTCCAGCCCTAGGCCGTCGTCATGGTTATCGGAAATGTCGCCGGCAATGTCGTCGAGAAGATCCTCGAGTAGATCGCCGCGGACTGTACTCAATCCAACCGCTCGTTGCGACCGCAAATCAGTTACGCTTTGTGACTGATATCGATTATCAACTGTATCGAGGACGTCAGCCGTTGCTGACTCCAGTACAGATTCCGTTGCAACTTCTACATTGCGTTCGGCCAGTTGCTGTCCATCCAGTATGGCATCAGTGTAGATCACTGCTGGTGCCGTAGCTTGAGCAATAACCGGAGCGAAGTATTCACCTTCAGGTCCATCTTCACCTTCACCATTCGCATTGGCGTTGAGATAGTTAATGATCATCAGAGCGTCAATTGGATCGACAGAATTGTCGCCGTTTGGATCCAGGAACGGAGGCGGCGAATTGCCTGGCGTTGGAGTCGGTAGCGTGGGGTTCCCTGGATGGTCATTCATGTACGTGATAATCAACAGAGCATCGATTGGAGAGACTTCACCGTCCCAGTTGACATCCAGCGGATTGGCCTTGTTTTGCCATGGGTATGGATCGTCGATTACGTCGATTGATACCGTAGCAACATTGGACCAATCGCCATCATCATCCTGGAATTGGTAGGTGAACAAATCCGGACCGATGTAGTCATCGTTTGGTCGATAGACAACCCTACCATCTGATTCAACAGACACGATCACACCATTTGTTGGTGAATCAACAATGACTACTGTTGTAGCATCAACAACACCATCCGTGTCTGAATCATTTCCAAGCACTTGGATCTCTTTCGGTGTATTTTGAATATCTTGATAGACCGTTTCGGCGTCATCGACAGCGACCGGATGATCATTTACTTCGATCGTAACAACTGCCACATCACTTACAGCACCGTGTTCGTCAGTCACCGTATATGAAATAACTTCGCCGCCGCTGTAATCAAGGTCCGGCGTGTATTCAATGTTCAGTCCATTAACGACCGCTGTGCCATTTGCCAGTACTCCCACAATTGTCACTGTGCTTGTACCACTAATTGGTGAACCGGAGTTTTCGTCGACGTAATTATCAGCGTCTGTATCATTCGCAGTTACGTCGATTGAAATCATGTTCGGATTCGCAACTGTATTACGTTCCATGCGGACGACATCGTCCACCGTGACAGGATCATCGTTTACACCCTGTACTTCAATCTGTACCGTCGCGGTCGACGAACCACCCTGATATATCTTTCCACCGTTACCATCATCGATGTAATCAACGATTGTGTAGGTGAATTCATCCGTCGCGATTTCACCCGGATCAAGAGCCTGAACAAGTGGTGACAGGAATTCGCCAGTCTGTGCATCTCGTTGCGTTGGATCGTAAATAACTACACCGGAGATAGTTACATTTATAGTCGCACCCATGTCGCTCACGCCGATTCGGCTGGTCGTGCCATTGATACCTGAAACCTCGATACTGTCAGTTTCCGGATCCATATCGACAATGCCGTCACCGTCATCATGGTTGATGACACCATTTGCCGCATCAATAATTATCGCCGAGTCTTCAGTATTCGTTACATCGTCATACAGATCGGGTTCAGCAATTGGATCCTTATTAACACCAATCACCGAGATCGTAACCGTCGCTTGGGCAGTGTCTCCTTCCAAATCTTCGATCGTATAGGTGAAAGTATCATTGTCGGAATCACCGCGGGCGATATCTGGCAGCGTAAACGCTACATTCGAGTCAACTGCCGTGGTCGGGTCATACGTCATGTTACCATCCGATGTGATAGTAACCGTTGCATTCTGAGCCGTACCAATTGTGATTGTGCCACCGGTAAGTGCAACTCCCTGTACCGTCGCAACTTCAAACGAATCACCAGCATCAGCATCGGTATCGTTGTCCAGAATTCCGGCGAGAGCAGGGTCGATCAATGGTGCTACCAAGGTTTGATCCTGATCGACGGTGTATGAATCATCTGCTGCCACAGGAGGATCGTTGACACCTTGGACAGCGATCGTAACTGTGGCGAGACTACCCTCTCCGTGAGGATCTTCGATTTTATACTCAAATGAGTCGCTGTCAGATTCACCATCATTCAGTGCCAGCAGAGTAGCTGAACCACGAGGATCGTATTCAAAGCTACCATCTGAGAACATGATTAACTGTGCGCCCTTGGCGGTTTGCACGGTAACCTCGCCTGCGACGAGATCAGTGCCATCAACCTGAGTAACGAGAAGGACGTCATTAACATCCGGATCCGTATCCACAACGCTGTCACCATCATCATGAAGGATGACACCGTTAGCAGCCGTCTCAATTAGAGTTGAATCCTGATCCACGCTATAGGAATCATCTGCTGCCACAGGCAGGTCGTTTTCGCCGGACACCGTAATCGTTACAGTACTATCGACGCTGACACCTGAGTGCCTGTCTGTCGCGTTATATGTAAACGTTACATCCGTTGTTTCTGGTCCAGTAATAGGATCAACACCCAGCCATTGGAAATCGATTTGAGCCTTTGGATCAAACGTGAATGTTCCGTCGTTGTTGTTTGTCAAGCCACCACTGTTTGCCGGTAACCCATTGATAACCGTATAGGTAAGCGTGTCGATATCGTCATCGCGGTCAACATCATCACCAACGAATGAAGCGGTAATCGTATTACCGTCTTCGTTTACTGCAAGTGCAACATCTTCAGATGTTGGCTGGTCATTCACACCGGTAAGTGTGATAGCAACAATTGCACGTGTTTGAGATTCAAACGAGTGTGCCGATCCTAGATCACCAGGTGGATCCGTCGCAGCTTCGATAAGTGAATAACTAAACGTATCCGTAACGATATCACCTGCGGCTAGCTCCTGAATCAGGTTATCAACTCCGTCATTCGGATCATCAAATTCCGGATCATATGTGAAGGTACCTGCAGTTGCACCATCAGCAATCTTCCATCCTGTGTTTACCGTGACTTCGGCACCAAGAGCACTAAACGCATCGAAATCATTGACGCGGAAATCATTACCATCCGCATCCAGATCATTGGTTAGCAAGCTCGGGTTATTTCCACCTGTTGGAAGCGGTGTGTCTTCATCAGTGTCAAAACCATCTGCACCAACATCCGGATCATTCTTGGCTTCGGGTGGATGCCCAGGAACGATGGTAAGTACGTAGTCTTCTACTTCCCCATCTTTGGCAAGTCCGGTAGGTGCCAGACCACCTTCACTACTGATTCGGAATCGAGCATAAGTTTCACCCGGTTTTGAATCCGGCTCAAGTGGTGTACTAAATGACAGCGAGTTAACTCCTGCGGAAACCTGCTCGCTCGCAAAGATCTGTTCCCCCTGATCGTCCCAATCACCATCGCGATTGAAGTCGACCCATGCGTCGAGCAATCCATCACCGGAAGCTGACACTTCGATTTCGGTTGCTGTAAATGCGTTTAGTGGCATTATTGCAGCACCGCCAACACCGGTGACACCATCTTCATCATCGCCATTTAAGGCAACAACACCACCTGATTGCACGACTGGGTTGAGATTCAATGGCAAATCGGCTGCAACAATCGCATCAGCAATATTCTGTGCAACCACGTCTTCACTTGCACCAGGTGTAAATGGAACACGTATATTTCCATCCGTCACACCAACGGCAAGAACATCGTTATCAAATTCAAACGTATAGACGTCAGAACCGCTTGTAATGGTAAATATCTCACCTTGCGCGATTGCCTGATTGGCAGCAACAACGATTGACAATGGAGTTGCACCGACAGATGTCGACACATCGGTAACACCGGATGCATCCACAACATAGTTGTTACCATCCAGATCGTCTCCGACAGACAGCAATTCAGTTAGGCTATCGGCAGCTGAAAGATCGAATTTTTGATTCGTTTCGAATAGAACTACGCCACTTCCCAGGTTTCTTGGGTTTGATCCCAAGCCGGATGTATTCACTGCATCCACTACTGACTGAGCCAGTGCATCAGCGGTCGTTGCGGCGGTGAATGGGATGACGACAGTCTCTGCGGTCGCGGATCCATCATCGTCGAATTCAAATACTACCGTTCGCGTCCCAGCAGTGATAGAGAATTGCTCTCCGTCAGTAAGGTCCGCACCGGCGGGCATTTCCAGAGCAATTGACTGACCTTCGATATCACGGTCACGTCGCTCACCGAGGATCGGACCAGTTCCAATGGTCATGTGAATCGCCGCGTTATGACCG
Organism: Pirellulaceae bacterium; assembly: GCA_045566075.1. Taxonomy (GTDB): domain Bacteria; phylum Planctomycetota; class Planctomycetia; order Pirellulales; family Pirellulaceae; genus UBA11883. Next base: position 3,978 of record JBJLEE010000005.1, on the reverse strand, counting down.
GTGAGCGTTGGATAGGAATTCTGCGGAGCAACACCTACTCCATCCGGAGCATCACCGAGATCGTAATCCACGCGATCCAGTTGAATGGTGAACATCGTTTCACCAGACAATTGATTTGCTTTCAGCGGGTTCGTGGCCAAATCTTCGATTTCAAAGAGCTGATATGGTGTCAGCCGTCCGAATTCATCGACTAGGAATTCACCGCTTTGATCTGCTACAACGCTCGCACCATTTACGATCAATGAAGCGCCGCCAGCTTGTCGCACCGTTACTCCGGCAAGAAGCTCGTCCAATTCAAATGCACTTCTGATTGCAACGGCTGTTTGAATCGCATCAAATTCTTCCACAGGCAGCACAAATACCGGATTCGCACCATCCACGCCCGGCAAACCAACTTGTTCGATGTTGGTGTTTGCCACATTGAGCGTATGCGTTCCGTCACTACCAAGATCAATAATAGATGTACCGGGAACGATTTGCGGATCAAGGTCTAGTCCGGCACCCTGTATAGCAATGACGATTGAGTTAGCCAACTGTTCGACGCTTGTCGTATTTGTAAAGTCGATCTTGATATTACCGAGCGTGTAATCTGAATCTTCGTTCAAATTATTAAGCTCAAACGTAACTGGGACGCCAGCACCTTTTCTCAAGACGAATGTCTCTGCATCCTGAACATTGAATATCTGTCCAGCACGTGTTGGGATTCGAAGACCAAATTCGTGTCGAACACTTGGCGTACCAAACTGAGACAAGTTGCTGTTGGATGTAATCAACTCGTGATTAACCGTACCGCCGATGTGTACTAATCCATCACCGAGATTTCTAGGAGTCAGTCCCAGGTCAGCATCTGTAATGGCAGTAACAAGGATATCAGCAAGATTTTCATTGGTATCACCAGTACTGAAATCAATTTGAATGTCACCCTGTTGGATGCCATCAGCAATATCTGTGTCTTCGAATTCGAAGATCAACATTTTCGAGCCATCGTCAACGCTGAAGTAGTCACCATCGGCAACGCCACCTGAGATGCCATCAATACTAAGTCGCGTTAAGCTAACGTCGATATTGTGTGTTGCGTTGCTTCCAACATGAATTTTGCCTTCTCCAAGGAATACCGGATTGAAGTCAAGATCTATATTCTCGAGCGCATCGCGTACCTTCTGAGCAATACTGTCGGCTTCTTCATTCACTTCAAACACAATCGGGACTCGACTGGCAACGTAGTCTCCATCTCGATCAAATTCAAACGTCACCGGCGGCTCATTTCCGCGCCTGACGGTAAAGAATTCACCATCGGTGATACCACCGAGCCCGCCACCTTCTGGTGGTACGGTGATTTCATACGTCTTTGGAATGACTACCGTGTAACCGCGTTCGAATTCAAAGTCAGCTGTTTTGCCAGTACTGTCTGTGACGCTGAACATGGAACCATCGGCGATGTTAAAGCCATTGTCAGCTTCAAGACGCCAGTGGTCTTTATTGATTAACTCAACTGTGTAGAGTCGATCTGGTGTCCAAATTCCGGCAAGCGGTGTCAGCCGAATTGTGTCACTTGTACCGTTGTACGAGAAGGAATAGTCAATTCCGTCGACCAGCAATTCACCATTGCGTCGAACGATTACAGCATCGGTCGTAACAGAACCATCTGAGATTCCAACACCTTCGTTAGGATCTGTTGGTTCCAATCCGTCAAACAATCGAATCTGGAAACTTCCGACCACATCGTTTGGTCCAACATGTACAATCGTCAAACCACGATTCAGATCGATATTCTCTGAGTCATTATCTTTTGGTTGAATCAGCGAAGCAATCGGACCGGAGAAGTCAGAACGATCCATCGCACCACGATCGATATAAACGTTGGCACCAAGCCCATTTGGTGGCTCAACAGACGGATCGTCAACTCGCAGTTGTCCGGTAACGTCTCTCTCAGGTGCAAGAATTGGCGACGAAGGAATTCCCATCGGTTCCTTCACTAACTCGTGATCAAACCGATCTTCCAAGGATGAAATCGAGCTATCAATAGCTCGGTTTGGAAACACATTGGTACTTGGAGCGAGATAGAAATTTTCAATTCCAATGCTCGGATCGACGAACAGCGGATCATTATTTGAAACGCTGATAGCGAAGTCTTCGTTCGTGTAGTTCGTATTAGTGCTATTACCCTGATACAGCGAACCACCAACGACCGTGCCACTTGACAGTGAGCTTGCATCAATCGATATGCCCGTGTTGGTATTCGCCACGATGTTATTAAGCACTGTTGGGCTGGCAAACTGGTCTATGAGAATACCTGTATCACCGGCACCGCTTCCATAAACCGTGTTATTCACAATTCGGCCGTATGGAATCGCACTGAGTGGTTGCCCGGGTAGATTTGAATCGCCGCTGTAGTGGATACCACCGCCACCGCTATACGTGATGAGGTTATTACTAACTACAACGCCAGGTACGAGACGTTCGTTATTGATCTCGTCCAGATGCCGGACGCCACCGGGATGCGGCTGATTGCCATCACCACCGTCGCGTGCCCCTGCATCCACCTCGATACCAAAGCCACGGGAGTGTGCAATTCGGTTTGAATCAAGGATAAGCTGACCTTGATCACGGAAGTGGTTTTGATCGCCGAACATCTTGAGCTTATCGAAGTCATTCGGGTTATCAAAAATCGTAAACGTCGTATCGACCGTCACACCAAAGGATAATTCCACACGATAGGATCCAGTGTCGCCTTCGACAGAAGACTCGTAAACCGTTGGATCATATTCACTTCCGGTTCCGCTCAAGGCTCCGGCAACCGGATGACCACTAATGCCCAAATAGAACGTATCCGTGGCGGCAGCGGGCGAAGTAAATGCAAACGATGGGTCTGTGCCAATCGTGTCATTTACCTGGCTAATAAAATTGCCCGACGAATCGAAAATCGTTGCCACGGCGTCAAGCGTGGTACCAAGCTGTTGTGCTTCAATCGAAATTGAGATTTGTTCGCCTGGATCCAACTCGAATTCAAACAGATCCACATCATGACCTGGCTGAAGTGGATAATCAGCATTGTCGCCGATGTAACCAGTACTAATAAATCTTGGTGAGTTGAAACCTGTGATACCAGTGGCGGTAGCCGTCAAGGTTGTATCGTTGATTTCGGCCGCGATCGTATGAGGACGATCAAAGTTATTTGCACCAAAGACACCCGAATTTGTTAAGACGTAGACTTCACCAAACAGATCAACCACGTTGGACGTATTGAGTGGTCCATTTCTTAGATCCGGGAATGTATCGCTATCAATAGCATCCGGGAATCGAACACCTTCTTTACCATCCCACGAGGCTGCAGCTACATTGAGAGTCGCCTGTACAGATGAATGGTTGACGGCATCGCGGATGCTTTGAGCGATTTCAAAGTCATCATCCTGAGTGGTAAACGGAATACGGAAGTTTCCGCTCTGGACTCCGTCATTGAGTTCGGTGTCGTCGAATTCAAATCGGACGTAGTCGATTCCGTCTGTCAGATCAAAGGTCTCGCCGTCATAAATTTCAGCACCTTCTGGAGCGGTAATACTATATCCAGTTGCATGCCGTTCATTTGTATCAAATGAGCGAGTCAGTAAGGATGTACCTTCTGCAACGTAGACTGATGATCGACGGACTTCTAGTTGATATGTACCTTCGAAGATACCACTTGGCAAACCAACAATTGCGTCATTAGCCGGAGTATTGGTGACAATTTCACCACGTTCGGCAAATCCGATTACAAAGTCATCAAGGTAAATTCCTTCGTGGCGATTATCCTGATAACCGAACGGTCGATGGAACAGATCTTCCGGCAGCCTCCATTCAAGACAGGATCCCGTTCTTCGATCAGAACAGAGCTTATCTTCTTCCCAGCCGAGTGGGCCAGGGTCATCAACCGTATAGCCAACCATCCAGAATATATCTTCGTATTGCTTGATGGCATCGAAGTCAAACTCACTGAATTCG
>JBJLEE010000004.1:0-61872 GCA_045566075.1 Pirellulaceae bacterium | reverse complement strand
TTGGCGTCCCGGTAAATCACGTTACCCTTCGCGTCGCCGGTAGCAAACGCTGTGGAATCTGGGTGCCAGGCAACAGTGTATATGTCAGCGCCGTGGCCTTGAAACGCATCTCGTTGAGTTCCGGTGTTCGGATCCCAGGTGCGAATGGTCTGATCACGACTGACGCTCGCGAGTGTTTTGCCATCTGGGGCAAGTGCCAATTCGCGTATCCAGCCATCATGTGCTTCCGAATTGGACCAGACCGGCTGCAGGGTGCCATTCGTGTAGTCAAAACAGGTGAGCGTGGCGAATGAATCGGATGTGAATATTCGAGCGTTTGTGGAGTGAACGGCCAGGCCTGTAACCCAGCCTTGATGAGATTCATCAAGGGACACTTGTTGTGGTTCGTCTGAGTCCGTCGCCCATAATCTAACTGATGCGTCGTAGCCTACGGTCACAATGTGCGAGCCATCGTTTGTGAATTCAGCTTTCACAAACTGACGGTCAGCGGCAAACGTCTTCTTGATACGCGGCTTATACTGTTCGATGAGTTGTTCTATGGAAAGGTCAGCAATCATGGTTTATGCCAGTAGCTCCTTGATAGGTGCCATGTCATCGTGTGCGATGGGCAGTGGTTGACCATCGTTTACGTACTCATCATGCGTGGAATCGATGCCTAGAGCATGGAACCAAGTGTGAAAAAATGCACCGATATCGTGTTCCTCGGAGTCAACAAACGTCCCCAGTTTGTTCGTCTTGCCAATTACTGTTCCTCTCCGGATTCCTCGTCCTGTCATGGCGATCGACCAGGCTTCTGGCCAGTGGTCACGGCCAACGTGACCATTAATGCGTGGGGTACGACCGAATTCACTCATGGCGATTACAAGTACATGATCAAGCATGCCACTTTCATGCATGTCAGTGACTAGCGTTGCGAATGCCTGGTCGAATCGAGGCATTAGACTGGCGTGTCCGTTGAAGTTGTCACCGTGAGTGTCCCAGCCATAGGAGTTCACCTTCACAAAAGTGACACCCGCCTCAATCATCTTCTTTCCTAACAACATGTCACGGCCGAATGGTGTGTCGCCATACCGTTCTTTATCCTTCGGATCGGCGGGCTCAAACAAGTCGGAACGGCGCATGAGGGTTCGAGCGGTGTCGAATACAAAGCCTTGTGCTTCGGTGCTGCGTGATGATCTTGTCTTCGTGAAACGTTCATCAGCAAGGACACGTAGCTTGTTGCGCAAGTCGTCGCGTTTGGAGCTGATGTCCTCATGAAGTAAGAGATTGTCTGGAGCCTGCCCGTCGCCAATAGCTAAAGCGCCATATTGAGGCCCAAGGAAACCGGCATCCTTGAACTGGAAACCGCCACTGCCTGGCTTCACCCATACATAAGGTGGTAACCCGCTTTCGCCAGGGCCCAACAGATTTGCAACTGCCGAGCCGAAGTATGGGTAGGTAACACCTCGATCTTTTGGATCACCACGGTTGACTCGACCTACTCCCGCAGAGTGCGAGTTGTCCTGTGTGTGCACTCCTCGGTCGACAGCAAGTAAGTGCATGATCTGAGCCGTTTTAGGCATCAACTCGCTGATCCGTATACCTGGTATCGAAGTTTGAATAGATCGAAATGGACCACCAAATTGAGTGTTGGGTTTTGGGTCCCAACTTTCTAGTTGGCTCATGCCACCGTCGATCCAAATGAATAGTACCTGCTTTTGATCCGACTGAAGCCGTTTGGCAATCGATGGTCGTACCAGACCACCGAGTCCTCCCATGCCAAGTGTGGTGGCTGCAGCAGCGCCGAATAGTGTTCGGCGGCTAATTGCGTGCTCAATTGGAGTGCAGTGCATGGATTGGTGGGGGTTAGTGATTTGTGGGTGCTAGTGATTATTGGGTGTTAGTGATTATTGGGTGTTAGTGATTATTGGGTGTTAGTGATTATTGGGTGTTAGTGATTATTGGGTGTTAGTGATTATTGGGTGTTAGTGATTATTGGGTGTTAGTGATTAGTAGCGAATTCGGTGGAAGCTAATAAAGACCAAATCAGATTGGAAAGTGCCGTCGTCTTGTCGGGTTCTTCGATGAGATGATTCTCGATAGTTCGCGTTTCATCGTCTGTGGGTAGCCTCGAGAGAATGGTCAAGAATAAGTGCTTCGAAAGTGGTTTTGTATCCATCTCCGAGAGCGTCTCGGCCAGATTTCCTGATGCTGGGAGCGTCCATGACACAACTAAGTCATCATTCAATAGAAACAGTGCTGCGCGTACAGATGGAGTGAAGTCGATTTCCGCCTCTTTTGGTGGATTGGCATATGCCTCGAGAAACTTTTGATTTGCAGCGCTCATGTCCACGGAATCCGTTGAAATGACGGTTTTTGTTTCTTCAGGGTCAGACTCTGTCTCGGATCTCGTCAGAGTTTCTGGCAGCATGCCCGTAGCACGTAGCATAGACCACTTGAGTTGCTCTGCTGAAAGTGGTTTGGTCGGGAAGCTACGGAATGAAGTTGGGCTGACGGAGGTCGTGTTCTTCGGAAGCGAGCTTGATCGTTGATACGTCTCACTGGATGCGATGATTCGCAGGACGTGTTTAACATCATAGCCGGAGGTGATTAGCTCAGATTCTAGAATATCGAGAACCTCCGGATGGCTTGCTTCATTTTCTGAATGATGCAGATCCAATGGGTGCACGATGCCGCGACCCAGCATTAGGAACCATAGTCGGTTGGCGAAATTGCGAGCAAATTGATGGTTGTCGGCACGTGGTAGGTTTTCTGAAAGGATTCGCAGTGGGCTAAATCGTGGTATGGCAGGCTCTTTCGTTTCTTTGTTCGCTTCCACGGCGAATTCATTGCCTTTGTCAAATACTTCAATCTCGAACTGTGTACCCATGTAAATGCGAGGTCCGGTGGTAGTTTGTTCGCCACCAAACACTGAGGAGAATACCAACGGCTTATTCATGATCCGCTCACCAATTGCAGGATACGTTACGTCGTTGCGAATGTATGAATGGAGCACAAACGCATACATCCCCTGAAAATCGGCCTGCTTGTAGTCCGTGACAAATAAATGGTCGTGACACTGGGCACATGCTAGGTTTACACCGAGAAACATCCGCCCAATATCGGAGGCGAGACCTGGATAGTCTGTCGGATTCTGGCCGATCTTCTGTAGTCGACTGGTCAAAAAAGTGATTTGCACCAACATTTTCAGGGTCGCTTGCACTCGGTGTGAGTATTTGGCGAACGAGCACATCGGCGCGTCGGTTTTCAGAAAAGGCTGCATGCAGGAACTCGGACCAATGCTCATTTGGATCTCTACGTTCCATCAACATGATATTAAAACGCTCTGCCATATTCCGAGCGTAGCGAGGATCATCAAGTAGCGTGTTAATGACTGCGATTCGTTTGCTTGATGATTTAGATTCGATAAACTCCAGAGCTTCTTGTGCAGTGGGTATGTCCCCGACCAAATCCAGATGTATTCGTCTGAGGAACGCTGCGTCTGACGAGATGTCGGAGAGCTTTCCCGGGGATCGAGCTTTGATAAGTTTGTCGATCTGTTTTTGCGCGGGCGGGGAAGCGCAGGTGACGACGCAAAGGCAGAAATAGGCAATTGCGACAGATGTTTGGCGAAGCATAGGTGCCCCGATGAATTGAGTATGATGTCTTTATTTTAGCAAATCGAACACGCCTCATTGAAATAAATCGAACTGACTTGGTTCTCGCAATGTTACATATATGAGTTACATTTACGGGTGCACAAAGGTGCCTTCGAGTTGTTGCCATTAAAGGACGTTTATGAAAAATGCTATGAAAAACCGAAGCCTATTTCATTCCGCTCTCGCATTGCTGCTTTGCCTTTCATCGGGAATTAGTGTAGTTCGGTCAGAGGATAGTATCGTCGATCGCGTACCAGAGGACCTGTCGCTGGTGCTGTCTCTTGATGTGGAAAGAATGCTTGAGAGCGATCTGGTGCAGGCCTTGCCAGTGGAAGTGCTCGAAGTCTTGTTGCAACAGAACGTGGGTGTGGAATTGGCGTCCATTAAACGCATCGTGGTTGGAATGCAGGTTCCAAGTCAAGTAAATCCTCCTAAGATGCTTGTATTAGTAGAGTTGGCTACTGATATTAATGCTTCAGAATTGTTGCCCACGATTGTCGGTGAAAGACAGCCAATAGAACTCGGAAAGGGCGTAAAGGGGTTTGTCCTGCCATTTCCTGGAGTCAATGTTTCTGTGGCGGTGGACAGTAAGCGCGTCGTTATTGCAGGTACGGATTTAGCAGTAAAAAATGCAAGCGTTGCACAAGCTGATCCAGAAAATATGACCCAATCTAAATTGCGAGCGTTAGATCCAAAGTATCCGGTATCCATTATGGCGAACTTGAGCAATGTGCCTGTTGAATACAAGCAACTCGCGGCTGCGACCTTTGGAGACGAAGAACTTCCTGCCAATATTAAGCTGTTGATTGCCAAGCTAATGCAATTGGAAACAGTTCATCTGAAAATAGCTTTGGATATCGATGGCATCGACGGTGAGCTTGATTTAGATGCTGCGGATCATAAGTCGGCTATGGCTCTGAAAGAGCAAATGATGTCAATGTTGGGCGAGTTGCGAGCTATGTTGATCGCTCAGATGTCAACAATTAGTTCGAACGATCCATTGGTGGATGCAGCCTTAATGAAATATGTCGAACGAATTAGCGGACAGGTCGTCGACAGCTTGAAACCAACAGTTGATGGTGCACAACTGCGATTCCAGGGACGCGGCATAACGAGTGTTGCGGTATCCGGAACTTTGGTGGGATTACTATTGCCTGCGGTTAGTAGTGCACGAAATGCTGCAAGACGAATGTCGTCTCAAAACAACCTTAAGCAAATCGGATTAGCTCTTTTCAACTATCAGGATGCGTTTGGCGAACTGCCTACCGGGGAATCTGATCGGATTAAATACAAAGATGGAAAACCACTATTGAGCTGGCGAGTCCATATCCTTCCATTTCTAGAACAGGACGCGCTTTATCGTCAATTTAAATTAGATGAACCTTGGGACAGCCCACATAACCTCCCCTTGTCAAAAATGGTTGTACCAATCTTTACTGATCCGCGACATGATTTAGCGCCAGGTATGACGACATACCAGATACCATTTGGTAAAGATTCGTTAATGGGGCGACATGAAAAGACTCAAATTCGTGACGCGTTGGACGGCGGCGCTCGCACGATCATGACTGTCAACGTTGGCCCCGAGCACGCCGTGCCATGGACAAAACCGGTTGACTGGAAATTCGATCGGGTAAATCCGGTGGCTTCGGTCGGTCGCGCAACTTCCAATGGTTCTTTTCAAGTGGGATTGGCAGACGGATCTGTAGTAGAACTGTCGTTTAGGATTGCTCCGACGCTGTTGTTGAATTTGCTTAACCGTAATGATGGAAGGTGAATCGGTTCGGTAGTGGTCAGCGGTAGGGTCGATCAGCTAAGTATGTCGTGGATGACATTGCCACGATCGATGTCCAGCCGTTTCCTGCCGGGCACTTCGATGCGTCGGTTGTCGATGCCCAGAAGATGCAGCACCGTAGCATGAAGATCAGTGACGTAATGGCCTTCGCCTAATGCGTGGTAACCTAATTCGTCGGTTGCACCATGAACATAGCCCCGCTTTAGCCCAGCGCCGGCAAACCAAACCGTAAATCCATTTGGATGATGGTCACGACCGGTTGGTGTTCCACTTCGGGTTTCCAGCCCTGGAGTGCGGCCAAATTCAGTGCAAAAGACGACCGCCACATCGTCCATTAAGCCTCGCCGTTTGAGGTCTTTTAATAGGCCCGCGACAGGCTTGTCTACTGAAAGACATTGCGTCGCATGTTTGGCTTTAAGATTGGTGTGTTGATCCCATGTTCCATACGGTGAGGGAAAGACTTGCACAAAACGAACACCGCGTTCGACCATGCGCCGTGCGGCGATCAAGCGTTCACCGGCGACTTTTGTAGCGGATTGGTCGATGCCGTATAGATTCAGGCACTCTTCTGTTTCGGCGGATAGATCGACAGCTTCAGGGACGGCAGACTGCATCCTGTAGGCCAACTCATAGGACTTGATTCTGGCTGACAGTTGTTTGTCGTTTGGGTTTTCTTCGGCGACGAGTTGGTTAAGTCCATTAACTAAGTTGAATTCATCTTGCTGTTGCAAGACGGATTGCTCACCAAATCGCTTCCCGAAAGGAAGTGGGTTGTTTGGGTCGAGTGCTAAGGGCACCCCCGTGTGCTGAGGGCCAAGGTAATGTGAGCCAATGGACTCTCTTGTGTCAGTCCGAGTTGGGCCACCAAGCACAACAAAGCGTGGCAGGTTTTCATTGATGCTGCCAAGGCCGTAATGCGCCCATGCACCGACACTTGGTTGGACTTCATCCAGACGATGCCGTCCCGTGTGGATTTGATTTTCTGCAGCGTGGTCATTGTCAGTGGTCCACATGTTTCTGACAAACGAAATGTCATCCACGCACGTTGCAAGATGTGGCCACCAGTCGGTCATTTCGATGCCGGACTCTCCATGTGCCTTATACCCAATTTGCATCGGGAATATTTTCTTGTACACATCGCGAATGTTTAACTCTTCAGCCGGTGCACTGCGAAAACGTTTTTTATGCAAAGGGGAAAGTGATGGGTCTGGAAACGGAGTTTCGGAAAACGTCTTACCGGCGTATTTCGTCAATGCGGGTTTCGGATCAAAGGTCTCCATGTGGCTGTAACCGCCGCTGAGAAATACCCATATGATTGACTTAGCTCTGGGTGGAAAGTGCGGTTGACCCGTCGGTGTGTGTGGGTTCTCAGCTTTGAGAATTCCGTCGCTGGCTAACATGCTTCCCATAGCCAGACCGGTAAAGCCCATTCCGTAATCGGCGGAGCGACTGATGAACTGTCTTCGGTTGGGATGGTTTGGCATCTTACTTCTGGTCCTCTAGCGTATAGTCACGAAGTCGTTGTGATTGAACATCGCACGTACAAATCCCTGACGTCGTGCCTGAAGATCAACGATGGAATCTGCGTTGTTTAAGTAATGCTGAGATAACTGTTGTTCCGCATCTGTCGGTAAACGGTTGATGACGAGTAGAAACACTTCTTTGATAAAATCTGTGTCGGCTAGATCTTTGAGTTGTGTGTAAATGGCAACCGAATTGCTGTGTATGATCGGGCTGTTACTCATTGCCAAAGCCTGTTGTGGCACGACAGAAACCGTCCGACGATAACACTCTGTTGGATTCGGCGGATCGAACAATTCTGCCATTTTGGAGTTGCCACCGTCTTCAGGATACACTTCGTAATAAAGGCTCCTGCGTGTTGTCTCGTTAACAGTGGTGTTGAGGAGTACCTGGCCACCCACGGTTCTGTCGAGAGAGCCGCCTGTAGCGAGAATGCTATCACGTACCACTTCAGCTTCCATTCGTCCTTGGTTCATCCGCCAAAGCAATATGTTGTCGGGGTCGATTGCTATGTTTTGTTTTGTGTCGGTTTGGGATGTGGACTGTTGATAGGTATGACTTGTGACAATCAGCTTGTGTATATGCTTCATGCTCCAGTCGTTTTCTATGAATTCGACGGCAAGCCAGTCCAACAAGTCTGGATGCGAAGGTCGCTTGCCGTTTCGCCCAAAGTCAGTAACGGTCGATACGATGGGCTGATGGAAATGGCGTCCCCATATATGATTTACCGCAACGCGTGGCGTCAGAGGGTGCCGATTGTCCGTGATCCATTTGGCTAGGGCAGCGCGTCGACCGGTGGTTGTTTGTGAAGTAGTGAGACTCAGTCGCCGGTACATTGACTCCTTAGAGGGATCCTGCGCTTTTGCGGTTGCAAGTGACTTTGATGAATCTGAAACCGCTGCCGTGGCTTTTTGTATCTTAGCGTCACGATCCTTGTCATCTGCACTTAGTTCGGTGGCCCGCAGTTGAGCCAATTGAGCTTCCGCGTGTTCCGCTTCCGCATTTGCAATATGGCTCTTCGCTTGAAGTTCAATTGCTGATGAAGTGAGTCTTGCGATTGCGTCTTCTTCAAGCTTGTCACGTATCGCGTTATCCGCATCAATGACAGCGAGAATTGCCTGGAGATTCGATGCGGCGGCTTGCAGCCGCAATTCTGCAGTTCGGTGTGGGAGATCGTGATTAGTTAAACGGCTGCGTGCAGCGGTCAGTGCATCATATGCAGCGGATGCGGAGCTTGCCTCACCGAGGCGGGTGACTTGGGCAAACGCTGGTGCGACGTTAGCTGTTTTACTGCTGTGCCAACCTTGTATGCCGACAGGTGTGTTTCCGTCGCTGAATTCAGGTGGCTCGAATCCACTTCTAAAATGGAAATCTGCAGAGGTGAACGTGACGTTGTCGAGCAACACTTGTGAACCGGTACGTGTGTCGAATGTGATCGGCTGATTCTTGTGTACTGCTGCATTCCAGCCGTTTAACGCGATCGATATGTTATCCACGACGACATTGTCCGAGGTCGTGTCCGTGATGTTTACTTTGGCGGTGTCAGCTTCTGCATGAATTGTGAGGACGACGCGGAAGTGACGTTCATCTTTTGCAACATCGTACCGGCCAAGGGTGATTTCCGTGAAGGTACCCGGTTGGTAGCCACTTATTCTTCCGCCAACGAAGCCGAGGTATAACGCCGTGCGGTGCGTTTCAGTGTTCTGGGCTAGTTGGAAGTTGAAATGATTGTCCTTGAGGATGCTGAGATTGAAGCCTAACTCAGCTCCGTCAACTAATTCGGTGAATCCCGGAAAACTATGATGCATAATTATCCGGCCGCTAGTTGCGTCTAATAGCAACGACTGCTTTCCGTCGATTGGCCCGGTTTCACCTTTGGCAATCGCGGCTTTTAGTGTGTTTTGAAAATTAGTCTCTGCGGTTGTGACTTGCTGCTTAAGCTCTGTGGTATCGAGGGCATGGGATGTAGCCTTCTCAAACGCAGTTGTTGCGGAGTTAACTTCGTCACGAGCCTTTTTTACATGCTCTTCTTGGATATGCGGCCGTGAACTCGGGTTCCAACCATACATAGGTAGGGAAATTGGAGCGATCTCAGGGAATGGGACGTCAATAAACTCTGGCACCCCTGGCGGAATCGTCCCGCGGTCTCGCACCTTATTTCTTTCATCCCCGTCGGTATAAAACCATGTCGTCTTATCGGGAAACTCGTCAAATATGCGTACCATGCCATTTCGTGTGACAGGGCGAGAGCCGCCATAGGTATACGGGGGAAATTCGCCGGGATAATCTTGACCTTTAACTTGATCCTGCCGCACTCCCATAGGTTCAAAGAAAGCACGTAAGCGAAAGTAATCGTCGTGGGCGATTGGGTCGTATTTGTGGTCATGACAATGAGCACAATTGACCGTTAAACCCATAAATGCTTTAGCCGTATATTCGACGTTGTGTCGCATCCATTCGTTTAGATTCAAGGAATAATAGCTGCGTATCAAATAACCTGTTGCAGGCCAGGTTGTGTCGTCGTCCGGGTTCAATTCGTCGGCGGCCAACATTTGGCGGAGCATTTCGTCGTAACCTTGATCCGCTCGGAGAGAATCGATTATCCAGTCACGCCACCTCCAGATTTGGGGAGCGCTGTTCCGTACATCGTTTATGTTCCTGCGTCCGTACCAGTCGGAGTACCGCCAAATGTCCATCCAATGGCGCGTCCATCTTTCGGCATAGGCGTCGGAATCTAATAACTGCTGAACGATCTTGCGGTAGTGGTCTTGCGAAGGATCGGCCATGAATGCTCGTACTTGTTCGGGAGTAGGAGGCAAGCCTGATAGGTCAAGATAAACCCTGCGAATCAAGTGTGCCGGTGTAGCATCACTGGACATTTGAAGGCCCGCGGCCTCCGCTCTCGCTCGAACAAAGTGATCGATAGGTGTATATGTCCAGTCGGCAATTGCGATCAACGGTAAGTCGGGGCGAACTGGCTTGCTAAAGGCCCAGTGATTTCTTGGATCCTCTTCGGCGGACTCGTTTGCCGGTGATAGCGCACCGTCGTTTATCCATGTAAGGAATAACTGCTGTTCCTTACTGGTTAACGCATGCCCGATTGGAGGCATTCGAATGGAGTCATCTGTGCTTGAAATGCGAAGGAATAATTCCGATGCCTTGGGGTCGGATTTGTCTATTACCTGGCCATTTTCACTGCCCGTGCGTGCTAGAACACCTGTATCGAGCCGTAGTCCGGATTCTTGCTTCAATGCGCCGTGACAGGAGTAACATCTCGCCTTGAGAATCGGTTTGATATCTCGCAGGTAGTCTACATCCTGTGCGCGCAGTGTCCCAATTGCCGCTATTGAGAAGGCAAAGAGCATCAGGAATGTGGCGAATTGTGAGCGAACCTGCATGCCACTCATGATACCACTGATGACCAGTGACTATCAAAGTGACTTTTGGTTGTTACGAGCCTATTTGATCTCGAAGACCGCTTCGATTTCTACGGCGGCTCCGGTAGGCAATGCTGCAAAGCCGAGCGCACTGCGTGCGTGGAAGCCGTCTCCGTCTTTGCCATACAATTCATGGAGAAGGTCACTGCACCCGTTGATAACTAAATGCTGATCGGTGAAATCTCCATCGGAGTATACACATCCAAGTACCTTCACGACCTTTAGACCATCAAGTGTTCCATGCGTGTTATACACAGAGCGAAGAATCTTCTGTGCACAATCTTTTGCGGCTGCATAACCCTGTTCAACGTTGAGATCTTTTCCCAGTACACCTTTTTGGTCGCTAGTATGGCCAGAGGTAATCAGTTGATTGCCGCTTTTGATGCATAGGTTGAGGTAACCCGGTTCGATAGCTTCAAGGGAAACGCCAAGTTCTTGTGCTTTTTCTGTGATGCTCATGTCGATTCATTCCTGAGTGAAATGGAGTGCACTATCTACGGGTGCATTCGTTTATTTGTATGTATATAGAAGCAGAGAGTCGGGACTGAGTCATCCTTCTATAGGTTGATGGTGGCCCCGCTGTCTGGGCATTTTAACGAACCCTCAGCCGTTATGTCAGCGAGTGACATGCATTTCTGGTAAATGAGTTTGTGGCCGTTTGAAATGTGGTATGATTCAACTGTTCGAAAAGTTGAAGCCGGATAGCCGGTCAGAACACGGTATAAGTGAGTGACCTCGGAGTAATTCAAATGCGCGGGCGGAATAAAATGAGACGACGTGATTTTGTAAAAGCAACTAGTGCTGGTGCACTATTGAGCGGTGGTGTTTGGAGTGAAGTGGCTTCGGCTCAGTCAAAGGCATCCAGCGGCAAATTGAATGTTGCTTGCATCGGTACGGCTAATCGGGCTGCCGCGGACATTAGCGGGGTGCAACAAGAAAACATCGTTGCACTCGTGGATATTGATAAGAGCTATCTGGACAGAGCGGCAGCGACTCACAAAAGTGCACGGACATATAAAGATTACCGCGAAATGATCGACGCCGAAGGGGATCGAATTGACGCGGTGGTTGTTGGAACGCCAGACCATCACCATGCTCCGGCTTCCATTAGGGCGATTCGAGCTGGTAAGCATGTTTATTGCGAAAAACCACTTGCACATACAGTGCGCGAAGCAAGGATCTTGGCGGAAGAGGCAGCCAAAGCAGGTGTCGCGACGCAACTCGGAACACAGATTCATGCTGAGAATAATTACCGCCGTGTTGTCGAAGTCATCAACGCCGGAGCGATTGGCGATGTGACGGATGTCCACGTATGGGTCGGCAAAGGCTGGGGAATGACGAAGGCACAGTTTGACGCGCTGCCAACGGAAGGAACTCCACCGGAACGTATTGACTGGGATCTGTGGTTAGGGCCAGCAGAAGAACGTCCATATTTTTACGGATGGCACCCTGCACAATGGCGTCGATGGTGGGACTTTGGGCAAGGAACGCTCGGCGATATGGCCTGCCACTTTATGGATCTGCCTTTCTGGGCACTGGATCTGCGACACCCGATTAAGTGCGAAGCAGAAGGGCCGGAAGTTCATGACGAAGTCTGTCCGATCGGCTTGACCGTCCGATACGTCTTCCCAGGGAAAAAAGAAGGTTCGAATATCAATCTGACCTGGTATGACGGAAACATGATTCCTCGAAAAATCGAGGGCGAGGCAGTTCCCGGTTCCGGTGTGATGTTCATCGGAACAGAAGGAATGATGTTTGCAGACTATAGTCGTTACCGACTATATCCGACGAAGAAGTTTGAAAACTTTGCACCGCCGCAGAAGTCGATACCGGATTCGATCGGTCATCACGCCGAATGGATTAAGGCATGCAAAGAAGGTACACCGACATTGTGTAACTTCGATTATTCCGGCGCGCTCACGGAGTCAGTGCTGCTTGGAAATGTTGCATTTCGCACCGGCAAATCACTTGATTGGGACGCTGCCAACTTGCGTGCAACAAATGCACCCGAAGCAACTGACTTTGTTACCAAGACCTATCGCAAGGGCTGGGAAGTATAAGTCGCAATCAGTAAATCGCTACGGGTTACCCATCACCAAGGTATTTTAATTGAATCTTGGTGTTCTTGAGATGCTCTTGCAATGCTGCTGCGCCATCATCGGTGACGGCTGTTCTTGTCACCATCAGGTCGTCCAGACTTGTGAGGCCTTCTAAGTGCTGCAACCCAGTGTCCGAGACGGTCGTGGAGCCAAGATGTAAGAAAGTGAGCTTCTTCATATTTGCAAGTGCCGGTAGCCCGGCGTCCGATAGTAGCGTGTTGTCAAGATTGAGCCACTCCAGATTGGTCAGTGAAGCAAGGTGCTCAACACCAGGGTCCCCAATTTGGACACGCCATAAATTGAGTCGTTTGAGAGAGTGAATTCCGCTGAGGTGCTCTAGTCCTGCGTCAAATATCTGACTGTTCTCACTGATGTCCAAGTCTTCCAAGCCTTCGAGCGTTGCCAGGTTAGCTAATCCAATGTCAGACAATTGTGTTTGCGATAACCTGAGTTTCCTGAGCGTTGGAATTCGTGCCAACACTGGCATAGTCTCATCGCCAATAAGGGTGCGAGCTAGGTATAGTTCGGAGAGTTTTGGGAGTGCTGTTAGTTTTTCGATTCCCTCCATGCCCACAAATAAGCCGTCAAGAAATAACGCACGTAACTCCGTGAATTTTGCCACAGTCTCCATAGCTCCATCGTCGACCGTGCAATCACCATCAACTCCATTCATGCGTAAGGCACGAAGGTTAAGCGATTCAAGATGTTTGATGCCGTCATTGCTGACTGGACAACCACGTATATCAACATCCACCACGGTTGTTGCTGTAGCGATTACAGCCATTGCGTCATCTCGGACATTCGTGTCATTGAGTTTGACTGAACGAATACGTTTGAGAGCCGCGAGATGTTCTAACGCACTGTTGTCGAATTCAAGGCCGCGAAAATCTGCTTCTACCACGAGCCCATCGGCATCTTTTTTGAATTTCACGCCGACTTCATTAAGTGCGTTTAGTGCCTTCGAATCGTCCTCCGGTGCAGGCTGTTCAAGCGTTTCTGTTTTAGTTGTTGGTACTTCGTTTGTGTTGTTTGAGTCGGTGCAGCCCAACGTAATAGTGAAAAATAAGACTGCCAACAGGGTATGAGTGTTGTTCACGGGGTAGGTTACTCTGTGGAAGGTGTATTATCAAAGTGATGGTACGGTTTAATATAGTGGCGTTGATCTAGCTGTGATAGTTAGTAATGTGCTCCATGCAGTTTCAATTTGATGAATAGATTTGGGACAACAAAAACTCACATGGAGGAGTTTGTGTCTTGTTAGGAATCTACGGGAATCGACGTGTTTTTTAGCCGCAGGAAAATGCTCCAGTTTGGTTCGGCATCGATGTTGTTGGATGCTGTGGCTTCACCTGCGCCAGGTGCTCCCAATGAAGAAGCAGGGAGTGAGCCCGGTTTTGGCAAAGCGAAGTCAGTTGTGATCATTTATGCCAGCGGCGGCCAAAGCCACATTGATATGTGGGATCCAAAACCGATGGCACCGGATCACATTCGCGGAATTTTCAATCCAATCAGTACCACTGTGCCGGGCATGCAGTTCACAGATCTACTGCCGGGCATGGCAACGGTGGCGGACAAGATTAAGCTTGTGCGGTCACTTTCGCACGATGACCTAGATCATGGATCTGCGACTTATTTATCACTAACAGGCAGGTACCATCAGCGCATTTCGTCGAATCCACCACCTCATCCAAGTGATATGCCGACCCTCGGTTCCATTCTTACTCGACTAAATAGTGAACCGCGGTTTGTCCATGATGCGATTCATGTAAATGGTCCGGCGCTCGTGCCCTTTTATGCGGGGCCGGGACAATTCGGTGGATTGTTAGGCGGTGCACATGACCCGTTTCTGATTGGAGATGTTACGGAAGGGGACTCAGCGATACCAGGATACGACGATAGTGTTGAGCTTGCGCCGACGAGATTGCATGAGCGTTTGCTATTGAAGGAGACGCTTGACAGGGAAAATCGAGGTTTGTTGGTAAATCCGAAGTCACAACGGAATGCCAGAAATTACACAAAAGCGATGGAGTTGTTGGCATCAAAAAACGTTCGCGAGGCCTTTGACCTGTCATCGGAGGACGAACGTACACGGTCATCTTATGGTATGAATCGATCCGGGCAGGCGTGCTTATTGGCTCGTCGTATGGTTGAGGCTGGTGTCCCGTACATAAATGTAATTTTCAATCACTCAAACCGTGGGCAGGATAGGGAGCCTTTGGACACGGATTGGTACGGCTGGGATACGCACAACGATATTTTTTATGCATTAAAGGAGCAACTTGTTCCACGTTTTGACAAGGCGATTCCTATGTTCCTGTTGGATCTGGAACAGCGAGGCTTATTGGATCACACACTTGTGGTTTGCATGGGGGAATTTGGACGTGCGCCGCTGATTGCTATCGAGGAGAATTTCGAGGGGACTAATCCCGGTCGGAAGCACTGGTCGCGTGCTTATTCTGTGTTCTTCGCCGGAGCAGGGGTAAAAGGGGGCGGTGTGATTGGACGCACTGACCGAACAGGCGGTGATGTCGTTTCTCATCGGTACGGCCCGTGGGATATTGCAGCGACGATATTCAATGCACTCGGTATCGACCCACACGGTCACTACTTGGACGCACTTGATAGACCGTTTGAGATATCCGTGGGTAATCCGATAAGAGAGATTTACTCATAACGGCCTGCGAGCACTACTTAAAACCATTTTAAATCTGGTCACTAAGTTCGGCCTGGTTTTGCTAGACTGAGATTGCGGTTAATGGGAAATTTACGGGAGTGTTTACTTGTATCGTCGTGAATTCTTACAAGTTGGCGCTATGGCATTGGGTGGAATGCAGCTCAATGACTTGCTGCGTGCGCAATCTATAGCCGGTGACCGGCGCAAACAGAATTCAGTTATTTTCCTGTATCAACATGGTGGTGCGTCACACTTCGAGACGTATGATTTGAAGCCGAATGCACCTTCAGAGATCAAAAGCCAGTTTGCACCGATCAGCACAGTCGTGCCGGGTATGGATATCTGCGAACACTTTCCTCTGCAGGCCAAAGTCGCGGATAAGTTCAGTCTGATTCGTTCGTTGCATCACGACGTAAATATTCACAGTGATGGTGGGATTGTTGCATTGACTGGTAAACGCCCGGAAGTGTTGGATCCGAGTAGCCAATCTAAAAGTGAGCATCCGGATTTTGGATCCATAACGAGTGCAGTGTATGGAATGACCAAGGACTCACTTCCTCCTTACATTGCGATACCGCAAAAACCATACATGACACGCCCTACATACCTAGGCGTGCATCACGGGGCATTTGAAGTGAGCGACCCTTCTGGAGCCGGATATCGACCGCCGCTGCTACGACTGGCTGCGGGGAACGAAGCGTCTCAGTTGGCAAATCGGCGGGTTTTACTGAAGCAGCTGGATAGGATTAAGAAGTCAATTGAAACTGAGGGGCAGCTTAGCGGTGTGGATGAGTTTAGAGATGCGGCCTTTCAAATGCTGACGAGTGCCGAAGCGGTTAGGGCCTTCGATATTTCGGCTGAAGGGGATGATCGTCGTAAAAAGTACGGACTCGATACATGGGGGCAATCCTGCCTGCTTGGGCTTCGGCTCGCTAAAGCCGGAGTGCCCGCCATCAATATCTATTTCAATACACCCAAGAGTGGTCCGGAATTTACCAACTGGGATGATCATCCCGGAAATGCAATGCGTCCGGGGCACTTTGCAAAATATATGAAAACGCGGTTGCCGTACATGGATCGCTGCGTGACAGCGCTGATTGAAGACATATTTGATGAGGGACTGGATGATCAAATTATGGTGGTCGTAGTGGGGGAATTCGGCCGGACACCAAAAATGCGCTATGGGGCTCCTGATAATTCATACGGCAGAGACCATTGGCCGCAGGCGTATTCGGCACTAGTATCTGGCGGTGGTTTAAGAATGGGGCAGGTGATTGGTGCGACGAATCGTAATGGGGAGTTTCCAACGCAACGTCCGACGACTCCTCAGGATTTACTGGCGACGGTGTATCGCCACTTGGGTATCGACCTAGAGACGTCGTTTGATGACTTCTTTGGTCGGCCGATTCCGATTCTTCCGCATGGTGCGCCCATTTCGGAATTGCTGTAATATGATATATAGAGTTCTGATTAGGGGCTCAATTTTAGCGGAATCCACGATAGGTGAGAGAAATGAAGCGGTTAGTTATTGTTGCAGTTTTACTTTGTATGCCAATCGTGTCTGTGACCGGAGAGAAACAGAAGTGGATATCGTTATTTAATGGCAAAGACTTAAGCGGTTGGACTCCGAAGATTCGTGGATTTGAACTTGGAGTTAACCACGCCAATACCTTTCGCGTAAAAGATGGTGCGATGCAGGTTGGGTATGAGTCCTATGAAAACTTTGATAGACGTTTTGGTCACATCTTCTACGAAACACCCTATTCTCACTATCGTTTCCGAATGGAATATCGATTCATCGGCAAACAGGTCGCCGGCGGTCCTGGTTGGGCGTATAGAAACAGTGGAATCATGCTTCACTGTCAGGATCCGAAATCAATGGGCAAGGAACAAGATTTCCCGGTTTCGATAGAAGTGCAGTTGCTTGGTGGCAGAGAGGCTGGCGATAGAACAACAGCGAATCTATGTACGCCGGGTACCAATGTAGTTATGTCAGATGAGCTAAAGCTGGCTCACTGCATTACCTCTAAGTCCAAGACTTACCGCGGTGATCAATGGGTAACCGTAGAGGTGGAAGTTCGTGGTGGTGAAGTGATCAAACACATCCTCGATGGAGATGTCGTATTGCAGTACGACAAGCCGCAGTACGATCCTCGCGATGGCGATGCGAAGAAGTTGATTAAGGGCGACGACTTGAGCCTAAGTACCGGTTACATATCGCTTCAATCGGAAAGCCATCCCGTGGAGTTTCGCAAGATCGAATTGCTGCCTCTAAAGTAGGCGAGCTTTAGGATCACTTTTCCAGATCAAGCCACTGCCAGCAATACCAACTCGCGATAGACGCAAATGGATGCCAGCTTTTGGCAATGGAATGCATTTGCTTCGGAGAAGGGCGCTGTTTCAGGCCATAAATAGATTGAATTCCGTTTGCGATCCCGAGGTCGCCGGTCGGTAGAATGTCTGGACGCCCGAGCGAGAACATTAGGTACATGTGTGCCGTCCAGACACCTATACCTTTTTGCTCAGTTAAAGTTTGTATGACTTGGTCATCTGTCGAATCTTTCAAATCACGCAGCTTGAGTTTCTTTGAAGCCACGTTTTCGGCAAGTAATGCAATATAGTGGGACTTGGATTCTGAAAGTCCGACACTGCGAAGTTGTGTGTGGCTTAGTTTCTGAACTCGGGAGACGGGCATTCGCTTGTCACCGACCAGTTCCTGGAATCTTCTCCAAATAGTCGCTGCTGCCTTAGTAGAGAGTTGCTGGCCAACAATAGAGCGTGAAAGCATGCGAAATCCATTGGAGTCAATTCTGATTTCACACGGCCCAACGGCACTAATAACGTCACCCATTCGCGGGTCGTGTTTCTTGATGTGGCGGACCGCGTTGCGGTAGTTGTAAGAATGTGCCATGTTGTGAAGTGAAAGAAAACGGTTGGTGTATAGATTTGATTTAGGGCTAGTTTGTAGTGTTGGTGTTTGGGTGTAAAGGGTAAGGGCCGTGAAGTTTGCTGGACAAAACTGCGTAATGCAGGAACGGAAAATAGATGTTGATGTGTTAGGTGACTTGCGCGAACACAACGTTTCTGAATTGTGTGAGATAGACATTGATAAGGAGATGTGGGAGCACGGATATCTGTTTTTGAGAAATGCGGTTTCTTCGGAGGATGTAATTCGCGCAAGGATCGAGGTGTTTGGTCGATTGTACGAAGTTGGCGAAGTGACTGCAGCGGATTCGAGTGGTGTGTTTACCGGGGAGAGTCACCGGGAAGAGATTGTTGGAAAATTAGGAGAATTCTGGCAGTCGGTGAGTGAAGGGGAGGCGTTGCGGAAAGTGACGCATGGCGATGAGATTAAGCGTGTAATGGACACATTCTTTGCAGAGCAGTCTCGGGCCCACGATTATTTGTTTCTTCGTCCGGGAGTGCCGGGGAGATCAACACACTTGCACTACGACAAGCCATTTTTCGCTCGCGGCAGTGACCGGATTGTCACAGTGTGGACAGCACTCGGTGATATACCGGTGACGCGTGGTCCACTGGTGGTAATTGAAGGATCGCAGCGATTTGATGATTTGCTCGAAGCAGCGTATGCCGTGGATTACGAGTCGAGTGACACACCCTTAGTTCAGGTCATGCAACATCCAGAGAAGTTGGCGAGGGAACGGGGAAGTCGATTGCTGACTGCGGATTTCAAACCAGGCGATGTGGTTATATTTGCGATGTCCTTGCTGCACGGATCACTGGACAATATGAGCATGTCAGGCAAGATCCGACTGTCGAGTGACGTGCGCTGGCAACCAGCATCAGACCCAGTCGACCCACGCTACTGCGGCCCAAGCCCGTCAGGCACAACAGGAGCCGGCTATAGCGAATTAAACGGCGCCAAACCCCTAACCGCCCCCTGGCACACCCGCTAACCATAGACTGTCCATGTTCATCGCCATGATTCGCCAAAGTCTGGTTAATCAGGTTAATCATGGACAGTCTATGTGCTGGTGAGACCTGGTCAGATCTGAAATTCTGTAGATTCGCGATTTAGAATTGTCAGTGCAATGCCATGTATACCCCGCATTGGTGGCTTTGT
The DNA here is from genome assembly GCA_045566075.1 of Pirellulaceae bacterium. Taxonomy (GTDB): domain Bacteria; phylum Planctomycetota; class Planctomycetia; order Pirellulales; family Pirellulaceae; genus UBA11883. Next base: position 42,624 of record JBJLEE010000004.1, on the reverse strand, counting down.
GCTGTCACTCTTGAGTGTTTCGTGTCACTGGGTGTTTCGTTTTCAATTGACGAAGTGGTGTTTGCTGTTCTATTGGATTGAGCGTGGAAACTCGTGAAGAGGAATGGGAGACGACAAGATGGCCATTGCAAGGAAGCGAATAATTGATGAGTCTGAAGTTGGTACGTATTTGGTTACGAATCGGTGTGTCAGACGCGCGTTTTTGATGGGGGAAGACTTTTGTACAGGAGAGATGTTGGACTTTAGGCGAGGGTGGATCGTGGAATGGCTTGAGTCATTGTCCAAGGTGATGTTGATAGACGTTTTGGATTTTTGCGTGATGAGTAATCACTATCACCTGGTGTTGCGAAATAGACCGGATTTGCTGAATGAATTGTCTGATGAGGAATGTGCTCGCAGGCTTGCCCTAATGTACCCCGGCGTATCGTGTGTAGAACGATTGCCGGACGAAGCCTGTCCTCTTCGCATAAAAGAAATGCTGGAAGGGAATAACTTTGAGAAAAAGAAACAACGCCTTGCCTCTATTTCACACTTTATGGCGATTTGGCAAGAAGCAGTTGCGAAGCGCGCTAATGTGGAAGATGACTGCACCGGTCACTTTTGGGAAGGACGGTTTCATTCTGTAAAGTTGCTGGATTCCATTGCGGTGCTATATGCAATCGCGTACGTGGATCTTAATCCCATCAAGGCAAAACTGACTAGCGATATTTGCAAATCCAAATACACTGGCTTGAAACTTAGGTTGGACTCACGCAATGAGAGTGGCGGTGCGCGTGATACTTGGCTTGCCTCTTTTGATTCGCGTAAGCATCCGGATGGGTGCTTACCAATGACGCTTGATTCATATGTCAATTTAATTCAATTTCGAGCGGATGCGTGGCTTGCTCATAAGCTTTCGACGGTCTTAGATCACAATCCTAAGGGACTTCATGAATTGGGAGTGTCTAAAGAGCTTTGGGCGACGCCGATTGATTCAGTTATTGGAAGCTTTAAGTACATGATGGGTTGTGAAGAGTCGTTGAATCAACAGGCGGTTGCTGACGGTAAACAATGGTACGCAGGTATTTCTACAGCACGAGTGTTAACTGCCTAGATTCACTGAAAAAGTACAGTACATTGATAGAGCAAGCAATTCATCCGCGACAAGATATAGATTCACAGACAATTGATGTTCTAGAGGTGGTATTTGGGTGCTATGAAACACGTTATTACGATAGCTAGTTTTCTTTTAGCCTTTTTCTTGGCTGAATTTATCGAAGCGAAGCCGCCAATTCAGGTGTTCGTGCTTGCCGGGCAATCGAATATGGAAGGCCAGGGAGTCGTAGATCTTGACCATGAGGAACACTACAACGGTGGTAAAGGTATTCTGAATTCAGTGATTGCGGCGGACAAGACAGGTAAATACAGCCATGTGATTGACGATCAGTCAAATTATGTGGTACGGGATGACGTGTTTGTTCGTTTCGAAACTCGCCAAGGCTTGAAGACTGGGGGCTTATCAATTGGTTTTACTGGCTACCCAGGGAATCACCATATAGGCCCAGAGTTTCAATTTGGACATGTAATTGGTGATGGGTTGCGAAAGCCAGTGTTGTTAATCAAGACAGCATGGGGTGGCAAAAGCCTCTACAAGGACTTTCGTCCTCCATTGAGCGGGGGTATTACAGGAGAATATTACAGCCGGATGTTGCGTGAAGTAGAGGACGCATTGGTAAATATCCAGGTTGAAAATCCGCAATTGAAAGGGCGACGGTATGAAATCAGTGGATTTGTATGGTTTCAAGGTTGGAACGACATGTACGACGAAATGGCACGAAGCGAATATAAAGACAACCTAGCCAATTTGATATTAGGAGTTAGAGAGGCGTTGGACAGGCCGGAACTCCCTATAGTTGTAGGAGAACTCGGTAACGGTGGGCGTGACACCAGTGACAACATGCAATCAATTCGAGATGCACAAAAGGCTGCTACACGAGCCTCGCGATTAAACGGAAATGTGCGCTTTGTACAAACTCATCAATTTGCTAGACCAGCGGACCAATCTCCAAATGTCGGCCACGGCCATCATTGGTTTGGAAACGCTGAAAGCTATTTCTTGATCGGCGATGCCTTCGGCAAAGCCATGCTCGATCTGCTCAAAGATTAGAGTGATTTATTACCAATTCCGGGTGTTTTCCCCATTTTTATAGTGGCTGAACATAGACTGTCCATGATTTAGCGTCGTGGAATATAGACTGTCCATGAATTTGTGAAGTTGATTTGGTAGGATAACTCGTAAATTGAGGGGATAAATATAGACTGTCCATGAATTGGAGGGTGTGATGCGGGGTATTGGTGTTGTTTTTGTATTTGTGGCGTTGAGTGTTAGTGCGAATGCTGAGAATTGGCCTGGGTGGCGGGGGCCGAGAGGTGATGGTACGAGTGTCTCGGCGAATCCTCCGATGAAATGGGATGGTGAGACCGGTGAGAATATTAAGTGGAAGGTTAAGATTCCCGGTACCGGTCATGCGTCACCCATAATTTACGAGAATCGTGTGTTCGTTGCTGGCTGCCTGCCGGATACGCAAGAACGAGTTCTCTATTGCATTAATCGTGACAACGGCAAAGTTCTTTGGCATCGCACTGTCGTAAAATCACGCCTGGAAAAGAAGCATTCACTAAACAGCTTTGCGTCCGGAACCCCGGCCACCGATGGTGAAACCGTTGTCGTGTCATTTCTGAAAGTTGGCGATAACGAAATCACCGCACCCAATGTCGGTAGTAATCGATTGATTTACCCTGGTAAGATCATCGTCGCAGCGTTTGATTTCGATGGAAATGAAAAATGGAAAATTGACGCTGGAGAGTTCATTAGCGCCCATGGCTATAGCTCTTGCCCCGTCTTCTATAAGGATCTAGTGATCCTCAATGGCGACCATGACGGTAAGTCATATATTCTTGCTCTAAACAAGCACACCGGAAAAGTTGTATGGAATGTGCCTCGCCGCTATGGCATTCGAAGTTACGTCACCCCAATCATCCGTGACATCAACGGCCGTACGCAAATGGTATTCTCCGGTAGCAAGCATATTGTTAGCCTTGATCCAGAAACCGGAGAAGAACACTGGGTAATCGAAGGCCCAACTGAGCAATTTGTTGCTTCCATGGTCTTTGATGGTAGCAAGTTCTATATGTGTGCCGGGTTCCCGACGTATCATGTCATGGCTATTGATGGCACCGGCAGTGGTGATGTCACCGGATCGGCCGTCAAATGGCATGTTAATAACGTGCGATGTTATGTTCCATCGCCAGTCGTCATCGGCGAATATCTCATTGTTGCTGACGATCGAGGAACCGCTAACTGTTTCGACACGAAAACAGGTGAACGACACTGGCAGGATCGTCTTGGCAATCACTTTAGTGCGTCGCTACTCGCCGTAAATGGCCTAGCCTATATGCTCGCAGATGACGGCACGATGAAGATTGTTAAACCTGGTGCCACACTTGAAGTGATTGCAGAAAACAAGTTGCACGAGTATTGCTACGCATCACCGGCAATCGCCGGTAACGAACTGTTTATTCGAAGCGAAGAACATCTTTACTGCATCGCAACTGCCAGTAAGTGATTCGCTAACGATAGAGCAAGAAATAAGCCGCACAGCCACAGTGCTGTGCCTTTAATGGACGCACACGAATGAAAGAGCTATCAAAACCTATGCGCCGTCGTGAATTCATCGCTTCAGCTGCAACCTGTGCGGCGGTACCTATCGTCCTGACCGCCAGCAAGACAGAGTCCAAGGAGGTGATTCTTGGTAGCGGTGACTATACCTATCGAGTGAATCACAATTGGGCACAGCTGCCGGATAAGTATACGTGGCAAACGACGCACAATGTCGCTGTGGACAAAAGTAACAACCTTTACGTGATTCACGAAGGGCGTGAGAACCAAAAAGACCATCCGTCGATCTTTGTCTTTGACCCGGAAGGCAAGTTCATACGAGCTTTTGGTAACCAGTTTCAAGGTGGTGGTCATGGCATAGAGGTGCGTGAAGAGAATGGCGAGGAGGTTCTCTACGTGTGCGCCTATCAGCAAGTCAAGTCATTCGCAAAAATGACTTTAAAAGGGGAGACGATCTGGGAGAAATACGCCCCGATGGATTCCGGTAAATACGCGAAGGACGAAGATACCAAACGCGCGAAGGTGTGGGGGCGTGACAGATTCATGCCTACGAATTTTGCATTTCTTGATGACGGCGGATTCTTGCTCGCGGATGGTTACGGCAGTTGGTTTATCCACCGTTACGATAAGAACGCAGAGTGGCAAGGTTGTTTTGGTGGTCCCGGCAACGGCAACGGTACATTTAATACTCCGCATGGTATATGGATTGACCGCCGCGGCGACGATCCCGTTGTCGTGGTGTGCGATCGTGCACATCACACTTTGCAAAGATTGACACTCGATGGCAAACACCTTGAAACACAGACCGGCTACGGATTGCCCGCAAATCTGGATTCATTTGAAGACTTACTATTGGTACCGGAATTACACGCCCGGATTAGCCTCATAGGCAAAGATAATAAAGTCGTTGCTCAACTTGGTGACGATGTGAAACGCATCACTAGTACTGGCGGCATCCGCAATGACGAGAAAAAGTGGGTTGATGGCAAATTCGTACACCCGCATGACGCTTGTTTCGATAACTTCGGCAATATTTTCGTGGCAGAGTGGGTCGCCAGCGGACGTGTTTCCCGCCTGCAGTCAATTTCTTAACCTCGCATTCGTGATGAAGCCACACACGACAAGAGCCACGTAGAGGATGTTTTGGCAAAGATCACAATTCAGCATGATGAACTGGCGGCGTTAGTAACGCGGGCTTTTGTTAATGCGGGCATTACAGATGCTGACGCGGCCATGGTGGCGGACAGCCTTGTGGATGCAAATCTTGTAGGGCATGATTCACACGGCGTTGTGCGTGTTCGCGGATATCTAAAACAGATCAGGCTCGGAAACACCAACACAGAGTCAAAGCTCCAAGTCCTTAACGAAACCGGAGCGCTCGTCGTTTGCGATGCAAAGGCGAGCCTCGGCCAGGTCGCGATGCGGCGAGTTATTGATAGGCTATTACCTAAAGTGCGAGAGCAAGGTGTCGGGTCCGCAACCGTAGTCAATTGCGGGCACGTCGGACGACTAGGTGAATGGACTGAGCGAATTGCAAGCCGCGGGTTTGGGTGCCTGATGTCAGTCACAGATAATGGTGTGCTCAAGTGCGTCGCTCCCCCGGGGGGAAATCGCCCGACGATCAGCACAAATCCGCTGTCGATTGGAATTCCCTCGGCGACTGGCCCTATGGCGGTGGATATTTCAACCAGTGCCGTAGCCAATGGCAAAATCCTCGTAGCAAGAGCAGCTGGTGAAGAGTGTCCGCCCGGTTGGTTAATTGACGCTGAGGGAAACCCAACGACCGACCCAAACGTGAGATACACAGAGCCAAGAGGCAGTTTGCTGCCGATGGGTGGTGATCAGGGTTACAAAGGATTTGGCCTAGGCGTGTTTCTGGACTTCCTAGTGGCGGGGCTTTCCGGTGGATTCTGTCCTCCTGCGCCAGAGGGTGCAACGGGGTATAACAATGTGCTACTAGTTGCGTGGGACCCTGAATCACATAGCGGCTCCGCGCACATGAACGAACAAGTTAAACGGCTTGCGGAATTTGTTCGTGAGTGCCCGACGGTTGAAGGTGCGGCGCCAATTCGATTGCCAGGTGATCGCACTCAGCAATGCCGTCGTGAGCGTCTGCGGTCGGGCATTCCAATCGATGATTCAACCTTTAATGAAATCAAGACGGCAGCACTGGATTGTTAACTGCCAATGAACATACCAAGGAGAGTGTAAGTGAAAACTCAATGTAATGTTTGGCGGTTTTTAATCGCTTTGGCCATAGCATGTGTCGTATTCACCCAAGGCGAGTCGGCGATAGCTCAACCGGACGAAGAAAAACTGACAGCTGATAGTATGCGTCAAGAGGGCGTGCCACAGGGTGACATTGTTGGGCCGATAGTTTTCAACAGCAAGGTGTTTCCAGGGACAGTCCGTAATTATTGGGTTTATGTTCCTGCACAATATGATTCGAAACAGGCAGCCTGTCTTTGCGTGGTTCAAGATGGCCTTGGTCGCGCCAATGGTTTTAAACTGCCGGTTGTAATGGACAATCTAATCCACAAGAAAGAGATCCCGGTCATGTTGGGGTTGTTTGTCACACCAGGAGTTGTGCCCCCGGTGCGTCCAGACGCACAGTCTCGTTTTAACCGTAGTTTTGAATACGACGGAATGGGTGATCGGTATGCAAAGATGCTGACCGACGAGCTGATACCAGAGGTGAATAAACTCTACAACATTAGCGACGATCCAAATGACCGCATGATTACTGGTGCCAGTAGCGGTGCGATTGCCGCATTTACCGCAGCATGGGAACGACCTGATTCATTTCGAAGGGTATTTACTGCAATCGGGACCTTTGTCTCGCTTCGCGGTGGTAATGAATATCCCATCCTCATCCGTAAATTCGAGCCGAAGCCGCTTAGAGTATTCCTGCAAGATGGTAAGAACGACAATAACCTTTACGGTGGTAGTTGGTGGGTAGCGAACCAAGATGTGCTTGGTGCACTCCAATATTCCGGCTACGAGGTGGACTATCGATGGGGTGAGGGAGGTCATAACGGACGACATGCAGCAGCAATAATGCCAGAAGTTATGCGTTGGCTTTGGCGAGACTATCCAAAACCGATTACGCCCGGACAGGCTCCCAGTCGCCGCACGGATTTAGTGATACCCAGTGAAGGTTGGCAATTGGTCAGCAAGGGGCACCAATATTGCGAAGGACCAGCGGTTGCTCCGAATGGTGATTTGTATTTTTCTGATGTACCGAGCAGTAAAATTCACCGCGTTAAATCAGATGGGTCCGTATCGGTATTTGATGCAAAGAGCAAGCGAGCCAACGGACTCATGTTTGGGCCGGACGGCTTGTTATATGCGTGTCAGACGGAATCGCGATCCATCGTCAGATACGCGAAGGATGGTAAGTCGGAAGTCGTAGTTACAGGAGTTGACTCAAATGACATCTGCCTTCTTCCGCACGGTGGATACTTTACAGATCCGAAGAATAACCAAGTATGGCACTTCACTTATGACGGTAAGAAACAGGTCGTTGATGAGGGAATAGAGTTTCCAAATGGATTGATTGCCACGCCGGACCATGCCTTTCTAGTGGTGGCGGATAAATGGGGTAGATTTACTTATTCATTCCGAATTGAAGAAGATGGCAGCCTGGGAAACAAACAACGATTGGGGCACGTGCACTTACTAGATGATGACAGACGAAGCGGCAGTGATGGCATGACCGTAGACAAAGAAGGGCGTGTGTACGTGGCAACTCAATTGGGAGTGCAGATATTTGATCAGCTTGGTCGATGCCATTTGATCCTTACTAAACCGGGACCAGGTTCCCTGACAAACATGACCTTCGGTGGTGAGAATGGCGACGTGTTATTCGTAACATGCGGCGGTGCTGTGTATAAGAGGAAGCTAAAAACAAGCGGCGGGTTGAGTGTCTCGGAAGTTCGGAAGGTTCCTCGCCCCAATCTATAGGGTCCCCCCCCCATAAGAACGGCAAGTGTATTTTGTATTTATTTAAAGAAAAAGAAATGCTGAGTAAATATTCATATCGAAACTCATTTATAGATTAGTTAGCATAAAGCTAGCGACCTGTAGAGGTGCGATTGTAAAACGCATACAAAACTGCTTCGACCACACAACAGGATGAAATTCATGCGCAAATTCGATGGGTTCTTGGCTGTAACAGCTTTCGCCATTGCCGGCGTTTTAAATTGCAATGGCGTTTCGGCAGCTCCCATAGACAGTATCCTCGCCGGTGAAAACACTGACTTAGGAATCGAACAGGCCCCGGCAGCAGCCGTTAGTGACTTGGCGTTCCTGCGACGAGCAAGCGTCGATCTTGTTGGCCGTATTCCCACAAGTAAAGAGATCGAGGAATACCTTGCATGGGGTGAGGAAGAACGGCGTGGCAAGCTGGTTGAAAAACTGGTGGCCAGTGACCGATTTGCAGATCGCTGGACGATATTCTTTGGTGACTTGTTGAGAATCCGATCGGGAGTTACCGGTGGCTCGGCATTATTAGCGTATGTGCATAACGCGTTGAATAACGATATGCCGTACAACGAACTCGCTCACAAGCTTATTGTCACAAACGGAAAGGCGAATTTCACTCCTGAAGTTGGCTTTGTTCTCGGTGACAATGCTGATCCATTTGCATTAGCAAGCGTAACAAGTCAAGTCTTCATGGGTATACGCATCGGATGTGCTCAGTGTCACGACCATCCTTTTGATGTTTGGACCCGAGAGGACTTTTATGGTCTAGCAGCATATTTTGGCAAGACACGTCGCCAGCAAAGTAACTTTACAAACGCCGTGTACACGACTGAAGCGAACGACTCAGTCGTGATGTGGCCACCACTAGACGACTTGCAGGCTGAAGACCGCTCTCAAATGAAGCCAAGGTTTCCGTTTGAGACCATCGCGGCCGCTGATTCACCGGACTTCATAAAACGATTTGATGAAGTTTTGGCGGCAAAAATCAAAGCAGAGGTCAAAACGGACGACGGTCCAAATGTCGATGACTTACTGGCAAAGTCTGACGATAAAGTCAAAAAGACAACCAGTAATTCTGACTTGGATGCGTTGGGCGTGGAATCTCAAGCTAAGAAAGATATCCGGTCAATCGACGTCAAAGCGGCGTTATACAAACACAGCGAATGGCGTAACCAACTCGCGGACAGTGTCACGAGTCCTCGCAATCGCTACTTTGCACGAAATATTGTAAATCGCTTATGGAAAGAATTGATCGGTCGTGGATTTGTCGAACCGATTGATGATTTTAGAGCGGACAACCTGCCAACCCATAACAAGACTATGGACTTCCTTGCAGAGGAATTCGTTGCAACCGGATTTAACTTCCGTAGTCTTGTAAAAACGATTGCTCTTTCAGACGTATATCAGCGTGGGCACGCTCCAAACGGTATCGATGCGATCGACAGAGAGGTACTTGAATCATCATTCCTGGCATTGCCCATGCGTCGCATGCTTAGCGAATCGCTCTTCGACAGTATCGTAACAGCGGGTCACCTGTTTGAGGCCAAGCACACCGCGGGTCGCAATCAAAAGACGATTTCAGTTGCTGTACGTGTCCCACTTAAGCCGGAAGGTGACGACGATCCCGCAAAGGTGATTGCTGAGGGTGACGATCTGGCAAATATCGTAACTGGTGAGAAGCCAGAGATGAAGAAGCCGGAGATGATCGCAGCGGGGTACCAGTTAGAGCAGGCAATCGAATTGAATTTCGATGAACTCCTTACTAAGAAGGAAGATGACCTCAAGCTCGAAGCTATGCAGATCAAGAGTGCCGAAGAACTTGAAGCCGAGCGCATGATGGCAATGGAGCAGGAAACACGCCCAGGGATGCGATACCGCACGGAATACGTAGATCGAGTGATTGATGACAATCCAAGGTTTACTTCATCGATGAGGATGGCAGCCCCCGCACCGGTTGGCCACTTTATTCGTGTGTTTGGTCAAACATCACGTCAGGAGCTCGGTGAGCTACGTCAACAAGAGCCATCCATGCGGCAGGCATTGATGATGTTAAACGGTAGCCTGACAGATCATGCATCGCGAGTGGGTGATCTCGAGCCAATGTATGCCTTGGTAACTGGGAACAAGGCCAACGTAGATGCCGCTGTGAAGCTGGCTTATAGAGAAATCCTTACACGCGAAGTTACGGCGGAAGAGTTAGAAACGGCGAAAGGCGTCATTGGTGCAGCTTCAGACCTTGAGGCTGGCATTTCAGACCTTCGTTGGGTGTTGTTGAATTGCAACGAATTCAGATTCCTTCCGTAAGCGTAAAGTTTGCTAGAACGTATTGTTTTTAAACCAAGTTCCATTTCCCGACATTTTTAGGAGCCAACACAATGTCATGCAAGGGATACAAAATGACACGTCGCGCCATGATGGGCGCAAGCGGAGCGACCGTACTCGGACTTAGCGTAAAAGACCTGATCGCCTACGCTGGAAGTAGTCACGCCCCAACCGCGGAACATGTAATTCTGTTCTGGAACGGTGGTGGAATGAGTCACGTTGATACTTGGGACCCAAAGCCAGGTCGACCGGTTCAAGGTGATTTGGAACCAATTAATACAACGGTGCCGGGCATTCAGATCTCTGAGATTTTCCCGCAAGTCGCGCAGCAAATGGAACACGCAGCCTTGATTCGATCCATTGCAGGTACGCAGGGTGATCACGGCCGAGCAACATACAACGTGCAAACCAGTTACTTGCCAGGTCCGAACCTGCGACATCCTGGGTTTGGTAGTGTCGTTGCACACGAACTTGATCAAAAAGGTGATTTGCCAACCTATGTATCCATCAGCGGGCAGGCTCCTCGCGCCGGATATCTCGGTCAAAAGTGCGAAGCGTATTACGTCTCAGCTCCTGGAGACAGAGATCCATATCTGGCATTCCCAGAGAGCATCGCTGAAGTACGCGGAAATCGCCGTCTGGAAGTTCTCGAGAAGTACAACAAGAAGTTTGCTTCGAAGAACGACGATCCACGACTGGCTGCAACTCAAACATCAATCGACGATGCGGTTCGCTTGATGCGAAGTCCTGCATTGGAGGCGTTTGAATTGCAGAAGGTTCCCTCGGAGACGTTAGAACGTTACGGAGATACAGCGTTTGGACGTGGAGCTCTACTTGCTCGTCGTCTGGTCGAAAACGGTGTGCGATTTGTACAGGTTAATCGCGGCGGATTCGATACGCATAGCAATAACTTCCCGGCAATGCAGGCTCATGGTGATGTCATGGATCCTGCGTTGGCATCGTTGATACAGGACTTGAAAGATCGCGGTATGCTCGACAAGACTCTCATCATGATGGTGAGTGAATTCGGTCGTACACCGCGCATCAACGACAATGCTGGTCGTGATCACTGGGCAGCTGTTTTCTCTTGCTTCATGGCAGGCGGCGGCATCAAAGGCGGTCAGGTGATAGGCAGCAGTGATGAGGATGCAATGCGTCCGCAGGATCGACCTGTCGAAGTTGCAGACTTACACGCAACGTTGTGTCATGCGTTGGGAATTAATCACGAGAAAGAAGTGATGACTCCATTGCAACGACCAATGAAGTTAGTTGATAGTGGCACGCCGGTAATGGAATTATTTGGCTAGTCTACACGCGCTTTCTTAGGGCAAATAAATGCAGCCTGGTTGTGTTGGCAGCCGGGCTGTTTGCTTCAACGGACTGAAGCAAATCATTAGCGGGAAAGGAGGCCCGTCGGTACGCCGCATGGCATATCGGTTTAAGTGTTTAACTTATTTTGGGTAGGGGCGGCAATGAAGCGTTCACGTTGCTTGCTATTGTGTACCGGTTTATTTATCGGTTGTTTCTCTTCGCTTAACGTTGTCGCACAGGATGCGGAGGATGAAGAAGTCCGTAATCCTCTCATGCGAGGCTCGCTCATCGAAGATCGGGCAGCCCGCAAGCTGATCGATGCTGGTGACGCGCGATATGAAGCGAACGAAGTCGAAAAGGCGCTGGAAATCTGGAAAAGCGTCATTGAACGCTATCCTCGCAGTAAGACGCGTTATATCGCGCACATGAAACTCGGCGTGCACTTCCTTGATATTGATCGAGCATTTGATCAGGCACGCGTGCACTTTGAGACCATCGCAACTGAAGAAAATACTGACGACCGACAACGTGCAGAAGCGACTCTCAAATCCGGTGTCTGTTATTTCCATTCGCGTAAATTTGGTAAGTGCTTCCTTATTATGCGACAAGTGATTGAAGACTTTCCTGTTAGCTCGCAGGTAAACGAGGCTTATTATTACATCGGTCTAGCACACTTCGAGCAGGGGCATTACTCGCGCGCCATTCAGGCATTGGAACGCGTTGGCACAACGTTGGATGCTGACGATACGAGCGCCGACAAGCTCGAAGCAAGCAAGCGATTCTTTATCAAGATCGAAGACGCAGATTTGGCGGTTCTCGATACGGACGAGAGTATTACGGTACTCGTAAAGAGTAGTGGCGGGGACGAAGAAAAAGTTGAATGTCGTCCGATTGGGCGTAATGTTCGAGTTGTTCTGGGATCTGTTATGACTGGACTCGGCACTCCGACACCGGGTAACGGCACGCTTGAAGTAAAAGGCACAGATAAAGTATCGGTTGTTTATGTCGATGCTCATACGGCTGAAAAACTGCTGAATCAGGAAGTGCTGCAGGAAGTCCAGGTGGTGGCAAACGGAATCGTGCAGGTAACCGACGGTGCATTTAGAGAAACTGTAAACGGTGTTGTATTGGGTAAGAGTATCAATGTACAGGTACTCGATCCGGATCGCGACATCACTCCTGAGTCGGATGCCGTGCAAGCGGAATTAGCGGTATATCGCCGCAAGACTGACGAGGAAATTGAAGCGGAACGCGCGAAGCTAATTGCAGAAGGCGATGTGGGAACCACCGATACAGAAAATAACGGTGAAGAGATTCCACTGCTCGAGGAAGAAATTGAAATTGAGAAATTCAAAAAAGTAGACAGTGTTGCAATTACTCTTGCTGAAGTAAAACGTGAGATCCAAGCTGAGTTAGAAATTGGTGATGCTCTTGTACCAGCGGATGCCGAAGCTGAAGACGGCGGGTCAGAAGAAGGTGACGACGGCGCTGGTGTCGATAACGTACCCGAGGATGCCGCAGCAGCAGGAGATCCCAGTGATGATGAGAATGAGGTTCCGGCAGTACCGGATGTGCAGCCAGAAATAGTGGATGACGGCAGCATTCATTCCGGCGTCTTCAGGGGAAACGTCGTGCTGGCGCGAGCAGAGGAGATTGTTGCTGGCGATGCAGTCCTTCAGGCTCTACCAGGAGACGAGATTCGTATCGTTTATCAGGATGAGTCGAATACATCAGACACCGCAGTTCAAAGGCGTTTTGCTGCGAAGTGTTTAGAAGGAAATATCGGCGGTGTTCGCGTTACACGTACTGAGATTACCGATCAAGAATTACGTGTGCAAACGCAACTCAAAACAGCAGACGCACTCACCAAGATTGGAAACCGATATAAGGAATTTGGTTTAGATACCAAGGCTAAGCAGAAATATGATCAGGCACTTGCAACATGCGAGTCGGTCATGCCGGATGTTCGCCGGCTACGTGGTCGACTGCTCGAAGAGACGTATGTGCAGCTTTGGCATGTGTACTTTGAAATGGACCGGTTGAATTTAGCCGCAGCCATGTGTGAACGGTTGCAACGAGAATTCCCGGCAAGTGGATTTGTGGATGACGCGCTGCTGCAACTCGGTGATGTGGCTCGAGCGGAAGGTGACATTAATCGAGCGATTGGAATTTACACGCGTCTGGCAAATATGCAAACGAGCCAACTTCGTGGTGAAGCACAGTTTGGTATCGCAGAATGTTACGAAGCCATGGCAACTGATGCCACCGAGGCGAGTGCTGTCCAATTACGGGACCGGGCATTTCAGGAATACAAAAAGGTATATGACCAGTTTCCTGACAGCGGCCGCGTCGGAGAAGCGGTTGCAAAAATGGCGAACCATTATTACGACCAGCAAGACTATGCACGTGCCATCGATACGTTTGAAACGGTGCTGGAGAATCAGCCCGATGCAAAGTATCTGGATGTAATCTTATTTAACTATGGCCGTTGTCTGTATCGCCTGAATCGGCGAGGTGAGGCGCGTCAGCGATTTGAACAACTGATTGGGGATTTCCCGGAAAGCAATCTGGCAACCGATGCCAAACAGATTGCAGAAGCCCTGTCGCGACAAGGCGGCTAGTCAATAAGTCCACGACCACAAATTAAGCGCAAATCAGAGAGTTGTAAAAAATGAAGTCTCTATTCCCCCGAGTCGTAACCAACACAAGCCTCCTTTTGCTGGCGATGCTCGCCAACTCCGTCTGCCTACATGCTCAAGAGGATGCGGTGCAGGACGAGGTAAGCCAGCAAGCGAGTCAATTCGAAGCCGAGTTAGGCAAATACCGGGATACGTCTCCTGAGGCCGGAAACCTGTTGGTGCAGTTGGCGGACTTGTACTTCAATAACGGTCGTGCACTTGGGTTAGTCCGCGTTGCTCAGACGTTTACAACGGCTCACGTCTCGGATCCTCGACACGAACAGATGATGCTTAGGCTTATCGATGGTCAGCAAGTGCTTTCTCGTAACAAAGACCTCATTGCTACGTGCCGCCAGTATTTGACGCGATACGCTACTTCCGGAAATGCACGCAATGTGGAAGTGTTGCTATCGGAAGTCCTTAATGATGGGCAGAATGTGCTTGATGCAGCAGATGCCGCCATGGCGGTATGGGTGCGTCATGGTAATTCGCTAATTGGCAAGGAATATGCAGAGCGAGCCGTTCGGTTGTATTTGACATTGGGCGGTGAAAGCCGTCTTACCGCAGCTGAGCTAGCTGAAGATGTATTAAATAAGATTCCAAATGGTACTTACGCATCGGCGATGGGTCGAAATGCCAATGCCACATTCGCCGCGCTTTCAAAATGGGCGGAAAGTAATCGTGTCATCGACACGTTACTTAAGCGCGGGCTCGTACCGGATCGTGTTGAACAGCAAGTTCTGCATGTACAACGCGCAACGAATTACAGATCGCTTGAGCAGTACACGAACGCCGCGAATGCATATCAACAAGCCCGTTCGATCAAGGACGACGCGGATCTGTTTTACGCTCAGTGTCAAAGCATTATCGCATCCAAGTCTAATGCGCAACAATCTGAGACCATCGTTAATCAGTTCTACGGTCGCTTTCCCAACGACCTTAGAAAAGGCTCACTGCGGATCAGCGTGGCATCCCAGTACGACACGGAAGGGAACGAAGCCAAAGCACTTTCGCTTTGGCGTGCTGTGTTGATCGATGATGCATACACTTCCGGAGCGGCCAACACCTTTGCTTCACGCAACGGAGTGGAGCCGGCAAAGTTGGCTGACACGGAACGAGTGCTTCGCGATGCAATAAACAAAAACGAGAGGCACCGCAGTTACCTCTACTATGTTCTTGCTCAACGCGTGCACTTGACCGGTCAGATGAATCCAGCAAGAGCGCATCAAGTGGCCATGGAAGGGCTTATGCGGCTGGAAAACGATGAAGTAAACTACGCATCCGCGCTGGCAAGCCTGGCACTATCGGCGACGACAGATGATAACGCCGCTCGAAATAGTGCCCGTCAATTGCTCGACAGGCAACGCAGATATATGCAAATCAATTACGCAGGTGGGGTGAATTCGTATATTAGCTCAATTAAAGCCAATAAGGAACTGAAGCCGCGACATGATGCACTTCGAAACGAATATCAGGCCTACGCAGGACAGGCCATTGTTAAGAACTGGCAGTTGCTCGGGACAAATAACGCGAATGGTGGACGTACACGGGCGGCTATGCTCGCTTCGCCGGAATTCAATCAAATGTCGGTCGAGATGAAACGGCGACTGCTTTATGCCCACGCCTATTACTTGCAGTATCAAGCGCCGACGGCACAGCGGTCAGGTGCCGCCTCTGAGTGGGCCAAGCTGGTGCAGATGTTTCCGAAGGAAGTCAGTTATGCAAGAGTCTATTTGAACGCAGCCACGGATTATGCCCCTGAGGAAATTCAGAAGGCTGCGGCGAATCACATGCTGACCCAACAATTGGATCTAACTGATGGCGATGCGTTTCGACGCATGATGTTAGCTGCCGAGCGTAATAAGGACAAAGCCCTAGCGCAACGTGTCTTGAGTTGGTATCAGCAATTGGAGCAGAAGTTCGGGTATGCAAACAACTACGGCGTTACCGGTGCAGATCCGTTGATCGCCCTTGAGATGACAGACCAAGCCATGGCGCATTGGCGACGCTATTTGCCTATTGGGAATACAGAAACGAGAGATGCGCTGAGTCGAATAAATGCGAATAGTGAAGCAGAAGCTCCTGCACGTATTGCCATGTATCGGCAGGCAATGAACGGGCCGGGAAATGTCAATTATGCGGGATACGCTCAGGCCACAGCGAGTATCTTACTTGCCCAAGAGCAACCGGATTTCAATCAAATCGGGACGCTGCTAAAGGAGATCCGCACGCGACGTGACGAATTGCCGTTTACGACGTTTGATATCGACGACCATACCGTTATGTCGTGGGTCGGGGTAATCAGAGCCAACGAAGAGGTTACTGATCAAGTGAAGCTAGCCTTCTATGACTCGGTTTTGAACCTCAGATTGTTTAATAGTGCTGCATACGCCGATATAGTTAAGCTGAAGCTCGCCTCCTCGGCAAACGTGGCGCCGATGGAACGACTCAAGCGTCTACAGGGTGCAACACTTCGCTCTCAAAATGAATATCGTGGATGGGATGCACTGAAGTCATTTGTTGACTTAGCGATTGCCGAACAGGATCACATTTTTGTGACGACGGTTGGTACAGGATTGCTTACCAATATCACGAGTGTGGATCAGGGCCGTCGAGACGCGATGCGAACAATCGTCAGCCGAAGCTACACACAAAGTGGTGGAGTAGGTTTGACGATTGATGAAGACAGTCCCGTTGCACCTCTTTTGCAGTCAGCCCTATACCTGCGTTTGGGCGATCGTCAGCTTGCATATGATCTCTACGAAGACAATAAGTCGCTATTCGATGAACATCGCGATGAAGTGCCTGTCGACCTGATCTTGTTCGTGTCGGAATCGCTCGTCGCCGCCGGCGGAGATGACAACCATGATTACGTCGAAGATGTCTTGAGGACATGGGTAGTTCGAAATGCGGAATCGGCACAGATCACTCAGGAGAACAAGGCCAAGGTTCAGTTGTTACTGGCCAAGAATTATTTTACCGCCCGTCGTTTTGATCTGGCCCGTAGTGAATATACGACGGTTACAAACTTGTATCCGGAGACTGAAGAAGCCACCGAAGCCCAATTTGGCATTGGCGAGTCGTTTATGGAGCAGAAGGTCTTCGATCAGGCCGAGCAGGTATTTGAAGAGCTAACGCGTTCGTCCGAGGCATTGACAATCATTCGCGCGGAATTCTTGCAGGGTGTTTTGATGTTCCGACGTGGTGATAGAAATGAAGCTCGGGATGTATTCCGTTCGGTACTCGAACGTGTACCGGATGTCGAATTGGCAAATCAGACACTTTATAACCTGGCTGAGATCTACCGCGTCGAAGAGCGATACATCGACCAGTTGAATCTATTACGTACGGTTGGACGCCTGGGCCATATCAGCAAGCGATTCCACGCACCAGGACTCGCGCTTTCGATCGTCGTACATGACAGCGATCTGGGGATTAGTCGCGGTCATAATCGGATACCTGTTGTCGTTACGACGATTCCGGGCGGCGATGTAGAAGAAATCTTCCTGACGAGTACTGGCGCCGGTAAAGGCCTCTTTAGAGCTGACCTAGATACAGCTTTGGGTGACGTTACGGAAGGTGACGGCATACTGCAATTGATGGGTGATGATGTTGTTAAGTGCGATTATCCGGAGGAGTTCAAGCAAGAGTTTAAGAACGTTCCATTGTCAGACGTGGAAATACAAGTTGCGGCCAATGCTGATTTTGCTGTGCAAAGCAGTGTGATTGAAACAGAAGAAGAAGCCACTTTTAGTCAGCAGCTTGAACAGGAAAGTGACGACCAGCGGGTTTCACAGATTCGACCGGCGACACAGGTAAAGCCGGGGAATCCTTTATATATCCGAATTGAGGATGCTGATCGCGATACGACGTCCGGACAGGACGAAGTGGTTGTTAAGCTCGCGACTGATAGCGGAGACGAAGTTCAGGTTGTCGTTACGGAAACCGAACCGCATAGCGGGATTTTTGAAGGCCAGGTTCCCACGGCAGAGTTGCCAGCGGGTGCCACGGCAAGTGACTCAGCAATCGACCATAGCCCGTTAATGGCGATTGATCAAAGTAAAGACACGGTCTGGGTGAGCCGTCCTGATGGCCAAACTCCGAAAATCCTGACCGTTGATATGAAAGACTTGTATTCGGTATCGAGAGTACGAGTTGCGTCACCTAGCGAGGAAGATCAAGCACCGGTGCGGATGGATATTCAGGGTTCATATGACGGAGAATATTGGTTCCGTGTCGCCACATATCCGTCGCAGGCAGCACTCAAGGGAGTCGCGGAGGAATACGTCGGTATCAATAGACGGGTCTACGCAGGTGATTACAGGTCATATCGTGACTGGAATCAGGTACTAAACCTGGTTGGCACCGGTACACCGATCGAAGATGAGCCCGGATTTGAAGAATTCGGCGATCTCGACTGGAGCAAGGAAGCGATCGAAGAAGAGGAAAAGGTAATCGATCCGGCGCATGCTGTCGTTTGGCATGGTTTGTTAATTGCTGAACGATCCGGAGCCGTGCGGCTTCGTGTGGAAGGTGAAACGACGGCGCTTTTGGTAGACGGCGTTATGGAATTGTCCTTAAACGCAGGCGCTCGAAATGTTGATGTCTGGTTGGAGAAAGGCCAGCATGAAATTACTGTGTTTGCGGCGTGCAGTAAGGGCTCTTCTGGTGTCCGTGTAAAGCGTGCCTATGCTTCGGTTAATACGCAACAAGTTTCACTTCAACCCTTCACCGAAGAAGAATGGGCTGCGGAGCGAGAGGAAGTTCTAGTTGAAGAAACACCGTTTACCGGTCGGCAGGATGTGGATCTAAGCGCTGCGAGATTTATTAAGACAACAGCAGAGTTTGGATTCAAGGAAACGGAGATGGTAAAGGTTGTCGGAAATTGGACGAGCCTTGAGGACCAATTTGCCGTATCTCTTGGAGCTATTCGGCCAGGTTTGTATGAATTATGGCTTGAGTATGCCCATCCGGGAACATCCGGTCGGTTTTCCGTGCAACTTGGCCGACAGGAAATTGAACATCCGGTGATAGATAGTGGCGGTTGGGGTGTTTATGTGCCGGATCGTGCTGGAATTATTCTTGTTGAGGATGGCGGATCGCGGGACTTGCTGATTAAGCCACTGGAGATTCAGGGTGGTGGATTAATGGAGTTGCGTAACATCTTCCTCGTACCGGCGAAGCAGGGAATTGTCGATCTGAATAACGAATGGGAGTTCAGATTCCCTAGTTACGACTTGCGTTATACGCGAATCATCGTGAACGAGTACATCGGAAATTCTGTTGCTATTAATCACGTCGTAGTTGGTGACGCGAATGAAAAAGAAACACAAATTCCGACCGACGCTGATATTTTGTCTCTGGCACAAAACAATATTCTTGAGATCGCAGCGGGCGATATTGTTCGCGCAACATATACCGACGAACGGACTCAGAATCAGGGTGGTACCGGACGCCTTCTCACAAGTGAATTGCAGGCGACCTATTACAACGCGTCTATTTCTCCAATCGCATATGACCAACAGCGAAGTGGTGCAGGTGGTGTTACGTTTACACCCAAAGCGCTTATGCGTATTGATCCGGGTGAGCGCATCACGATTCAGGTCACAGATTACGATCGTGACCAATCAGATGAGTTGGATGAAATCGTAGTGGAAGTTTCCGTTAATGATGATGCTCCAATTGTCCTGACGGCTACCGAGACGGATGAGTATTCAGGTATTTTCACAAAAGAAGTGGATACAGCGGGTGAGCAGATGGAGGATCGCCTGGTGGTAAAGCAGGGCGATCGCGTTTACATCCGTTATCTGGATGAGCAAAACACATTTCCAGGCCATTCCGTGAAGCGGGAATCCGTCGTTTATGTGAATGAGCCAACGGATGCTCAGGTTCGGATCGTTTCATCACGAATGATTCCACGTCCTGAAGGCCAAACGGGTCTGCCCACACCGGTTTATTTACCTGTGGATGAGGATGATGTGAGTGCTGTTGCATTTGAAGTGCCGCTGCTCGTCGAAGTCATTGATCCTGACATGGCTAAGGATGATCGGAGTCAGGTCACGGTTGCTGTGCAGGCAAGTAATGGGTCTACATTACTGGTGGACTGTATCGTGTCGTCGAATTTCAGTGACTTGCCGGCAAATGCCGAACGCGATGAGGCTCTTTATCAGGGACGCTTTATTGGGCAAATCATCATGCAACTGGGTAGTAAAGACTCACCGGCATTAGTTCCACTGACGATTGGTATGCCGCGTGGCTTGGTCGGAAGGACGCGACTGCCGGATGAGGAAGAAGATGGTGACTTAGGCGGCCTCGTGGCTAGAGTACTAAACCTCTCAGGCGAAGATCAGGTGTTACTTGCATACAAGGACGAAATTAGAGCGACTGGTGAGCCAAGCTTGCTAAAGGCGAACGCACGAATCGTCTCCAACGGTCAATTGAATGTTACCGACCGTGAGTATGAGGATGTAGTAGAACAGCTTCATGTTGGTGAAAAGCTCTATCTGCGTGTTTACGACGCAGACAAAGACATCAGTGATGAACGCGATGAGGTTGTTGTTGAAATAACAACAGAACTTGGAGAGAAAGAAGTCGTTAAGCTGTTCGAAACAACGATTCATAGTGGCGAATTCACAGGATCGTACCAGTTGGTCGCGGCGGAGAAGCCAACGCCATCCAATTCGGAAGACACTGATCCAAAGATCGAAAGCTATTTTGGGGATGTAATTAGCGTGTCGTATATAGATGACGCTGCCGCAACGGAGACAGGCGAATTGTCCGTGTTGCACGAAATCCCGGTCGTTGTTGGAACCAACGGGTTAGTGTCGGCATTCACCAAGGTGTTTAACGATGAAGAGTTGGCGGTGGAAACGAAGTTTCGCATCGCGGAAAGCTACTTTGAGTTATTCAAGAGTCACAAGGAACTTGGTCGCGATGAAGATCTAGGCCGGGATCTGGAAGCGGGGCGACGTATCCTCAAAGAAGTAATGGAAGATTACCCGGACCCGAAGTATGTTCCACGTATCGCCTACCTGCGGGGGCAATTCGCGCAGGAGTTGGAGCAATGGAGTGAGGCCATTCGGTCATACGAGTTATTGCTGACTCAATATCCGGATCATACGCTCGCTGCAGATGCACAATATAAGCTGGCACAAACGTATGAAGACGCCGGTGATTTTGACGAAGCATTGGAAGCCTACGTGACTCTGGCGGCTACGTATCCAAACAGCCCATTAATCGCGAGCGTCATGATACGTATTGCAGACCACTTCTATAAGCAGGAAAACTTTAAGGTCGCCGCTCAGGTGGGCGAGAAGTTCCTCGAGAAGTTCTCGAGTCACGAGTACGCATCCCGCATGGCATTCCGCGTTGGCCAGTGCTATTACAAGAATGAGCTTTACACGGAAGCGGGAGCATCATTTGATCGGTTCGCGAAGCTGTTCCCTGAAGACCCACTTGGCAGTGACTCGATGTTCTGGGCCGGTGAAAGTTATCGAATGGGTAACAACAATCAACTCGCATTCAGGCGGTATAATCGCTGTCGGTGGGATTTCCCATCCAGTGAAGCGGCAAAATACGCCCGTGGTCGATTGGCATTGCCGGAGATGATCCAGCAGTTTGAAACGGAAGCCAACAGTATTGATAACGACAACTAAGCACCGTGTATGTCGGGAAGATGCAGGTATGCGTCTGCTGATAATAGACAGGATCTCTTTTCGGAAGTTTGCAACCATGCGACGCTCAATGTTTTTTCTTGGCACGATGTTCACATGTCTGTTCATAACCGGGACGGTTATGGCACAGGGTGATGACATCCTCAATGAACTCAATAATGAGAAACCAGAACAGACGGCACCAGAGGAGGGCAGTGATGCGGATGCTGGCGATCAAACGGAGAGCGGTGGCCCTGCAGTCGGAGTAGAGATTCCGGATATTCCTGACGAGACAGCGAATGGTGAACAGGCAGCGGAATCGTCTGGTGATGGCAGTGACGCTACAGATGAAGGGGTGGCGGCGGACGACCAGGCTGATGCGGAGCCATCGACTGAAGAGCCTGGTTGGTTCAGCGAATTACTCTCTACGGGTGCATTGGGATTACTGATTGATGGTGGCCTGTTCATGTGGCCGATTCTCATCATGGGTATTTTGGCGACCGGAGTGATCATCGAGCGTTATCGCAGTCTGAAGATGTTAGACAGCGATTCTCTGAGAATTCGCGATGATGTACAGCAGATGTTGCAGGATGACAGCATTGAAGATGCACTGCGGTTTTGCGAAGAAGAACAAGGCCCGGTGCCGGCGGTGCTCGCATCTGGCTTGAGAAAATACTATGTGTTGGATCAATTGGATTACGATGCAGCACGTATTGAAGAGCAAGTCGTAAAGGCGATGGACGATTATTCCGTGCACATTGTTGGGGGGCTTGAAAAGCATCTCCCAGTTCTGGCCACGGTTTCAAGTGCTGCACCTATGCTCGGCTTCCTTGGCACGGTTCAAGGTATGATCGTTGCTTTTGCGAATATCGTAGAGCAAATGGGAGAGACGAATATTGTTGAGGCAGCAGCTGGCGGTATTCAGGTATCGTTGCTCACAACGTGTTTCGGATTGATCGTCGGTATTCCGGCATTTATGGCTTTCAATTACTTTACGAGCGTAATCAATCGTTTCGTATTGGAAGTAGAGCAATCGGCGACAGAATTAATCGAAGGTGTCACGTTGCAACTTGCAGTGACGGGTAAAGACTCTTAAGGAAAGTTTTGTGACTCATGCGTAAGCGACGCGAGAGAATGAAACTAATGGCGGAGCCGCCATCAAGTGCAACAGGTGACATTGCGTTTAACCTGATTGTGTTTTTCCTCGTTTGCGCCTCTGTTCAGCCGGATAGTGGTCGAAAACAAACGTTACCTCGAAGCGATCAGACTGAAGAGCAGGAACAATCAGACAACATTGAGGTTCAGCTGACACGTACATCTGCCATGATCAACGGGAATGTTATTCGGCTGTCGGATTTCAAGCCGTATTTGGATCGAGCGTTTGCAAATAAGACACGCCCGGAAGAACGCATTGTCGTGGTAAAGAGTAAAACAGACACGCCGTATCATCACTGGATAAAAGTCACAGAGCTAATTGAGCAGGCAGGCGGAGTCATTACGATTCAGCGAGAGGAAGAGCAGCAAGTGATGCTACCATCAGAAGGGTAGCGTTCGACTTGTACGGACAACCATACGAATATGAAAATGAAACGCAAAAAGTCGAATGCCGAAGTGCCAAGCATGGCAATGGGTGACATTGCGTTTAACCTGCTAATCTTCTTCGTCATCCTAGCAAGAGCTCAAGACGACAGTCATCTGCAATGGCAACCAGCTGAAGCAACTGAAATCGAGAGTGCTGGCGCCTCGAAAGTCAGCGTGCTGATCGATAACGAAAATAAATACTATGTAAACGGTCAACAAACCGGGGAAGTGAATCTTGCACAGCGTATCGAAAGCTTGCTTGGTGAGGCTGTTGCTGGTGAGCGAATCGTGTTGCTAAAGGTACATCGGGAAGTGCCAGCGATGTATTTTGAGCCAGTAATTGAAGCGATAAGCGAGGCCGGAGGCGACCTTGTTCATATTGTTGAACAGGATCGTAGCTGACGACGCTTTATTTAACAGACTGAACCACTCTCAATCAATTAATCAAAGCTGAAAAAGACCATGAGCAATAACGACACAGATAAATCCGGAATGGGTGGTGACGTCCGACGGTTGCGTGAGAGCGGTAGCGAATCCATTGGAGAGTTACGAGAGTTTCTGGGGACATTAAAAGGTAAACGACCACACGAGGTGATGGGCACAATCGCGTCGAATAGCCTGGTGCGCAGCGTGATCATTTCGACGGTTGCGTGCTTCGTGTTAATTATGGTGTTGACTGTGATTCCATTTCTGTTGAGCGATGAATCTGCCACTGCGAAGAATAAACCGGCTAAAGCGACGGTCGGCGAGATGGAGACATCTGAACAGGCAGGGGCATCCACTTTGTCTGAACAAGCGGCCAGCGCTGCGACTCAGGACGGTCAGCCCAGCAACGATGAAGTGATGGATGCGTTGGGTATTGGTGAGACGAAAGTTGCACCGGACGATGAAAACCCTCTCGACAACAATAACGATCTTGAATCACTTCTTGACGGGAAATAATCCGACCGGGGAAATAAGGCTCTAAGTTGGCTCAATTAGCGATCAATTTGAAAAGCAAGAGTAGCCAGGCGGCGATTGGATTGCTGCTCTGGTGCTTGCTGCTAATGGACTGGGCCTATATGCAGTTTTTGCCGGAAGTGGTGCACCTGCTTCTTGGCGCCAGCGAAATTGGTTTGGGTTGCTACTTAATTTATGTAGGGTCCAAACACTGGGATATTAAGCAAATTGTATTTTGGTGCTGCTTCTCAATTGCAGCACCGATGCTCTGGCATGGGAGTATTGCTGTAACGGACTACTTCGGTCTGGAGATGTTAAGAGCGTTTGCAGCCCGAGTGGGATTGGTCGTGGTCTTTTTTACAGGCCTCGGGTGGGTGATTTGGTACACCGAAGTTCGTAGCAAATGGTATGACCAGGCTCGTCGTGCTGAACCGGACGCTGAGGCATTATCGCCAAGTTGGAATCCGATGGATCCACTGGCTCCGTATTACGGCACGAAGAGCCCGAAGCTGAATCAGTCGCTCACGGGATTTACCGGATATAGCATCATATTTCTATTCGTATGTATTTTGCTGTCCTCCATCGATGGCTGTACTCGCTTTTACGATTTACCCGCAGGTGGTGGTGAGCAACAAACTGTGGCGCAGGTGGTAAAGGTACAAAAGATTATCCGAAAACGCTACGTGGTGAATCCGTTTAGTGCGATCTCTTTCGATATGCCCGAAATTGATGATACGCAACTGGAGTTAGAGGAAATCACACGCCACAACTATAAGATCGGGATGGGCGAAGGCGAAGGTGCTGGATTTGCAAGTGGAACGAGTGACGGGAAAGTCGGATTTATTCGACTCGAATACAGTGGTGGGGACTGGAATCAGGATCTGGGAGTCGGTGGCGACTTAAATATGCTGATCAAGTACTTCGAGTTAACGCAGCAGCATGTAAAAGAGAAGACAGAATCTGTAACCGTTAGCCAACTTGGGGCATACGATGCGATTAGGTGCCCGCCGGTCGTGTACATAACAGGGCAACGTAGCATCTCGATGTCGAATAACGAGATTAAGATTTTACAAGAATACATCAACGACAAGCACGGGATGTTATTCGGTGATAACGGTGGCAGCCGACATTTCCATAATCAGTTTGTGTCGATGATGGCACGAGTGATGCCAGACGTTCGGCCAGTGCCGATTCCATTGGATGATATTATCCATCGAGTGCCATTTCAAATTCCGTATTTGCCGTATGTTGCTCCGCACGGTGGTAAAGAAGCGCTCGGCTGGTTTAAAGATGGCCGTTGGATATGTTATTACCACCCTGGCGACATCGGTGATGCTTGGGCAGATGGGCATGCGGGTGTAACCGCAGAGATATGGAATGCTTGCTATCAATTGGGTGCAAATGTTATCAATTATGCACATGCAGAGCATCACAAATGGCGAGAGGCGCAAAAGAGGAAAGAAGATGAAGAATAAGACCGCAATTTGTATATCGTTTGCATTCGCTATGGCATTCGGTGGTGTCGCCAATGCGCAACGCCTCGATGAAATGTCACTAGAGCGGTGGAGTAAACTGCGTGAAGTAGAACGCTATCAACTAAATATTGCTGAGCGATTCTTTAAGAAGGGTGAATCGACCAACACCAATGACGACTGGAAGACGGCAGCTGCGGAGTATGAAAAGTACTTAACACTTTATGAACGCAGTGAAGCAGCATCTTATGCTCTGATGAAATGGAGTCTGACGCAGGTGAGATTGCGGCGTCAAAACACAGCGATCAAAGAAGGGTTCCAATCCGTTATCGATTACTTCCCGGAATCCCCTGAAGCGGCCGCGTCGGCTTACTATATTGCCAATACGTACCGAAGCATGGGACGCGTTCCCGATTCGAAGAAGGCGTATCAAAATGTTTTGAATGACTTTGCCAAGCATGCAGTAGCAGTCTACTCGATTCGCGATCTAAGTCAGATTGCCGCTGACGAGAAGGACGTTGAGAGTCAGGTGAAGTTATGGAAACGGCTCGCGTTTGACACGACTCGCACCAAATTGACAAGGGCTGTATGTGTGTCCGCGAGCAACAGTCTGGCAAGCCATTACTTTGGACTCGGAGATTTTAATCAGGCGAAATCGGTATTAGAGACGAGTTACAAAACGAACCTTCCATATTACGTTTACTACTATTGTCGGTCCCCGATCAGTGGTTTGACTGGGGACGACGAGACGCGAGCTCTCGGTGAGAAGTTGGCAGATACCGTTACGGGCTTTCTGGCTGAATCGCATCCTGCCACGACCACTGAAGAAAAGGATCGGAACCAATATAAGCAAGTTGCATATTGGATTATTGAGGTGCTCGGGAATTCTCGTCGGGATCAAAAGGTTGTAGATAGCTACAAGCAACTACTAGCTAAAATTGGCAAGGACGATGAACTACTGGGGCGGCTCGGTGGTTTCTACGTTTCTCGAATGTTGTACGAGCAAGGGCGCTCGATCTTTAGGCAGTTCGAGAATAAGAACGAAGGTCTGGCAGCAGTTGCAGGCAGTTTTCGTAGCGAGAAAAAGCTTGCCGAGGCGGTAAAGATCTATCGACAGCTTGCTGCTTCGGATCGGGAAAATGAAGTCCGCTGGAAAAGCGAAGAGGCAGCAGCGTATCGTGAGATCGGAATGTATGCTGAGGCCATCGCTGTATATCGTGACTTGTTGAAGATTGACGCCGGCAAAACGCAGCAATGGTTGTGGAGTATTGCAACGGCGCATCACAACGCAGGTCAATTGAAGGAAGCTATCGGTGTGTACCGACAATGTGAGAACTTCCCGGAAAACTACAAGCAAATGGCGTCTTGCCATCGTAGCCTCAAGGAATACCGGGAGGCACTCATTCTGTATAACCAAATCGTCGGTGGCAGCGAATCACAGGCGCCATGGGCACAGCTTCAAATCGGTTACACATATGAACAAATGAATGCTAAGGAGCCAGCCATTAAGGCCTTTCAGTCGGTTTGCAAACGATGGCCAAAGAACAGTTATGCGAGTGCGGCTCATGCACATCTACAGGATATGTACAAGATCTCGGTCACACTTGGTGGTGCCAAGGACGAGTAGCGTCATCGATGCAATTTGCTTCAGTTAACGAGGAATCTCATGCCGGACATCGACAAGCAATACCTCGCGTACATCAAAGCAACTGCTGCTGAATTGGCCAGTGAATACAGTGTGCCGAGTTCTCCACGCAAATGGAAATCGCTAAGAGAGACGACAAGGTCTCGTGTAATAGAGTCGATTGGGCTGCCGCAGGTGGATCGCTGTGAATTGCTGCCTCGTGAATTGGGAGTAATCGAAGGAGATGGCTATACGCTGACCAAAGTCACTTTTCAGACGATTGCCGGCATTTGGATGACCGGCAGTTTATATAAACCAGACGGTGATGGCCCGTTCCCAGCTGTTTTATGCGTACACGGTCATTGGCGCGGGGCGAAACAGGACCCTGTGGTGCAAGCGAGGTGCATTGGACTGGCGAAACTCGGATTCGTTGCATTAAGTGTCGATGCATTTGGAGCAGGTGAGCGGGGAATTAACACACCGTTGGGCGAATATCATGGTGAAATGGTTGCTGCGACGTTACTGCCCACCGGTACGACATTGCCAGGAATTCAGGTTTACGAAAATATGCGTGCGGCGGACTACTTGCAGTCTCTTTCTTACGTGCAATCGGAAAATCTCGGGATAACTGGCACAAGCGGTGGCGGTAATCAGACGATGTATGCAGGTGCGCTCGAGGAGCGGTTTAAGTGTGTGGTTCCGGTTTGTTCGGTCGGGAATTACCAGGCATACCTCGGAGTTGCGTGCTGTATGTGTGAGCTCATGCCGGACGCACTTGCTTTCACCGAGGAGTGGGGCGTCTTGGGCTTAACTGCTCCACGTGGATTGATGGTGATAAATGCAACCAGAGACGGCATTCAATTCTCAGTGGCAGAGGCACAGAAGTCACTTGCTGCTGCTGGTGAGTTGTATGAAGTACTGGATGTCGCAGGAAATGTACGGCACGTAATCGTTGATTCGGGGCACGACTACAACCAGCCGATGCGGGAAGCCATGTACGGCTGGATGACGCGGTTCCTTAAAGGTGAGGGCGACGGCAGCCCGATTGCAGAACCGAAAATCGAGACTCGCGATCCGGAGAGTGTCCGCTGTTATCCAAACGCTTCACGTCCAAAGGATCATGTTTCGGTTCCGATGTTTGCTGAGCGACTGGGACGGCACGCCATTAGCCAACAGGCATTTGACGATCATGAAATGGCGCTGCGGACAGACCTAAATGTTAGGAAAAAACAACTAGCCGACAGACTCGACTATGGGGTTGATCCTGCGTCGTTGAGCAACGAGATTAAGTCCGCGATAGATGGTAATGGTGAAAAGGTTGCGTTTAGCTTCGAATCCGAACCGGGATTGGAAATAGTTGTTCGCTATAGAGATGACCTTAGTGACGAGAAGAGTGAAAGGGTTGTGCTAATGCTGTCACTCGCTGATCGTACGGATCGTCAAGAGGCGGCCATCGCGGATATTCCGGATCCGGTACGGTTTTACGAATTGCAGTTACGCGCTACAGGAGACGCATTTCCACAAGGAGATCTCATAAGCCGAGCCGTAGGACATAATTCGTTTCAATGGGGAGCGCTTGTCGGGCGACCGTTGATTGCACAATGGGTGTTTGATATTCGTCGCACCATCGAGGTCTTACAAGAGCAGGGTATGCTTGGCAAGGAATCAAGACTTTCCATTCTTTCAACGGGAGAGGCTGGCATTGTTGCGTTTACTGCCAATGCGGTATTAGAAGACATTACGAGTGTCGTTGCGATTGACTCGCCACATACGCTCGTTCGCAGAACTCCGTTTGAGAAGTCTCATGTCGGCGTCATATTGCCTAACATGTTCAACCTCGTCGGAGATATTGCTCATCTGATTGGTTTGTCTGTTAAAGATAAAGACACGGTGCTGCTATATACGGATGACGAAAGAAATCCAAGCGTCGGAGATGTCAGCAACGCGCTTAAGCCAGCGTTGAAGGTTAAGGAGATCTTAAAGAGTCCGAATGACGTGCTTGTAATGATGCAGCCGGAATAAATCCTACTAGAGCAGTGCAATGCCCTTTCGAAAGCGTTATCCTAACTGATGTACGGGACGTAACCTGAAGCTAAGTTGAGTTCAGGAGTTTCCAAATTCACCTATTCGCGACTTAGGAGTCGAATCATGAAACGTCTAATTGGAATCTGTTTGCTTAGCGCTTTAGCCGTAACCATTTCTATATCCGTTGCCGGCAACAGCGAAACGGTAGCTGCTGAGAAAAAGGCGAAGCCAGTATTGGAGAATATTCAGTCCGGCAGTGTCGAATTCAAACGGATTGGCCGCATGAGCTTCGGTCCCGACGGAGTTCTATTAGTCGCGGATGTTGGCAGTGCATCAGTTGTAGCGATTCAAACCGGGGACAGTGGGCCGATGAAAAAACTGTCAAAGAAAGTGGAAGATGTCGACAAGAAGCTGGCAGCTTTACTAGGGGTAAGTGCGGAGGACGTACAGTTGGTTGATATGGCTGTGAATAAGAAGAGTGGCACAATATACTTGTCGCTCCATCGAAAGTCTGATGGCGTTGGCGCTATTGCAACCGTGAGTGGTGACGGTGAGTTAGCCCTGCTGTCATTGAAGAAAGCCAGTTACGTGCGAGTGCCATTGCCGGTCAAAGAAGGTACGGTAATTCGCAATATCACAGGTGTTGAGTTCACCAACGGCCGCGTACTTGCAGCCGGACAATGCAACGAGGAATTCGCAAGCAAGATTTACTCACTGCCGTTGCCGCTAACGCATGGTAAGTCTGCTGAGATCTACAGCACTGAGACTTATCATGTTGCACACGGTCGTTGGGAAACACGTGCACCCATCCAGTCATTTGTGCCGTATGTGGAAGACGGAAAGAACTATATCGTAGGTTCATTCTCATGCACTCCGATTGCAAAATTCCCGATTGACGACATCGAATCCGGTGCACAAATCAAGGGTACGAGTGTTGTTGAATTGGGTAGCGGCAATCGCCCGGTTGATATGTTCACTTACGAGAAGGATGGTAAGCAATGGTTGGTTACGAACACCGATCGATTCCATCACTCGCGCCGTCCGCTTGGCCCAAGCCAGTATTGGGGTGTGCGAGTGGATATGTCATACCTAGATGCAAAAGATATCAACGAGGATGCAGCAAGACGAGACGTCTCCCAACAGGCTGGACCTGATGGTATCGAAGTTGTCGAATCGCTGTTCTTTGCTAAGCATGTCGCCAAGTTGAGCAATAAGGAGATGGTGGTCCTGCGAGATGATGAGGGTGCATTGGACCTTGAAATTGCACCACTTCCATAATTGCCTTTCGATTCTGATCCTGTTTTGTTGCCTGTGCGGTTGCTCTCAGGAATCGGATGTTGATGATAAGCTGGCTGGGCCAGTTGCGCGTATTGACCAAGCTGAAGATGGGATGGTTGCGGCTGCGCTCTTAGAGATTACTCCGAATGGCGGCGACGATTCGGATGTAGAGGTGCATGCCACGATTCCCGTTGAGCTGGAGTTGTCGGAATCGGATGTCAGCTCATCGCTTCTTACATTCGGTCTATTGGATGAAGCGGGCGAATTCATCGGTGCGATGGGTGGTGAATATGCGGTAGGTAAGAATTCGATTGTATTTACACCGGCATTTTCATTAGTAGCGGGAAATGTCTATATGGCGATTTTAGACCTTACACGTGTTGGTGGAGGTCTACACCGATTGGAGTGGAGTGTAGCGGCGGCTGCCGTAGATCCGCCACAGCTAGAACAGATATTTCCCACCACTGGCGAGTTACCGGCAAATCATCTGAAGTTTTATTTGATTTTCGACCAGCCGATGCGGCAGGGTGACATCTTTAAGTTCTTTAGTCTGTGGTGCGTCGACAAAGAGGAATTTGTGGGGAGACCATTTAGGCATACAGAACTGTGGTCAGAAGATGGTAAACAGCTGACATTGTGGTTTCATCCGGGGAGGCAGAAGTCCGGTGTAAATCTCAACGTGGAATTGGGTGCAATTCTTGAAGAAGGACTGGAATATGAATTGCGGGTGGATGACCAGTGGTCATCTCTTGAGGGTGCGCCATTAGGAGAAACGTTCAGGAAACGGTTTCGGGCCATTGCAAAAGACTATGTTCAGCCGAATCCGGCAGATTGGCAATTCGAACTACCACACCAACATAGTAGTGAACCGCTACTAGTCATGGCGAACGAACACTTAGACTACGCACTATTAAAACGTGGTTTAACTGTAAAGCAAGCTGGAAACGAAGTGCTCGGTCGTATCGAGATTATGGCTGATGAACGAGGCATGCGTTTCCACCGTGCAACCGGACAATGGTCTGATGGCAGGGTGGAATTAAGTGTTAACCCACTGATCGAAGATTTAGCTGGAAACAGTCCGAGTCGGCCGTTTGAGGTCGATATTAACGAAGTAGCAGAAGATAATAAGAAAGTCTCATTTTCGTTTGAGCTTCCAAGTCGATGAGCCGTCTTTTGTTATTGATGTGTATCGGTGATCTTGCGAAAATTAGATCATTAACCAAAGTCGTGATCCGTTTTACACATATTTAAATTGAATGAGTACTGAACCTCACAACTTGAACCGGCGAAGTGTGCTGCAGATCGGTGGTGCATCGACCTTGGGATTGACGTTGCCACAGTTACTAGCAGCTCGCACAGGAGCCGCAGCGGGTCCACGCGATGTTGGTAAAGCGAAGCAACTAATCATCCTGTTTCTTCATGGCGGCCATCCTCAGCAGGAGACGTTTGATCCTAAGCCGGCTGGTCCAGCTGAAACTCGAGGTGAATTTGGTGCTGTTTCCACAGCGATACCTGGGATCCAGTTTTCAGAATTGCTGCCTAAGTGTGCAACGCTTGCGAATCAATTTGCCGTTGTCAGAAGCATGTCACACGAGAACACGAATCATGTGCAGGCATGCCTGCCAGCGCAAACCGGTCATAAACATCCTGCTAGTTTTAGATCAATGG
This sequence comes from Pirellulaceae bacterium, assembly GCA_045566075.1. Classification (GTDB taxonomy): domain Bacteria; phylum Planctomycetota; class Planctomycetia; order Pirellulales; family Pirellulaceae; genus UBA11883. Next base: position 10,432 of record JBJLEE010000004.1, on the reverse strand, counting down.
GTGACTTTCCTCCGTCCGACACCGATTTCCCACCGGTCGGGGCGGTCGTGGATCACCTATATGACGGTGAGAATAGGCTACCGAATTGGGTACGCATCGGCCCTCTAATGAGTCGCAGCAACGGCACGACTGTACATGGTCAGACACCAGGCTTTTTGGGTGCAAAGCACTCTAGCTTTGCGGTTGATCAACCACTCATTGGCGAGGATGTGAAGATTCAGGCTGTGCAGGGGCGGACAGGCCTTAACGATATTCGCTTGAGTGGTCGCAATAACCTGCGAGCAGAGTTCAATAAACTAAGTGATCGGATTCAACGCGAAACGGCGATCGAGCAATTGAATGAATTCTACGGTCGTGCCGCTGATCTGCTAGGAAGTTCCACCACTCGTCGTGCATTTGATATAAGTACCGAGACGGTTGAAACACGTGAGATGTATGGTAGCACGGAATTCGGCCAGCGATGTCTGTTGGCACGACGCCTGGCGGAAGCTGGCGTTCCGGTGGTAAATATTAGCTATTGCCACAAGCCGGGCGATTCGTGGGATACTCACAGCCGTCATTTTTCGAAAACTAAAGACAAGCTTGCACCAGATCTTGATCAGGCGTTTTCAGCTTTGATTAAGGATCTTGATCAACGAGGTATGGCTGATGACACGCTGGTAATCGTCAATGCCGAGTTTGGCCGAACACCTAAAGTGAATGCGAATGCAGGTCGCGACCATTGGCCGTTTGTATATTCACTGGCTTTGTTTGGGGCAGGAATCAAACGCGGTGCTGTGCACGGTGCATCAGATAAGAGTGCAGCATATCCACAGTCAACACCTATCAATCCAGCAGATATGGCAGCAACGCTGTACCACTTACTTGGGGTCGATCCTGATACTCGCATTCTTGATAGCAGTGGTAGGCCGCACTCTCTCATTGTTGGAAAGCCGATTGAGCCGATTCTCACTTAGTGCGGCGCAGATCTCGAAACGCCATTGTAAAGGAATAGTTATATGAACCCAGCAGCCATTACAGGTGTACGCGCCAAACTTAAGGCCGGTGACCCGGTTATTGGAATGTGGGTAACGTTTGATGCTCCCGCCGTTACCGAGATCGCTGTGTCGATCGGAATGGATTGGGTAATTATTGACAAAGAACACGGCTATCTGGATTGGGGCGATGTGGCAAATCACCTGCGGTGCGTTAGTCGCAGTTCAACAATGGCGTTGGTCCGAATTCCAGAGCTAAGTGAAGAGAATGTGAAACGCGCCTTGGATATCGGCGCTGACGGTATCGTCGTACCGGGTTGTGATTCGGCTGATAAGTTACTCGAGGCGGTAGAGTACGGGAGATATGCACCGTATGGCAATCGTGGCCTCGGTGGAGATCGGGCTACTGGCTGGGGAACGAAGACCGCGGATCATGTGCAGATTGCAAATGAACACACGGTAATAATGCCACTGTTTGAATCGGTGGATGTGATAAAGAATCTCGACGACATTCTTAAGGTTGCTGCTGAACACGATGTGGATATGTTCTATTTTGGTCCGGCAGACCACTGTGCATCGGCAGGCGAGGCTGGGCAGTGGGATGTGCCTCAGGTTGCAGACGAGATCCGCGAGATCGTAAGTCGATTACGTGCCGATGGTCGTTATGCGGGTGTGATCACGAAGGACAACGCGGATTTAGATCGAAGAGTCGGTGAAGGTTTTCAAATTATCGGCCTGGGTATGGAGTCGTCTCTATTGATTGCGCAGCTGCGTGATCGTCTCACACACCTCGGAATGAATGACGATATTACGTTGCCATAGGCAGCGGAGAATTCGTTATCAAATTTCTGGCGACCAGTGGATGTCGCGTTAGGTTGTCGAGCAGCTGAAAGTTGTTTGTGTCCCTTCATCGTCTTTGTCGAACTCCTGGATGTGCGGATGTGCCCCTTTATTTGCTTCAACACTTGTTATATAGATGCAAGCCAAATGGAAATTTAAAAAATAGGGTTTTTGGCGCCCGCTAAGGGCTCTAATAGTATCTGTTTAATTAGTGAAGTTATGAAAACCTGGCACACAACGGCCGGACGGCAAGAAAAATGTACTAACAAGAGGGAAACAATGGCAATTCTAGTAACCTGCGGGGCATGCGAAAAACAATTTGAAGTTCCAGACGAATTAGCAGGACAGACGGGAAGTTGTGAATGTGGGGCAAGTGTAGATATTCCAGGCGGGGCAGAGCCGGTGGCCGCGGAGAGCAATCCGTATTCGGCACCTGAAACCGCCGTGGAAGCTGCCGTGGCGCCCGCAACAGGCGCTTACGACGCGACAGAGTTGGCAGGGCTGAAAACCTGTAAGTCGGGATTTGGCCTCATGTATACAGCCGTCTTGGTTGCATTGGTTGGATTCGTATTGTTTGTCATTGGTCTTTTCAGCGCAGGTAGTTCAGTTGGGGCGGGGGATGCAAGTGGAGCTGCTTCCGGTGGCTTAATGATGCTTGCGGCAATGGGGGCATTTGGTATTGGCGGACTGCTGCACATCATTGGCAGCGGAATGCTAATGGCAGCACCGGGTAGGTCAGAAGCCAAAGGCCTTTTCCAACTGTCATTCTTTTCCTATATCGGAGCCTTGCTGTTGCCTTTTTTTCGGCATGGATATCATGGGGCTAGCTCAAGGTGGAGAGGGGTTAGGCATTTTGTCTGCGCTTCGTACGATGCTTGGAATGTTTTTGGCCGCCATCGCGCTGCAAGTGACTTGGTTTGTCGCATGGGCTGTTGGAACCAGTCGATTATCGACGTTTATCAACGATGCGGTAAACGCTGCCCGAGCGAAGTTCGCGATTAAGCTCTTTGTGACAATAGTCGCGGTGTTTGCAGTAGGTGTTGTTTCTTCAGACATCTTATCTCTATTGGCACTTGTTGTACCGCTCGTACTCCTTGTTTTACTAATCGTACTAGTAATTGTCATGATTCGATGTTACAAGGCTGGTAAAGACTCAATTGGTCGTATAACTGGCTGATCAGTTCACATTTTTGCAGCTATTCATCGAGTAATCCATGAGATGCTAGAGGTGTGTCGTTCCGTTATGATTGGGATCGGCGCACCTCTTTTTTTACCGGCGAGATATAAACTGGCGACGGTGTGTTGGCTTGAGAAGCATGGCAACAAACCATGGGTGTTTTGTAGAATACTCGTAGAGTTCTTGCCTGATGGATCTGTGAAAATGACGATAGCTGTCTCCTGTACAAACTGTGGTGCTGCCTATGAGATGCCTGATAATCTCGGAGGTCAGATTGGTCAATGTACATGCGGCGCGAACTTTCAAATCCCGCATCAGCTTGCCGCGATTGCCGTTGCGGCCACGGTGGTGGGTGATGAGTCCAATCCCTATGCGGCACCGGTTGCTGATGCAGTGGCTAGCGGGGTACCGCCAACGCAACACGGGCTGAGTAGTGTTGAGGTGTCGCAAATTGCGAAATGTCGCACGGGAATGTCATTCCTGTATGCATCGGTGATCCTAATCATCATCCTGTTTTTTGGTGGGGTCATGGTTGGGATTGCCGGAAGTAATTCGCCTCGTGAATTGGGTGGATTAGTTATTGGCGTGGGGTTGCTTGGGCTTGTGGCGTTTATCTTTAGCCTTATTGGAAACGGGTTTTTAATGTCAGTTCCAGTTCGGTCGACTGGCCAAGGGCTAATGAAAGCTGCGTTTGGACTTCAGATAGGCGCATTGGTGCTTTCGTTGTTTAGCAACATCAACGCAATCGAACAATTAGGCCGTCGGGCCAATATGGCTAGTACAGATCATCTTGCACTAACACTAGTAGTGCTTGGGATGCAGCTTGCCTACAACGTTTGTTGGTGTCTGGGAATGCAACGTTTTTTTGGTTTTCTTAATGACCCTGCAAATTCCAGCCGTGCGTCACTGTTGTTGAAAATGATGGTGACGGTTATCGGGCTCGCAATTCTCTCGCCCGTTTTGGGGATTTCATCACCAGCGTTCACGGTGATTGGTGGAATTAGCATTTTTGTTTTCGGAATTATCACGATCGTGGTTTACGTGCGTTTAATAGAGCAAGGACGACGAACGTTACGCAATATCACAGGGTGAATCGACGCGAGTTGAATCGATTCGGGGAGCTTTAACCCTGGACGATCCAAATGGCATATGCGGAAGTCACAGGACGTATGAAGCGCCGTCGTTGGTGATTACAGAAATCATCGAGAGCGATTTTGGCACTGAATGATGCTGACGGTACACGGCTTTGTGGCGTTTTTAAGGACAGCAAGAGTGTTTGTCGCTCAAATTACAATTGCAGAAACTTGTTGACTCTCGTTGTAATAGACAGATGTCGTGGAGCGACGGTGTTTTGACTCCTAGAGCATATCGGGAAGAAAACACTGTTGTGCACCGTTCCTTGTGAATGACGGACCAATGGCATTGCGCGACATCGTCGGGGCAGTGCATAAAGACTAAAGGTAAATAGATATGACGATCAGCGTAACGTGTTCTGAATGTGGAGCGTCGTATGATTTGCCGGATTCCATGCAAGGGCAAACGGGGGAATGTGAATGCGGTGCCACGTTTCTGATTACGCTTGCGTCCAAAGAAGAGGGTGCATCTGAGGAATACAGCCCAGACGCAGTCGAACATACTTCAAATAATGAAGCAACAGAAAATGCTTTTGCGGCTCCTCAGGTTGCAGAGGTATCAGAATTGGAGTCGGTTAAACTCAGCGAGAGGGATATGCTCGGGCTGAGACGATTTATGACAGGATTAAAACTTCTAGTCTGGATCCCTGGAGTTGCAATTATTGGAGTGGCTGTATCCTTTCTCATTGGAATGGCGATCGGCGGTTGTGATGGCCTTGGAGCGTTTATTTATTTGGTGATGACAACTGGAGTTGTCACAGCTTTCGTTGCCTTTCTGGGTTATATATATCTGGCAATGTTGCCAAGCGAGTCGGGCGGCCGGCCATACATTCACGCGGCCTTTTGGCTGCCCGGTATCGTTCTGTTTAACGGCTTGGCATGGATATCGCATGACTTATTTGGATTCGACGACGAGGTGGCACTCTTTTTTGGCGGGATTTGCGCCTTTGCTTTTTGTAGTGGCGTGGGAGCATCGGGAATTATAAAAATGGCTAAGTATCTCAATTCTCCGAGTATGCAAAAAAGCTGGGAAACGTTTCGCTTAACGTGTCTGATTACCAGTGCAGTTACTCTTATACCGTTTGTATTAAATCCCAATGTCGATGAGTCTGTATTTGGAATGGTGATGACGATCGGGGGCATCGTTGTTCTAATTTCTGGCTGGACCTTAGTGTTCTCTACGCATCGGACGATAGTGGAAATGCTAATGGGAACTCAAACGGTTGCGGCTGAGGCAGCACAGCCATAGCATTAGAGGTGCATGAACGAGCACACGATAGAGAATCCATTTGCACCACCGGAGACGCATGAAAGTGCGCGTCAGGTACTTGTCATACATGAAAACGTAGAACCAAATGATCGTGCAGGCCTTAAGCGATGTGCGGTAGCCTTATATCTGTTTGTATTGCAAGGGTGGTTATTGTTCGGCGTCTTTGTGTTTTGGGTTGCACATGAGCATGTGTTCTCTGACGAGCTAGGTTTAACCCTAATGCTATTTGCAGGTGTTGCATTAATGCTCGCCTACGCGTTAGGCGTTATCGGGACGGTAATTCTAACAAGTGCACCGCGTAATTCATGTTCCAGAGTAGCATTTGTGCTCGCTGCGGTGCTGATGCTTGTGCCAATTGTGAATAACACCTTGATCTATTTCGGATTCGAGTATCCCGAGTTGCCTCAAGCCAGTTTCCCACCGCTCAACGCTATGCACGGACTGGATCAATTGATCACAGGTTGCGCTTTGTTTTTTGCTGGCATGGCTAACGTGCTTGGCATAGGACGAGTGACAAGTTTTGTCAGCGTCGTAAGTAAATCACCGATGACGGCATTTGTTTTTGGGATTCAGTGTATGATTCTCGTGTTTATGGCGATCAGTTTCCGGATTGGAACAGCAGGTGGAGATGTGTCTGATATCCTACGGCATGCAGTAAACGTGTTGGCGATTATTGGTGTGATGGCATATTTCGTTATAGCCTTTGACTGTCGACGACGCATCTTGCGAGGATTGCATAAGAAACCGTAGATTATGCGTCATGTGAGGAAGAAAGTAAGTTCCGTTTTACAGAGAGTTCAAATGAGAATTGCGTGTATTACCTTGTTATTGATTTGCGTCGTTCCTGCTGTGAAGGCGACGTCCGCTGACAGACCCAATGTTGTTGTGATTGTCACTGACGACCAGGGGACGCTTGACGTCAATTGCTATGGTTCCAAGGATCTACATACACCGAACATGGATGCGATTGCGGCAAATGGCATTCGGTTTACTCAAGCTTATGCCCACAGTGTCTGTTGTCCGGCGCGCGCTGCCTTGATGACTGGTCGTCATTCCCAGCGAGTAGGGATCAATTCATGGTCTCAGCGGTCTATACATGTGGATACCGAGCACAACATGCATGCGGATGAAGTCACATTGGGCGAAGTATTCCAATCAGCTGGTTATAAAACAGCTTTATTTGGTAAATGGCATCTGGGAGCTCATCGAGATCTGGGACCCAAGAAGCAAGGTTTCGATGAGTTTTTTGGATTGCGTGACGGATTCATTGATAACTTTGTACATTTTCACTTACATCGTGACGGCTTCCATGATTTGTTTGAAGGCACACGGGAAGTCTATATGCATGGCCGCTATTTTCCGGAATTGATGGTTACCAGAGCTGAGAAATTCATCAAGCAGAATAGGAAACAACCGTTTTTACTTTATGTCGGTTTCAATATTCCGCACTATCCGGAACAGCCCCTACCGGAGCATGCCAAGCTTTATGAAGGGATGGAGGAACCACGCAAGCTGTATGCTTCTTTCATAACGACGACTGATTACTACGTCGGACGTGTGATGGCACAGCTTAAGAAGTATGACCTTACAGAGAACACGATCGTACTATTCCTAAGTGACAACGGCCATTCGGTGGAAAACTATGTCATTGAGAAAGATGATCATTCAAGTGGATATCCAAGGGGATATAACTATGGCTCCAATGGTGGTGGCGGCAACACTGGCAAATGGATTGGAAATAAAGGGACATTTCTCGAGGGAGGGATTCGGACTCCCGCGATGATAAGCTGGCCTGATCATATTGCCCGCGGTGAATCGCGAGGGGCTGTGGTAACTGCTCTCGATTGGCTTCCGACTCTTTGTGACCTTGCCGGTGTTGCAAAACCTGATGCCAAGCTCGACGGACACAGTGTCGTACCGATTATTAAATCACCTGATGCGGCATCAAGACACGAGGCGCTGTTTTTTCAATGGCAGGAGAAATGGGCTGTACGAGAAGCGGATTGGAAGCTGATCTATATGCCTGACGATAATGGCGGTACGCTGAGCCTTCACAACCTCGGCGACGAAAAGCCTGAAGTGCATGACTATGTTTCGGAAAAGCCTGACGTTGTCATGCATCTTAAGGGCTTGTATGACGCATGGGCTGCTGACGTCTTTGCGCCGCGTCCTTGACCACAGATCTCTTTGATTCGCCTCAGTATTGGCCGGGTGAGTGGAGGTCGTGTTAATTGCTTTCTGCAATAAACACCAGGTCCATGCGGCGCACGTCCATAACAGCCACTTTGGCTTTCTTGATCGGCCGAACTGCGACTGTATATATGCCCGCCTCGTTGAACTGGAATTCTCCGATGTGTCGTTTCTTGAAATTTTGAAAATGACCAGTATCTTCAACAAAGAATTTCAGTGATTGGTCTGCTGAGACCACCGCTACCTCACTACCGCCATGTCCTTTGCCACAACCCTGATGGATATGAACTTCGTACTTGCCGGGCGTGTGGATGTGGATGTTCCACTGGCAGAAATCGTCTGGATTGGTCCAATATCCGACGGTGTTTTTGTGGGGTTGTGGTTCGTATCGCAGGTTTTGTCCGAACACCTCGGCGTCATAAGCCATCAATGTAAATCCGCTGTCGCTGCTACTCAGGATTTTGGGCAAGCGGCTGAGATTGGCTGAGTAGACTGTCGGAATATGAATGGAGGCCGGTGCACCGATATCATTGGGGATCTTAAACTGCCAGGCTTCCAATTGCGGTGACAATGCAATCTCTGACTTGTGATTATCAGCAATGAGAGTCGCTTTACCAATCGTGGTTGGGTATTGGGGGACCGTGATAATGCGGTTGTCCGGGATAGTTAGCAAGTTGAGTCGCAAGCCTGCGGGTAGACGAATGATTTTTCCCCAATCCGCGGTGTGAAACGTTTGGTTCTGGTATGGAGGTAATTTGTATTCGAATGTTTTTGAAAGAATAGTCGATATGTCATCAATCATGGAGTCGAACCAGGGGTTGCGATTCCAGCACCCGTGTTGTCCGTATTTGTATACGATTTGGCCCGTCGGCACGCCGTGGAGCCTTAATTTGCTTAGAGTTTTGTAGTTTAACGCGACGTTATCGTATTCACCGGTAAGAAAGTAGGTTGGTGGAGTATCATCTGATATATGTGTGTAGGGTGATGCCTTTACAAAGATGTCTTTGTTCCTGGTGATATCGGTTCGGAACCAGCGATTTGCATTGGAAGCGTCGGGTTCCTTAATGGACTTTTCTGCTATCGGGCCGAATGCCAGTTCAAATGGGCCGGCAAGACTTATCACGGCTTGTAACGCACTTGAAGTGTCATTATTGCCACCGTCCCCCTGAAAATCCTTCATGTTCGGTGCGGTACCCATCAGACCGACAAGGTGACCACCAGCCGAGCCGCCAATGGCCGCGATTCGTTTTGGATCCAACATCAGGCGAGTTGCATTGGCACGCATCCACCGCGTTGCGGCGTTGCAGTCTTGAATAGCCGCAGGAAACGGGGCTTGGTCGGCCAGCCGATAGCTGATTGTGGCTGTGACAAAGCCACGGTGTGCCAACTCTTCGGCAATTCTCGCGAACTTTTGACGAGTACCACTATGCCATCCTCCACCATGGACGACGATTACACCTGGGACAGGTGATTCAATTTCCGCAGGTGAGTAGAGGTCAAGTTGAAGCGACTGGTCTCCATACTGAGCATATGAAATGTCTTTGATTGCTTTGACGCTCTTATATTCCTGAAGTATGAGTGAAGATTGTTTGAGCCCAAGCTCGGTCAGCGAATTTACAATCCCTTCTTTGGAAGACGGTAGCGGTACTTCAGCAAAAAGGGGCGAGTGTAGAAGTATGAGTGCGAGGGCCGTAATGATGCGCATGATGGAAATCCATGAAAAGAAGCAACGAGATAGCCGTCAATATAACAAAACGGGTTAGTGTTGGTGGTCTTGGAATAGCTATACTGATGACACGAATAGACTGTGCAGTGCACCCCCGGACGGACAACAACTACATGCAGACCCTTTCAGCTAGTGACGGCAAACGCGGCTTTCGTGCTCTTAACATCGTCCAGTTCCTTGGTGCCGCGAATGACAATGTGCTGAAGCAATTCATAACTTTTGCTGTGGCTCTTGGCGGAATTTGGGCGGCTGATATTGGTTCCGGCGGCAAGACGATTGCCGGATTATGCCTCACAATTCCATTTGTGCTGTTCTCTGGATTTGCCGGCCAGTTTGCCGATCGCTACAGTAAATCGAAAATGACCATTCTAGTGAAGCTGGTCGAAGTTCTTGTAGCGATTCTGGCCACGGCAGCGCTTGTGACCGGCAATGTTCTATTCGCATTAGCAGTTTTGACAGTACTTGGGCTTCAAAGTACGTTTTTTGGCCCTGCGAAGTATGGCATGTTGCCCGAACTTGTTGGTGAGGAAGGTCTTAGTAAGGCGAACGGCGTCTTGAGCATGTTGACTAATATTGCTGTGATCCTCGGAGCATTCGCCGCTGGGCCGTTATATGACAGTTTTGCATCGGATTGGAGTCCGGTAATCGTGTTCCAGACGGCAAGCGAAGTAGAAACTGAGGCGATGATCGGATCGGTCGATCCCGTTTCGATACGAGAGCGATTGGTGTCACTCGGTGTGGACGGAGATTCGGGGCATGACGAGGTGTTTACCGCGGTAACGACTCAAGAACTGGGTGGAGCACCTCTGAAACCTCGCGTGATTCTATTCGCGGATGACACATATGTTTCGCAAGTACAGGACCAAGTGAACAGAATTGGCAGCGGTTTGGGGGGGATGATCGAATTGCGGCAGGTTCCTCGCAGTGACTATACCGAGTACGCATCTAGAAATTCAACAACTGAAATCACGACGTCCGGCTTTGTATCAAAGTGGCTTCCTGGAATTGTAATGTTAATCATTGCTGTGACAGGATTAGCAGCAGCGTTGAAAATGCCATACTTACGACCGATGAAAGCAGACTTACCGGTCAAGAAGCAGTTTTTACGTTTCTATCTTGAGT
>JBJLEE010000003.1:0-68771 GCA_045566075.1 Pirellulaceae bacterium | reverse complement strand
GTTGGAGTTTAAGCGTAAATCGTGCGGCGACTGGTGAAGTGATCATTCCGTTCGATTCCGGGCAGACGGCCAAGGAAGTTACAGCAACCGCAGAGTCAATCATGAAGTTGGCGCTGGATTCGCTTATTCTGCCAACCACGGGTACAAACACCATCGAAGGTGGATTGCTTGCTGAAAATAACGGTACGATCGCGACTGCCATCGTAACGCCGTTAGTTGGTGGAAATTTCAACTATCACGCACATGGTGAAATCGGCGATGTGGCGGATGATATTAACACACCGGGCGATGACAGTCTGATGGATGTGGATCTGATCCAAATGGATCCACGGGTGGGCGATGTGATCGATGTGAAGGTCGCTGTAAACGTACCGTCAACCGGAGACTATCTGCAACCAGCACTTCGTTTCTTTGATGAGTCTGGTGCCGTTCTAACCACCAATGTCGATTCGACGATTGTTTCTGGCGGTGGAGTCGGTTCAGATGTACGCGAAGTCACAGCCCGTATTATCGCGCCGAAGACAGGTAAGATTTACCTTGGTATCAGCAGCATTGGTAATGAATCCTATGACGCTGTTGGTGGCGGTGGTACCACACTCCCGATTGATCCGAATACAGGACTTCCCCGACAAGTGGGGCAGTACGATCTTTCAATTGAAACTCAGGATCCAGATTGGCCGGTAATCCGCTATGCGAACAATCATTTGCAAATTGTGTTTGCCAATGACCTAACACTGCACGGCCCGGCCGATAGCAAGCTTTCAGCCAGTGGCTTAAGCGGCGCAACCGTGCCAGGTTCTGGAAATAATCTGGTTGACGTGCGTGTCAACATGAGTGCCCAAGACGTTGCCGAATCATTCAAGCAGGCATATGCATTAGAGTTTGCAAGTGGCGAGAATGATGTGGTGAAAGGCGGCACGAACAGTATCTTCGTAATCGGTCATGAAGTGACTGATGCGGGTGACTTCTCCGTGAACGGATTATTATCAGGTGAAGCTGCAGATAACTTCTACGATAATAACAGCGCTGCAAACAATCAGTTTGAAGGTGTTTACATTGATGACGTTTTTGTCGCACCGACAGAACGTGGAATGCTTGTGACAGCTGGTGCGAATGCTACAGCATTCGTTGTAAATCCAGTGGCTGATGCGGATTTGATCACAACTGGCACGTATCAGGTCGAAGTCCGCCGATCCTTTGAATATGGTGGCCTGACGGAAGCAGATCTGGACGGAGATGGATTCGACGAGTCCTTCTACGCTGCGGCACAGCAGTACCATACCAACGACCGCTTTACTGAAAGACGCAGTCTCGTATTCCCAGATGGTGCCAGTCTTTATGACGGATTAACGTTTGCGATCAGCGATGGCGTGAACTCAGTGACATTTGAGTTTGAAGACTCAGCTAAAGGTGACGGTGTCGCATCTGGTCATCAGGTGATCACCTACAGTGTTGATGATTCCGACGGCGAGGTTGCATTGAGTTTTGCAAATGCCATGAACTCGGATGCCGTTCAGGCGATTCTCGATATCAAGTCTGCGGGTCAAGACTTTGGTGGCGCCACACAAGTTGATGAAACTGCATCGAATGTGATTAATCTTATCGGTAATGCACTCTTCATTCGTGATGGTGCGTCATCAGATGGCGTTAACGCAAAACAATTTACCGGCACAGCAGAGTCAGATGCAGAGGCTCTTGTTTCCTCGCTGCTACCTTCTGATACAGTATTTAGCAATGTATATGTGACAGCTGGTGATGCATCGATCGGCGTATTTGACGGTGGTCACGACGTAATTGGTATGGCCAGCGGTGTTGTCTTATCAACCGGTGATGTCTCGCAAATTGGACAACCAAATACCGACACAGAATTGTCTGGCGACGCGAGTGGTGTGCCCAGTGCGGTAATTGACTCGGAACTTGGGGTTAATTCGACGGACAGCACTACCCTAAGCTTTGACTTTGTTGCTCAAGGTACGTCCTTGTTCATGAACGCTGTGTTTGCCTCCGAGGAATATCCACAGTCATTGGCTTACGGTGAATCAGATAAGGTTGCAGTGTTTATCGATGATCCTGATACCTCGGGAACTACGGCAGACTTTTCAGTGGTCGAACCGACAATTGGCGTTCATGTTTCAAGCAGTGAAGTAAATAACGGTACTGTGTTTGGCATCGATTCGAAAAACGGGCACCTGTACAAAGACAATTCCGTGGAATATTCCGGGCCAGCAATGAATGACTTCCATTCGGAAGGAAACACTAAGCGAGAGGTGTTTGGATTTGATGGCTATACAAGTGTATTGCGTCTTGAAGCCAATGGATTGACCGTTGGCAAGACTTATCGGATGACGATTTCTATCGCAGATGTTGGCGATGAAAGTCAGGATTCAGCATTGTTTATCGAATCCGGTAGCATCGCACCGTTCATTACATTTGGCGTCGATCGCGACAGTGTAATTGGCGGAATGAATTGGAGTGGATACGGTGACCTGAATGTAGAGAGATTACAGGGTCAGGTCGTTATTGACAGTAATACGTTTACATCGAACGAGTCGTTTGGTGTAAATGTCGAAGCTGGCCCGCGTACCGATGCCCGTGTACCACTAGCTGGCGATTTGCCGCATCCAGGTGGCGCCAGGAATCTTGGCGCAGGTAATCCCGAACAACTTGCCCCTGGCGTTGTCATCACTAACAACGTCTTTGCAGATAACGAAGCTGGCCAATTGCGAATCGCCGGTGCTGTCGATTCGGGCAACGGTGATAATGGAGTTGTGCCATTCTCACGTGTTATAAACAACACCATCGTTGGTGGAACGGACGGTAGTGGACGTCCGGGTATCGTTGTGGAAAATAACGCCAGCCCGACGATTCTCAATAACATCATCGCCTTTACCACTACGGGTATCTCTGTAGATGGTACGTCGGATACGACCGTTGTCGGTGCGAATGTCTATGGTAACAACGCAACAGACGTTTCAGGTACGGTGGCGGGTGACTTCTCGATTGCGACGGATGGAGATACACTTTTCACAAATCTTGGCGGAGAGAACTTCTATCCTGCAGCAGGTGCAGCATCCATTGATGCATCGATGGACTCCTTGCAAGACAGATTGAGCCTGAAGACTCTTCGTGAGTCGATTGGAATTGAACCAAGTCCAATTCTTGCACCTACTGTAGATCGCTACGGCCAATTACGTGTGGATGATCCAGACGTAGCCACGCCGACAGGTCTGGGTCTGAATGTGTTTAAGGATCGCGGTGCAGTTGATCGTGCCGATACCGTTGGGCCAAGTGCCTATCTGATTATGCCGAGGGATAACGATCGCGGTGGATTGGATCAAAACGCGTCGGCAGACCGAGTGAAAGTTGACGGTGTGAATTTCAGTGAATTCCGCATTCGTCTGATAGACAATCTAAGCCCAATCACGACTCAATACGGTGCTGGCATTGCGGATGAATCGGTTGCCTTCGGTTCAGTTGACTTATTCAAGTACGAAGGTGTGAATCTGGAAACCCTCGAATCGTGCAACTGCAGCCTGTCTGAATTTACATCAGAGAAGTTGGATCATGGTGTTGATTACGAGTTCCAGTATGACGCCACCAATAATGTCATCATCTTGAAGTCATTGGCCGGCACATTCGAGTCAAATCAGTTGTATGCCGTTACCGTTCGCAGTGGTGATGGAACCGTGCTTGAGATTCCAAACGGAATCGACCTGCCAGATGAGACCTATGTTGATATTACGGATACATACGGTGAGACCGTGCGTTTCGAATATGACTCTGGCTATGTTCTGGCAATGCCGGAAGCAGCTACGTTGGTGCTCCCTGACGCCGATGACTTGATGACTCTTGATCGTACATCGTTCGAGATAACTGGAATTGGCGGGGGTGTCACTTTTGAATTCGACACGGATAACTCGGTGTTTGGAAGTAATGTAGCTATTGCGTACGATCTAAATGCGACGGCTCTGGAAATCGCAGACGCAGCAGCTACGGCAATGAATAACGCTGACTTAAGTCTGTTCGCACGAGCGATTTCACTTGATGACGGCGAAGTTGGCGTTCACGTTGGTGCAAATCGCGATCACACGATCACGCTTGGAAACAACAGTCCGCTTACACAACTTGGATTGCCCGGAGCCATAGATCATCACGATAGCATCATCGTTGATGACGGTGCGACATCGGTAGAATTCTTCTTCTCGTTTGAAACGGCGGAAGATCAAGATACTGTCTTCGCACCGACTGATTCGGTGTCCGCTGTTGTACCGATCCTTGTTCGTCATGACATGACGCAAGAAGACCTCGCCCAAGCCTTGGCATCCGCGATAGGTAATGCTGATCTGGGACTTAGCCCGTCACATGTGGATGATGGTTTGATTGATATTGGTGGTACGTTTAATCACAAGATTGACCTCGCAAACGCTGCAAATATTGGTGAAGTGGGCGTACCGGGACTTGCCAATTCGCCATTGAGTATTCGAGTGCTTGGACATTCAGGACTCGCACTTGCTGAAGATGGTGACACATTCCAGGTTGCCAATGCGACGAGTGGAGTCACGGTAACCTATGAGTTTGACAATGATGGCGGCGTCACAGATCCAAACGCTGTCGCGGTGAATTTCACGGATCAAACGACTGTTGGCGAACTTGTTAACGAAATCGTCATCGAAACAAATAACACCGGCTTAGGTCTGGAAGCTTATAAATCTGGAACAAGCGTAGTGGCCTTTAAGGACAGTACTGGTGTGACGATTACGGTCGGGACGTCTGATAATGCTATCGAAGCGATCGGTACTGCAGGGCTTGATCCGGCCGTCGGTGTTGTTTATTCGATATCTGAGAACTCGTCCATCATCGCAACTGCAACTGCAGCTGCAATTAGCAATGTAGAAGGGATCCTCTTCGACGATGTCGCAGCAGTAAGTGGAGTGGATAGTGTCACTATTACAGGTGCGGATCAGGTCGTGTCGTCAGACATGGCCGTGGTCAATGTCGTGAATCGTGCAGGTGTGCGAGATAATGCCGGTAACTCCATATTGCCGAATGGCACCGATGGCTTGGTCACCTTCCTGATCGAAGCCGGAGTTGAATTTGACTATGGTGATGCTCCGAGTCCTTACGCAACCAGCAAAGAGGATGGAGGCCCATCTCACATCGTTGTGAACGGATTCTCGCTCGGTGATTCCATTTCTACCGAATCCAATGCCGTTTCAGATGATCTGGATGACGGTGTAACTTTTGTTAGTGTACTTCACGGTGGCTATTCATCTGATGTGGTCGTGGACTTCAATAACGATGCTGGACTGCCGATCGGAATGCTGGATGCATGGATTGATTTTGATCGCGACAATGTCTTTGAAGATAATGAGAAGATCATTACCGCATATCGTTTGGATGAGGGTCTAAACACCATTTCCATAGCCACTCCGGAACACACATTCCCAGGTTCAACCTATGCTCGATTTAGACTGAGCAGTCGCGGTGGTAGTGGACCACTTGGTGTGGAAATGGATGGTGAAGTTGAGGATTATCAAGTCACGATTCATGGTAATCCATGGGTGAATCCATTCGAGCCAACAGATGTAAATCGCGATGGCCATATTACACCGATCGATGCACTTATGATAATTAACCATCTGGATAAGATCGGCGGCGGTCCACTACCAGTGCCTCCGACGGATGAGTTTAATCCGGAAGAGGATGGTTATCTTGACGTATCGGATGATGGTCATGTTTCACCGATTGATGCCTTGCATGTGATAAATAAGCTGAATGAGATCTTCGCTGAAAGTGAAGGCCCAGCAGAGGGTGAGTTCAGTAATCTTGACGATGTCATCGCCGCAATTAGCCCTGACGTGGAAGAATCTCGTGATAGCAATGAATCAGATCACGATGATTTCTTTGCCGGACTGTAATTTAGTATTCATCGAGTTGCCGTTATGTTTTGGCCAATTGCAGCATACTGCGATTGAACTAACCATTTAGTTGCCGTTATTCTTGTCTACGCGTACCATCAAAATAGTGATGGGGGCAGACGTTAGAATCATCGGGCAACATGAATATGCGGCATCACAGGCGACACCTTAGACGTCGTCCACTCCGAATGGAGTGTTTGGAAGCAAGGCACATGCTGAGCACTATACCGTTCGGTGCTGCGCCTCAGGATACCGGAGAGTTTCTGCTCGGGGATATCGACGTCAACGTGGTTCTGATGGAGTCTACGGCCCCCGAAGACTTTGAGACATGGACCACGCAATCCATTGATGTTGTCAAGCAAAAGGTCACCACCGCTCTTGAATGGTGGGAAGACGCGCTCGATGAACTTGGTACGGCCCATTCCGTGCGGTTCCATCCTGATTTCAATTACGCGGATAATCCAGTACCCACTGACGTGGAGCCGATTGCTCGCCGCTCAAATGACTACGTAATCTGGGTCAATGACTTCCTTGATCATGTTGGTGGTAATTCGACGTCCGGAATCAGTACTGACATGAGACTGTTTAATCATGCTCAGCGCGTTGAAACCGGACATGACTGGGCATTCACCATCTTTGTGGTGAACGATGAAAATGATAGCGACGGTCTGTTTGCGTCCGGCGGGTCCTTTAGAAAAGCCTTTGCATTTCCCGGTGGCAGATACTTCATCGTTCCTGCAGGTCGACCCGATACTACTTTTGTCCATGAATTGGGGCACATTTTCTGGGCACGCGACGAATACAGTGGTGGTGGATCGTATACCGACAAGCGTGGATACTATAACGCTCAGAATCTCAATGCCCACGATAATCCTGAGCCGGGATTCGTGCAGCAAGACAGCATCATGGCGAACGGCGGGTTGCTGACGGATGCGTTTGCCAATCATATGACAAGCGATTCATCGATGAAGATGATCGGCTGGCAGGATAGTGATTCAGATGGCGTTTTCGATGTGCTGGATGTTGATCACACACTTGTAGGGACTGGTAGCCTGACATCCGAAGCTGACGAATATCGATTTGTTGGATATGCAACAGTCAACACGCTAATAAATACAAATTCAGCAGGGTTCCAGAGTGACATCACACTCAATGAAATTGATCATGTGCAATACAGGCTGGATGACGGAAGCTGGACGACAGCTGTTATGCCTGGTACACCCACGGCGTCCATCGACTTCGTGGTCCACGTGCCCGATGGTACGAGCAATATTGATATACGTACCGTATCCATTGATGACGGTACTGGATTAATTACCGCTACGTCAAATGTTTACTCAGGAAGTGTCAGCTCTCAGGACGTTACACCATTAAGTGGCGTGCGAGGGATTGTTTGGTCAGATCTGGATAAAGACGGGCAACGGGACTTTGGCGAACCGGGATTGTCCGAGATTCCAGTTCAGCTTGTCGACGGTTCCGGGCAATTAGCCGAGCTTCACATCAACGTCGAACCAGATAATTATCAGGACAACAATGTGATCAATTCGCTTGTCCCCGGTGTGACGGTTTCTGCCATCGGTAACGGTGTTATGGACAACGAAGTGTTTTCACGAGTGCGCGGACAATCTTCAACCGGGAGTCGTGTGTTCGCAGTGGAAAGCACTTCGACTTTTTCGGTCATCACCGAGTGGGATACGAAAACTCGGATGTTAAAAGCAGAATTTGACACACCGGTTTCGATGGTCTCGATGGATGCGATTGGCGATGATGACGGCGATTACGGTCGCCTTGAAGCGTACGACGTGAATGGTAATCTGTTGGGCCGATATACAACCCATGGGCTGACGAGTGGCGAACAGGCCACCATGTCTCTTGTTAGCGATCAAGCCGATATTTCATATGTCATCGCACGGGCACATTACAACACAGATGTGCATTTGGATAATCTTGTGATTGGACCTGCTACTGAGAGTCAAACCGGCCTATTGGGTGAGTACTGGATTCCCTGGTTGATACCGGATGACTACGAAGTCGCTGTACAACTTCCTAGCGGTTGGGTTACTGTAGGTGCCGATTCCACCAACGTTACCGTTGGAGAAGGTGAATCAGTGCGTGTCGACTTCGCAGTCACCACGCCACCATGGCACAATACAAATAGCCCTGAAGATGTCAATGATGACGGCGATATCGTGCCGCTGGATGCACTGATTGTCGTGAACGACCTAAATGCGAATGGCTCACGCCTTTTAGCGTTCCCAAGTGAAGGTGATGAGCCACCGCCCTATCTTGATGTAAACGGTGACGGTTCGATAACGCCAATTGATGCTCTGAGAATTATCAACAAGCTAAATGATGCGGAGTTAGAGGGCGAGAGTCTGGTGGGACTGCCAATGGCTAGTGTGCCAGTTGATAATGCGATTGGCAGCGTGGAAGGTGAGTCGTTCACGGATCTAAGGCTGTCGGACAGTGAAAAGGAAGCCTCGGATTCAGTGGCGACCGATGAAAGTGTCGGCAATGTCCAAAATGAGTATCGCCCTACCCTATCTCAATTCGGGATTGAGAAATGGTTTTCGCGATACGCAGATGCGAACCATCAAAATGAAGATGACATTAACAGGGATTGGGATGATCTGTTAACCTCATTGGCTCAAGATTGCCTGCATACTCTGGAAGATGATGTTTAATCGTCAACAGACAGAGTACCCTGTTTGCCCGACAAGGGCACAAAGATCATGTTTATGGAATCCAACGCAACAGAGAAGATAGCTGACCAGGAGCTTGCTGAGGCAACAAACGGCAAGCAGGATCTGCGTCTGCGCCCGTCGATGCTCACGAGAGCCACTTCGCTAGCGCACGGTCTCGCTGGATGGAAAATGGAAAATTGGAAATCAATTCTTCCGGTGATTTCCAGTCATGAACAGAGTTACAAAGGCCTTTCGGAGCGGGAGATTCGTAAGCAGAGTCTGGCACTACGATACAGAGCACGGAGTGGCGAGTCATTAGCCAGATTGCTGCCGGAATCATATGCACTGGTGCGTGTAGCCTCAGAACGAGTGCTTGGTATGCGGCATTACGATGTACAGATGCTCGGTGGTATAGCCCTGTTTAAGGGAGCCATTGCGGAAATGGAAACCGGTGAGGGTAAAACGCTAACAGCGACGCTTCCTGTTTATCTGAGAGCGTTGATGGGATATGGCTCACATTTGGCTACCGTAAATGACTATCTGGCTGCCCGTGATGCAGAGGAAATGGCACCCGTTTATGAGGCCTTGGGACTCACAATCGGCGTGATTCAAACGGATGATTCACGTGATCAACGCCGGGAAGCATATCACTGCGACATTACGTACGGAACAGCGAAGGAATTCGGTTTTGACTTCTTGCGAGATCGATTGCTTTTGCGTCGCATGGGTCGGCAGTTGAGTGAATTCCTGGGTGAAGGAAGTAGTCAGCGTTGGGAGGAAGCCGGAGATAAACCGGTTCAGCGGGAGTCATATTACTGCGTGGTGGACGAAGCGGACAGTATTTTGATCGATGAAGCGAGAACTCCACTGATTATCGGATCGATTGGCGAAGATGCTGTCGAGCAAATCACGCAGACGTATGCATGGTCAGCACATCACGCGCCGTTGTTTGAAGAAAACGAGGACTATGAATATGACCATGAAAAACGAAAAGTAGAATTGACGTATGCTGGTCGCCAACGTGTCCGGGCCTTGCCAAAACCAGACCTTGTTTCAGAAATGGGGTTAGTTGACCTTTACGAGTACACTGAACGAGCGGCTAAGGTCTTCAGGGATTTTCACTTGGATCAACACTATGTGGTCGTCGATGGAGAGATAACGATCGTTGATGAATCAACCGGTCGACTGGCAGAAGGTCGTAAATGGCGTGATGGCATACATCAGGCTATTGAAGCCAAGGAAAATGTGGAGATTACTGTTGCAACCGGACAGGCTGCAAGAATCACCATTCAGGATCTGTTTCTTCGATATCGTTATCTTGGCGGCATGACAGGTACTGCCCGATCAGCCACTCGGGAATTCAGAAAGGTGTACAAGCTCCACGTAATTCCAATTCCAACCAATCGACCTAATCTACGCAAGCAGTGGCAAGATACGGTTACCGGCAACTCTGACGCCAAATGGACTGCCGTCGTTGATGAGGTGAAGCGTGTACACGAAGAAGGTCGCCCGGTGCTGATCGGGACAAGATCGATTGAAAAATCTGAAACGCTGTCGCAACAACTCGAGGATGCCGGAATCAACCATCAGGTGTTAAATGCACATGAGGTGGAACGTGAGGCTGATATCGTTGCACAGGCTGGCCAGGGCGGCAAAGTAACCGTCGCTACAAATATGGCTGGCCGAGGTACGGATATCAAGCTAAGTGACGGAGTGGCGGATATAGGCGGTCTCCACGTGATCTGTACTGAACTCCACGATTCTGCGCGAATCGACCGGCAGTTAATCGGCCGTTGTGCACGTCAGGGTGATCCTGGAAGTTTTCGGCAGTTTATGTCGTTGGATGACGATGTACTCCGAGAAGCGCACGGACGCGAGAAATCGGAACGCTTTGCCCGGCAGGGTGAGAACCGAGACTCAGTCTCGCCCCAATTCGCTTCACAAACACGAAAAGCCCAGGCGAAGGTGGAAAAGAAGCACTATCGTGATCGTGCGACAATGCTTCATCATGAAAAAGAACGAAAGAAAATGCAGCGAGAGATTGGTCAGGATCCCTATCTCGACAGTGCAGATTAATCTGATTTGAGTTGTGCAATCTCAGTTCAGAGCATTTTTTCTTAAGTCTCTCATTTCTCGGCGTGTATTCGCCTTGTCGGTTTATTTGTGGATGTACTAATATGTGTGCCACAACCTTTCACCAATTAATCGCAGCATTTACCAGTTCAGGGTATTCTGCGCAAGGGTAGAGGTTCGCAATACCGTTATTGGAGAGTACATGTCATCGGATGTTAACCAGCAAGCTGTCGACCAAACCAAGCAGCAAATTCGCGGCTTAGTTAGTGAAATAGCGCAGTTAGCAAAGAGCGATATGAATGCAGAGGAATTCTACGCTGCATTCATGCAACGTATCGTCTCTGCATTGGCGGCACCTGGTGGCGCCATTTGGCTGACCAACGATGAAGGTCAGCCGGATATTGCATATCAAATCAATATGTCGGCCGATTTGCTTGACGCGGATGGGGACTCGGCACAACGGCATGGCCAATTAGTTAACTACATTGCACGCTCCAACGAAGCTCAATTAATCCCGCCGCAGTCCGGGTTTGGTGAAGAGGGTGAAGTTGGCAATCCGACAGATCACTTGTTGGTACTGGCGCCGCTAGAGAGCGAAGGAAAAGTGGAGGGAGTTGTTGAAGTATTTCAACGTGCTAATTCTCAACCAGCAATCCAGCGCGGCTATCTGCGGTTTCTCGTGCAGATGTGTGAATTGGCCGGAGATTGGCTCAAGAGTCAAAAGCTACGTCAGTTCAGCGACCGTAACTCTCTGTGGGCTCAGGCCGACACGTTTTCACGAATCGTTCACCATTCACTAGACCTGGATGAAACAGCGTTTGCTATTGCCAATGAAGGCCGCCGCATTATCGGATGTGATCGGGTAAGCGTGGCAATTCGAAAGGGTGATAAGTGTAAGATCCGAAGCGTCAGCGGGCAGGATACCGTTGAAAGTCGCAGTAATGTCGTAACCTTGCTTGGGAAACTCGCCACGCGTGTGATGCGATCAGGTGAACCGATGTGGTACGCCGGAGATACAGAGAATCTACCGCCGCAAATTGAAGAAGTAGTTGATGAGTATGTTGATGAATCATACACCCGCTCTCTGGTAGTTCTTCCGCTAAAGCGTCAGCAGACCAAGGCGACGCTGCACGAGGATCCGACTCGTGAGGAAATGGCTGAGGGGCTTCACGATGATGAACACATTGGTGCCTTAATTGTTGAACAAATTGAGAGCAATCTACCGAGGGAGTTAATCGAACCTCGCATCGATCTTGTTTATGAGCACAGTTGTCGTGCGATAAATAATTCGATGGAACACAGTAATATTTTCATGATGCCCATTTGGCGGACCATCGGTAAATCCCGGATTTTGATCAGGGCCAGAACGCTTCCCAAGACGCTTGTGATCAGCAGCATTGTTCTCTCATTGTTGTTTGTAATGATTTTCGTCAAGAAGGACTTTTGGGTTGAATCTGACGGAGTGTTACAACCGGTTCATCGCCATGATGTATTTGTCCCGACTAACGGGATCGTCGCAAGTGTCGAAGTTAAGGATCAGGACACCGTAGAGGAAGGCGACGTGTTACTGGTGTTGGAAGATCCGGATTTGCAAATTGAGAAAGAGCGAGTTAGAGGACAACTTGAAGAGACGAGAGAACAGATATCAACTGCCAGACGAAGTCAATTCCTTGCTCAGACTCCGGCGGATAAGATACGCATCTCCGGCCAGATTGGACAATTGACTCTGCGGGAGAAAACACTTATTGATCAGCTTGCGCTCATCAGTAAAAAGGAAGACAGATTAAAAGTCCTAAGTCCGTCTGACGGGCAAGTAATCCTTCAATGGGATATCGAACGCTCCCTGTTGTATCGGCCGGTTGCGGTAGGACAGGTTGTCATGACGGTGGTCGAAGTTGCAGATCAGGATGAATGGGAAATAGAACTAGCAATGCCGGAACGACGGATGGGGCATCTGCTTTCGCATCTGGAAGTGTTGCGGGCTGATGCGGAAGATCCAACGAGTGTGCAGTTGGATGCGCAATACGTGCTTGCAGTGAATCCCTCGAGTGTGCTCAATGGTCAGGTGAAGCTCATTCGCCAAACGACGCAGGTGCAGGGTGAAGATGGGACCGTTGTACCAGTGCTTGTGAAGATTAATAAAGACGATGTGCTCGCTGCGATTCAAGGTGAGCGTGCATTACGGCCTGGTATGACAGTGACAGGCGAAGTGTTGTGTGGTCGTGAGGCAATCGGATATGTCTGGTTCCATGAGATGGTGCAGTGGGTTCAGTACCACTTGCTCTTTTAACGAACAATCGGCAGGATGCTGCCATAGATTGGGTGTTGGCTTGAAACTAGTCAATCACTCGCAGTAAAGGGGAGAAAATGTCTCAAGCTCGTTTCATAATTGTGGCCATTATCGTCAGCGGCGTTATTGGTACCTGGCTCATCGCTCAAGAGCCCGACACGCCAGCCGATCCCGTCGTGATCGCTACCATTCGCGACTGTAATATTGGTCTGGTAAATGAAGTCGACGTGAGTGCACAGGAGTCCGGTGTACTGATAGAAGTGTTGGTCGAAGAAGGCGTTTCAGTCAGCTTAGGAGATGTGCTAGCGAAGATTGATGATCGTGATGCACAGGTTCGACGTGTGCAGGTTGAATTGCAAAAGGAAGTAGCTGAGAAGGAAGCGAGTAACGATATCAATATACGAGCTGCTGAAAAAGCCGCAGAAGTGGCAGATGCAGAGTTGGTTGAATCAGAATCGATTAACGCTGAATCTCCCGGTGCTGTGCCGCCAACCAAGATTCGTCGCGAACGTCTGACAGCAGAACGATCCAGGTTGCAGATCGATGTGGCCCAACTCGAATTCGATGTCGCTGCTCTGACCTCAAAAATCCGTCAGGCAGAATTGGATCAGGCGCTAATCACGATTGATCGCCGACAACTAGCATCGCCGATTGCGGGCGAAGTGGAACGTCGATTTAAGGATATTGGTGAATGGGTACAGGCTGGCGATGCAGTGTTTCAGGTCGTCCGAATGGACAAGCTTCGCGTCGAAGGATTCGTCGTGGCTGCGGAGTATCCACCGCTGGCTGTCATTGGAAAGCCGGTGCGAGTTACCTATACCGTGTTTGATAAAGCTGATAAAGCACAACCAAGAAAGCAATTTGTCTTCACGGGCAAGATTGGATTTGCCAGCAATCAAATTCAGGCTGGTGGTGAATATCGTGTCTGGGCAGAAGTAGAAAATCGGAAATACCGCGGGCAATGGGTGCTGAGACCTGGTGCAACACTCGATATGCAATTGTTAGCCGAATAAATATCCCGGCGTTGAGTCGTTTCCACTAGTTTCGGTAATTGAGCACACCAAATGGCAACGCTTGCTGACAGCTTGATTAGTAGTACATCTCGATCGCTGACGCTGCGCATGCGTCCGGATCTTTCCAGTCGGCGTCAGCAATACCAAGGTCGTGCATACTGGGTAATCAAGGAACCGGTTGGCCTGAAGTATTACCGCTTTCACGAAGAGGAGTATGCAATCCTCAATATGCTGGATGGTCATACCAGCATGGATGCGATCAAGGAGCAATTCGAACGGGAATTCGCGCCACAGAAGGTCACGCACCAGGATCTCCAGCACTTTATCGGAATGCTGCATCGAAGTGGATTGGTGATTTCAGAGTCCACAGGACAGGGCAAGCAGCTTAAGCATCGCGGTGATACGAAGAAGCGCAAGGAGATTCTCGGAAAACTTACAAATGTGTTTGCAGTTCGCTGGCGAGGCATCGATCCGGAGAGAATTCTCAACCGAATCTATCCGTATACCGGTTGGTTCTTCTCCTGGATTACCGTCACCTGCGCTGCGCTGTTGGCCGTTTGCGCCTTGACGCTGGTCATCGTTCAGTTTGATGTGTTTTCTGCCAAACTTCCGACCTTCCATCAGTTTTTTGGTCCACGTAACTGGATCTATCTGGCCATCACGATGGGGGTGGTTAAGGTCATACACGAATTTGGTCACGGGCTAACTTGTAAACGATATGGTGGAGAGTGTCACGAGATGGGCTTCATGTTGCTTGTCTTCACGCCTGCGCTCTATTGCAACGTTTCTGACTCCTGGATGCTACCAAACAAGTGGCACCGGGTTTTTATCGGGGCAGCTGGAATCTACGTGGAGATTTTTCTGGCGTCAGCCGCGACATTTGTCTGGTGGTTTAGTGGGCCCGGTTTGGTGAACCAGCTAGCACTGAGCATTATGTTCATTTGCTCGGTCAGTACCATTCTCTTTAACGGTAACCCCCTGCTCCGGTTCGATGGCTATTACATCCTGATGGACCTGGTAGAGATCCCCAATCTGCGTCAGAAATCATCCGAAGTGCTAAAACGGTTCTTGACCGGATTGTGCCTTGGATTAGAACAGCCGGAAAATCCGTTTCTGCCGCAGCGAAATCGGTTTTTCTTCGGCTTGTATACGGTGGCAGCCGTTCTGTACCGCTGGTTTATCGTGTTCTCGATATTCATGTTTCTGAACCAGGTGCTTGAGCCTTATGGGCTAAAAGTGCTCGGTCAGATACTTGGTGGATTAGGTGTGTTTGGTCTCGTAGTCCAGCCACTCATACAATTAGGTAAGTTTTTCTATACGCCTGGGAGGTTGTATAAGGTGAAACGTCATAGACTTCTCATTTCCATTTCGGTGATCGGAGCGATCATACTTGCGATCCTGTTTGTGCCGTATACATACCATATTGAATGTCCGGTACGCATCGTCGCACGGGAATCCATTACGGATGTGAACACCGGTGAAACCTATCGTGTTTCGGCCACTATTTATGCACAGGTCTCTGGTGAATTGTCGTATCGAGTGCAGCCTGGTAACTGGGTTGAGCAAGGTGATGTCATTGCACATTTGGTAAATGACGACGAGCATATTCGACTTATTGAGCTGGAAGGTCAGTTGGCAGAAGCACGTCAGCAGCGAGTTGTGTTGAGCAAGCAGCGCAGTGTTGACGTTCAGGCTGCTGAGTTGCTACACGAGACGGATGAGCGGATTTTTGCATTATCAAATCAGATTAAGCAACAGAACCATAAGGTGGCAAAACTCGATGTGAGATCACCGATATCCGGCGTAGTGATTCCGGCCAGTTATCGACAAAAGTCAGGTGGTCAGGATGGTCGCTTGCCGCAATGGCATGGGTCCCTGATGGAAGATCGTAACTTAGGCGCGTTCGTCTCACCGGATGATCCGATTTGTACGGTCGTCACGCCACGCGAGGCAGATAAGGAAGCCGCCCGCAAGGCATTACCGGGCGAAGCTTTGGCAGGTATTTCATTTCAACTTGATGCTGAACTCGTGATAGATCAGGGTGATATTGAGCTCATCCAGCCTGAAAACAAAGTGGAAATTTGTCTGGAGTTATATCCGGGTGACATGATTGAAAGTGAGATTACTCGATTGGCGTTTGGGAATTTGAAGGAAAGCCCGACTTCAATATCGAGCCAGTCAGGTGGCCAGCTTGGCACCGTCATGGACCAAAGCGGTGCGGCGCGACCCATCAGCACATCGTATTATGCCAGAGCCAGTATTCCAGATTCCAGTCGGCTTCTACATCAGGTTGACTTGCGCGGACGTGCACGCGTTTATCCGGGAGTTAGTCGGTCATTAGGGTGGCGTATATGGCGATTTGTAACTCGTACGTTCCATTTTGCGATGTAATGGCAATGTTCTTCCATATTTGCCTCAGTAAACCGTGCGATATGGTTGTAGAAAAAATGCCTTATGTGGTATCATCCTGCATCGCAAAACACCGTGACCTGCGATGAATAATTAAAATAGTTAAACGGTAATATCGAGTTAGCCATACGGAGAGAGATACATGGCCGAGGACAAAGACGAAGCTGTAGAAGCACAAGAAGAAAACACAGAACAAGCTGAAGATTCGGCGGCTGAAGAAGCTCAGGCAGAGGCACCCGCGGCTGCGGAATCTGCACCAGCTGCCCGGCCACAACAACCGATACAGGTTCAAGTGGACGATGCTGGAGTCACGTGCTCTTATGCAAACTTCTGCCGTGTAACCGGTTCACCAGAAGAATTGATTGTGGATTTCGCTCTTAATCCCCAGCCAATGGGTGTGCCAAACAATCCCATTAAGATTGACGAGCGAATTGTCATGAATTTCTATACGGCAAAACGATTGCTCGGAGCACTGCAAATGTCTATTCAACGACATGAAGCCGTGTTTGGCGTTTTAGAAACAAATATCCAGAAACGGATAAATCCGCAGCAGCAACAAGGCTAAATAGCCTTACGTATAAAGTCAAAGGCCACCGGTAGCAAAACACTACCGGTGGCCTTTTTTTGTGACGCCATTAAATTGACTATTGTTGTTTTCGAAGTGCAACCGGATTCTCGACCCGACCGGCTTCTCGTTGGCCCGTACCTTTGGAATTTCCGTGGCCGAGTTCTGTTCGAGCCGTTTCGGCAAGTTCTTTCAGTTGTGTAACGACTTCCGGATTTTGATCAGCCACGTTTTTCGACTCACTAATATCGTTGTCGAGGTTGTAGAGCCGATCCGGTAATTGGGTCGGCTCTTTTTGTCCTCGTGTTCGCTGTTGACGAGAAACATGAAGCTTCCATGGGCCGCTGCGTACGGCCTGCAGATCGGCCCTAAAGTAGTAGTAAAAGGCATCATGAGGAGACTTGGCTCGTCGCCTGCCGTTAAGGATGTGACTGATATCATGGCCATCAATCTCATTGGCTAATTCACCAGCCGTTGCCGTTAACTTGGCAAATGTCGGTAATAGATCAATCGTGCTCGTTAACTCGTCCGAGGAGGTTCCGGCAGCTATTTTGTCAGGCCAGCTTGCCACAAAAGGAACACGCATTCCACCTTCCATCGTGCTGCCCTTGTATCCACTGAGAGGTTTGTTTGAGCCACCCCAGGTACGCGCTGCACCGTTATCGGATGTGAAGATCACCAGCGTGTTGTCGTCCACCCCGTTTGCCTTGAGAGCCTTCAGAATCTCACCAGTCGACCAGTCGATTTCTTCCACACTATCACCAAACCCGCCGTTAGCACTTTTGCCGGCAAAGTCAGGTGATGCAAAAACAGGATTGTGCGGCATCGTATGTGGGAGGTAAATGAAAAACGGTTGATCCTTGTTTTGAGTAATGAACTTGACCGCTTCTTCGGTATATCGCTGAGTGATATACGATTGGTCAGGTTCTTCCTCAATGACCGTTGTGTTTCTAAGAAGTGGTAACGGCGGATAGTTTCGGTTCTTGTAGTGGTTACCCATGTCATTGGAGTAGGGAATGCCGAAGTAATAATCAAATCCCTGCTCGGTTGGTAGAAATGGTGCCTGGTCGCCCAGGTGCCATTTACCGATACATGCTGTCGCATATCCCGCCGAACCAAGCACTTCTGCCATGGTGATTTCAGTGGGATTTAGACCTTTAAAGGCGACTGGAAACAGCACCCAACCTCCGCGAGCATCTTCGTGCATATTTACTCGGCGTGGATAGCATCCGGTCATCAGACTACTTCTACTTGGTGTGCACACACCACAGGTCGAATAAAAGCTTGTCAGTTTGATGCCGTTTCGGGCAAGGCTGTCGATATGGGGCGTGCGGTGATTTTCGCTACCAAAACAACCGATGTCACCGTACCCCAGGTCATCGCAAAAGATAAGTACGATATTGGGTGTTGTGTTGCCTGCCCTGGCGGCAAGTGGCATGACCAATGCCAGGGTGAGGAAAACTGCCCACGTGAGATTCGATAATTTGTGCATATACATTCAGCCTTTTTTTGGCATCGCAGGATGCTTCGGTTTTAGAAGGTTTAAGGTTGCGATTTAATTGGAATTGTAATGTTGCCCGATTGCTTTGTTGCACTTAGCGTAATGGGCTCTCCCAAAATAGCAGCAGTTCTGTAAACCATGTTACCCAACTCGTGATTTATTCAACACGACCCGGTTCACGCAGTTCACTTCCTGTTTTTTGTGTCAAAGTGTCGCCGATGGAGTCGCGATACTGATCAGCAAGCTCAGTGAGTCGTTTAACTACGCCTGGATATTTTTCAGAGACATCGGTCGATTCGCCAATGTCTTCTACCAAATTATATAGCTCCAGACCGGTTTTCTTTTGAATATAAGGACTCGGTATCCCATCGTTACCGGGATCTCCCTTGAGCGATCGGTAGCCGTGCGGGAAATGAAGTTTCCATGGTCCGCTTCGCACAGCGTGTAGCGCCTTGCCCCAGTAATAACAATAAACGTCGTGTGGCGACTTTGCACCGGATTCTCCACTCATGAGCGGTAGGATACTCAGGCCGTCAATCTTATTGTCTGACAGTGGTGCCCCGGTGATGTCAGCTAGTGTGGGTAAGATATCGATTGTCGCAGCAATCTCGTTACACGATGTGCCAGCCGGGATCTGCCCCGGCCACCACATGATGCACGGCACCCGTTGACCACCTTCCCATGCAGTACCCTTACCTTCTCTCAGTGGTCGTGCCGATCCGGCATGGTTTCCGTACGACAGCCACGGTCCGTTGTCTGTTGTGAAGATGACCAGTGTCTTGTCATCAATCTTGTTTTTGCGAAGTGCACGCATGATCTGTCCAACGCCCCAGTCGATTTCACGTATGACATCGCCGTAAAGTCCTTGTTCAGAAACTCCGTCGTGCTTCTTGGAAACAAAAAGCGGCACGTGTGGCATGCTGTGCGCGACGTATAAAAAAAATGGCTTATCGCTGTGATCGTTAATAAAGTCAACGGCGCGGCGAGTGTAATCTGTCGTTAGCTTTGTCTGGTCAGGGTTATGGCCGATGATGTTGTTTTGCTCGATTAATGGCAGCGGCGGAAAGCGGTCACCGGCGGTCGGGTGAAACGGCCACATGTCATTTGAATAAGGCAGCCCATAGTAATCATCAAAGCCATGTTGCATTGGCAGGAATTGTTCCTGGTAGCCCAGGTGCCACTTGCCATACATAGCGGTAGCGTAGCCTCTTTGCTTCAACAACTCCGGGATGAGTAGCTCGTCTTCGTGAATGCCGTGCTTCGATGCATGGCTTGGTGCACCAAACATGCCAATGCGATTTGCATAGCAGCCAGTTAGCAGCGATGCACGCGATGCTCCGCATACGGCTTGCGAGACGTAGAAATCAGTGAATCGCATTCCCTGTCGTGCCATACGATCGAGATTCGGCGTCGTGAATCCTTCCGCACCAAAACAACCGACATCAGAATAGCCCTGATCGTCGGTGAAAATGATGACGACATTGGGGGTACTGTCCGCTTTTGCGATGCTTGCAAATACAGTCAAACCGAACAAAACCGCAACACGGGAGAATACTGTCATGTGATTACCTGAAGTTGAGAATTGGAATCTTATCTGTGTGCCAATTTAGAAATAGCTTCATCCATGATAGGAGTACGTTTTGGCCAGGTGTACCTTTCAAGACGCACTTT
This sequence comes from Pirellulaceae bacterium, assembly GCA_045566075.1. Classification (GTDB taxonomy): domain Bacteria; phylum Planctomycetota; class Planctomycetia; order Pirellulales; family Pirellulaceae; genus UBA11883. The sequence goes on along the minus strand of JBJLEE010000003.1, from coordinate 48,647 downwards.
TAAATCGCCGCTCGATAACCTTCCGGCCTTTTTCAAGTCGTGGCAGCGTCCTAGTGCCAAAGCCAATGACTCAGCATCACCGTCGTAAAAGAACTGTTGCCGGTCAGGATGGCTATCCAGTTCAAATACTTCCGGGTATGCGAGACGCCGTGGTAGTAACGGGTATGCTCCGGCAAGTGCGGCCTCGACGGCGGAAATGCCAAAAAACTCGTGAATGGCAGTCGATACAAAAACGTCTGTTGATTGCATTAGCTCAACGAATTGCGATTTCGATTCGGCGTAACCGAATTCATCGATGTACGTCGCAAACTCTTGCTTAGCCATTTCAAACACTGGCGGTTCGCTTTTAAACGATTCCCCTAGGATTCTAAGCCGTAGGTTTAGTCCATTGGCGATCGCAAGGCGGACCGCATCGAAAAAGGTCTCAGGATCCTTGTCATGTTCCCAGCGAGCGGCCCAGGTCACAACGAGCGGATCACCAGAAGTATTTGAGGCTTCAGCTTCGTCCTCACCACGGCTCGCAAACACCGGATCGACACCCGGTGGTTGGATCGTAGATTTGTCTCGTAGTAGAGGTATGTGATGCGATGGCTGAAAGTCCGGCATGCGATGTAAGAATGCGTCGAGTTCGGTTAGAAACTCGTCTTCATTGAATTGGCTGTTGTACCAAATCTGGTCAGCGGTGATTGCGGATGTGAAGTTGCTAAATGCGAAATGGTAATCCCACTCTCTGGGTTGCCGGCTTGGGTATGTGAGTTGGTTTTCGTGAAAGTAAAGCACAGCTGGAAGGCGGGCGATTCTCGAATCCACCAGACCTTTCCATTCCGCAAGATTCAGCATGTCACTGCAGAACACAACATCCCAGTGTTCACCCTGAGATGCCAACTCGTTGACCTGATCGGCTAGTGTAATGGCACTATGCCGCATTCGCCATTTCCAGTGAAACGCCGGTAGGTCGACGATGGTAAAGTCGTGGACGCTGTGAGATTGCCAGCCCATGAGAAATGCGAGATGACTGCCGCCAAAGTACGGCTCGATTGCCAAAACACGCATGATTTTGATGCCTGCCTGATGCCCAATAGGGATTCGTCTGCTGGGGTCAAAGTTTAGTGATTGTGCCCGGAGTGGTCCTGCTCTTCAAAAATAACTTCGAACTCCTCACCATTTACACTTACATTGGCTATCGCGATCACAGCAGGCCCGACGTTTTGTAATTGAGTAGCCAGGACAGGATCTGTCTTTTCAAACTGGCTGTACGAGCCGTCCTCAAGTTTTACTCCGGGTATCTCGTGCGTTTCAGACGCTTTACCGGAGACTGCGACACTAATGGTGATTGCAGAAGCATCGGTTGTGACATCTTTCTTCATTTCAGAATCAAGCAGGTAGAAACTTAGCTTACCGGAGTCGGTGTGTGACCACTCCAGGTGAAACTGCTCTTCTCCAATCTCGAGAATGTGACCGCCATGTGGTCCTTCGCTCGCGTGATTATGTCCATGGCCATGGCTGTGATCGTGTCCGTGACTGTGCCCGCCACCACCACTGGTGGCGTTGTCGCTGCTAGATTCACCACAACCGGTGAACGCAAGAGTCAAAAAGCAAAAGAAGGTGGCGATTCGGTTATTCGTCATGATGTTTGATTCGTTCGGTTCTCGGTGTAACGGATTTGAATTGACCCGGATTTGGCTATCGGTCTTGGTATGACTGACACCAAATTCACCATAGTCACTAATTGTATTACGTAATAGCAGTGCATTTAGTTGGTTAGGAATTCAAGGAGATCAGCAAGTTGTTGTGCGGTTAGATTCTTAACCAGCAATTCCGGCATCAATGACTGGTTTTGTCTTTCCATGCGATCGACGCTCTCCTTAGAAAGTTTCAGCACTTCACCTTTCGAGTCAACAATTGTCAGGTGTTCATCGGTTTGCTCCTTGACCATGCCGCTAAGAACACGACCTTCCGTTGTCTCGATGACATAGTATGCATACTTGGCATCGATCCGACGCGATGGATAGAGAATGCTGTCAAGAATCTCTGCCCTGGACTGCTTGCTCTTTAGTGCCGCAAGATCCGGACCAAGTGCTTTACCTGATTCACCAATCTTATGGCAGTTTCGACACTGAACCCCTTCTGCAATTGCAAAGAGGTCACGTCCACGTGCGACATCGCCTTTTATAGCCAGTATCGTCTGTGAATTGATTTGATCTCCTAGCCTTTTCGGGATCGTTCCAGGTGGCAAATACAACTCAAAGAGCCCTGTGATGTGCGGTGCGGCTTGGTCAGTCACCTTCTCCGCAATATGCTCATGTAGCTTGGTATTTGCATCTGATACTGCTGCCAGTGCTATGCCGAGAGATGCTGGCGTGTTGCCAAGAGATTGTTCAACAATCGAGTCTCCTTCATCTCCTGTCAACGCTTCAAAGTTGAGACTCTCTTGAAGGTCTGCACGTTGAGTTAACACCGACGCCTGCACCTGTGGTGTTGCTTCGGTATTATCAATCGCTTTAAGTGACGTAATCCACTTGGCTAGAGATTGTACAAACGACGTGTCTGGCGTGTTGGCGCCGAGATGTGGCATGTGCCCGCGTCCGACAGTTAGTAAGCGATAAAGCATAACACTTCCGAATGGATCTCCAGGCGAAATGATCCGAGCATCAGGGATAGAGAAACTTCCCTGTGTCGGTCTAGCCTGAATCATTTTCATGGCGTTTGGCTCCAGTTGAAAACGTAAGTCGATGGTAGCCGTGCCACCGCCGCCAACTTGGTGGCAATTGCTACAGTTGGATGCAAGGTAGCTGCGAATTTGAAGTTCGAGTTGTTCCGGTGTCTCGATCACAGCAGTGCTGGCAGTCATTGCCGGAAGGCTGGGTTGTAGATTCGCCGGATCAAATGCCTCAGTGTCACTAAGGCTGTCGCCTGCGATACGGATGTGCCCACTTTGAATTAGTGCGTGCAGTTGGTTGTCCTCGCCGGAATTGAGCTGTTCAGTTCGGAATCCAATGACCTGATTTGTGCGAGTGTTATGACAGGCAAGGCATTCGCTGCGACTGTTGATCCGCCATTTCAGAACACGTGAGCCACTTTCAACGGCAACCAGGCTTCCGTTACTGCCCACGAGTTCAGCATCGGACCCTTCCTCGTTCCAGAGATAGCTATACGCATGCCATTCATTGCCTTGATACAAAAGTACTTGTGTTTCAATTGGCCTATTGGGTTGGGCATTGTAAACCGTCTTTGCGAGGACTGTACCGCTTGCTGGAGTGAGTGCCCCGTTTTTTGGGTCAACCGTCCATGAACCACCATCAGGAATTCCGACAAAGCGTTTGCTCGTTAGTCCATCCATCCACTGTGGTTGAGCGACTTGATAGCTTCGCACTCCGGGTGCGGTTTGTGTGAGATCGTCCGGATTAAACAGGCCGGTTTGAGAAAGTTTGTTTGGGAAGTCGGTGGTGGCACCGGCATCTTCATTGGGTTGGAGTTGATAGATTCCCCCGGCATAGTCCATTACCAGTAGTTCTTTGTCGGCGGTCTCTCCAAAGCAGATTACCTTTAGTGTACTTCTTGCAATCTCCGTGGCTTTTACTTCGCGTGACTTGGAGTTGGTTGGTAGAGCCCAGAGCTTTCCGGTGACGTAATCACCGTAGATATACTGGCCGACCAGGCCTTCTAGTTGGCTGCCTCTGTAAACATAGCCGCCTGTAATAGATCTGGATTCACTGTGGTGGTGTGAAACGGCAGGTGGCAGGATTGGTGTTGGGCCGGGTGTAGCAGAAGATTGAACCGCTTGGGGCCCTTCAGTTACGCTCCAGCCATAGTTTCCACCTCGCTGAACGTCATAAATCATTTCCCACAATTCCCAGCCAACATCACCAAGCCAGAGTTTGCCGGTATCACGGTCAAAGCTGATCTTCCACGGGTTTCGGAATCCAAACGCCCAGATTTCGCCGCGAGCATCTGGTGTGTCCACGAATGGATTGTCTTTGGGAATAGCGTATGCCTTTTGGTCGGCTGTTCGCTCTTGCGATACGTCAATGCGCAGTACGCAGGAAAGCAGGTCATCAACGCCCTGCCCTGTGTTGTTTTGGTCTGGAGGTGACGGAGGTGAAGCATCGCCGGTGGTTATGTAAAGGTAACCGTCATTACCAAATTTCATGCAGCCACCATTGTGACCGCCCGACCGCCATCGAATTAGGATTTCTTCAGTTTGCAGGTCGACGCGTGGCACTTCACCTTCGGTCAGTCTGAAACGTGAAACATGCGTGCCGTTATCAGAATTTCCTTTTGCTACGTAACAGATATAGACCAATCGGTTTTCGTCAAATGAGGGGTCAAAGGCGAGGCCATAGATCGCGTTTTCGGCGTCAATGAGCTCTTTTAGGTCAAAGACGAGGTCCGCGTTGTCACAGGCTGAGCAGGACTCCTTGAAGCTGTATATTTTTCCCTTTTGAGTAGCGACATAGAGTCGGTTTTCCGGCCCTGATGTGATAATCACCGGGTTTATGAAGTTCAAGTTTTCATAAACACGGATGATTTCGTAAGGAGACGCGGGTTCTGGACTGCCGGAGAGTCGCGAATTTGTCCATTTTTCTACATGGTTCACTGATTCAGAATTATCTGAATCCGCGCCCGTTTCTGAACAAGTTGATGTTGTGTGAATACTTAATTGTCCGTATTCTTCTCCCTCCCCAAGTAGGGGAATGGTTACGAAACTTACGGCAAGGATGCCAACGATCGTTGTTTTTGCAGTGAAATAGGCCGTTTTTGATGACATTTGTAGGGATGCTTTCTGGCTCAAAACAAAGGTGTCTTTCATCGTTTATGCGTGAAAACCTATTGTTATGTTGCTGGGCGCGAACTGCAAGCAAGTTGGTGCTAACACTACGTGTGGAAGTGCGGAATACGAAATGGTGGAAAAAGTTGCAAACAAACTGGGAGATCGTGCGAATCTATGCCGATTATGTTGAGTAATCCGACAATTCCGGAAGTGTTGGTTTTGCGCATTATTGCGCGACGATTAAGTTTAACGAATACATGGAGTTGTCACGGCCGGTGGTTGAAAACTGGTTTTTCCACTGGATGTAAAGAGTTTTTAAGGGTTAACGGCCCTTAAAGCCGCCTTGGAGAGCAGGCAATGAGACAAGTGTGGATGCGAATCCTGTGCGTTTTAGCAATAGCAGCAACAAGTGTAGGTGCTGAATTACAGGCTCAGAGCTATCCTGCAGCCGGTTATCGGCCCGCATGGATGCAGCAGCAGTCAATGGCTCAGTACGGACAGCCGCCAGGTTACGGATCAGCCCCGGTGCAACAGCTGGGGCCTGGGGCGTTTAGGCAGGCAGCACCGATGCCTATGGCGGGTCAACCTATGCCAGGTCAAATGATGCCAGGTCAAATGATGCCAGGTCAACCGATGCCAGGTCAAATGATGCCAGGTCAACCGATGCCAGGTCAACCGATGCCAGGTCAACCGATGCAGCAGGCCGCATTCATGGGGCAAGGAGTCCCGAATCACTCTCGAGTTGGTGGACGATTAAGTAACGCTACTAATCGAATTGCAAACCACTTCGCTCCTTACGGCGAGGCTGGCTATTGTGCACCACGTTGGTACGACATCAATATCGGTACATCATTCATGAGCCGCGATGGTGTTGGCCGTGGGGTTGGCCTCGCAAGTGATGGTATTGCGGGCCCCATCGTACTTGGTACAGACGATCTGGCCTTCGATGAAGAGGGTTCACTGCTTTTTGATGCAGCGATTCAATTGCAAGGCGGCAACGTGCTGGAATTTGGCTATCACGGTCTAGGGAATTGGGCAACGTCGAAGTCAGTGGAGAGTAATGGCAACCTGTACAGTGTGCTAAGTAACTTTGGCACAGCACCGTTTGGTGGTTTTGGCGAAACGGATGCTGCCAACCTGCACCGAATGGCTTATTCCACTTCGTTTGATAGTGTTGAGCTTAGTCTGCGGCGCCGATGGACGGGCCCTAATTGCCGCTATCAAGGTTCATTCCTGATGGGTGCGAGGTACATCTATCTTCTAGAAGATTTCTTGTATCACACATCATCCAATAACGGTTCAATGGACTTCGCTGCATCAACAGTCAATAGCATGCCTGGTCTTCAGGTTGGTGGTGATCTGTGGATTGCCGTTGCCCCAGGTTTAAGTGTTGGGATCGATGGTAAGTTTGGCGTACTCTACAACGGCACAGAGGCAAAAAATGTATACACCGCGACCTCGATTCCAGCTCCTGGCTTAGTTACAGATGATGACGATGGTCGTGCAGCATTCATGTTGGATGCAAAGCTATTGGCTACTTGGAAGTTAAACGAAAATTTGACATTCCGTGCCGGTTATCAGTGGTTATACCTCGACGGTGTCGCCCTAGCTGCAGAACAATTTAATCCCAATCCTCCGTTTGTTTCTCCACAGCCGCCACTGACGGTCTACAACAGCGGTGACGTCCTTTATCAGGGTTTCACGGCATCGTTTGAGTGGATGTGGTAAAGCGGAAACGCAATTTCGTTGACACAATTTAACAACCCTGTACTGTTGGATATGACAGTTGCCGCTAAGGCGATCGTGATTTAAGGCATACAGGGAAATCCCTAAAAAACGGCGAGTTTATAACCATGATGCATGGAAAGAATCACCAAAAACGTAACCGAAATAAGCGTCGAGCTGATTTTTTGGCCGGGCTACGTTTTGAGACTCTCGAAAAGAGAGAACTGCTAGCAGCAGACCTGGGGTTTGATGTAACTCCAGAGGGCGAAGGTGGTCACCATGACCATGATCATGGTCATGGATCATTGTTAAGTGGATATTATGCCCCAGCTACAACAAATCTGGGGAGCGGGTTATATATCAGCCAGCCCGTGTTGGGTGAATCGCCAACAGATGTCGCGTTACAGTATTTTAAGGGTAATGCTGCTCAGTTTGGAGTGGAGGATGAAGCTTTCGATAGCTACATCCTGAAGAGCTCATATCTCTCTCAGCATACTCGGGTTACGCATGTTGCCTTGCAGCAAAGCTTAAATGGGTTGCCAGTTGAAAATGCATATGCCACGGCTTCGGTTGATAACGACGGACGCGTTTTGGCAGCAGCATCTAGTTTCGTGTCAGGTTTAGCCGAGTATCAACAAACAGGTACATTTAATCCGAATGTTACGTCTGGTCAAGCCTTTGCCAATCTGGCGTCTGCTCTCGGCTATACAGTTTTGAGTAACCCCACGCAAGGTTCGCCTTCTGTAGGGTTGAGTCAGTTACATCAGTTAAGTGGTGGTGGTGTTGCAGACACAGCAGTAAAAGTAGAGTTGCGTTATGTCCCAACAGCATCGGGCGTATCGTTAGCTTGGGCACTGAATTTCACTGTTTCAGATGATTTGGCAGCATACGATGCGTTTGTAAGTGCTGATACTGGCGATCCAATCTATGCGCTAAACCGTGTAGTGCAGGCGAGTTATACCGTTTATCCATCTCCAGGACAAAGTCCTGTTGATACTGTGATGTCTGTAGAAACTGACGTAAATAATGTAAATCTGGAAGCATCACCCTTCGGATGGCATGACACTGACGGGATGGCCGGCCATGAGTTCACCGATACTAGAGGCAACAATGTGTTTGCGATGGAGGGTGCTGAAGGCGGTCGTGGATACAATGCAAATGGTATCCGAGCGATTGCCGGTGATGACTTAGTTTTCGATTATCCGTATGACCAATTGAGTAACGCATCTGTGCCAGAGAATATCGAGGCACAATCACTTCAGGCGTTTTATGTTATGAATATTGTGCATGATTCGTTGCACAATTATGGCTTTGATGAGGCCGCCGGTAATTTTCAGGCAACAAATTATACGGGAACAGGTGTTGGTGGTGATCAAGTCATTATAAGCGTTGCTGATCCTGACGCACCCTGTAACGCAAATGCACTCCCAACGCTAGATGGAACGCCTACGACCATTCAGATGGGTGTTTGTGCAGCCGCCGCTCCCAGTCGTGGTTCAGCGATGGACAACGATATATTGATTCACGAGTTTGGCCACTCGCTTTTGGAAAGGCTTACGGCAGGACCGTTGATTTTCTCCGGGAGAACCGGGGCTGATGGAGATCAAATGGGCGCGATGCATGAAGGATTTAGCGATTTTCTGGGTCTTTGGTATTCAATGGATATGAATGATGCCCCAGATAGCCCAGAGTACATGGGTGAGTATTATATTCCGCCGGAAGGTGTTCGGCGGAACCCGTATGCTCACGATTTGTCACTAAATCCGATCACCTTTGACTCATGGAATGATGAGGATGATGCATTTGGAAATCCTAATCATCAGATACATAGCGGCGGAGAAATTTGGGCCTCGGCATTATATGATTTAACATGGGAGCTGATTTTTAAGTACGGCGGTGCGCGTGACGAAACAGCGATGCCAATAGCATTTAACGAAGATATATATGACTCAGTTGGTGCTGCATCAGGACGCAGGTTGCCGTTTACAACAAACGCAGGTTGGGATGAACTCGATTTAACTACAGGTGCTAATAATCTGGCGTTGCAGTTGGTAATTGATGGAGCAAAGTTAACCCAACCATTACCGACCTTTGTTGATATGCGGAACGGCATTTTAGCTGCTGATACAGCCCTTACCGGCGGTATAAATCACGATGCAATTTGGCGTGCGTTCGCGCGGCGTGGCCTTGGCTATAGCGCCGTTGCTGATGATGGAATTAACGGTAATCAGACAGTTCCCATAAATACATCATTCGATATGCCTTCCACATCAGCTGATGTGGCCGGTGTTGTGTTTCTCGATGCCGATTCTGACGGCGTAAGAGATCTTAATGAATCGGCCTTGGAAGGCGTCACGATCTTTTTAGATGTAAACGGTAATGGTGAGCTGGATCGTCTGGAACCAAAGACAGTTACGGATGAGCGTGGAGAATATAATTTCGTCCTGTATGCTGGTGGGCAATTCAAAGTGAAAGCTGTGCCGCCGATGGAGACGATTCAAACATTCCCAGATCCATCTCCCGTTTCAGGTGGTCCGGCGAATGATGGTTCGCATGACGTTTACGTTCCAATTGGGCAGTCAGCGAGCGATATAAACTTTGGATTTCGACCTTTTTCCGATGCGCTTGGAGTCTTTGGCACAAAATACACCGATGTAAACGGTAACGGCATTCAAGATGATCCTGTCACGGAGCCAGGGCTTGAAGGTGTGTATATCTATCTTGACCATGATTTAGATGGTCGTATTGATATCGGTGAACCAGCTGCCGTCACGGATCAAGACGGAAACTATGCAATTGAGTTTGAGGGTTCCGGTGATGTTAGAGTGAGAGAAGTCCTCTCACCGGGTTGGCAAATCACTGATCCAGCTATCGGTTATCACGATATCACTATCGTTGCAGGAATTCCCGCGATAGAAATTAATTTTGGCAATCAGCCAATGTTTGACTATGGCGATGCACCCGAGAGTTATGGAACTTTGAACGCAGATGGCGGTGCATCTCACGGGTTCTTGGATGGATTAAAGATTGGTAGCCTTCTGGATTGGGAAATTGACGGCAATCCTTCGCTAAATGCAGATGGTGATGATGGTCGTGACGTCGATGATGAAGACGGCGTTATTTTCGAAGATAACTATCTCGTTCTTGGTCAATCGGAATCTGTTGTGGTGGATATCACTAATGGTGAGAATTCAGCTGGAGTATTACAGGGTTGGATTGATTTCAATGGAGATGGCGTATTTAACGACGAGGAGCAAATTGTAACGAACCTTGCGGTGGCTGAAGGAGCAAATCCGATTTCATTTGATGTGCCTGCCGATGCTGTTGTGGGTGATACGTATGCACGTTTCCGTTATGCATATGAACGTGATCTTGGACCGACTGGTTGGACAATGGCGGGCGAGGTTGAAGATTACAAGTTGTTTATTTCTGACGATAAGCCTTATGCGGTAGATGATGTAGAGGTCGTTACGGAGAATAGCACGAATAATATCATTGAAGCGTTGGCAAATGATATCGCCAGTCCGGCAGGTCCGCTGACAATTACGAACATAACGCAAGGAACCGAAGGGGGTTCGGTGACAATCATTGGTGGTGGGTTAAAGCTTGCATATACACCGGCACAGGGTTTTACCTCTCCTCCGTTTGACACCTTTACATATACGGTTTCAGATCCGAATGGCGACACCGACACGGCGACTGTGTCAGTGCGTGTTACACCAGAATTCAACGATCCAACTGCTGTGGATGATTACTTCCCGTTCATCTTGGGAGATGCTGCACCGGAAAACTTAACGTGGCAACCGTTGGATGTGTTAGCAAACGATGTAGCAGGTGTTAACGGTTTAGCTCTATTACCGTCTAATGGCGCCGCTGCATTCCCTGGTTTGGCGGAGATAGAACCTGGTGAATATGACACGGGTAACGGTTGCGTCAGACTCGTTGCAAATTCATCGGGTGAATATGAAATCGAATATAAGCCAAATGACGGCTTCTTCGATATGGATTCATTTGAATACGCAGCATTTGACGCGCTCGGTACAGAAACGCGTGCCAACGTGACGATTCAGGTGCAACCGAATGCAAATGCTAACGACGAAATCAAGTTTACGGTTGAGTTCCCAGGTGTCATCGGTGATGTGGCAGTCGGTGAAACATTTACCGTTCAGGTTAGCGTGGATGATGATCGTTCTGGCATGAGTACAGATGATATGGGCGTATTCGCAGCCTATATGGATTTGCTATACGACAGTGATTTAGTATCGGTTGTCGAATCAACTCCGACGATCGTTTACGATGCTGAGTTCCCTAACGGTCATTCGGGGAATTATGATACCCCTGGAATCGTATAACGAAGTCGGTGCCTTCCAGGGTACATCACTGGTGCAGCATGATGGGCCGATGACTGTTTATACCATCACGTTCCAGGCGAACAGTGCTGGAACGGTTGTATTCCAGACAGATCCGGCAGATGTGAGTCCGTTACACGATACGCTCACGATCGACCCAGCCGCTCCCGTTACACCAAATACGATCACGTTTGGTAATGGTGCTGTGAATATCGTGGGTAGTGGCGAAGGTGAAAGTGCTCTGGATATTAATGCCGATGGCGATGTCACCCCGCTTGATGCACTGATGATCATTAACGACCTCAATGAACATGGTACACACGCCATCGGTGGTGGTGCGGAAGGTGAGGCAGTCGCTTACTCGCGGCTCGATGTAAATGGTGATCACTTCGTGTCACCAATCGACGCACTCGCCGTAATTAACTACCTGAATACCGGTGCTACGCTTGAGGAAGCTGTAGAAGCTGCTGAAGGCGAAGCGATGGCCGTACTCGATGTTGCTCTTGCTGACGAAGAATGCCTGATGATGCCAACCACAGCGGAAACAGCTGCTGATACAGTTACATCGTCAACGGTAGACCCAGTAGCAGACAACAGCCAGTATCAGGCTGCAGAACAACTTGCTTTGGCCCTTTGGGCAAGCGACGAAGTTGATAGCTCAGATAATGCATCAGAAGCAGATGCATTAGAAGACGCTATTGATGAGGTTGCTTCGGAAATCAGCGATTTCTGGAACGAAGCATAAACGACGCAAGGGATTGCGATTGGGATTGAACCCGGTTGGTTTCGCCGCCAACCGGGTTTTTTAATGCGCCGTGCAGTAAAATGGGCGGTGCTCAATCGAATGTAATAGCTCCTTCTTAGCCGTGTAGAAAGTGTGAAATGACAGTCTCAAGCGCAACCACCTCCTATCGTTGTTTGGCAGCCGCTGGCTCGTGTGATGTAACTCCCGAAGTAGGAATGTATCACCGAATGTGGGGTGCTGCATCGCATGATATTAGCACGGGTATACACCGCCCACTGCAAGCTCATGTGGTAGTGCAGCAAGATGTCGAGGCATTATCACCCTGTGTTGTATGGATTTCGCTCGATCACTGTCTGCTGATGCACCATGACATGGTGTGGTTCCGAGAAGATATCGCTCAAGGGGCTGGTGTGGACGTGGATCAGGTGTTTGTATGTTTCACGCACACACATGGTGCGGGTCTGATGGACTCTACGCGTACTGATCAGCCAGGTGGCGAGCTGGTCAAGCCGTATCTCAAGGAAATGGCCAATACGATCGCTGCCACTGTGGCAGACACGGTTTCAAAATTGCAACCGTGTTGGGGGCAAACGACTGCCGGGAAATGCACGCTAGGTCACAACCGTGATCAAAGAGATGAGCAGAATGGCATTTACGTCTGCGGCCATTATGAAGATGGTACGACCGACGACACTCTCCTCGTTGGACGCTGGACGAATGATGATGGCCATGTCATTGCCGCCATGGTGAATTATGCGTGCCATCCTACTACGCTAGCATGGGACAATACTCTGATCAGCCCAGATTACATAGGTGCCACACGCGAGGTGATTCAGAATCTGCACGACTGCCCCTGCCTGTTTCTTCAAGGAGCTTCAGGTGATATCGGCCCTCGAGAAGGGTACGTCGGAGACACATCGGTTGCAGATCGAAATGGAAGGCAATTGGGATATTCAGCGCTCGCAGCGTTGGAGTCGCTCGATCCTCCGGGCAAAAGTTATCAATACTCCGGTCCGGTCGTATCGGGTGCGACCATCGGTTATTGGGAACATGATGATATGCAGATCATGCCACACGATACGGAAAGCTCCATTGAGTGTTTTACCGTTGATCTGGACTATCAAGATGGACTGGAATCTGTGGAAGCGGTTCAAACGGAGTTAGAAAAATGGGAGCAATCTGATGCAGACGACGCGCGTGCGAGGGCTGAGCGATGTCGCCGTTCCTTAGTACGGCTTGGGAGCGTTCCAACTGGCGTGTTTCCGTTTGAAGTGACGATTCAACGTCTCGGTCGTACAGCCTGGGTGTTGCTCGGAGGTGAATTGTACAACTGGTTTCAACGAGAGCTCCGAGAAAGGTGTCCCGATCTGTCCATTGTTGTAACGACGATCGCAAATGGTTCGAGAAGCTGGTATATCCTGAAAGAAGAGTCGTATGGACTAGGGTTGTATCAGGAAGAAGCCTCGATGCTAGCAGCCGGTAGCCTTGAGAGGTTGCTCGAAGCGGTGAGTGACCGACTAAGAAGATAGCAGCTAACGAATCCCGGTCGGCAACCGCAGGGAATAGGCGGCGAAACATTGGATGCAGGCCGTGTTTGCCCTCCCCACGATCCTCAGCAAGCGATATATAATCAACGCATGAAAATCACCGCAGTAGAAACACTTGTATGCAACGCCCGGATGCGAAACTGGGTATTTGTGAAGGTAGTCACGGACCAACCTGGCCTCATCGGCTGGGGTGAAGCAACGTTGGAGTGGCAAACGAGAAGCGTTGTCGGAGCTGTCGAAGATTTTGCACAACTGATCGTGGGCGAAGATCCAAGACGCGTTGAGTACTTGTGGCAGATGATGTTTCGCCAACATTTTTGGCACGCTCATGACATCACGCGAAGTACCGCTCTTTCCGGCATCGATATAGCCTTGTGGGATATCATCGGAAAAATCCATGGCGTCCCGTGCCACCAGCTTTGGGGTGGCCCAGTAAGGGACTACATCCGAACCTATTGCCATCTTGGTGGTGGCAAGATGGAGGATTTCTACGAGACACCAGTGGAAGATGCCAAGCGATTCGGCGAATTGGCACTTGCTGCCGTTGAAAACGGTTTCACTGCAATGAAAAGCATGGCAGTGCCGCCAACGATGCCGCTTGAAGGCCTGCGTCCGGTTAAGCGAGCGGAAGCTGCCGTAGCTGCGATGCGTGATGCGGTTGGTGATGATATTGATTTGATGGTGGACTGCCACGCGCGGCCGTCACCCGCTATGGGATTGAAATTCGGTAAAGCACTGGATCCCTATGGTTTGTATTTCTACGAAGAACCTTGCTGGCCAGAAAATGTCGAAGGCCTGGCGATGATCAACGATGCCATTACGACGCCGGTTGCGAGTGGTGAGAGAGTAACCGTTCTTGAAGACTTTGTGAGACTTTTTGCAGCAAGAGCATGTGACGTATGCCAAATGGATTTGACCCACGTCGGCGGATTTACACAGGCACGTCGTGTGGCTGCATTGGCGGATGCGCACAGAGTTGCACTGGCACCACATAATCCACAAGGACCTGTTAGCACTGCGGCTTCGCTAGAGTTCGGGTTTTCACAGCCCGGGTATATCATTTGCGAAACAGTACATGAAGATGTTCCATGGCGCAAAGATGTTGTTACCGAATCGTTTACGATCGAGCCGGAAGGCCGAATTGTGCGGCCGCACAGCCAGCCGGGGCTGGGTATCAGCATTAACGAAGAGGAAATTGCTAAACACCCGTTTGAGCAAGAGATCCCCCAGGTAGTCTTCTATCCAGATGGCGCAATTGGAGACTGGTAAGAGATGAGTGCTACTATCGCTGGTGTGTTACCCATTGTTCATACACCGTTTACTCAGAGTGATGTGATTGATGTGCCTAGCCTGCAGAAGCAGTTGCATTGGGCATTGGAAAAGTCCATCGGCGGTTACTGCACCGGAATGGTGTCAGAACTGCTTCGATTGTCCGATGATGAGCGAAATGAACTGCATCGGGAAATTGCGGCCGTAGATAGAGGCAACCGTGTTTTCGTGGCCGGAGTGGGTGCTGAGTCTACAAAGCAGTCGTGCCAGTTTGCAGAGTATGCAGAGAGTATTGGCTGTGATGCGGTGATGGCGATTCCGCCGGTGACTACGAAGACCAGTGAGCAGGACTTGCTCAGTTACTTTCGTACGATTGCGAGTAGCATTAGCATCCCAGTGATCATTCAGGACGCATCAAGTTATGTCGGTCAGGAAATACCGATGCCCGTCAATCGCGAATTATTGGAGACATTTGGGCGTGATAAGATCCTGTTCAAGCCCGAAGCATCGCCGATTGGACCAAAGCTCTCGGAATTGCGTGATGTGACCAATGGCGAGGCGAAAATTTTTGAGGGTTCTGGTGGCATTTCATTGATGGATAGCTACCAGCGTGGGATTAGTGGCACAATGCCCGGGATGGAGTTTCTTGACGGTGTACTCGCTGTCTGGAATGCTCTTGAAGCTGGCGATATTCAGCGAGCTTATGACGTCTATTTTCCGCTGTGTGCGTTGGTCGCTTTACAGTTGCAAGCAGGCCTGGATGGCTTCTTGGCTGTTGAGAAGTATGTATTAAAGAAGCGTGGTTTATTCGCGACAGATTACCGTCGCAAGCCATATTGGTTCGAGTTGGATGACGAGACAATTGCGGAACTGGATCGTCTACTGGCGAAACTGGATGAAGCCGTTACTGGTTAGTTTGTAGCCGCGGCAAGATGCTCGTGGAATTCGTGTTGTTTTGTAGGGTGGGCCCTGCGGGTTCGGATGCGCCGAGCCCCGCGGTTGGGTGTTGCTGGTAGTTGTATCGCCAGTGTCCTCTGTCACTCTCGGCAGGGGTTCGCCCCTACGACTAGTTGACCTTTCTGCCACCATTCACGAAACTAGTCGCATTGGTAAACGTCAACGAATTAAGCGGCCAATGCCAACCAATTAAGGTCATTATGAAATCTCTACGACACACGCTAATCCTGGCGATCGCATTCTTTTGCACGCTATCCGGCAGCAACTCTACCATCCTTGCGCAAAACTGGGCTCAATGGCGTGGTGGGAATATGGATGGCATCAGCTCCGCTAAAAACCTGCCTGCAGACTGGGATAAAAGTAAGAATGTTGTGTGGCGTACCGAGCTTCCCGGACCCGGCGGTGCAACACCTGTTATTTGGGACGACCACGTCTTTGTAACAAGCACCGATGGTGATGACCTTGTGCTTATTTGTCTGGATCTGGATGGCAAATTGCGATGGCAACAAAAAGTCAGCCAGGGCGACAAGGTCGTTCGTGGCGATGAAGGAAATGCCGCTTCCCCCTCTCCATCAACTGACGGCGAGCATGTCTACGTCATGTTTACCAACGGCGCTCTCGGTTGCTATGACTTCGACGGCAATAGCGTTTGGTCAGTTGACCTGCAGGAACGCTTCGGTCAATTCAAAATTGCGTTCGGTATGACAAGTACACCGGTACTCTATGGTGACAATCTCTATCTGCAACTAATCCACGGTGAAGGAAATCCAAACACACGCGAAGCGGTTATTGCTGCACTTGATAAGTCCACAGGAGAAACCGTATGGAAAACCGGGCGCCCAAGTGAAGCACATAGCGAAAATGAACACTCCTATGCCTCGCCTACTATATATAAGGATAAGAAGCAGGCTTATTTGCTAACTCACGGTGCGGACTACGTCATTGCACACGATCTGAAAGATGGACATGAAATATGGCGATGCGGCGGATTGCATCCGCCAACTCGCTACGATCCCACATTGCGATTTGTAGCTTCGCCGCTTGCAATCGCGGATTTGATTGTCGTTCCTTCAGCGAAAGCTGGAATTACATTGGCGCTTAAGCCAAACGGCAAAGGAGATATCACGGGTAAGAAAGAGCATCAGTACTGGAGCTTTAATATCACACCGGATGTTCCATCTCCGCTAGTGCTTGATGATATTGTCTATCTGTGTCGTCAAAACGGTAACCTGATAGCACTGGATAAAGCTACCGGTGAGCAATTCTACGAAGCACGAACGCACCGCGATCGCCACCGTGCATCGCCAGTTTATGCTGATGGAAAGATTTTCCTTTGTGGTCGCGACGGCACTATTAGTGTCTGTAAACCAGGTAAAGAGTTCGAGTTGATTGCTCAGAATCGACTGGAAGAAGGGCTGGCAGCGTCACCTGCTATTGCGGGCAACCGAATTTATCTACGAACTTTTAATGCTTTGTATGCAATTGGGTCGAAATAAGCTGAATATGGCGATAAACCGCTGATTGACCTAAAACTCCCGCACGATAACTCCACCCAAAGCGGTTCCTCATGGCTCGTAGAGACCAACTTAGAAACATCGTGATCATTGCGCATGTTGATCACGGGAAGACCACTCTTGTAGATTGCCTGTTGCGACAAAGCGGACAGTTTCGTGATGCGCAGCTTCAAGGTGAGCGAATTCTCGACAGTAATGACATTGAACGAGAACGTGGCATTACGATTCTCTCAAAGAATATCGCTTTGCCTTATGCAGGCGTAAAGATCAACATCATCGATACCCCTGGGCACGCAGATTTTGGCGGTGAAGTGGAGCGTGTCGTGCGTATGGCCGACGGAGCTCTGCTCCTGATGGACGCCGCTGAGGGTGTGATGCCGCAAACCCGATTTGTCTTGTCCAAGGCGCTTGAGGCAGGTCTGCAACCGATTGTCGTGGTGAACAAGATCGATCGCCCCGAGGGAAGGCCTCATGAAGTATTGGATGAGGCATTCGATTTGATGATTGATCTCGGTGGTGAAGATCTAGCAGATGATTTTCCTTTTGTATTTGCCAGTGCAAAAGATGGATTTGCAACGCTCGATCCGGACGTTACCGGTGACTCGATGAAGCCGCTTTTGGATTTGATCGTGGAGCATATTCCCGGTCCGGAAGTAACCGTGGACGCGCCATTTCAAATGTTGGTTACCACGCTCGACTGGTCGGAGTACGTTGGCAGAATTGCCATAGGTCGCGTTAAATCAGGTACGGTTAAAAGCGGACAAAAAATTGACTTGTGCCAATCCGGCGGCGAAGTGCGACGTGAAACGATCAGCCAACTTTACGTCTTTGAAAACCTGGGACGTGTTGAAGTTGACGAAGCGGATGCCGGTGATATCGTTGCCATCGTCGGACTAGAAGATGTTGAAATAGGCGACACACTTTGTGAAGCAGATCACGTGGATCCGCTTCCGCGATTGACGGTAGATGAACCGACGTTGGAAATGCGGTTTACGATCAATAGTTCACCGCTTGTTGGTAAGGATGGACAATACGTTACAACACGCCAGTTACGTGAACGGCTGTTTAAGGAACTCGAGAGAAACGTCGCCCTGCGAATCAATGAGACGGAAACTGCAGATTCGTTTGCTGTTGCTGGACGCGGGATCCTTCATTTGGCCGTCCTTATTGAAAATATGCGACGAGAAGGATATGAGTTATCCATTGGTAAGCCGAAGGTAATCACTCGGGAAATTGATGGAAAAACTCATGAGCCCTACGAGACGCTGACAGTGGAAGTCCCAACTGAAAAGTTTGGCCCGGTCATGGAATTGACCGGTGAGCGACGTGGAAACATCGATGAAATGGATGTCCGGGGCGATTATACCTATGCCACATTCACCATCCCCGCCCGGGGCCTGATTGGGCTGAGAACGCGTCTGCTCAATGCGACTCAGGGTACTGCTATCATGCATCATCGGTTTAAAGGTTACTTGCCCGTCGAGGGGGAAGTGCCAAGTCGAGCAAATGGTGTTCTGGTCTCCACGGTCAGTGGTAAGGCAGTAGCATTTGCCCTGGATTCGCTTCAGCAGAGAAGTGATCTGTTCGTGGCACCGGGTGATCCGATTTATGAAGGTATGATTGTTGGCGAAAATGCTCGTGATAATGACCTCACCGTTAATCCGTCGAAGGAAAAGAAGCTCACCAATATGAGAGCTTCCGGAAGTGATGACAATGTCGTCCTTAAACCACCGCGAGTGATGTCGCTTGAGGCGGCGCTGGAATATATCGAGGAAGATGAATTGGTAGAGATCACGCCGCAGGCGATTCGTTTGAGAAAGGTACTGCTCAAGGAGGCGGACCGGAGACGCGATGCCCGTAGCAAAAAGAGCTCGTGAGATTGGCATAATTTAGGCGAAGAGTGTTACATCGCCTGATTAGGATAGAGATGTCAATTTATTTTGTATCGCTTTAATTCTCTGTTATGTACCGCAACTGAAATCTAAGTTGCGACGCCTCATGTGGGGTGTCAGGTTCTTGAGCCCATACTCAGCTCTGCGTTTAGGCATTCTGAATCTATTTGGCATTCGTCGGTCATTGAATGTCAGGGTTGCGGGAGTGAAATTAGCTATACGGTCCGGTTCAACCGATTTTGAGGTGGCTGTTTCATCACTCGGAATGGGTGAATACGACGGACTTCCTGTATCCTCCGCCGATGTGATTATTGATGCAGGTGCGAATATCGGTACTTCTGCTGTTGCCTTTAGCAGGCTGTTTCCGACGGCTAAAATCATTTGCATTGAACCGGAATGTGATAACGCACATCTCCTTCGACAAAACACTCGTGCATTGGAAAATGTCGTCGTTGTTGAAGCGGCGCTGACACTCCTCGCCGTCTACTTAATCGAGGAACGGGTTCGTGGGTATTTACGGTTACAGAGAGTGCACACACAAAGGGTGTAGTACACGACAGTGTGAAGTGCGTGACGATCGATTCTTTGATGAGCGATTATGACCTGGCTCGTATAGATATTCTCAAACTGGACATTGAGGGTGGAGAGAAGGAAGTGCTCGAATGTTGTGATTCGTGGATAGAGTCAGTAGACCTCATGGTTGCCGAATTGCATGATCGTATCGTTCCAGGTTGCGAGTCTACCTTTGAGAAGGCCACGCAGTCGTTTGCACAGAGTTACCAAAGTGGTGAAAAGATGGTTGCACAGAGATGAAGCGGATTTAATCTGCTGCTGATCTAACCGTTAAACTTTACCCAGCCGGAACATCGCGTAATTCTGGTGCATCCCGCATCTTGGCAGTGGTTAATTGCCGATCTCAATGGTGTCCAAAGTTGTCTTATCTACCACCTAGAGACCACTCGATGGCCACCATTGACGAGCAGAGTTTAACTGCAGAAACAGATTGTATCGAAGACCAACCACTCAGCGCGAGTGAGTTGATTGCACAGCTTGATCAGCGACAAGACGCTGTGATGACTGATCTGGACGCACTTAGCAGTCGGATCGAAGATCTGTTAAATGAGTGTGTAGAATCAAATCGCGCCGGACTTGAAGAAGATTTGGAAGATGGCCAGGCCGAGGCGCTCATCGACAACCCTTCAGAGGGCGACACTGACACAGCAAATGCGGCTTAAGGTCAGTAACTCCAGTCGAGCCCTACATCGAAGTTAATTGCGGAATGCGTCAGGGCGCCGACGCTTATTCGATCTACCCCGCTTTGAGATATCTCGCCAATGGTCTCGAGCGTAACGCCGCCAGATGCTTCCAGTTCGATAGTTGATCCCGCATTGTTAATCATTGCAACTGCCTGCTTAAGCTCCGCGACGGTCATGTTATCTAACAGGACAATATCCGGTGCTGCTGGGATTACATCAGCCAATTGCTGTAATGTGTCTACCTCGACCTCTACGATAATATCTTGATCACGATCAATCTTGGCTGCGGTATTTCGAGCCATTTCGATGGCCTGTCGCATGGTAAGATCCACACTCGCAGAGTTGGAAATCGCAAGATGATTGTCTTTTATCATGATTGCGTCATGCAATCCGACCCGATGGTTAATTGCACCTCCACATCGTACAGCGTACTTTTCCAGCCGCCGCCAGCCCGGAGTAGTCTTGCGAGTGTCATAGACCCGGCAACGGTCTTCTACGTGACTTACGTATTGGGCTGTTAAGGTGGCAATGCCGCTTAGTCTTCCAATGAAGTTCAGGACGAGACGTTCGATGGTCAGTAATTCACGTGCTGAGGCTTCAATCGAAGCAACCGCTTGCCCCGGCCTGACTGTGTGTCCGTCTGCACATTGAAGTGAGCAGGAACCTGAGACATTGGTTTCACTCAGAATGACTTCAATCGTCTTGAGCCCGGCGATGACCCCGGATTCTCGCGCGACCACATTTGCTGTCCCAGTCGCGTCAGCCGGAATGATAGAGAGCGTAGTCCAATCGTGTTCGTTGCGGAGGTCTTCACGTATGGCAAGACGTATCAAACGGCGAAGGTCATCTTCGAGTTCGAGGTCCCAGTCGCGTTGTAAAAAGTCTATAGCCATCTTATTTGTCACCGTAGCGACACACGGCTTCACTCACAATCAGTCAAGCTGATTGGCAAGCCGTAGAATTGTTAGTTAACTAGCGGGCATACTGCTATTTGACAGAACCAGACTGCTTCAATAAAGGGGCCTTAGTTATGAGCTGGACACCAAGAGAAACAAAAACATTGATCGTACTCACTGTAATCGGTTGGTGTAGCGTTTTACTGGTGTTTTGGAATAACGGAGGGTTTCGCGGGCAGTTGATTGAATGGGACATCCAACCGATTTACAAGGAACAGCATCAGGTTGACATAAATAGCGCAACACAGAGAGATTTTGAATTATTGCCTGGAATTGGTCCTGTGACAGCTCGGAAAATAGTGGAGTCGCGCAGCGAACGAGGGGAGTTTACTTCGTTAGAAGATCTCGATCGCGTGCACGGAATTGGCAAGAAGACGGTTGAGAATTTGAGGAAGTATCTGACCCATGACCAATGAAATGATGATGAGGAGCGAAAGCTTTCTGCCTCACGATCGTTTTGGTCGCGGTACTTTTTGACTAGCCTTTTTCTTCCGACTGTGTCCTCGTTTGGCAGTGTACGATTCGACCTCAACATCGCTTATCCTCTTACCGATGAGATCCTGCATTTGGATAATACGATCACGTAAAGCCGCTGCCCGCTCGAATTCCATTTGCTCCGCCGCTACCATCATTTCCTTTTCCAGATCATTGATGTAATCCTGCGTGATAATGTCGTCATCATCTGTACGACCTACAGCAGCATTGGCCTGCTTGTGTGCAGCAGCTTCGGTTTCAATGCCGCTTCGAATGTTCTTCTTAATCGTCTCCGGAGTGATGCCGTGTTCTTTATTGAATTCTTCCTGGATTTTACGCCGTCGCTGAGTCTCGTCCATTGCACGTTGCATCGAGTTAGTTACTTTATCAGCGTAGAGAATTACCTTGGCGTTGACATTCCTAGCCGAACGTCCGATCGTCTGTATCAACGAGGTTTCGCTGCGAAGAAAGCCTTCTTTGTCAGCATCAAGGATGGCCACGAGTGAGACTTCAGGTAGATCCAGCCCTTCACGCAGCAGGTTTACACCGACGAGCGCTTCGAATCGCCCTGCCCTTAAGTCACGCAGTAATTCAACTCGCTCAAATGCATCGAGTTCACTGTGCAACCATTTGCATTTGACTCCTTCCTGTTCGAAGAAGTCTGACAGATCTTCAGCGAGGCGTTTTGTGAGCGCTGTTACCAAGACACGGTCACCTGCCGCCGCTCGTTCGCGGATTTGCTCAAGTAAGTGAGTAACTTGCCCTCGCGCCGGGACGACTTCGATTACTGGATCCAGCAGCCCTGTTGGTCGGATTACTTGCTCGACGACTTCGCCGCCGGATTGCTCGAGTTCATAATCATTAGGGGTCGCAGATACAAATACGGCGCTTCGTGACTTACGTTCCCATTCCTCGAAAGTAAGAGGACGGTTGTCCAATGCACTTGGCAAGCGAAAGCCATGGTCAACCAGTGTGCTCTTGCGACTTCGGTCACCGGCCCACATCGCCCTTACCTGCGGAATCGATACATGGGACTCGTCTACGAATAATAGAAAATCGTCAGGAAAGAATTCGTAAAGTGTATCAGGCGGTTCGCCTTCTTTGCGCCCCGCTAGATGACGACTGTAATTCTCCACTCCCGGGCAGTAACCAACTTCCTGAAGCATCTCCACGTCGTACCGTGTACGGGCATTTAGTCGCTGAGCTTCCAGTAGTTTTCCTTCATCCTTGAAGACCGCTAATTGCTCACGCAATTCATCTCGAATGGCCCGTACAGCGGAATCGATGCGTTGTTCGGGCATCACAAAGTGCTTCGCCGGATAAATGAAAATGTGCTCGAGTGTCTGTATGGACTCGCCGGTGGTTGGATCGATGATGGATAGTTGGTCGACTTCATCGCCCCACAACTCAATGCGGTATGCGAATTCCTCGTATGACGGCCAGATTTCGACGCAGTCTCCACGCACTCTGAACTTGGTGCGTTCAAACCCCACGTCATTACGCTCGTATTGAATATCGATGAGTTTGCGAAGCAGGTCATCTCGTTGAATGATCTGACCTTTCGCAACAGAGACCATCATTTCCTTGTAGTCTTCCGGTGAGCCTAGACCGTAAATACTGGAAACGGATGCGACGATAATGACATCGCTGCGGCTCACAAGCGAACTGGTGCTGGCCAAACGAAGACGATCTATTTCCTCGTTGATGGAAGCGTCTTTCTCTATATAAATGTCTCGTTGGGGAATATAGGCTTCCGGTTGGTAATAGTCGTAGTAGCTAACGAAGTAATTCACGGCATTTCGAGGAAAGAAACTCTTGAATTCGCTGTAGAGTTGCGCTGCCAGTGTTTTGTTATGTGAAATGACAAGGGTTGGCTTTTGTATTTTTTCGATGACGTTTGCCATGGTAAACGTCTTACCGGATCCAGTGACTCCCATAAGCACTTGATTGCGTTGTCCGGAGTTGATCCCATTGACCAATGCATCGATAGCCTGAGGTTGGTCACCGGCTGGATCAAATTCGCTTACAAGCTCGAATTGTCGCTTCTCTATCACTTGTTTTCCCCGTGTGGTAACCGTGTATCATATCGCACATGGGTCGATGTCAGAAGTCATGGGATGTAACTCGCGCGATTGATATCGTGACTGAGTATTTGATTGCAACGCGTCGACTCGCCGTCCACAATTAATGTGTTCTTTTCTTTTTTACTTTTTGACCAAATGCTCGGAATAATCTAAGAGCAAACTGGATCATAAATGTTGGATCCCCCTTTTGGATTTCACGGATGGCGGGAAAGTCGATAGAAGTGTCTGTAGTCGAAAACACGTCAGCTCGCGAGTCAGCGAACGACAGTAGCAACGCTACGGAGTCGACGCGTTTGCTATCCGACTTGGTGAATTCGCATTACGAAATGGCCTATCGTTACGCCTTTCGTATGAGTGGAAACGCCGCGGATGCCGAAGAGGTGGTTCAACAAGCGTATCTGGTTGCACAGCAACGAATTGAGCAACTGCGAGATCCGACGAAGGGTCGGTCGTGGTTAATGGCAATTGTTAGAACAACTTTTCTGAAGTCGATTCGTAAACGGCGGCCTCAGGTGTTGGATGATAGCCAGCTTGACTGGAATGCTGTACCAACCAAACCGTCAGAGATGACGATTGACCAGGAACGGTTGACAATGGCACTCGACAGTTTGCCCATTGAATACCGCGTGACAGTGCTGATGTTTTACTTTGAGCACCTGTCGTATAAGGAAATTGCTGAGGCACTTGAGGTCGCAACAGGAACCGTCATGAGTCGACTGTCGCGGGCAAAGGGCTTGTTGAAGAACCAACTAAAAGAAAGCGACCATGGGTAACGTGTATCGGTCCTTACACTGTTTGTTTATGTCACCTTGAGTAGATGAAATGACTGATTTTTCAAATCGTGAACTCGCCGAATTGCTTCGAAGTCTTGATGACTTAAACGAAGGTGAGTTTGTTGCGCTGCGCGATGAATTAGATGTTTCGGATATTTTAGACGCGGATTCCAAAGTGTCTGATGCTCTGTTGAATGTTGATGTACCGAAGGATCTTAGAAGCCGATTGCTTGATGCCTTAACGACAAACGAGGATAAGCTCAGCGATGGCATGCCGGAGTCATGGATAGCTCAGGCCACTGAAGCAACACCGGAATTGATTGCAGCGGAGTCACCTCGGTTGCCGCCGGCGGTTCATGATGGCCGACCGGCGCGGAAGCGTCTAAATCGAATTCGGTTGGTGCTGGGAGTGTTACTAATCTGTGCATCTATCTCATTCGGTTGGATTGCATCTCAAAAAAGTGCACAAGTAAATGATGCCATTGCAATTTCCAGTGCAATGCCGTCGTGGATTCAGCTAATCGAAGAGGCTCAGTGGCAAGATAGTAGCGAAGCCCCACACTGGTTAGAGGTTCCCCGTTGCGTGGTAACGGCTCAGCACGGATGGATGTCAATCGACGAGGGTGAGTCGGCTGTTGTCGATTTGTCAGGAAGTCGTTTTGGACCGGCCTGGCTTGTCGTATACCAAGGGGATGTTGAAGCGTCTTTGCCAATGGAACCGTTTAAACAGGTTGAGGTTTCCGGTGCCTACCGTGTTGGCGCGTGGAAGTCTGGCGAGAAAGTATATGTGCTAATTGTGCCACAAGGTCGTTCGAAACTGGATGACCATATTGACCTGCCATCTCTGTCGTAGGTTGCACTGTTCTGTAGAGACGTCAGTGTATCGGCAGTGCACTAGCCTAACGGATAAATCAACGGGGCCAGAGGGCTACCGTTAATGAGCACCAAGATAAACAACAGTGCGAGAATCAAGAGAATTGGCAGTAACCACCATTTCTTGTTGTTCTTGAGAAAGTCCCAAAACTCACGCGCTATGCCTGGTGATGGCTGCTCCGCCAAATCTGCGATGGACGGAGCTGAATCCTTTGTGGGATCAACATCGTTTAGGTCGTCTTGGTCGTGCAGTTCCGAGTTCATTTTCTCAGGCAGAATAAGTTCTAGAATTGTCGAAAGTACCGCTGAGGTTCGGGTAATCCCGGGTGTTCAATCCAATACGATTCGGATTCTTCATCTATCCGGATCGATAAGAGATCTTTCCCAAGGACTCTCATTATGAATCCCGTTGGAGTAATTACTACATAGTACGCAATTAATAGCGCCAAATAACTAACGGTTAAGGCAATCGGTAAGGAGAGAATCATCAAGCCGATCATGAGAAATCGAATGAGCTTGTAATTGGTCCATCCGATCATCATCACGAGTAACCCTGAACTCAGGCAGATCACAATACCCGTGCGTCCCACGCCCCATTTACTAAGGACATAGGAAAGAAGGATTGTAAATAACGGGAACAAATATCGCCCGAACACCTTCAGGTGGCTTTCGGGAGGATTCGTATTAATCTCAATCAATGCCATATTAAGTTAGTCTGCTAATCCAAAGGAAAGGCGCCTAAATAGCTATCTAAATCAGCCGAGCTCTGATCAGACTGTTCGTCTTTAATCAACAAGAAATTGCCGATTACAAGAACATCCATATGTGTGGCCATGAAGCAGTGATATGCATCTGCCGGTGTGCAAACAATCGGCTCGCCACGTACGTTAAAACTCGTGTTTACTAAAAGCGGGCATCCCGTTGTTTCAAAAAATCGGGTCAGCAGTGCATGAAATCGTGGGTTCGTCTCTTGATGGACGGTTTGTAATCTAGCTGAGTTATCAACGTGCGTTACCGCTGGAATTACGCTTCTGGGGATATGTCGCTTATCTACGCCGGCCACATCGTACTGTTCGTCTGAAAGCTCCAATAGTTTGGATTCAGCGACGTCGGTGACGACGAGCATATATGGACTCTCTAGCTGATCTGGCCAGCTAAAATAGTCCGACGCATGTTCCTGTAGCACAGCGGGTGCAAATGGTCTGAAAGATTCCCGGAATTTGATCTTTAAATTCATTTTCGTTTGCATCTCGCGATTCCTTGGGTCGCCAAGAATACTCCTGCTTCCCAAGGCCCGGGGTCCGAATTCCATATTCCCCTGCATCCAGCCGACAACATCGCCCCGCTCGATCCGTTGGGAAACCGAGTTAATCAACTCGTCATCACTAAGTTGGCTAAACTTCGCGCCGGCTTCGGATAGACATGATTCGATCTCGGTTGGGGCAAACGAAGGGCCCAAATAGGACCCGCTTTGCCTGTCCACGGAACATGCTGTTCGCTCATTGTTCAATAATTGATGCCAGGTGAAGAGAGCGACCCCTAATGCTCCTCCAGCATCACCAGCGGCTGGTTGTATCCAAACATTGTCAAATGGCCCTTCACGAATGATGCGACCGTTAGCAACACAATTCAGCGCGACACCGCCAGCAAGGCATAAGTTTTTACATCCTGTCAGGCTGTGCGCAAATTCAGCCATTCGCAACAAGACAATTTCCGTTACCTTTTGAATACTGGCGGCCACGTCCATGTAATGCTGGCTAAATTCCGACTCCGGTGTTCGCGCTGGATGTCCAAACAGGGCGTCAAAACGCTTGTTAGTCATCTGCAGTCCATGGCAGTAATCAAAAAAAGACATTCGGAGCTTCAGGGATCCGTCGGGCTTGAGGTCGACGAGGTGATCTAAGATTGTGTCTACAAAACGAGGCTCGCCATAGGGAGCTAGCCCCATCAATTTGTATTCACCGGAATTCACTCGAAATCCGCAGTAATGTGTAAAGGCAGAATACAGCATCCCAAGCGAATGAGGGAATTTCATTTCCTTCAGGATGCGAATCTCGTTTCCATTGCCAATGCCCAGAGAGGCTGTCGTCCATTCACCGGTGCCGTCTATTGTTAGGATGGCTGCTTCCTGAAACGGCGACGGGAAGAATGCGCTCGCGGCATGAGACTGATGGTGCTCAGTAAAAATAATGCGTTTCTTGTACTGCCCGTCGAGTCCTTTGCGAATCTCTTTAGGCAGTTGTAGTTTCGTTCGCAGCCATGATGGGATGAACTCAACAAACGAGCGGAAGCCGCGCGGTGCGACGGATAGGTAGGTTTCCAGTAGTCGTTCAAACTTGACGAGTGGTTTTTCGTAAAAGCCGACATAATTCAGGTCTGCCGCCTGTAGCCCGGCTTGATTCAAGCAAAACTCAATCGCATGCGTTGGGAAACCGGCATCGTGTTTCTTGCGTGTAAACCGTTCTTCCTGAGCTGCAGCGACGATTTCGCCGTCGACCACGAGCGCTGCCGCTGAGTCATGGTAGTACGCTGAGATTCCAAGAATGCTAGTCACAATAGGTTCTATCGTCGTCAGGAGTTATTTTATGAAAGCGGCTCGAGCATGTAATCTTCGATATCTACCGATACGGATGAATCTAACATCGTAATGTCCACGAATAATCTCGCAAGACATATTAAGCGGCGGTCCATCTTGGGTCGCCGCTTTTTTATTTGCCGTGCAACATATTCTATAGCAGAAACTCTCAGAGCAACTAATTTAGAAATAGAGCCGTAGTTATTCTTAGATTGGATGGTCCTGCGGGCATTTCATTCTCAAAACACCGGTCTGCAATACAAGGATTAAAATGTCAACATATCTCGTCACCGGAGCTGCCGGATTCATCGGCTACCATGTAGCGAACCGAATACTCAGCGATGGTCACGCCGTGATCGGTGTTGATAATGTCAATGATTATTACGACGTGAGCTTGAAGCGAGCAAGACTTTCACAATTGCTCGAGTCGGATGCCTTTAGCTTTAAGGAAAGTGACATCGCCGATAGTGGTTCGATGGAACAGTTGTTTAAGAATCAACATTTTGATGCTGTTGTCCATCTGGCTGCACAAGCTGGGGTTCGGCATTCACTCACTCATCCTCATGACTATGCAAACGCAAACCTGATTGGTTTTCTTAACATCCTTGAAGGATGCAGGCACAGTCAGTGCCCGAATCTGATTTACGCCTCCTCATCTTCGGTGTATGGATCGAACACACAGATGCCTTTTTCTGTAGAGCACAGTGTTGATCATCCGGTGAGTCTATACGCTGCCACGAAGAAGGCCAATGAGCTGATGGCTCATTCCTACAGTCACTTGTACAAATTACCTACCACTGGCTTGAGATTTTTCACTGTGTATGGCCCTTGGGGGCGACCGGACATGGCATTATTTCTGTTCGCCAAAGCCATACTTAGCGGTGACCCAATCAAGTTGTTTAATAATGGAAATATGCGACGGTCATTTACATACATAGACGACATCGTAGAGTCCATTGTGCGGCTTCTGGACTTACCTGCAGAGCCGAACCCTGCATGGAGTAGCGATCGTCCGGTGCCATCCAGCAGTGCAGCTCCCTATCGAGTGCTCAATATTGGTGGTGGCGAATCCGTCGAGCTCACTCGATTTGTTGAGATTATCGAAGAGTGCCTTGGAAAAAAAGCTCAACGAGAGTTGTTACCACTTCAACCTGGTGACGTCGTAGCGAGCGCAGCGGACGTATCGATGCTAGAAGAAGTGACAGGCTATCGGCCACAAACCACTATTGAGGACGGTGTTGCGGAATTCTGCCGATGGTTTCTTGACCGCTATTCTATTAATGGAGCGCTGCTCGATTAATCACACCGTCACTCTTCTTTATTGTCGTCAAACAACGTTTTCACACTAAAAACGACTGCGACCAAATCTAAACTGCACAATGGGTTTTTTTGAAAAAACCGTTAAACCCGTTACAGATTACCAAATTGCTGTACCGACATAACTGTAGGCGCTTATGCGTTTGTTCGTGCGCATAGAGTCTCGGTACACCAGATATAGCGTGTCTCCGCTTGGGGGGCGATTTGTCAGTTTGGAGCAAATCATGAAGGTTCAGGGAAGAACAAGCCACGAATCGTCGGTAAAGTGGATTAATGTCCTTTGCGTAAGCACGGGGTTGGTTGTGGGCATTATCATGGTCACGCCATTTCTAACAGGTGAAGAATCCGATAAGAAACCGCCTAAAGAGGCAGTGCGATTCTCGCTTGCCGATGACTCGATCGACGGTACAGTTGCGACACGCAAACGAGCTCCGATTGTCCATCGCAATGTAGATAGACTTCGCGAAAATGGATTGCGATATCAGCAGCCAGAGACTGGCCTAAGAAATGAAAACTCGACACCCGCTGCGCCAAGAGCATTGGATCCATCCAAGGACCCGGTTATATCGACGATTCCGAAGGCTCCCATTATCAGCTCAAGTGAGGCCATTGCGTTAAGGAAGCAACGAGACGCTGCGAGAGAGGCCGCAAGAGCGGCGGAACAGCGATCAGAGGTCGTTGCAGAAGTTACCGAGCAGCAGCCGTCTAAGGACGATGCTTCTGTAAACCAAGAGAAGCCAGAGGATTTGGTTGCTACCAAAAAGGTCGAAGAAGCGACACCAAAGTCATCAGGATTTGCATTGCCAGACTTGGATCTTCCGGCAATTGAGCTTCCTACAATCGAATTACCTGATCTGGCCAAAGTCTTTGAGTTCGGTAGCGAAGAAGCGGTACCACCACACGACAATAACGAGCCAAAAATAGATGCAGATGCAATTGTGCGACAGCATCTACAAAAGCAAGAGCAGGATGCAAACGGACCGTTTCAGCCGGATATGAACTTAATTGCAGAGGGTAATTTACCGGCAATCAATTATCCCGCCCAGCAGCTTCCAGGTCTTTCAAAGAACATGGCTTTGGTGCCGCGTTTAGATGGAAGTGCAGCAACTCACGCTGCTCAGGCAGCCGCAGATGACGTTACCACGCAGCTAGCAGATCAATTGGTTCGGAATATCGATATGGGGTCGAGCTTTGTACCCACCCCCATGCGTGTGCAGCCTGAACTGAAACAGACTGAACCGGAAGTCTTAGGGCATGAAAAGGTTGCCGTTGTTCCATCGGTACCTATGAATGATGCCAAGTTGCCGGCCGAACTGCCAACCGAGAATGCCGTTGAAGCTGAACCTCGCAAGCAGCCAGAAGAAAAGCCGCAAGCGGAACAACTTGCAGCAAGTAAACCATCTACCGGCTTCTCGTTTCCAGAAATAAATCTACCAGTGTTGGAATTGCCGGCAATGACCTTGCCGGAATTTGAACTTCCGAGCTTTGAGTTGCCACAGATGTCATTTCCTGAATTTGGATCTACGCAGGTTCAACAGGCGTCGTCTGATGAGGGCAAGGAAGTTGCAGCACCAGCGGTTGCCGTGCAACAGACTCCAGCACCTATTGTAAATGGAGATCAAAAGTCTGCTGAAACTCAATTACCACCGATGCCGGTAGTAGAAAAGCCGATTGAACAAAGTACGGAAGGGTTAACTCCCGGTACACCGCCAAACAGGTTGCGCAAGCAACCAGAATTCGCGAGACCGCTTGCGCCTTAAAGAAATTCAGTAGCGGGAACAAGACCGACCAGACCCGCAAAGCCAGCAGGTGAAGCGGCGGAATCTAAGTCGTCGCTGGAAGAAGCCATGAATGGATGGGACTCCGCGGTTAAACAAGTCAGCGGTGTATGGCAGTTGGATGGACTGGCAGGACGTCTTAAACCATCAAATGCTGCCGGCATAAGCGGCATTTATGGATGCGAAGAAATGCCAAAACCGGCCCGTCGTTGTCGCAGGATATGTCCTTGGATGGGTTTGATTATGAATCGTCAAATCGCCTGACAATTGGCCACTACGATAATGACGTGACTGGAGTGGAACTCACTTACATGGGCGAACTTGGTTGGGACTCATCGGGGACGATTACATCAGCTACAAAAGATTTCTCTGATTCCTTCTTGATGCATGGTGATATTGTTGAAGCAGATTTGGATACATTTGGACTCGCCAATGAGCATCATCAACAATATGACGTCAGGATGCACAGTGTTGAATTGATGAAAGTCTGGCGGGGTTGGGATGTGTTGAAGACGTCGGTAGGATTCCGATACGTAAACGTAAACGAGAATTTCTTGTTTCGATCAACAAATAACAATGGTGATGGTGTCTTTACCAGCGATTTGGATAACCACATTGCCGGACTGCAATTCGGGTTGGAGGTCCGCCATACACGCGGACCACGACTGTCATTTGGTCTAAAGGGTAAAGCAGGTATTTATGGTAATTTCAACGATTCCATCACGCGGCTAACCAATGGTGGAGTCTTGATGTTTGATAATGATGAGAAAGAACTTCAAGTCTCATTCGTCGGCGAGTTAGGAATGGACGCACGCTACCGCATAAGCGATCGTATGACGTTTCGAGCTGGCTATGAATTACTGTTTGTCGCGGGTGTAGCAACGGTTGGTGGACAACCTCACCTGCAGTTGAATTCGATGACTGGATCCGTACTAAACGATGACGCTGATATTCTTATACACGGCGGTTCAGTGGGTCTTGAATTTACATGGTAGAGCTCTTGAGAAAGTAGCTCTACAAATGGGGGACGTTGCCCGGTGGTCAAGAAAAGATCGCCGGGTTTTTTTGGGTCGATTCCGACCACACGATCATTCCATTAGATCGCGGATCCATATCACCATTCTTGTGGCATTGACTGGCCATTTTGTAGATAATATCCAAAACCAGTTGGGGGATAACTGTACCCCCCTGCATAGTGGATTACGCAATTAGAGGTGTGCTGTGTCAATACGACTAATGATAGTAGATGACCATGAGATTGTTCGGGCCGGATTGCGTGAACTGGTAACCAACACGGAAATCGAGGTTGTTGCCGAATCGTCATCAGGTGATCAAGTGCACGAAATGCTTAATATCATTGCGGTGGATGTGGTGCTGCTGGATGTGCGCATGTTCCCCGGCGATGGTTTAACGTCACTGGGGCGTATCAAACTGGACCGCCCTGCTCTTCCTGTATTGTTGTTATCCACATTTGACAACCCAACGTATATTGCCCGTGCGGTGGCACTAGGGGGTTCGGGTTACCTTCTAAAAACAGCAAGTCGCGATGAGTTATTAGAGGCCATCCGAAAAGTAGCAGCCGGAGATAACGCCTGGACACGTCGTGAATTGCGGCGAGTCACCGGAGCCCTCGCAACACCTCGTCTGAATGCGGATGTGGAAGTCCCATTAACGCAACGAGAGAATGAGGTGCTTGGGCAGTTAACGCACGGCTTGACTAACAAGGAGATCGCGCAGGCACTCGGTATCAGTTATGAGACGGTGAAAGAGCACGTCCAGCACATCTTAAAGAAGATTGGTGTTTCAGATCGTACACAAGCGGCTGTTTGGGCTGTGCGAAATAACTTAGTTTAGCCAAATCCAATTTAGCTACTCAAAGTCACGGATTAACACGATGTCGGTTTGCGTATCAGACAGTTTTCCATAAATGACGCTATCTCCGTCAGGCCTAATCGCAAAGCCATAGAAACGCGGGAATATTCCGTCTAATGTGGCAACCTTTTTACTATCATTTAGCTGCCGATCATAGCGCCACAGGTTTTGAACACCTGGATTGTTTACGGGATTCTCACATTCAAGCCAATACAAACTACTCTGATCAACATATAGAGAGCTCGCTGTACCGTTATAGATAACAATTGGCAGGTCTATCGTGTTATTTTGCAGATCGAGATGATGGACACTGAAAGTCTTCGGCGAGTGTTTGCGCACAAAGAACGAACCATCGAGATCAAACGGGTCAAAGAGTGTATACCACATTCCATTTACTGGCGGCTGCAAATGCTTTCCGGTGTTGCGGTTGTATATAAAGGTCTCATTGTCCTCATTTCTAAAATACACGTGATCGGGGTTTCGACCAAAGGAGCCGGAGATTGCTGTATCAACTGGCCCAGTGGTATCGATGACTCGGCCCCCTGCAGCGGCAACGACATAAAAGTCACGATGCAATTCATGGTAAGACGCAAATAGGATTTGCTGATTGTCGCTCGACCAATACGGTGGTCCAATCAATGGTTGACGAAGCGCTGTGATGGATTTTGGATTCGTTCCATCAGCATCGGCAATCCATATTTCTTCAAATCCAGTCCGGTTGGAAACGAAAGCCAGCTTCTTGCCGTCGAAAGACAGCCTTGGTGCAAAGTCATGGCGACTGGAGTGAATCAGAATGGTTTCGTTGCCTACCGAATCTGGCTCATCAAGCGGCTTCTCTACAACGTTGACTTCTGTCGTTTCGATGGCATGAACCAGAGCATTGGCATTGCGGGCGATCGATGGATAGGTGGCGTTGATACCTGTGCCGGCAACGAGCGTTGGCGGCGAAGACTTGATAGAAAACCTCCACAGCGTTGGTAATCCATTTCGTGTCGATGATGCAATCACATGCTGACTGTCATTGCACCATGCCAAACCCTGAATCTCGGCATGGTCAAGCGTGAGCGGTGTCGTTTCGCCAGTGTCCCGTGATAGGAGAAAAATATCTTCACGGCCCAATTGTTGACGACGGACATATGCAAGCCAGGAGTTATCAGAGGAATAGCTAGGGTATTCATATCCGGTTGTCAGTGAATTGTCAGAGACGAGCGTGCGGAGAGTTCTGCTTCCTATATTAAGCTCAGCTATTTCAATTGAAGAATTGTTACGAAATGCCAAGGCAATGTGTTGTCCATCAGCAGACCAGTCGATACTTGACGTGATTCGACCGGTTATTTTATGAATAACCTGTTCGACACCACCAAGGGCAGAAACAACCACAATGGAGCTAATGTTACCTTCAACGCGGACAAACGCGATTTTGCTACCATCGGGCGACCAACACGGGAATTGTTCAGCGTAATCTGAACGTGAGATCTGAAATGGTTCGCTTGATGCGATAAGTCGCAAGTAGATATTTGTACTTGCGTCATCAGGCCCTTTCCAAGCATATGCGATTTGATTTCCGTAAGGTGAAATCACGGCATGCAATTCCATGCCAACATCTGTTGTTAAGGGAACAACCGTTGGAATGATGGCATCCACTTTGCTCGGGGCACTGGAGGTTTCAACAATAATAGTTTGCTGATCAAGACCCCAGATAAGATAGGCTAGTACAGCAATTAACGAAACGCATGCTACGAGCCACGGCCAATCTTGTAAGCTCTTTGTTGGTACATGTGCACCGGTTTGCATGCTAATTGACGTGCGATCGCGTCGGATTCTCTTTAAATCTGCCAGAATGTGAGAGGCTGACTGCATCCGCTGTTGCGGATCGCGTTCCAGCATCTCATATAGTCGTTGTTCAAGAGTAATCGGCAGAAATGGTACCAATCGGGTCGGTGACAACGGTCGACTCGTCTTAATTGCGTCGACCACTAATTCCGGTGCTGTACCCGGGAAGGCGCGGACGCCTGTGGTAATTTCGTAGATCACGCAGCCAAGTGAGAACACATCCGATACCGCGTCATCTTGATTTTCTTCAAGCAGTTCCGGTGCCTGGTAGGCCAAGTGTTCAGAGGACTGCCGATTAAGCTTCTTTTCCAATCCGCGTTGTAGTTTTGATTGAAACGTAGTCATCGATTCAGGGAGTGATTCGTCGCCGTCGGATTGCAGTATGGAATCAAGGATCCCGGACTGCAGGCCATTAATGCCGGTGTCAAGGAGTTTCACTTGATCATCATTGGTAATGAATACATTACGAGGACTGATTAATCCGTGAATGATTCCTTCAGAGTGAATAGCGTCTACTGCATCGCTAAGCTGCCCGGACCATTCGATAGCTTGATCGGTGGAGATCTTCCCCTGTCTTAAGCGGTCATGAAGTGACGCTCCATCGAGGAGTTCCATTACGACAAAGGTCTGATCGCCATGCGTACCGACATCAAGAATGCTACAGATATTGGGATGGCTGACTCTGGATGCTTGTTCAAGCTCGAATGCAAATTGTAAGGCAGCTTCCTTGTGAGACGTGATATCTACGTCAAAAAGCCGCAAGGCCACTTCACGCCTCATCCGTTTGTCGAATGCGCGGTATAGGACGCCGAGAGATCCTTTTGCGATCTGCTCAACGACTTCAAATGGACCAATAGTATTGCCAATCATCTCAGCGGCGGATGCTTAAAAACCATGATGTCACTTTCAGCTTTTGGTTGACGAGGGATTAATGCCTGCGTGCCATCGGCTGAAAGATCGATGTTGTGATAGAAGGTCGGCAGGTTATGAATGACAGAAACCTGCCGCGGTTTATCCGAGTCCGAGTCGATAGCCATCAATGGCTTATCAATTTTGCTGGTATCATTCTCATCCCAGCCAAGCCAGTACAGTGTATTACCTCTGGTATAGAAGGTCTGTGGCATTTGCATCGCGATACTTTCGTGCACCAGTTTACCAAGATCGTATGGATCCTGATTATCAGTCGGTTTCTTGTAGAGTTTCCATCCATCTGGTGCCCCGATGATAATATTTGAGTGATAAAGGGTTTTTCCATCTGTAGATTCATGCCCAACCCAACTGTGGTTCGCTATAAGCGTACTCGTGTTGCTCGCTACTTCCAGCTTGAAAAGATTGAAGTCCTTGCTGTAGTAGATGGAATTTCCATCGGCCGACCACGTACCGATCATGCAGCCGGTTACATCGGGAATGGCATCTACCAATGGCCCGCCGTCGGCGCTCACAGTGAAAATATCGAAGTCGCCGGCATGACTGGAAGTTACCAGGATCTTGGTACCGTCAGGAGACCACTGCGGAAACAGCAGGTATCCGCTGTCCAGCTGCGTTAGCCTTCGTGGCGATGTTCCATCAGCATTACAAGCCCACAACTGGTGATGACCGTCGCGTTCGCTCACAAATGCGATTCGCTTTCCGTCGGGTGACCATTTAGCATCGAAATCTGAAACGGTAGATGAGATCACCGGTGTTGTGCGTTCATCCATCGATTCAACGTTATACAGCCAGATGTTGGATTGTATTTGCTCAGCTGTGTATACGAGCGTGTCACTTTCTGCGTGCAAAACGGGGTGATACGCCTTGGCACCTACTCCACTTATGGCTGAGATTCGTTGCGTATTTACATCTACTTCCCAAAGCAGTCGCCTTCCAGTTCGATTGGATGAAAACACGATGGAATTGGAGTCAGGAATCCAGCTAAATCCTTGAATGTTCTTTCCATCATCGGTTATTCGGGTAAGTTTTTGGGTCTCCAGATCCAGCATCATGAGCTCGCCGGCGGCAAGGGTTGATTGGCGCAAGAATGCAAGTTTTTTGAAATCAGGGGAATACATTGGAGCGATGTGTTGCCGTCCTGGTTCGCCTTCAGTGAGACTGGTTATTTCCTTGCTTTCAAGATTTAGCATTGCGAGGTGGGCATGACGTTGGCCCGTCCACTGGTCAAAAACAATCGATTTACCGTCCTTGGTGAAACAGGTCTCTCCATGGAATAGCAGTTTGTCAGTACGGTAGACTTCCTGTTCGTGGCCTGTGGCGAGGTCGATCAAGAAAAGATGATGATATCCATCGTTTCTTCTAAGAAACAGAATGGATTCCCCGTCCGGCGACCAGGTAGCACGCACATCCTGTTTAGGGTGACTCGTAAGCCGTCGTGGAACCGGATTGCCGATATTGATTACATAGAGATCGATATTATCCTGTTCCGGGCCATCCCAACTGAATACCATCATGTTGCCGGCAGGACTGATATCTGCGTAAGTCTCACGCCCTCTTAAACTCGTTGCTGGAAAGTGCTCTGGGAGGTCTAAAGATCCGGATTCCTCTATTGCTGAAGCATTGCCTTGGGTAACTGATTGTTGATCATTCAATTCCTGGTCTTCTTTGGAAACGAGCAGGAATGCAAGTGAGACAATTAGAGAAAGAGTAAGGGCAGTTATCCAAAGTCTCGCATTACTTACATGCGGGGTAACGACTGCCGCAGATTGTACATCGTCGGGGTGAATGATTCGCCAAATTGCTTTTTGCAATTCAACAGCAGTTTGGTAACGAAGTGATTCCTTTTTTTCAAGCAACTTGAGGATGATGTCATCCAATAGTCCTGCTTCTGCGCCAGCGATAATGGAAGGTGCAGGTGGTTCGCGGTTCAAAATCCCGTCAAACACGAGCGCTGACGTCTCACCGGGAAATGGCTTTAACCCCGTGACCAGTTCATAAATCACCGATCCGAGTGAAAACAGGTCACTTCGTTCGTCCAATTCCTGACCTTTGGCTTGCTCTGGCGACATATAAAGCACCGTGCCCAGTGCAACACCTTTCTCGGTGATCTCGAAAGAGTGTTGCGTACTCGTGTCAGCGCTAGCGTTGATGGACTGACTGTCACTAAACAAGTCGAGAGTTACTTTTGCTAATCCAAAGTCCAGAAGCTTCGCGTGGCCGCGATTCGTGATGAAAATATTGGCTGGCTTGATGTCACGGTGAATCACACCGTGCTTGTGAGCGTAGATGAGAGCACTCACAAGTTGCTCAGCAATTTCAAGAACCTCAATTGGTGAAAAACTGCGTTCGAGCAGTAAGTTTCGCAATGTGGTACCTTCTAGATACTCCATCACCATGTAGGGCACGCCATCTTCGGTACCGACATCGAAAATCGTGTATATGGATGGGTGATTTAGTTTACCAGCCGCCAAAATCTCTCGTTCAAATCGAACGAGTGCTTCTTCGTCAGTAACGAGTTCGTCGGGCAGCAGCTTAATCGCTACAGGTCGATTGATACGAAGGTCCATCGCCTGATAGACCACGCCCATTCCACCCTGACCGATTTGACGGGTGATCTTGTAGTGCCCGATTGTTGATCCGATATCCGCCAAGGTGTTACCGGTTATGGGTGGGAGTCGAGTGGTAAGTGAAGTGGAGTAAACAGTAGACACGTCGCCGTGAATCCATCCCCCACGAGAGCGATTATCGTTGGAAAACAATAAGCGGTCAAATGTCATTAGGCAGAGGGCACAAGTTATACGAGGCTTCCCCGCACTACAACCATCTGTCGACCTCTCAGATGCCGATACCTGGACCAGTCAGTGCGCTCGTGCCTACACTGCCATCATTGATTTCGAACATGCCGGGATATTGAGCAACCCATGCTTCATTTCCTGCCGGGCAGTACTGCCGGCCGTTTCCTTCAATCGCTGCGATCGTCGGTAAACGGGCCGCAAGTGATGCGGAGTGAAGAAAAGAGAATCCAATGCAGGTCAAGTCCTGTACACAAAGGAATAATCCATAGTGTATGGCTGCGGCTCCGATGATCATGGCTTCGCCGTGACCCTTACATGTCTTTAACGCAACACCACTGTAGCCTTGCTCACGTGCCAGTAGCAGCGATTCAAAGTCGACGAGTGATTCATCAATGACGACAGGCTTGATTTTTGCTGCCTCGTGCATGCGATTTTCCGGATTGCTCCTTAAATCCCGGTGAGTTGGCTGCTCAATGTACTGAACTCGATTGAGTGCATCCGGAGCGACTTCTTCCAACTTGGCCATAAAGTCAATCAGGTACTGTACGTTTGCACATTTCTCGTTGAAGTCGAGCGAATAGACCCACTCGTGACATCCTCTGGCAGACTGCGTCTCCGCAGACACACGGTCAATTGCAGCAACCCGGTCAACATCCCATTGAAGATCATCACCCGCCAGTTTTATTTTCAGGTTTGTTAGGCCGTCAGCGTTGATCCATTCGCCAAGCGTTTCAGGGATCCCATCGTTCAGGCGTGTTTCGATATCGCCATCAGTAAGCGGATCGAGTGCGCCGACCAGATGGTACAGCGGCATAGACGGCTTCGGTGTTCTTAAGGTGAATTCATCCAAATAGCGTCCATCAAAATCACTATTCAGGTAATAGGCGAGATCATGGTTCACAAATTCTGAACCTAGCAGATTGTAGATATTCTCGTCGTGTACTTTTCCGTATGCGTCGTGTACGGCTGCATCAATTGGGCTGGCTGAAACCAATTGAGCGAGTCTTGGCATAGATTCGGCCAGTTGTAATTCAGAGATGACTTCTGCAGCTAGTGCGTCATACTCCTTCGACAACTCGTGCATAATCTCGACTGCGTGCCCCGTCAGGCCGCTGTTAGCAAGCGAGTTAGCGACAGCATTACCCAGCTTGATCATTGCGTCGAGAGTCTTTGTTCCGTCAATAATCTGGCTGGGCCATCCCCAGGCGTTGCCAACAGGCATGCTACCATGTCCTGTTGCCCGCTTTCCATCGGATGTTTCGACGATAACATCCACGTCAAACAGCGTGACGTCAACGACGACACGTCCCCCGAATTTCATCGGAGTGCGGTAATCAGTGCGGTTAACGGATGTCTGAACATCCACGATTCTAATGTCGGATGATTTGGTCATAAGCGATATGTTACCGCGTGCAGCGCGTGGTGTCAGCTAAGCAAAACTTGTTAGGCAACTAATAAAAAAGCGATGGCCACTGTCGACAAGTGACCACCGCTTGAATGTTGTCGTTGAATTGCTGGTAAGTTTATGCAGCACGTTTGAGTGCCGGGACATGAGTATGAGCAAGTTTACGCTGTATCATGCCGTCAATTACCGATTGCATGGTCAACTCCAACAGGCGGGAATGTCGCGAGGGTTTGACATCGTTGTGCTGAGCAGCTGTGCTCACCTGACGGCGAACAATGATTCCAGCTCGGCCACGAACGTATCCACGAGCTTCCGGTGTAGACATTGTTTCAATGCCTCCTTCAACTCGTGTCCAGATGGCGTCACCACAGGATTGTGCAACCATCAGAGCCAACTCGCGTAGGCGATTTTCCCCAGTAATTCGTTCTATGACATTTCTAATCAACATGGTTGATAACCTTCAAATCTCAAATGTGTTTGATGGTTTCAATGAAGACGTTAGAGACACTGAAACCAATATCAGCATCGAACCAAATTGCACGAGAAATCCACGATTCCCGTCGCCATGCACAACATGCCGCATGGGAAAGATATGCCGGTGGAGTCCGGTCGTTAGGGATATATCAATGGTGCGTAGACTTACAGAGTCCGTTTTACTGACGTCCGTTATTCTCACTGGTACAATGGGAATAAGCGTTACAGCTTGACATGCAGCTGTGTGGATTCACAGGCAATCGGAAAACCACTTACGCGGTATGGTTGTCGATTTTGACGTCCTGATTTAGAGTTGCAGTTATCGGCGCCGTGGCCAAGTGGCTAAGGCAGCGGATTGCAAATCCGCCATCACCGGTTCGAATCCGGTCGGCGCCTCTTAACCTGCTGTGAGTGTGAGCACGCACGGCACAGTAAAAGCACGCTGATTTACGCAACTAAAATCGGCGTGCTTTTTTATTGGATGTGGTTTCAATAAATCCTGGCTGCCGGATGGGCTGTCAGGTGCGAGTTGAAGTGAAATGAACACAATGCTTATCGGAAATCGGTATGACACAGGCGAAAGCGTCAAGGTCGCGATTACTGACGGCACGATCAGCGGGATCCAATCGTGCGCCGAATCAGACCCAACGCTCGCAATGATTGCACCGGGGTTCGTGGATCTCCAAATAAATGGGTATGGTGGTCAGGAGTTTAACGATCTGGAGTTGTCAGTAGATGACGTGCGACGCGTAAGTGTACAGATGGATGCAGATGGTGTAACTAACTATCTGCCCACGCTTACTTCTCAAAGTTATGAAATGATGCATCATGCCTTTAGCGTGATGCATGAAGCGTTGTGCACCGATGTGGATGTTCAACGTCGAGTGGTTGGATTCCATATGGAAGGGCCATACATGTCTGCTGAAGATGGGCCAAGAGGTGCGCATCCGGTGCAACACATGAGACCACCGCAATGGGATGAGTTTTGTCGATTGCAGGAGGCAGCCGGAGGTAACATCCGAATCCTAACGATGTCACCTGAGTACGACGGCTCTGCTGACTTTATTTCCAAGGCTACGAATTCAGGTGTGTTGGTTTCGATCGGTCACACGAGCGCAAACTCCGATCAAATTAAAGCGGCGGTGGATGCGGGAGCCCGCATGAGTACTCATTTGGGAAATGGCGCACACCGGCAGATTCGAAGGCACCCGAACTACCTGTGGGACCAGTTAGCGGATGATCGGTTGGTCGCGAGCCTCATCGTAGATGGTCATCATCTGCCCGCCGAAGTGGTAAAAGTATTCATGCGATGTAAGGGGGTGGATGGTGCCGTGCTGGTAAGCGATATCACGGGCATGGCCGGAATGCCTCCAGGTTTGTATGAAAATAACAGCATCGGAGGAGTGGAAGTTCTCGAAGACGGTCGACTGGTCGTGCCAGGCCAACGTCAACTGCTGGCTGGCGCATCGCTGCCCATTGGAGTTGGAATTGCAAAAATAATGGAATATGCCGGACTGTCACTTAAGGACGCGGTTGAGATGGCCAGTACGCGACCTGCTGCACTCATCGATATCGAGTGTGGTGCTTTGCAGATCGGTGCCCCCGCAGACCTGTGCATGTTTACGCTTCATGATGGAATTCTCGAAGTGCAATCGACCATTAACGGGGGTGAGATTGTATTTCAGCGCTGACCCACGGCAATTCTGTGGTGATTACGCCCAATTGATGGAATAGAATTCGAGGGTTAAAATCGCCATAAACAGCACTGCTAATAACAGTTCGGGGCGTTTTCGTTCACCGTTTGAAGCACGCAGTGCTCGTATCGTACAGATTCCATAGCGGATACCTCGCTCCGACTCTGACCGTTAGAACCCGACAACTCCATCTGTAAATGTGGAAATACGCGAATGTCGCAGCCAATGAACCTTGTTGTTGCCCAAAGCGGCGGCCCAAGCCCCGTCATAAATAACACGCTTCGCGGAATCGTAGAAGCAGCACGTGATCTTCCTGAAATTGGAACCGTGTACGGTGCACGGCACGGTATCGAAGGTGTATTAAAGGAAGAGCTTCTGGATCTAACTTCACAGTGTCCGGATGAAATCTCACTTCTCCGCTATACACCTGCAGCCGGTTCCATCGGAACGTGCAGGTACAAGCTCAAAGATGGTCAGGATGAAGATTTTGATCGCGTAATC
Source organism: Pirellulaceae bacterium (assembly GCA_045566075.1). GTDB lineage: Bacteria > Planctomycetota > Planctomycetia > Pirellulales > Pirellulaceae > UBA11883. Next base: position 6,288 of record JBJLEE010000003.1, on the reverse strand, counting down.
GAAGTGTTACGCGCACACAACGTTGGGTATTTCATCTACATCGGCGGCAACGACTCAATGGATACCGCCAATAAGATCGCCCTGCTTGGACAGGAGCGGGGTTTGGATCTCGTTGGAATTGGCGGTCCAAAGACCATCGATAATGACGTTGGAGATAACGAATTTAAGCTGATTGACCATACACCTGGTTACGGCTCGACAGCAAAATACTGGGTACATGCCGTTCAAAACGCCAACGAAGAGAATATGGGAAGCTGTCCGGCAGATCCTGTACTGGTCTTACAGGCTATGGGTCGTAAGATCGGCTATATCCCTGCAGCGGCTCGCCTGGCGGATCCGAATCGCGAAATGCCACTGCAAATCTATCTGGCCGAAAGTCCGTGTAGCTTGCAGGAAATGGCGGACAATATAAATGACCAACTGAAAAGTGACGGACGCTGCATCGTCGTTGTAAGCGAAGGGTTTGACGTTGGCGACTTAGGCGCTGTGAAGGATTCATTTGGTCACACCAGCTTCAGTGCATCACAAATAACCGTTGCTCAAACGGTCGTAAATTATCTAAACGCAAATGGTCTCGCAGCACATGGTGCAGCGCGTGCCAACGTACCTGGCACCGACCAACGGCACAGTATGGCGTATGCATCGACCGTGGATCTGGAGGAAGCATATTATGCAGGTCGTAAAGCCGTGACGCTGGCCGCCAATAAAGAGAGTGGCTACATGGCAACGATCTTGCGAAACCCAGGTGACATTTACAGTGTCTATTACGACAAGGCACCACTTAGTGAAGTTGCCAATAGTGAACGCACATTCCCGGCCGAGTGGATCACGGAAAACGGCTTCGACGTGACAGACGAATTCGTCAAATATGCTCAACCGCTAATCGGTGAAGGCATGGTTAGCTTGCCGATGATCGGTGGGCGACAGCGGCTTACACGGCTTGAACCGATTTATGCAGATCAAAAACTTGATGCATATGTTCCACAGGCAAAGCGAAACTGATTTTGAAACCCAGTAATTTGCTGGTAACCATTTATGGAATTGTTCTAGGACTCCTATTACGGAAAAGCAATGTACGAGATTACTCCTACGAAAGATTTTTTTGTTGGTGTCGATTCAGACGGTTGTGCATTTGACACGATGGAATTGAAGCATAAAGAATGCTTCATTCCGAACACGATCAGTTACTACAACTTGCAGTCCGTCAGTAAATATGCACGAGAGGCTGCCGAGTTTGTAAACCTGTATTCAAAGAGCCGTGGTATTAACAGATTCCCAGCTTTGGTCGAATCGCTTGAGTGGTTACAACGGCGACCGGAAGTTGCCGCTCGTAACATCGAGATTAACGTACCAGCAGTACTCAAACAGTGGATCGAAGAAGAGACGAAACTCGGCAACCCGACGCTCGAAGCGAAAGTGGCAGAGACAGGAGACGCTGATCTTCAGCTCGCATTGGATTGGTCCGTCAAGGTGAATGACACAGTGGCTGATATGGTACACGGCGTTGCTCCGTTTCCGAATGTCAGAGAGAGTCTGCAGCTTTTAAATGAAAAGGCAGACGTCCTGGTTTGTTCTGCGACACCTAATACAGCGCTGAAACAGGAGTGGAGCGAAAACGATATTGAGCAGTATGTTGTTGAAATCTGCGGTCAGGAATCCGGCAGCAAAAAAGAAACGCTCAGCAATGCGACAAAATACGGTGAAGATAAATCGCTGATGATTGGCGATGCCCCGGGTGACTTCAGAGCGGCCGTTGCAAACAACGTGCTCTTTTATCCGATCAACCCGGGTGATGAAGAACGAAGTTGGCAGCGATTTGTGGATGAAAGTGTTCACAAATTCTTCGCCGGCGAATTTGCCGGAGAATATCAGCAAATGCTGTTGGATGAATTTGATAGTTATCTGCCAGAACAACCCTCGTGGGACTTAATGGACGCTTAAGGTTTCATTCATTTGAAGTAATACAATTCAGTGTGCAGTCGCCTACGATTGCGAACGAAGCGCTGAAGTCTAAACAGACAACATAGAAAGAAGCGAAATGTCAGAGTTAGCAGATTTTGGTCTTATTGGACTGGCTGTAATGGGTGAAAACCTGGCTCTTAACGTTGAGAGCCGCGGCTACAAAATGGCCGTGTTCAATCGCACCACTGAAAAGGTGGATAACCTCATTAACGGTCGCGCTGCAGGCAAAAACTTTATTGGATGCCATAGTGTTGAGCAGTTAGTTCAAAGCCTGGCGCGTCCTCGCAAGGTAATGATGCTTGTGAAAGCTGGCCCGGCCGTCGATGCCTTGATCGATCAATTGATTCCATTACTGGAAGAAGGCGATATCATTATTGATGGTGGTAATACGCATTTCACCGATACCGAACGTCGCACAACCTATGTCGAAGAGCAAGGTCTTTTGTACGTTGGCACGGGTGTTTCCGGTGGTGAGGAGGGCGCATTAAAAGGCCCTAGCATGATGCCCGGCGGCAGCAAAGAAGGATGGTCGCATGTTGAACCCATCTTCAAGGCGATCGCCGCAAAAGTCGGGCCGGAAAATGACATTCCGTGTTGCGAATGGGTTGGACCTCGTGGCGCCGGCCATTATGTGAAAATGGTTCATAATGGTATCGAATATGGCGATATGCAGCTCATCTGCGAAGCGTACCAAATGCTTAAGGACGCAGTTGGACTCAATAATGATGAACTTTACGAGGTATTTGCCGAATGGAATCGTGGTGAGCTGCAAAGCTACCTGATTGAAATCACACGCGATATCTTTAGCGTGAAAGATGACGCATCGGACGGTTTTCTTGTGGATCAAATCCTTGATCGAGCCGGTGCAAAGGGTACGGGCAAATGGATGAGCCAGTTGGCGTTGGATCTCGGTGTCCCAAGTACTCTCGTTACCACAGCTGTTTACGCACGAAGCTTGTCGTCCCTGAAAGATTCCCGAGTTAAAGCGTCGACTATCTTAGAAGGGCCGGGCGATGCTGAACAAAGTATTTCAGAAGAAGATAAGGCTCAATTGGTTGAAGATATTCGACAGGCACTCTATGCATCGAAGATCTGTAGCTATGCACAAGGCTTTGTGCAGTTACAACATGCTGCTGCTGAACATAATTGGCCATTGAATTACGGTGAGTGTGCTTTGCTGTGGAGAGGCGGTTGTATTATCCGTGCTCAATTCCTTGACCGAATTAAAGAGGCCTTTGATGCACAGCCAGATCTGGAAAACCTGTTGTTGTATCCGTACTTCACTGAAGCGGTACATGCGGCACAAGCGTCATGGAGACGCGTCGTAATTCTTGCGACAGAACTGGGGATTCCGGTGCCGGCATTTAGTACTGCCTTGGCTTACTATGACAGCATTCGGCGCGAAGTACTTCCAGCGAACTTGCTACAGGCTCAACGGGACTATTTTGGTGCACATACCTTCGAACGAACGGATCAAGAAGGCTGGTTCCATGCAGAGTGGATTCAGCGCCGTCGTGAACCTCAAGACTAGAAGACTCAATCGGTTTGAGAAAAAGTCAGGGGCACTGAAACACAACACTTGGAGATACCAACAATGTCAAATCAATATATTCAGTCCATGTTTGGCTATGACGGTCAGGTGGTTGTAGTGATTGGAGGTACCGGAGTTCTCGGCGGTGCCATTTGCGAAGGATTCGCTCATGCCGGAGCAACGGTTGTTGTTGCAGGTCGTAGTGAAGAACGTGGGCAAGAACGTGCCCAGGCAATTACGTCAGAAGGAGGCTCCGCCTCGTTTATTTCGGTAAACGCGACAGACCGCGTGAGTGTGCAATCACTGTGTGAGCAAACGGTCGAACAATTCGGACGGGTGGATGTACTGGTGAATTGTGCCGGTGTTAACTCCGCCGCACCGTATGAAGAAATTACCGACGAGGATTGGGATAAAGTTATTTCCACAAACCTGACAGCTACCCAACTTGGTTGTCAGATCTTTGCGACACATATGAGCCGAACCGAGGAAGGTGGCAGCATCCTGAATATCGGAAGTGTCACCAGTGATCGACCGCTGTCGCGAGTTTATGCATACTCGGCATCCAAGGCTGCTGTACTGAGCCTCACCAAAAATGTCGGTCGCGAATATGCTACCAAGGGCGTGCGGGTAAACGCGCTCTGCCCCGGATTCTTTCCCGCAGAGCAAAATCGAAAAATCCTACAGCCGGAACGTGTTGCAAAAATTATGGATCAAACACCCATGACACGATTCGGTGAACCTCATGAACTGGTTGGAGCATGTTTGCTATTGTGCTCGCGTAATGCGGGTAGCTTTATCACGAGTGCCGAAATCTATGTCGATGGTGGATTCACCGGTAGTCGACTGTAAGTCCAGACTTCATGCGGTATAGCTGGTTGACAACCTCGTATTCAGAATATGGCGAGATAGACTTTGAACGATTCGTTGTGCAACAATGGCGTGTATTGTCGTTACGGTTTGTTTTTGGATGTGCCATGGCTCAGAAAACCCCTAAGCGTCGTGCGGTTAAGCCAAAACCGTACCTAAGTTCGGATATGAAAAACCGTATCCAAATCCTTGGAATTCTTAGCATTATATTTGGGTCGTTTACGCTTGTATTGTCCAACATTCCCTGCATGGATCATTTCACCGGCGGTTTTTATACGGCATTCATATTGGTGTCTATCGGATTAGGTAGCGTTGGTGCTTATTATGGAATTCGATTCCGAGCAGGCTGGATTGTGCCTGTGATTGGTGTCGTTATTTCTCTAATTGCTTGGCTGAACCAAGGACGGGTTAACACTCTGGTAGATGATCGATTACGTCAAATTAGTGATGAAATCAAAAAGGATGTAGTGGAAAATGTGAATAGCGAGAGTGACCCATAATCTAGAGTTAGTTGTTGATACATTCGAATTCTGGATCAGTGCGGTATGTCGCTTGCTCGATGGTTGAGCTACCAATGAGCTAATCAGTCACACTATTGATGGTTTCTGACCAGTTCTCGCAAATAATCTCCGTATTGGTTCTGCATCGGCTTAGCAAGTCTATCGAGTTGTTCTAAATCGATGAATCCCTTGTTGTATGCTACTTCTTCGATGCAGGCGATTTTGAGTCCTTGTCGCTGCTCGATCGTTTGTACAAAATCGGCTGCCTGAATGAGCGATTCATGCGTGCCGGTGTCCAGCCATGCAAAGCCACGCGTAAAACATTCAACAGCCAGTTGATTGCGGTGCAGATACTCTTTATTTACATCGGTGATTTCCAGTTCACCTCGAGGAGACGGTTTCAGAGACTCCGCGATGCTGACAACCTGATTGTCATAGAAATACAATCCGGGGACGGCAAAGCTTGAGCGTGGATGTTCCGGTTTCTCTTCAAGCGAGATCGCCTTGCGGTCTTTGTCAAACTCCACAACACCGTATCGCTCAGGATCCTTAACAGGATATCCAAAAATCGTGGCCCCTGCGGATCGACTGGTGGCACGCTTCAGCATCGTCTGAAAGCCCTGTCCATAAAACACATTGTCACCAAGAACCAGTGCTACGTTGTCATCGCCGATGAATTCCTTGCCAACAATAAACGATTGCGCTAGTCCTTCGGGTTTTGGCTGCACGGCGTATTGGATTTCGATACCCAGTTGGCTACCGTCTCCTAATAATGACTCGAATCCTCCAATATCTCGCGGCGATGAGATGATTAGTAACTCTCGCAGACCAGCGAGCATGAGAGTGGACAGCGGATAGTAAATCATCGGCTTGTCATAGATCGGCAATAGCTGCTTACTGATCACATGAGTCAGTGGATATAAACGTGATCCTGTACCGCCGGCCAGAATGATTCCTTTTTTGAATACCGTGTCACTCATTCGGCGTCACCTCTGTGTTCTCTGATAGTCCAAGACGGTTTCCGCGATATGATCCATCCGTTACCTGATTAATCCATGCCTGATTCTCGAGATACCAGTTTACGGTGTCCCGGAGTCCGCTTTCGAATGTATGAATCGGATCCCAACCTAATTCGGTAGCAATTTTTGACGTATCAACGGCGTATCGTTGATCATGACCTGGACGGTCTTTAACAAAGGTAATTAGATTCGAAATTGGGGAAACCGGGATTTGGACATCTGTTTGTTCCAGGGCAGCGCAAATGCAATGGACGACGTCGAGATTCGTCATTTCACAGTTACCGCCTATATTGTACGTCTCGCCAATCCGCCCGGCTTTATAGACGCTCCAAAGCGCTCGACAATGGTCCTCTACATGTAACCAATCCCTAATATTAGAACCGTCTCCGTAAACTGGGAGTGATTCTCC
>JBJLEE010000002.1:0-77309 GCA_045566075.1 Pirellulaceae bacterium | reverse complement strand
TGTTTCCGGTGAATTGCAGCGATGAACCGTAGGTTATTCCGAAGTTCTCAACACCTATTCGGATATCATCAAACTCAAGCATGCTACCAAATTTGACGCTTGTGTCATCGGTCGTAATGTTGGAATTGGCGGATGGACAACCGTAACAGATTTCAGCCCGACCCAACTGGAAACCATCCCCGCGTACGACAAGTCCAGGGATCGCTGGGTCAGCATCATCAGGGTCATCATAAGGATCGATGCTGCCTTGCAGAGAGAATTTAGGGAATTCAATAACAGCGCTATCGATCACGACCAGTTCCTGCGAGTCGTCAGCTGCCGGATCGTAATTGATGTCAATTCCCTCGGCACTGACATACACGACGTCCGGGACATCTATTTCGAGCGAGTTTACTCGCAGGCCCCATTTACCAGGTAAGTCGAGCCGTACGTTTCCGCCGAGTAATGCAAATACATCAACACCTAAATCAAAGGTTCCAAGGATACCTGTGAGTTCAGCAGATACGCCCGATCCCGACTGACCTCCACCAAAGTCAAGGTTTGCCATATCAACGCCTAATCCAATCGTCAGGATTAACATGCCGTCGCTGAAACCAATGTCCTCAATTCCGATAGATGGCCCTTGTAGTTCCAATGGGCCAAGAGAAATCACGCTCGATCTTGTCGCTTTACCGTTTGCATCAGCACTGACTTCAATTGCGGTCGTTCTTGCAATGTTTGGTGTGCCTTCATCGGTCGTAAAGGATCCAGCAATGAAGTTGACTTGTACTTCACCGGTCTGGAATACGCCAGTTGCATTGTTTTTGTCAGTATCAGCAAGGAAATACCGATATTTGTTTTCACCCAGTTCAAGTGGAGTGCCTATGAAATCGGGCTGTCCTGATCCACCTGGAAGCATTCGCAGATCGGATGAGACGCCTGAGCCGCTTAACGTGAATTCGTCACCATTGATTGTCGCTGGATTAATCGCCGAACCGTCAGGTGATGAAAACTGTACGTCGATGTAGCGTTTGCCGTTGATGGCTGAAACAGCAATCGGCTCGCCGGACACAGGGCTAGACAACAATGCCGTTGGTGGTGGTGATGGTAATTCAGGTTCTCCACTAGCGTTGTAACTGATCTGTCCATTGATCGTAATTGGATTCAGCACATGCACAAACTCAAATTCTTGTGCCGACGAGTTGCCGGAATTGTCACTGAATCCACCGTCGATGAATTCAACACTCAGCTCTCCTTCGCTGGCAAATGAGCCAGTGAATGTGTAGCGATATGTGTTTGGCAAGCCAGCTATCGGAGTTGCTGCTCCGTTGATCGTAATTCCCGCAGGTGTTGAGCCATTTAGTAGGACAACAAACTCAGCAGTACCATCTGTGATTGAAGATTCATTCAGGCCAACATTGTTCGGGTCGTTAAAGACGACATCAATATATCCTTGTTGATTTAACGATGTCCGTGCGATTATGCTTCCGTCAAATGGTGCTTTTAGATCAGCAGTTGGAACAAAGCTACTGGTTGCAGTCCCTGTAACATCAACGAGAGCTGAGATGTTATCCCAGAAGTTGAACGTCATTCCTGAACCCCAATCAGCGGCGGGAACGAAGTCATCCATGTTGAAGCTTGGGAACTGTGAACCAACCAGATCGAAAGTTGTCCCATTCAGGTTAGCAATCTCAAACTCTTTACCTTCCAAATAGTTCGCTAATAGTTGTTGCGAAGCCCCACCAAGATTACCGAACACAAAATCATCAAACGAGATCGTTTCGCCGTTGCTAAACACATATGAAGGTTGGCCAGTTACGGCAGGTAGCTGATTGAGCGTGATTTGAACCAAACCGTTGTTGTTTGCAATGGAGGTGATGCTCGATGTTTGGTCGGTCATCCAGTCGGCGAATTTCAAGTCTCCGTCGTAGCCAAACAGATCAAAGCTGTTGACCTTAAAGGATTGCATCTTGAATCCGCTGGTTTTGCTGATTACGAATGATGCACTTCCGGCTAATTCGAATTGTATATTTCCAACATCCCCTGGGCCTGCGACGTTGATCTTGATAGACGAGTCAGCAAACTGGACGTATATATCACCATTCGGCTTCTTGTTAAAGCTTACGGTGCCCGCTAGTTGCAATAGGTTCGCAATATAAAGCTTGGCATGTGCTACAAATGACACGGTGGCTTGAGGTGAATCAAACAGAACTGGAACAGTCACGTCGACACCCGCTTGACCACCACCGTTCGGGAAGGTCATTACGCGTAATTCGTCACCGGTATCGATGGCCTCACCAGTGGTGTTGATACGAACCGTTGCCGTGGCTTCTAGAGTTAGACCGGGAACACCAATTAGTTCGATAGACCCGGTGGCATCGATAGCATAAGTCGTCTCGTCGCCGACAGTTTTCTTGACGAGCCCGATGACTGTATTGGTCAGAGCAATTCCAATTGCATCCGGGTTGCGAGCTCCATCGTCACCGTTTAATGGCCCTTTACCCATGAATATGTCAATTCCAGTTCCAGCAAAACCACTGTAACTAGCGTTCGGGTCTGTGTCGCCATTAACTGGTGTGATCGAGTTGAACGAAACAGCACCTTCGATAGTGATCAGATCCGCAATGTTAAGTGAAAGCTGAGCACCATTGAAACGGAATTCATCACCTTGCTCGGCAACGACGCTGATCTGAGTACCGTTTACGTCGATTGACTCGTCAACGTTTTCACCGGTTGTGTTGACAGTCACCTGTGCTGTGGCGTTGGCTTCAAATCCGGTCGCTGAGCCACTAAAGGTGCCTGTAAGACTTCCGGCCATGCCCGTGTCAGTAAGAATCAGAGCACCAGAACCATTGCTTAGCCCAAACTCACCGCCAGGCAACGTCAGCGATACATTTGCCAGTCCAAATTTTGCTCGTGATTCTGTGGCGTTGGTAGTGCTAATCGCCTGTTCAAATACGAATTCACCTGTTAGCACTACGTCGCCCGCATCGGTTGGGACGGTTAGTGTTGGAATGCTTTCCGCGGTATCACCAATTACTTCTATGCGGAAGTACGGTCCGGCTCCAAGTTCAAGATTGACGGTTTCCCCGGCAACGTTAAAGGTCTCGGATACTGCCATTGGCAGCTTGTTGATGCTTATCTGTAGCTTGTGGTTACTGAGAGTGAATACAGGTTCACCAGTGCTCGGTACATTCAGATCTCCGACCTGATCATAGACAAACTGACCGGCTATACCTTGCGATGTAATCAGGAATGCACCCTCAACTCCGGTAATTGCAATTAAGGGGTCTGCACCATTTGTTCCACTTGTCAGCGTGAGCGCCATCTCGGTGCCGGCAAGCTTAACTACTTTGTTACCAGAGTTAGTGGTAATTTGTTCAAAACTAAAGTGCCCCGATATTGTTTGGCCAAGAATTGTTAAAGTGGCTGGAACGTTTTCAGTAGCAACTTGGACATATGGCCCGGCCGGCAAGTCGATCGAAAGCGTGCTGCCATCAGCTAGTTGAACAGAACGTGATACAGGAACCGTACTGGAGTTCACTGAAACGACAAAGTTTCCTGCAAACTCAACCCCTGGTACGTTTAGTTCGACGGAGCCTGAAATTGTTCCTGCAGAAACAGGGACTTCCACGCCGGCATTTTCTGGGTCTTCAGCATGAGTAATTAACCAGATGCCAGTTGCATCTGTAACCGTGACAAAATCCTGATCGCCACTTCCAAGCCCTAGCGATACACTGTCTGCATAGAGAAGAAGTTCGCCATCCTGTTTCTCGAATGCGAAATTACCGTCTAGTGTTTGGCCGGCTATGTCCATTGACACGCCAACGGCGCTGACCTTAAGGCTGTCAGTAGCATCTTCTATTTCGATCGCATCGCCAAATTCTGCCGGAATTTGAATCGCGTATCCATTGCCATTGGAATGGTCGGCTAAATCAAAATTGGCTCCAAATGACAATACCTGCACCCCGAAAGTGCCGTCAAATGAGACTTCAGGAATGTTGATTGCGACATTTGCCTGAAGCTCGCCGACAAAGTAGTCGGATGCGTTGATTAGATAGCCATTGATGTCGCTGACATTAACATAGTCTGCCTGATTGCCTCCGAGTGTGATGCTTCCGTCTGAAACTTGAAGCGTCACTAAGTCAGCATCCCCAGCGTATTGTTCAAATGCAATGTTGCCACTGATTGTTTGACCGGCAATAGTCAAACCGGCATTTTCGCCTGTAATTTTTACGTATGGCCCTGCTGGTGCATCAATCGATACGACTTCGCCATTAACCGTCATTGACTCCTGAATGGCTGTGTCAGTGTTGTTGATTAGGCCACTGAATGTGCCGGTGATTTCGAATAGCTCAGAGGTGCCTATCGAGACAGTACCTTCAACGGACATAGCCGTGCCCGCGGAAGTCTTTACGAGCAAACCAGATGCAGATGTTAATGAAGCGATCGGTTGATTTGCAGGGCCAAGTTGAATATCCGCACCACTGATCGCAGCTTTGACAATTTTGTCGCCATCTGCAGTTGTGACGCTTTCAAATGCAAAGTTGGCGGCGACTTTGACATTTTCAACCACAAGATCTAGATCATCAATATTAATCTTGAAGTATGGGCCGGCAGCAATGCTTAGGCCGAGTGTATCATCAACGACCGCTTGTGTCGTATTGTTGAACGTGACAGTTGCGGTTAGCGATGCACCAGGATCGTTAAGTGAAATATTGTCGCCAAGGCCGAGTGCAACATCTTCCACAGTGATTTCACCGGCTACACCATTACTGCCAGAAATTAAGGCAAACTGTCCGTTGGCAAGAGTTATTGTTCCATCGCCAAAGTTTAGTCCGATGTTATCGCCGGTGATTTTTAGAGTTTCACTTGCTGCGCCGTTTATTGTGACGCTATGCGTTTCCACTAAGAAAGTGCCAGTAACCGACTGACCAAGTACCGTTAAACTGCCGGGGGTAGCATTCGATCCGATTTGTACTTGAGTGAATGTTCCAGAATCAAGATTCAGTGCTACGCTTTCATTACCAATATCAAAGTTCAAATTGTAAGGATCAGGGGTCTCATTGAAGGCTATAGAGATCTCACCTTCAAACTCAACACCGGGAACATCAAGATTAACGTTCCCAGTTAGTCGTCCAGCCTTTTGGCCCGATGGCTCGTCGATAAATACCCCTGAGCCATCAGACATGGATATTTGGTCGCCGATTGAGAGGCTGGCGTTATTCACAACGATAACACTTTTTGAATTACCGTCGATATCTACCGTTTCGTAGGAGAAGTCACCAGTGATGACAACTCCCCCAACGGTTATTTGCATTCCGCTACCACCAACTCGCACATATGGTCCAGCTGGTAAATCCAATACGATTGTGTCGGAGTTTACGGTGATCTCGTCTTGAACCGGTTGAGTGGTTGTGTTTACAGCAACTTCAAGATCGCCACCGAGTCCAAATGCACTTCCGACTTCGACACTGACATTTGCCGAAATGTTTCCAGCTAGTCCGTTATCGGTGAGCAATAGATAGCTGGAGCCATCAGTGAGTTCCATTCCAGCCACATTAGCTTGTATGTCGTCGCCAATGATTCGAATTCGTCGATCGCCAAAGCTGTTGGTTGATTGCTCAAACACAAACAAACCGTTTAGATTTTGATTGAGGCCGTTAGGGTCGATAGTGAAGCTTTGGGCTTCACCTCTGGCATCAGCTGTGAATCGTATATATGGTCCCGCACTTACACTTAGGGTTTCGGTGCTACCGTCTGCTAGGACGAAATTCTGATTAACACCTATCGGCATTGTGTTGAGAGTCAGACTATATGTCGCATTTAGTGCAAATGGTACAGATGGATTCAGATCGACCTGTCCGATAGTTAAATTCGCGGCAATACCATCACCATTGACGACTAAGAATCCATCGATGTCTGATACGGTAATCAGTGGTGTGTCTGTTGCTGCACCGAGTGTCAGCGTAGCATCCGATAGTGCAGCGGTAACGACTCGTTGACCATTATCTTGAGTTATCTGCTCAAATTGCAGTGCATTGAATTCAAGACGCTGCCCGGCAATTTCAATATATGCTGCCTCACTCGAAGAGGCGGGTACAGAGTTGACATCGGTGCTTGCAAAGGTGTGGCCGCCAGGTAATGTATCATCGTCTATCCATCTGAGATCGGTGTCACGTTCACCGTTGGTGGCGATATATTGCGTCACAGTAACCGCATCAATAGTGCTTTCCGTCCGGATTTCACTGCTAGTCACCGTTACGATTACGTTAAGTTCGGCTAAAGAATTGCCCGTTGTGGCAACGATAGCATTGGCGATGTCTAACTCGAGATCATCATAAGTCACGTTAGTATTGGTATCATCAGCAGCAACAGTTATTTCTGTGTCAGCCGTTTGTTGATTTGTTAGCTGGTAACTGAGAGTGAACGATAAATCATCGGACAGACGAGAGCCCGTATCTACTTGTTTGATGCCATATACTGCGCCGTCGAGTTCTACGGCGATATCAATGTCGTTTGCACCTGCCGCATCTTCATCATGATCACCGAGGTCAATCGATATGGCATCAGTGGATCCATCAGATAGTGCCACTCCACTGGCAAATCCAAGCCAATCTCCATTTTCATCGTGACCGCGATTAATGTAGTAGAAATCTTGTGCATTTTCGGTGCTAACGGCCAAGTCGAGCAATCCGTCCGCATTGATATCTGCAGAATCGATCCATGTGGAATCTAGTGCCTGTCCGCTGACGGTAGTCGTTTGTGCTTGATCAAATAAGTCACCAGAGCCGTCACTCAGATAAATGCGATCCCCACTGCCATAATTTGCGACGACGATATCGGCAAATCCATCACCATTAAGATCACCAATTGTTGACGCACGAGTGTTTTCAGATTCAATACCGATAGCCGTCGGAATAATGTCTTCGTATGAGCCGTTATTAGGTGGACCAATATAGAGTAGGTTTGGACCATCACTGAAGGAGACGACCATGTCCGTATCTTCGCCGTCACCATTAATATCACCAAACGTAACTGATGTAGCATTTCCGGTCGCTGTTGTAACAGCAGATACATCAACTCGGATATATGGCCCCGCAGGTATTGTGAGCGATTTGTCATCTATCCCGTCGTTATTCGTGTCCCAGTTAGCATCCAGTTGTTGGTCACCAGTATTGACCGAGACTTCGAATTGACCTGAAACCGTTGCTCCTGGAATACTGACACTCATCGTACCGGTTAGATATCCACCAACGCCATCATCGGTGACGATCAGATCCCCATTACCATCACTCAGTGACAGGTAGTTTACACTACCATCACCGATTCCAACCTGAGCGTTTGTTACTGTCAGGCGGGTAAGGCTATCCTGATTTGCTGTAGTCAATTTCTCGAAGGCGAACGAGCCACTGATTGATTGCCCAGCGATTATCAGTTTGGCATCATCCGCAGCGACTTTCACGTACGGCCCCTCTGGCAGGCTTAAAGTCGTTGTTTCATTGCCGACGGTGAATTGCTCGTTAACAGCGATGTAGTTGTTGTCTTCGTCTTGTAAGTTGTTGATTGCCAGGCTGTATGTGCCCGAGATTTCAACGTTGTTGCCGAAGTCTGCATCAAGTATGACCGCAGAACTGCCTGCAATGCCTGTATCGGTTAGCAGGAACTGTCCATTACCATCAGATACCGAAACGATTCCAAGATCAGCAGAAATATCTGAAACGGTGATTCTGACAGCCTTCGGTGCTTCTTCAGCAATCGATTGTCCACTGGCAGCTAGAGTGGATTGCTCAATGCTGAAGTTTCCGGAAATTGTAGTGTCAGCAATATCCAGACTAGCCGTATCTCCTTCTACACCTGTTATGTCAACGCGAACATATGGTCCTGCAGGTATAGGTGTTGTTGCAATATCGGCATCATGATCAACAGCAGTGGGGCCGGTGTTTACCCTAAGTCCAATCACGGCACCGTGTAAGTTAACAGCATCGGTTGCGAGTTCAATCTGGCCAATCGTTAAGTCGCCGGCGATTCCTGAATCGGACATCAGCATATCACCATCGATATTTTCAGCTACAAAGGTGCAGTTGGCATAATCCGATGGTGTATCACAGTCGGTGCCTAGCAGCAGCACAGCATCACTTACTGAAACTTGCAGTTCTGAGGCATTTTCAGCCGCTGTATAGCTTATAGATAAGTTGCCGGTATCGGGGATATGTAATAATTGGCCTAACAGATCGATAGTAATGTCGTTACCCGACAGCGATTTAGTATTTGCACTGATGGATTGATCGTTTGCAGCATTACCGTCACCAAAATCTAAAACTTGTTGCTGTCCAGTTGTATTGACACTGACTTCAACGGAGTTTGCAGCAAGAGTTATGTCTGGGATGCCCAGAATCTGAAGCGTACCCGATGCATACATTGCATGTTGCTGTCCAATTTTCCGTGCATGCAAAGAAACATTTGTGACGAGGAAACCACGTGCTGCTGGATTTACCTCTCCATCGATTAATCCGGGCCCCTGCCCAATGAACAGCGTGCCGGAATCGTCATCGATGATTAGATCGGTTCCATTCCAGCTGCCGCCAGCCTCGATCATGATAAAGTCACCGATGTTCATCGAAACATCAACATCAGTAAACTCGAAAATGTTATCTACAGTTCCGTTGTTGTCAGCATCGGTTGGGGCATCAAAAACGATCTCAAATGATTTTGCACCTACGGTAACTGTTTCATTGACAGCCAGTTTGCTGGTGTTGAATCGGGCTGACATGCTGACCGCAAACGATTCTCCCCCGAGATTACCAGAAGCAATACCTGCGATACCGCCAGTTGTTGAACCATTTCCAGGTATTACAACAATCGCACCTTCACCACTACCAAGTGTTTGTCCATCGTAGGAGACCGATAGGCCAGCAATACCGACCTCTACTTGCTTAGACCCATCCAGCAGGGTTGATTCTTCAAAGCTGTATTCGCCATTCAGCGATATGCTGTCGAATGAGACATATGACGACTGACCTAGGGCATCATCTAGAACATCGACTCTTGTATACGGTCCTGCAGGGATTTCAGTGTTTCCATCTGAAAGTGTGGCTGGTGCCGCTGTTGAATTGATCAGAATTTCTGCCCGGGCAATGGAAACAACTAAGTCTGAACCTAGTGAGATACTGCTGTCGTTAACTTCAGCTTTTCCGTAGAATCCGGTATCACTGATCGTGAATTCCGCGTTGTTAGCGGTCACATCGACGATATCACCGCCCAATACAATGTTCAAATCCGTGGCGTTGAGGCGAAGGGTGTCATCACCATTTTCCGCTATAGAAACTGTTGCTGCGGTAAGAATTTGTTCGGCAATTACAAATTCAACGGTTTCGCCCAGGGCGACGTAACCGGGGTCAATCTGTATCGATTCACCGCCCACTTCGATTGTTTGCAAGCTGTCTGTTGTATTAAATCTGAGTTCCCAGTTATCAGCGTCTACAGATACTCCAGGGATGTCTATTTGCGCTGTTCCAGAAACGGCACCATAAACGGTCGCATCAGCAGGTGGGTTCTGAGGTGGAGCCCGCAGCATAACAACAGATCCCGATAAATCCGTCAAGTTAACAACGTCTGTACCGTTCACTTGTAATTTTAAGCCCGCATCCTCGAACATGATTTCAAGGATAGTAGCGTTTCCAACCTGCTGTTCGCTAAAGCTAAATTCACCCGTTGCGGTAAATAGGTCACCCAGCGTGACTTCAAGATCCGAACCGGTAAATTTGAAGTAAGGGCCGGCATCCAGATCAAACTCAACTTCTGAACCATCGATAGTGATGTTCTGACTAATTGCTTCATCTAGTTGATTGAACTCAATAGCAACTGCTCCGGACACCGCCAAACCTGGAACAAGGACTGAAACGTCACCTGAGATTTGACCCGCCAGGGATGGTTCGCCCGTTTCGTTATCAGGCTCACTAATCAGATGACCACTTCCGTTTTCAAAGGCTAATAGTGCGTTTGTGCCATCACCAAGTTGAGCGGCTGCCTCTGAAATAGCTATATGAACAATTTTCTCACCATCAATCGTATATTCCTGTACAGCAAATGAGCCGGTAATACTCTGGCTACCAATTGCAATGGAAGCATCACTTGCTGCTACACGTATATACGGTCCGGCTGGTAGTTCCAAAGAATGTGTTACGGATCCGATTTCCATCGAATCGCTTATAGAGCTTGCCGTGTTGTTAACTTCAATCTCGAATGCACCGCCAAATGCGATGTCGTTCATTGTTGTGGAGAGATTGCCGGAGAGTCGACCTGCGACACCATTAGGAGTAAGCAGGTAGTAACCGGAACCATTGGTGAATTCAACGACACCATCGGCAAGTAGTAGTGATGCATTATCAGCAACTGCTCTTACTACCGTTGAGCCATCAGTAAGCGTAACTTCCTCCAACGCGAAATCTGAGGAGATCGTTTGTCCCAATACGGTTATCGATCCGTCTGCCACCTCGATTCGGAAGTATGGCCCAGCCGGAATTGATGAAATAGCTGTTGTGATGTCAGAGAACTGACCAGTTACCACGTCTATCGTATTGTTGATACTGAGTGAAGCTGATCCAGTCAAAGTGATGCCTGGGATATTCACGCTTAGGTCTGCCTCGAGTGTTCCCGCAACACCCTCCGATGATGAAATCAGAAAACCGGATATGTTATCCGCGGAAACGGGTGCTGAGTTGCCTCCAAGAGTGACGTATCCATTCTCAATGGCAATGCGTAGGACTTCCTGACCCGCTGCATCTACTAACTGCTCAAAACTGAGATCTCCACTAATTGTTTGTCCTGCAATCGTAATGGTGGCATCAGTTGCAGTAGCTGAGACATATGGCCCAGCAGGCATATCCAGACTGATGTTTAGACCACCTACGTTATATGTGTCAGTCGCTGCCGTGAAGGATGTAGTCGAGTCATTGACATTAATTGCGAAGTTGCCGTCTATGCTAACGCCGGAAATGTCAGTTAATACGTCTGCTGCCAGCGTGCCAGCCATTCCATTCGGAGTTGCCACTAGCAGTCCGTTTACATCAGCAGCATTGATGACGCCGCCAGCTAAATTCAGCGTGCCACCGGAAACACCTAGTACAACTGTCTCATCATATTCTTCGAATAATAAGTTTCCTGTGATTGATTGGCCCGCAATTGAAACCGTAGCATCTGTTGCTGTAAATCTCACATAAGGGCCAGCTTGAACAGTTAGCTCAATAGCTGTTCCAGCAATATCGAATGATTCGCTGACGGGCTGATAAGTATTGTTCAGCGTTAATCCGAATTCACCGTCTATCACGGATTCACCGGGAAGTGACACAGATACATTTCCGGCAATGTCAGCAATTACTCCACTCTCATTGATGATTAGCCAACCAAAACCATCGGTGAGTTCAACTACTGGGCTATTTGTTGGTCCTAATTGCAGGTGTCCACTATCGACTGCAACACGTGTAATGCTGTCTCCGGCTAGACTCGTCGCATGTTCAAAGCTGAAATCACCACTAAGTCGTTGTCCTAGAAGATCGATATATGCGTCTTTGCCACTTACCTTTAGATATGGTCCGGCCGGCAAGTCAACTTCATACTCGAGGTCACCAACAGCGATGTCGTACGAAACATCCTCACTAAGAGTGTTGATGGCTATGGTATAGTCACCGCCGAATTGAGCTCCTGGTGATCCAATGTCAATGTTTCCTGACAGTTCACCGGCGATGCCTGCAGATGTCATGACAAGGTTGCCTAGAGCATCGGAGACTCCGATTTCGCTGGCACCTTCACCGATGCCGAATTCAATGCCGCTGAGGTCTAGTGAGAAGCCTTTTAAATCGCCAAACTCAACTTTGTCCAGGCCAAGTGCACCGTTAAGCGTAAAGTCTCCCAAGTTCAGATTCATTTCCGGCATGCTGAAATCACTGGCGAAATCAGGCAAATCGAAGTCTACATCGAAGCTTTCACCGCTTGGAAGTGTAAATGTGTGATCAACCGTGGAATTAGAATTGTTGAACGAGAATTCGCCTATTCCGCTCAGGTCGACGCCGCTTATACCATTAAGACTTACATCGCCAAGTCCTTTTAACGACCAGTTGTAGTTGCTCGACTCACCATTTCCACCACCAAGTTTAGGCCATCGAATCACACCCAGTGTTACACCACTGATTGAGAGCCCATTGGCTAACGGATTGATACTGCCGTCATCAAGGAATCCGAGGCCCCACCCGAGGAATACACTTAGATCCTCTCCGGCAAATCCTTGATAAGAACCAAAGTCTCCGAATGAGACGTTGCCTTGGATGGTCAGGAAATCACCGATGTTTAATGTCAATCCGGAAACTGAGAAGCTAAAGATATCCGTTTCATCGGCGTTGAACTTCAGGAGCACTTCCTGACCATCAACGATTATCGTCTCGTTGACCTCAAGTCCCGTCTTATTTACTCGTAGAACAGCATCACCTTCAAGGTCAAGACTACTTGTGCCTGCCTCGATACTTCCAGAAAGCATCCCTGCAAAACCGCCGGTACCGGCATTAGCGTCGACCGGAAGGATTACGAAACCACCGCGACCGTTAACGAGCTTTCCTTGTGGGTTGTTTTCCAAGTTGATGTTGACAGCACCAACCTTGAGCAGGCTATTGCCATTACTGTCGTTGTACTGTTCAAATGCGAAGGCACCGGTCAGCTCATTACCTGCAATCGTGAGCGTTGAATCCGGAGCTTCTACTCTCACATACGGACCTGCTGCAATGGCATCACCGCCGTTGGTAATGAACTCGTTCGTAACTTCCGTTTCAACTGTATTGATCACCGCATTGGTTTCATTGAATTGGAATGTCGCGATTGTTGCGTCGATGTTTACCGTAACATCACTGTTGTCAATGATGGCGGTCAGTCCGTTATCAGTGATTAGTATTCTGCCAGCAGCATTGGATACAGCAACGTGCGGTTTAGTTGGATCGTCATCCCCAAGTAATAATGAGCCATTAGACAGTGAGCCTTGAATGACTTTGGAACCATCAGCGTATTCAACGCTCGAGAAGGTAAAGTTCCCTTCAAGTTCCTGATCTAGAACTGTGACGGTTAAAGCATTACCACGAATTCGTACGTAGTTTGCACCAGGTGAGTTTCCACCGTTGCCGTTATCAAGAGCGATTTGATCTTCGCCGCTACCAATGGTGACTTCGGACCGTGTCGTGTTAATCTCGGCCCACAGCTCCCCACTGATTGTCACACCTGGGATATCTACAGATGGATCGCCCGAGATTCTTGCCGCGACTCCCGCATCTGAGATCGCTATGGCAGCCGATCCATTTTCCAGACTGATTAAGCCATCAGCTAATGAAAGTGACAGATTTGAGCCGGTGAGGATTACCGTTTCAACACCATTAGTAGTTTGTTTCTCGAAGATGAAATTGCCACTAAGGTGTTGCCCAAGAATGTCGAGAGTCGCATTTTCAGCAGCTGCTCGGACAAAATTACCAGCTGGCAGGCTTATGGATACTTCTTCGCCGTTTACTAGAACAGTTTGATCAAACGCAGTTTGAGCATCTGATTGATGAATCTCAAATGTAAACTGACCCGAGACATTTACATCAGGGATTTGAGTAGTCACGGCACCTGTCAAACGTGCAGCAATCGTGTTTGTGGACTCTTCGACAATGATCACTGCCGAACCATCGGTCAGCGTTACATAGTCAGTCGTCCCGTCTCCGATAGACAAACTGGCTTCGGTGATAGCAACATGAGTGGACTCAGAACCATCAAGTTCAACAGCACGTTCTATAACAATGTTGCCAGAAATGGTTTCTTCGAGATCAGTAAGCGTTAGTGCGCCATTGTTAAGTGCTGCACGGAAATATGGTCCGGCGGGAAGTTGCAGTATTTGATCCTGACCATTTATTACCAAGGATTCACTGACGGCGGCGTTCGTCGTGTTCACGTCGATTGCAACGTCACCTGTAAGTGAAACAGAGGTGAGCGATGATGAAATCAGTGCGTCTAAAGATCCAGCAACGCCGGAATTGAAGACTATCAGCGTTCCTTCGATTTCTGAGGCAGAAAATGCAGGGTTTTCACTTGTGCCAAAGCTTAGGCTACCATCACTTACCGCAACTCTTGTTTGCGTCTCGTCATTTGCTGTGATTTGTTCAAATACAATCGTCCCTTGAAGTGTCTGGCCTAGCATCTCAATTGAAGCAGGCGAGAATTCATCAACGTCAGTGAGTTCAGCCCGAAGGAATGGTCCTGCTGGAAGGTCGTCCTCTATCTCTGGCGTTCCAGCGTCGTAAGATTCAGGACGTGAATTAACTTGAACAGATAAATCACCATTAATGGTCAGCCCTGGAATATTTGCGTTTACCAGACCTGATAGAGTTCCAGCCATTCCCTGAGAGGTCAGGCTTAAAGTTCCTGTTGCATTAGAGACATTAAGGCCGGCGGATTCCGTGCCAATGTTTAGGGCCCCATTGCTGACTGCAATTTGGTAGGTTGTTTCAGTCGCGGCTACAACCTCAGTGAGATGAAGATCCCCGCTAATTTGTTGATTAGCCAAACCGATTGCAAGATTAGTACCGACAAGTTCTTTCACGTCGTCCGCGCTGGTGAATTTGACTGCTACGGTTTGGTCAGTGCCTGGGATTGTTAGGATTTCGTCTTGTGTTTCACCTGTGGTGTTTAACCGAATGGTTGATGTGCCGGAAAGGTCTAACCCGGGTATTCCAATAACTTGAGTAGTACCTGTTGCGCTTAATGCATAAGTGCCATCGGTTGTATTCCGGATTAATCCAATCGTAGATTCGGTTACGAGGATACCGCTTGCCTGGGGATTCACCTCACCGGTTGCTAGATAAATAGGGCCATCACCGACGAAGAGTTCAATGCCCGTGCCCGCAAATGTGGAAACATCGCCATTTGTCTGATAATTTATGCTTCCTTCGACAGAGACGAAATCACCGATTGTTAGCGAGAGTTCTGAGACCGAGAAGTCGAACAGGTATCCTTCTTCCGGACTGAATTCAATTGATGTTTCATTGTCTTTAACAAGTATCGATTCTGAAACGGCATTTCCGGTCGTATTCACCCGTACGGCCACTGACGCACCCGCTTCAAATAATCCATCACCGGCGCTGACGGTAGCGTCACCAGAAGCTGTTCCGGCAATGCCGTCAGTTGTCACGATAAATATGCCCTGGCCGTTACTGATTCCACTATCGCCGATTCCTACCCCGAATTGCTGAATAGCAAGTCTTGTGACGGTATCTTGATTCACCGTGTGTTGTTCAATGTGGAAGTCGCCAGTTGCATTGAAGTCGGCAGCATCATCACCACCAAGTGAAATAACCGCGTTGGCCCCTAGAATGCTTGCACGTAAGAATGGACCAGCTTCCAGCTCCAGCCCGTTGACATCAATGGCTGTTTCATTGGTGTTGATGGCAAAATTCAAACTCTCTGTCGAAATCGCAAGCGTCGGAAGATTGACCGTGAAGTTGCCAACCGTTAGCTCACCAGCCAGTCCATTCCCGGTGGCTACAAGGGTGCCGTATGCTTCATTTTGGTCGGGACTACCAACGGTCAGTAAATCATCCCCGATATTCGCAAAGACATGATCTGCACTAACGACAACATATGACTGGTCGACGCCATTGATTTGGCCACTGCCCTGTGTGAATTCAAAATTCGCTGCGATCGTGAGGCCGTTGGTCGTTAAGGTCGCGCCTTCACCAACAATTCTTAATTCATCGGCTGCAGGAACAACCAAGGTGTTTACCGAAGTACCAATTTGAATTGTTTCATTTACATCTTCGCCTGTGTTGTTAAACTCAACCGCAAACGTGCCACCGAAGGATGCAGAAGCGATTTGAGTGTTCAATTGACCGGAAATCCGACCGGCGGTTCCAGCTTCGTTGGACAAGTAGAATCCGCTGCCGTTTTGGATAGATATGATGCCATCTAATAGTGAAACTGACACGTCGCTTGCTGTCGCACGCACATTGCCGTTGCCGTCACTTTCAAAGACCATATTTCCTGTTATGGACTGACCCAGGAGTTGCGTCGTTGCATTTAGGACTTCGACTCTGACAAATGGACCTGCCGGAATCGTTGCGTTAGCTGGATCTAAATCAAATTGAGCCGAGATTTCGCCAGCTGTGTTGTTTATTACAACAGTGGCATCTCCTGCTACGCTTAGTGCACTTGACGATGCATTTATGGAGCCGGAAATCTGGCCAGCAGCACCGGCGTTATCAACAACGAGGTATCCGGCGAGATTGTCGACGGTGAGGATCGGACTTTCCTGTGAACCAAGAGCAACTTCACCGTTACTGATGCCAAGCCGTGTTACTTGTTGGCCGCTAAAGTCGTTCATTTGTTCAAAGGTGACATCGCCGGAGATAGTCTGGTCTAAGACCACCAGTTGAATCTCCTGACCCGTAAAGCGTGTGTACGGACCGGCTGGCAATACTAACTCAATGTGTTGGTCGTTGAGTGAATACGATTCGTCAATTGAGCTTGAGGAATGATTTGTCTCGAAACTCAATGCACCCGCTTGCAATTGAACGCCGGGGATTCCTGAAATGGATGCTGTTCCTGAAACCGTGCCTGCAAATAAGTCGTCATCTCCAAGTACAAATAGCGCCGTTCCATTTGCAAGTGTGACGAGCGATTCACCGTTGCTTTCTAGATCTACTGAGATTTCCGTCGCAGCGAGCCTAACGAGCTTTTGCCCCAGACTATTTGTGATTTGCTCAAAACTGAAATCCCCCTGAATGCCATCAGCCAATCCTTCAAATGAGAGAGATGCACCGACTAGGTCACCACGGAGATATGGTCCGGCAGGCACATCATCACCAGTGTCATCAGTGCCATTGTCGTAGCCGCTGGCAAGTGTGTTTATCTCAAGTAGCAAGTTGCCTTGAAGCACAACTGCAGAAGTATTGACTTGCAGTGAAGCCGTTAATTCGCCGTAGAGACCATCAGGCCGAATTAACAAGGCACCGTTAACCGGAGTAGCAACCAAAACCGGTGAATCCGTTTCACCAAACTTAACGTTTCCATCTTCAAGGGCGATGGTGGTTGTGGTCTGTTGATCCTGATCGGTAATGGTTTCGTATAGGAAATCACCGGCAATTGTCTGTCCCAATACGGTTATTTCAGCTTCTTTGGCGCTTGCCTGGAGATATGGCCCGGCTGGATAGTCATCACTTTCATCTTCAGGTGTGTCGTTATCGTATTGAGAACTTCGTGTGCTGACTCGTACATCAATATCGCCTGCGATAACTACATCAGGGATATTGGAAGCGACTGTACCACCAAGCTGTCCAACCATTCCGAGGTTATCAAGTCGCAGGTCTCCGCTGATGTTGGTAACGGACACATTGCTGGATTCTGTTCCAAAGGTCATCTGGCCACCAGCCACGGCAGCAGTGATGACGGTATTGTCTTCAGTTCCGGTGCGTGTGAAGGTGAAGTCACCTGTAATGGACTGACCGGCAACAGAAAGTATCAGGTCATCTACCTGTACGAACTGTACGTTGGCAGCATCTTCAAACAGGACAGCAACCGGATCGGCATCGGCAAGCGTCAGCGATTCATCAATGGTCTGACCGGTGTCGTTGTATCGAACCGTTGCGGTGCCGCTGATTTCGAGGTTATCAATGCCAACTACCTGGATCGTTCCTGTTGCTGTAACGGCATAGGTTTCACCGTATTGCACTAGTCCGATGGTAGCATCGGTGATCAACAGCCCTCTGGCATATGGATTTAGTTGATCTTCTTCGATGTAGGCTGGTCCCTGTCCGACAAAGACAGTGCCGTTAGCGATAGCGGCAGTCTGTTTCACGCCATCATCGGTGTAGGAAATATCGCCTTCGATGGTAAGGAAATCACCGACGTTAAGTGACAGGCTGCTAACAGAAACCTCAAAGAAGTTCTCTTCACCAGTGTTGAATTTAACAGGGATTTCACGTGAACCGGCAATGACTGTCGTATCTACGGTGGTACCGGTGTTGTTTAGTCGTACAGAAAGTCCGGCTCCTGCCGAGAAGTTACCAGCTTCGGCAGCTGCTTCACCGGAAATGACACCCGCCATGCCTGCCTCGGTAACCAGTAATGCTCCGCTACCATCGGTAACGGAGATGTTGTTGCCCTCGCCGTCGCCAAGAGTGACGGTGAAGTCGGTCAGTGCTACCTGAGTCTGTTGTGAGTCATCAACTTCAATCTGTTCGATGTAGAGATTGCCGCCAACGACAAACTCACTGGCGCCGACGGTTAAGGTTGCGGTGATATCTTCAACCGCAGCCTGAACGTATGGTCCGGCGGGCACCTGTAAACTCAGTGCCTGACCGTCTTCGAAACTAAAGGATTCATCGATCTCCACATCCAGTGTGTTAAATCGAACACCGATCGTGCTTGAGGCTATAGCCAGATTCGGGATTGTGATGGTACTGCTGCCAACATTCAGTGAGCCGGCGATACCCTGTGTGGATCCCATCAGTGTGCCACTGATATCTGAAAGTACTGCCTCGTTGTTCGAGCCGATGGTTAATTCAGCATTGGCAACTGCAGCTTTAACCCAGTACTGACCTTGAGCATCTTCGTAGTGTTCAAAGGTGAAGTCACCTTCGAGTGTGATTCCAGCAATGCTGATGTTAAATGGAGTCGAATCTTCTGCTTCGCCATCTCCAGTAGGAATGTTTCGTATGCGGGTGTATTTACCCTCTTCCAGATCAATGCTGACCACGTTGCCATCGATTGTGTAATCGTGATCATATGCAGCACCGGTACGGTTGATGTCAGCTACGACCTGACCGTTCATAGCAACGCCGGGGATTGTCGTAACGACCGTACCGCTGAGGGTCGCTGCGATTCCAGCGCTTTCAAGAATAATGACTCCTTCGCCATCACTGATGGAAACCAGGCCATCCGCGATATCAAGTGACATCTCACTAAGAACGATGGCGGTTCGCGTGGATTCACCCTGCGATACCCGTTCGATCAGAATGTCCGATTGAAGGTCTATGCCAGAGCTGTCAGCGATTGCGATATGAATATCGTCACCGGTGAACCGCCAAAAATCTCCAGCTTCAAGAATGATGTCACTTTGGTTGCCATTGATGGTGAAGGATTCGTTAACGTCATTTGATTCATCGGTGTTGAATTCAAATTGCACATTTCCATTGAGGTGAAAATGGGGTACGTCGGAGGTGATCTGGCCAGAGATGATGCCCGCTGTTTGATCATCTGCTTGATCGGCTGTGCCGTTATTGTCCAGAATGACAACGGCATTTCCGTCAGAGATGCTCAGATAATTTGTGTCTCCATTGGTGAATGAAAGGCCTACATTTGAGGCTGCAATTATGGCCTTCTTGGTGCCACCGGATTCATGTTGTTCAAGCAAGAGATTGCCTGTGAACTGTTTACTATCGTCACCCCCGACCTGGAAGATGGCATCGGTGATTTCACCCCGCAGGTACGGTCCAGCCGGAAGTGCAATATTTATTTGTTGCCCACGGTACTCAAATTCTGAAGAGAGAGGCGAATCTGTGGTGTTAATCGCAACGGACAGCTCCCCGGAAATTACGACATCAGATAATCCAATGCCCAGTGAAGCCGACAATGTACCTGCCAACCCTTCGGCCGTTAGTACAAAATGACCTTCCGCAGATTCAGCCCACGCTACCGGTGAATCCGTTTCACCAAACTTAACGTTTCCATCTTCAAGGGCGATGGTGGTTGTGGTCTGTTGATCCTGATCGGTAATGGTTTCGTATAGGAAATCACCGGCAATTGTCTGTCCCAATACGGTTATTTCAGCTTCTTTGGCGCTTGCCTGGAGATATGGCCCGGCTGGATAGTCATCACTTTCATCTTCAGGTGTGTCGTTATCGTATTGAGAACTTCGTGTGCTGACTCGTACATCAATATCGCCTGCGATAACTACATCAGGGATATTGGAAGCGACTGTACCACCAAGCTGTCCAACCATTCCGAGGTTATCAAGTCGCAGGTCTCCGCTGATGTTGGTAACGGACACATTGCTGGATTCTGTTCCAAAGGTCATCTGGCCACCAGCCACGGCAGCAGTGATGACGGTATTGTCTTCAGTTCCGGTGCGTGTGAAGGTGAAGTCACCTGTAATGGACTGACCGGCAACAGAAAGTATCAGGTCATCTACCTGTACGAACTGTACGTTGGCAGCATCTTCAAACAGGACAGCAACCGGATCGGCATCGGCAAGCGTCAGCGATTCATCAATGGTCTGACCGGTGTCGTTGTATCGAACCGTTGCGGTGCCGCTGATTTCGAGGTTATCAATGCCAACTACCTGGATCGTTCCTGTTGCTGTAACGGCATAGGTTTCACCGTATTGCACTAGTCCGATGGTAGCATCGGTGATCAACAGCCCTCTGGCATATGGATTTAGTTGATCTTCTTCGATGTAGGCTGGTCCCTGTCCGACAAAGACAGTGCCGTTAGCGATAGCGGCAGTCTGTTTCACGCCATCATCGGTGTAGGAAATATCGCCTTCGATGGTAAGGAAATCACCGACGTTAAGTGACAGGCTGCTAACAGAAACCTCAAAGAAGTTCTCTTCACCAGTGTTGAATTTAACAGGGATTTCACGTGAACCGGCAATGACTGTCGTATCTACGGTGGTACCGGTGTTGTTTAGTCGTACAGAAAGTCCGGCTCCTGCCGAGAAGTTACCAGCTTCGGCAGCTGCTTCACCGGAAATGACACCCGCCATGCCTGCCTCGGTAACCAGTAATGCTCCGCTACCATCGGTAACGGAGATGTTGTTGCCCTCGCCGTCGCCAAGAGTGACGGTGAAGTCGGTCAGTGCTACCTGAGTCTGTTGTGAGTCATCAACTTCAATCTGTTCGATGTAGAGATTGCCGCCAACGACAAACTCACTGGCGCCGACGGTTAAGGTTGCGGTGATATCTTCAACCGCAGCCTGAACGTATGGTCCGGCGGGCACCTGTAAACTCAGTGCCTGACCGTCTTCGAAACTAAAGGATTCATCGATCTCCACATCCAGTGTGTTAAATCGAACACCGATCGTGCTTGAGGCTATAGCCAGATTCGGGATTGTGATGGTACTGCTGCCAACATTCAGTGAGCCGGCGATACCCTGTGTGGATCCCATCAGTGTGCCACTGATATCTGAAAGTACTGCCTCGTTGTTCGAGCCGATGGTTAATTCAGCATTGGCAACTGCAGCTTTAACCCAGTACTGACCTTGAGCATCTTCGTAGTGTTCAAAGGTGAAGTCACCTTCGAGTGTGATTCCAGCAATGCTGATGTTAAATGGAGTCGAATCTTCTGCTTCGCCATCTCCAGTAGGAATGTTTCGTATGCGGGTGTATTTACCCTCTTCCAGATCAATGCTGACCACGTTGCCATCGATTGTGTAATCGTGATCATATGCAGCACCGGTACGGTTGATGTCAGCTACGACCTGACCGTTCATAGCAACGCCGGGGATTGTCGTAACGACCGTACCGCTGAGGGTCGCTGCGATTCCAGCGCTTTCAAGAATAATGACTCCTTCGCCATCACTGATGGAAACCAGGCCATCCGCGATATCAAGTGACATCTCACTAAGAACGATGGCGGTTCGCGTGGATTCACCCTGCGATACCCGTTCGATCAGAATGTCCGATTGAAGGTCTATGCCAGAGCTGTCAGCGATTGCGATATGAATATCGTCACCAATCAGTCGGCGCGTATCACGTGCTACGGATAATTCGCGTGTGCCTGAACTTGTCTCAATGGTCCGATTGACATTCACACCAGTGGTGTTTGCTTCAACGGTGATGGTTCCGGACAACTGTAGGTTATCTTCACCGATGATCGTTGGTGTGCCAGTTGCCGAGACCGCGTATCCAGTTTCACCAATGAGGAGAGTCAGATTTGAGTCAGAAACTTCGATGGTCGCGCCGTCAACGGTCATTGCAGCCGTGACGTTCTCGGCAGCAACGAATACTTCTTTGTTTCCTGATGGTAGCGTAGACTCTTCAAATGTCAGGTCTCCTGAAATAGCGATATATTCAGTGCCACTATTATCCAGGATTGAGAGTGTTAGATTGTCGCCGCCAAAACGATGTGCGCCACTTACTAACTGATGATTCAAAACGTGTTCTGCATCGATGTCATTAAAGTCGTTGACGGTAAATTGGACATCCTGACTAGTTGTGTTGTGCTCAGCAAATAGGTCTCCAGACAAGCTGAGTTGATCGATACCGTACAATTCAGCTGAACCACTAATTGCATAGGCATACGTACCGTCTGCTTTAAGCAATAAGTTAAGTGTTGCATCGGTAACCCCCACTCCGTACTGTGGGTCGGAGTCATGATCAGAATCATCGTCAGCCTCGCCTACGAAGAATTCGATGCCTGTTCCATATGCTGCAATCTGGTTCTTTGTGGATTCTTTCTGGAAGTAGAAGTCTCCCATGAGTTGCGCGATCGGCGTGTTAAGTACCAAATTGCTTGCGTGGACTTCTTCTGATTCACTCTCAGAAATGTCTGCGACTGATGTAACAGAGTTGGCCGTTGTATTCACGCGAACCGAAACAGTGCCTGATGCATTTAGGTCATCTGAGGATGTGAGGATCTCGATATTGCCTACTGCTGCTAATGCAAATTCTGGCAAGGTATCTGAATCGCGGATCAATAAAGATAAATCGGCATCTGAAATCGCAACAGTTGCCAAATCAGATGCGGACAACTGGGCATTTACATTGGTTGCGTTAACGGAAATAAGATTGCCGTCGTCTAAGGACTCAAATCCAAAATTGCCGTTTAGTGTTATGAAGGTACCGATTTGCAGTTGTAACGCACCCTCGGCCTTGAAATAGTTTTCATCAGCGGGAATGTCATTGGCGATTGTAGAGTTTACAACTGCTGTGCCGGCAGCAATCGCTTCCCCGCTATTGTTGAACGTGATCGACACGGCTCCGGCTACTGACAGTTCACTCCCGATTTCAAGGCTTGCGTAACCGCTAATGGTGCCGGCCATGCCCGAATCAACCAAGATCATTTGCCCATTGGCGTTTGAAATGTCCAGCGAGGCTCCGTTGTCACCAGCACTTATGGACGTGGACACACCGAGGGCTTCGATGCCGATGGTGGTGTTGCCCGCATTTTCTTGGCGCTGGAAGTAGAAATCACCTTGCAGCGAAATGTTGTCGCTAAAGTTAACGCTGGTGTTTTCTGCGGAAACGCGAAGAAAAGGCCCCGTGGGGAGCGAAATTTGAGTTGGGTCATCGTCGGTGTCTAATGAAACTTCAACAGCTTCACTTAGCTGATTCACTTCAATAGAAACGTCGCCGGCTAGCGTTAAAGATGACAGGTTGGAATTTACTGTGCCGCTGCTCGACCCATATACACCTTCCTGATCGAATACGAAATAACCGAATCCGTCTACAACATTTAGTAGAGTCGCATCTCCATTTGTAATTAGCAGTTCTAAGTTGCTTGCCCGTGCAACTACTTTATTTAATGTATTACCTTCAACAGTTTGTGGGATAACCTCAACAATGAAATCCCCCGACAATTGCTGCCCTTCAACGTTTAAGTAAGCATCATCGCCGGAAATCCTAAGGTAAGATGAATCGGCAATAGCGTATGGGACACTTAAGTCAACAGATTGTGTGCCCAGCATAAAGGACTCATCGAGAGTGGATTCTTCCTGACAGGGTCCTACCGCACATGGGATTGAATTTGTCTGTATTTGCCATGTGCCACCAAATGCCAAGCCAGAGATATCACTCACGACATCAACGTTTACTGTTCCTGCGACGCCCGAGTCACCACCGGTGATGTCACGAATGATGAAGAATCCCTGTCCGTTGCTCGCCTGCACAACGGGCTGATTGTTACCATCCAGAATAGAAGCTGCGATGGCAGTTCCAGCTAGTCTCAATTCATGACTGTCTGAGATTCCGTCGTTATCATTGTCGATCCCGACACGTTCCATAGAAAATTGGCCGGTCAATGACTGCCCGTTCACCGTGAGTGTTGCGGGTGTGCCATCAGATTTATCGGAGATGTCAACACGCAAGTAAGGGCCTGCCGGTAGTTCTTCAGTCAAACCAAATGGAACATCAGTATCTATAACCGGATTTGTCGTCGTATTTACGGTGAGCGTGAAACCTGCATCAAACGTAAAGCCGTTGTTGTTGATTGTCGTGTCAAAGGCAACGGTGCCAGCATATCCCGTAGGCAATACAGCAATGTTCCCGTTACCTCCGGACAAGACAAAATTGTTGACCCCTAAATCCAGAGTAGTTTCCGTAAACTGTATCTGTAGTACACGAGTTCCTGAAGCCAACGTTTGTTGGGTGATGGTTGCAACTGTTGCAAGCGTGTTGTCCAGAAGTGTGACAGTTCCTGGTACACCGTCTGACCCGAGTCTAACTAGTTCATATGGCTCCGCCTCTGTGCCGCTTGGAATAGTTGTTGCAACACTGCCAATGGTTTCGAAGATCTCCACGCCAGTAGCGTTGTAGAAAACTTCGACATCCGATCCTAATGAGAAATCTTCAAAGCCTAATGTTTGAGCCGTACCCTTTGTATATAAGGCATATTGATCAGTGACCTCATCGTGTTTCAGCCAAACAAGTGCATCCTCGATCAGGAAACCAGTGGCGGCTGGATTAAGGGCGTCGTCTTCCATGTACGGAATGCCTTCTCCAGCAAATAACCAGCCGTCGGTAATCAGGGTAATGCCACCAGATTCGAATACCGCACTTCCGAGGCCAATTTTGAAGAAATCACCAATTTCAATTGATGCATCTGCCAGCACCACTCGTGAATAGGTGTTGCTGCCTTCGCGAACTTCCGTATCGCTAAAGGTTATCTCAAGAGTGTCAGAACCAACCTGAATGGTCTCATTTACCAGAAGTGTCGAGTCGTTGAAGTGGTAGGCTACGGTACCACCAGCTGAAACATCACCGACCGCTATATCAGCGACACCTGAAATCCAACCCGCTAAACCACCTGTGAATGAACCGTCCTGCAATTCTTCACCGGGAATTACGTTAAGTGCACCTTGTGCACTTTCAATTGCCAACTGATCGCCGTTGTAATCCACAGAAATCGCTGCGTTAGTAACTCCGATGGCTGTGTTTTGCCCATCTTGCTGTTCAAGCAAGAAATCTCCTTGAAGCGACAGTGCTCCGAAGTTTAATGCGCCGCCAACAGCATGAATTCTGACAAAATCTCCGGCAGGTAAGCCGATCGTGATTTGCTCACCGTTAATAACCATCGTTTCCGCAACGGCTTGACCGGTGTTATTTACTTCAAACTCAACTGTATCGACATTCAGGGTGGCGCCAGGCAGTGAGAAGTTAGCTGTTGCAGTGGCTGTCCCGGCAATTTGGCCGTCAACTATAAAGAAGAAGCCTGTCCCACTCGTTACCGAAGCAACGGTTGATTCCCCAACTTTGAGCTCACTACTCATGTTGGTTGCGGCAATTCGTGTCTGCTGGCCACCACCAGACGAACTGTATTGCTCGAACACGAAGTCTCCTGAAACCGATATCGTGTCTCCGATAACCAATTTTGAATTCGAGACGTCGATCCGGAAGTAACTTCCGTTTGGATTGGTGGTATCAAACTCGAGATCGGCAGTGGCTTCCGTGGCTTCTTCAAGGCCGGTCAATTGAACTGGCGAGTTTTCATCTGCAATCGAGCCGGAAACGGCCATTTGTTGGATATTTCCGGTAACGCCAGCGTCAGTTGCCGAGAACTCAGCACTCGCTGCCGTGACCGAAATGAAGTTGTCGGCAAGATTTGCTTCGAGATTCGAGGCAGAGATATTTGCGGTGGTTCCGCCTGCGTCGAGATCACGGTTGAAACGGATTTCACTGGCAGAAAGGGTGTTGCCCAGGATTTGCAATTCTGCTGCACCAACTACCACCTCGAAATAGTCGCCATTACCAGCGGGGATGGATATATTTCCGTTGTCAAATGACTCGCCCGTCGTATTAACTGTTGCAGAAATATCCGAACCGGTAACGGTAAATGAACTGCCAAGTTCTGGTCCTAGTAACGATGCATTATCTAGCTGGCCCCGTATTCCGTTTTCGGCGATATCTACATAGAAATCTGCATTTGTGATTCCAACGATCCGAGTCTGTCCAGCGTTGATTGCCACCGAAACATTTTCACCGGTCATTACGGTGTTCGTTTCATTGGATTCAATGGTAAAGGTGTTTGCAGAGGCGACATTGCTCAAAACGGTTAGTGTTGCCGGATCGATTCCATCGGGTGTTTCAGTGCCGCTAATTTGAATACGGAAATACTGTTCTGCAGCCCCTGGGATCTCCACGAGTCCATTTGTCGTCGAGACTGTGATGGTTGGGCCATCATTAGCTATGAGTGAAACTGTGCCACTAAATGAAATACCTTCAAATGCTTCTTGATCCGGTCCACTTACTACAGCATTTTCAACGACGCCAGCAACTTGTTCGTCGGTGAATACCCAGAGAAGATCGCCACCGGTCATCGACAGGAATGAAGAATCTCCACTGGTTAGATTGAAATGAGTGTTTTCTGATGAGAGCACGACGCTGCTGTCGCTTGATTCAAAGAACAACAAGTCAGATTCCAAAATACTTGTGAAATCACCTGCAGTAACTTCAAGGCGTGCCGGATCCGATTCTGATCCACTTACGGAGACTCTTAGATAAGTCGCATCACCATCTTTACCCTCTGCGCCAATTGCTGTCGGCACGCTAATTGTATTGTCATTAACTTCGATCTCCTGAGTTGAAGTGGTGGTGTTAAACTCAGTAGAAATCACACCTGAAATGTCGTAACCATCAGAATCTAGTGCTATGGAAGCATCGACAAGAGCGCCGTATACACCAGTGGATGTAAACGTGATGGCGAAGTCGGCATCCTCTACCGTGACAATCGGAGTTTCGGATCCCGCAAATAATGATAGGCCGGCGCTGTTTCCGGATACGCTGACTTGTTCGCCGTCTCTAGTAAAGATGAATTCATTTGCAGTGATCCTAGTTGAATCCACCAGCGTAATTGCCGCCGGGTTTTCGTCATTTCCAGTTATGGAAACCTGTAAATATGCCTTACTGCCGCTTTTACCTGGGATCGCAAACTCATGTGTTGCACCGTTTTCGCCTATAGACTCAACAAACTGAACAGACGATGTTGAATTGACTCGCAGTTCCCCTGTACCTTCTATACCAAGACCAAAGATGTCCGGGCCACGGATACTCGCATTGCCAATAGCTCCAAAATAACCGTCCTTTAAGAACGTGAAGCTGAAAACGCTACTTGTGATTCCAAGCACTTCGGTCTCACCAGCATTCAAGCTTAAGTCGATTTCGGTTCCTGCCATCGTGACAGACGTGCCTGTTTGCTCAAAGTTAAGACTCGCTGCTGCGAATTCGTGATCAAGTAGTATGACCGACGCGTTGGTTATTTCGATGTTCGAGTATGGTATTGACTCTGATCCAGCTGGTATGGACTCTTGTACGCTTGTTGTTGAATTAAACTGACCGCTAACTGTACCGCTAACACTGAAGTCGCCGCCAAAGTCAGGCCCAAGTACACTCGCCGTTAAGATTTGACCGTACACACCGCTTTCAGTAAGGGTGAACTCAAAGTCTGCACCTTGAAGGCCCACTACACGCTTTCCGGAAACGGCTAATTCTAGTGCCGCATTTGTTGCCTTAACCGACACATTGGGAGAATTTTCTGCACCTTCTGTGAAAACAAATTGATCCGCTGTTAGCGTCAGTCCGCCAAACTCGATGGATCCACTATTTATTTGGATTTGAGAATATCCGGATTCACTTCCCGGAAGTGCAAATTGATATGTGTCTTCACCGATGGTGAATTCGTCATCAAACGACGCATTAGTTTGATTGATTGCAATTTGCACGTGTCCACCGATCGAAATGCCGGTGGAGTCGAGAACACTGATATCACCGTCAAATAATGCAACTTGTCCGGATTCTGTTACGACCATGAATCCAGAAGCATTTTCAACAGCAATGATGTCTTCATTATCACTATCCTTGCCAAGCGCCAGAGCGGCATTTGCGACAAATATCGAGGCGACAGCAACGTCTTGCACCGTCGTGCGTTGTATGCTGACATCAGCATTTATTGAGAATACGCCGTCTTGACTGACAGTAATATCCTTACCAACCACGTTAAAGAATGGACCGCTTTGGACGGAAAGTGATAACGGTTTATTGGCGACTTCGGTCTCAACATTTATCTCATCCGTTGAATTGTTAAACACCAAGTCAAAATCGCCGCCGAGGCTGAAGTTGGCGGTATAGGCATTGACGGTTGCGGTTGCCTGCCCAGCTATTCCGGATGCTGTGAGTATATATGCCCCATGAGCAGACGTTGCAGATATTCCATTTTCCGTTGAACCGATGGTCACACTTGCAGATTCGTAACTGATCAAAACAGAATCCGTTGTTGAATCAAATTCAAATGTAGTGTCTACGAGTGCCAGTTCATTTTCCAGTACGACAAGTGTGGCGGTATCAATGCTTAGGGCCACGTAGTTTCCTGCTGGCAATTCAAGCACGCTATCTTCGATTAATGGGTCGGGCACAGAAATGGCGTTTGGATGCGTATTCAATACCAAATTGACACCGCTTGCGGTTAATTCAACGCCAGACGAGGCTTGCACAGTAACGTCATTCACTGTCAATAGGCCTGCGACCCCTGCATCATTTACCAAGAGTGTGCCGGCGATTCCTGATGCGGTTAGTACCGGGTCATCTGGATTACCTATTACCGTAGAAGCTTTGGATATTGTGGCTATTACGGTGTTTTCATAAACCGTATCACCTACTTCCAAGTCATCCAGCGTAAACGTCAAAGAACCGCTCTCGTCAATTTCCACGGTGTTTGGATCGTCCGAATCCAGAACAAGTGTCAATCCTGCTGTAACAATCGTTGCTCCATGTGCTTCAACATGTTTGGCGTTATCCTGCACATTAAGGCTGACGGACTCGGTAGCACCATCTTCATTTGTAAACTCAATTACACGACTTACAGCCTGTCCCGTGTTATTGAAATGCACCAAACCAGATCCGGAAACGGAGATGCCAGGTGTGTTTAATGTCGTGAGATCACCGCTTGCGTATACAGCATAAGTCTCCGCCGTTTTAGCAATCGCCAACGTTGCATTTTGGATTAAGAGCCCGTATGCATCTGGGTTAATGTCATCTCGTCCCTGATACAGGTAAAGCGGACCTTGTCCAACAAAAACAGTGAGTGCATCAGCACCGAATAGCTGTGTGCCATTGCCATCATCTGTATAGCTCACGTCACCCGTAATGGTTACGAAGTCGCCAATCGTTATGCCAATACCTGAACCGTAAAACTCGACAATCTCTTCTTGTCCGGCTGCAAAGTCAAAAGTGGTGGTTGTACCCATTATCTCGAAAGTTTCCGAGATTTGGATGCCGGTATTGTTAAGTCTCAGGCCGATCGACCCGCCCAAGCTAAAGCCCTCAGATTCAATTAAAGCGCTGCCAGATGCTGATCCAGCAATTCCAGAACCCTCTTCTGAGTTGATAATGAGGAATCGCCCGTATCCATCTGTAATCGTTTGCTGGCCAAGTTGTAACTCCGCTTCCTGAATAGCCAGCAGTGTAATTGACTCAGTTTCGCCAAATTCAGTTTCACCGTGGAATTGTTCGAATGCTACATCGGATGTCAGAGCATAAATTGTTCCTGAAACATCTATGTTCAACACTAAATTACTGGCTTCTACTCTGAAAAACGGTCCGGCCGGTGCGGCAATGGTTTCTTCACCGACTTCAATAGCAATTGCTTCGCTATTGGTATTTACCGATACTGCAAATCCGTTGTCGGCACCCGCAGTGATATTGTCAGAAAGACTCAGCGTAACCGAGCTTGCATTTAGTTCGGCCACTACACCTCGATCACTAATAATCAACGTGCCAGCGATGTTGGTTGCTGATATAGCTGTTTCTTCAGAGTCGCCTATGCCGTGGCTCAGTGAAACTTCACCAGCCGCCAGTTCAGCGTAAACGAGGGTTTGACTATCCGAAGTGGTCACCTGATTAAATATGAAATCGCCACTTATTTCCTGTCGCAATACGCTTAAATCAACACTTCCCGCCAGAGTTAGTGATTCAGCCGGAATAAGAACCTCTTGAGGATCACCAGTGTCTAGTGATACATCTGATACACCAGTATTTAATGAGAGGTTGACCTCGCTCTCCTGGGAAAAATCGAATTCTGGAATTTCGGAATTAATTGCTAATCCGGCGGCATAAACAATGGTTGCCTCACTGCTTATGGTCATGGTGGCTGTATCTACGCTTGCCGTAACCCACTTGCTGTTGGAATCACCTAGTTGGGCAACCAGATTGGTAACTGTGAGGTGTGCAGTGGTTGTCCCTTCAGATTGAACCTGCGTGACCACCAGATTCGATGCCGAAATTACCTGCTCATCTAAGACTATCAGTTCTGCATTATCAAGCTCTGCCGTAAATGTGTTATTAGATGAGTCAATTACCACACTGGCGGTGCCTTGAATCTCGGTACTTGGCGCCAGGACTGCAATGCTCCCTGCCAGACTACCTGTATATGTTGGACCAGTGTTAATTTGCAGTTCACCCACTGCATCACTAACCGTTAGAGAGCCATCGGATTCGCTGTTGCCTCCAAAATAAACCTGACCATTCGAAATCAGGACATCTGTACGGCTGTCCGTTGTCGTGACAGTAAAGTTGCCAGAGATTTCCTGTCCAGACACATTGATGCGAGCATCCGTTACGTCAATCTCGATAAATGGCCCTGCTGGTAACTCGAGCTGAATAATATCATCGCCAATACCAAATGTGTTACTGATTGGAGATTTGGAGGAGTTGACTCGTACGACGGCATCTACAGATGTGAAGGTATCACCTTCTTCACCTAGCGTAATGTCACTGTTTAGCTCACCGGCAATACCGTCCTTCTGTATTACCAATACACTTTCTGAAATAGAAGCTGCGACAAGTCTTCCCGTTAGCGTTCCTGAGCCGATTGATATGCTCGTTATCGCTTCGCCGGATTCAGTGATAAACCGGTCGAATTCGACCGCTAACATCGAAAGAACATTGCCGGCAAGAGACAATTCAGCTGATCCTGCGGCGATACTGTCGACATTTCCGGAAATGCTTCCAAGATTTGTTACGCTATCACCAGCATCGACTAGTTTGAGATCCGAATACTCATTATCCGTCTTGTTAAATTGAACCAGACCACCGGCGATTGTCAGAGTAGCATCCGGTGTTCCGATTAGTTCTATTGTCGATATAGAGCCATAAGCGGTAACAACCTCATTTGTCGTTTCGTCCAGAATGGTTACTAGATTATCGACCGTCAATGCAATTCCGACGGCGGCGGGATTTCTTCCCTGATCAGGCGAAACCAGAAATGGTCCAGAGCCTACGAAAAGTGAGACATTGCTATAGACATTTGCGTTGCTAATTACTGTATCGCCATCTTTAACGGTGACGTCACCGTCGACGGATCCACTGAACGACAACCATTCACCGATTGAAACGGTCGCAACCAGTTCGTTTAGAGTAACCGCTGATTCTGCAGTCGTATCAATTGCGATGCTAGCATATGCTCCTGCATCAATGATGCCACCACTGATAGCAATCCGCCCACTGATGTCTCCGATGGCATTCCCGGCTTCGATCTTGATGTTGCCGGCAACTTGCTCAAATCCGTTCCCATCGATTGTTGCTATCACATGTTCAAAATGAAGAGTCGTAAAGTGGGCAACCGTTTGAATCGTTGATTCAGGAGTTTCTTCTGTGGCGGGGATTACAACTTCATCCGTACGCGTGCCATCTTCGAACTGGAAGGAACCGGAAAAACCAATACCTCCGATCGTCAGTGTTGCATCTGAGACTGTTGCATTAACGTATGGTCCGGTGGGTAGATTTAGTGAGAGCGTTGTGTCGTCGAGAGTTATTTCGGACAGTACAGCCGTGTCGGTTGTGTTTATAGCGACTTCGATTGAATCTGTTGAAAATTCAGCATCTGGAATGTTAAATTCTGCCGAACCGCTAAGCATGGCTGCGATTCCATCACTGGACAACTGCATTAGTCCCGTGAGGTTTGAAATAGATGCAACTGGCGGTTGTCCAAATTGCATTAAGCCGTCATTGACTGCTGTCACAAGTGTGGCACTGTCTTCGGAGGACGTACGCTCGATTACAAAATCCCCCGAGACCGAATGGTCACCGTGGCCTGTTGTTAAATCAGCATCTGTCGCGGAAAAATAAATATGCTGTTGACTACTATCTGTCGTGTCGATATCGATCAGGAAATCACCCGAAATGGCAGCATCGCCAACGGTCTGTGAAATCGAAACTGGGAAAGCCCCTTTTACTCCACCATTTTCAAATGAAATGCCATACGATCCGAGTCTGTATGACAAGCTTTGAGAAGGCGATGCCAGATTGGAGATAGCTGCTGAGACGGAAGCGAGCATATCGTGGTTGTCATCCGCAGATTGAGTGAGCAATTCGAGTGGCGAGTGAAGTAGTGAACCAATTGCCTCATTGACAACATTTCTAAAAGTTGCCGCGGTGATTGTCTGACCTAATACCCCACTGCTGTAAAGAGTGACAGTCATGTCTAAGCCATTGATTTCCACAGCAACGTAATCGTCTAGAGCGAATGGTCCCGCACCCGGAGGATCTGATTCAGCGATCGCAACATCAATATTGAAATCGTCGAGTGACTTTCCATAATCAGTCAGCTCAAAATCGAATCCCGTTGTTACTCCGCCTAGTGAGCTGACATCTGCAAGCACGCTTTGATAGGCTTGTTCGGCAATCAACAGAGCATTGCCAAATCCATCATCAACTGTGATGTTTATGTTCTCGTAGTCAAACTCAATCGACGGCGTGGCTCCATTTATCTTGTGCTGGAAACTAAACTCGCCACTTAGCCTGTTGCCCGCGATATCGATATAAGGAGATGAATTCCCCGTTGACGAAATTATAAATCCAACGTCATTGCTGCTTGTATCAATGCTGAGTGCAAATTCACCGCCGATTTCCACTCCTTCAAAACCTGCAGAAACATTTACGTTATTGACGACCGCTGTGGTCCAAAAACTGGTTTGCGCGTCGATCGTTTCTTTTATCAGCGTGATTGCAATCTCGCCTGTAGTTAGATCAATATACGCATCGCTGCCGTTACCTAGAGAAATTGCAGTGTCATTCACCACGACTTCAATTTCATAACGTTGTGCCGCTTCGGTCTCTGGGGTCACGTCGGTAACGTCGGAGAGGTTAAACAGTATATCTTTTCCAATGTGATGGCCCAGAATGGTCATTTCAAGATCAGGGTCAGCAATCGAAAAGGATGTGTCTCCTATAGCTGGAAAAGAAACTGGTCCGGCCGATGTGCTCAGAATCTTCTCGGTCTGCGAGGAGCCTGTGGTGTTGATCAGTACGCGAGATTGACCTGACACAGAGATGTTATCGTCGGCAAATTCGAGTTGCACTGTTGCTGTTCCCAGCAGCCCGTTACTTGTAACCAACAACGCGCTATCCTTGAATGAATAGGCAACTAATCCATTTGCGATTGAAGCGTTACCATCGTCCATTGCCAGAAAAATGACATCATCTCCCTCTGGAGTCTTTGCAATCTCAAGGCTGACATTTTCCGGTGTGATTAAACTGTCATCGATTTGAAAACTCAATGCCGCTGGTGTGATGGAAATCCCGTTATTACCAGCAATTGTGTAAGTCTCGAATTCATCTGAACCGTCCACGGGTTTGGTCAGGACAGCGTTCTGAGAGGATGTATTAATTTCCAGTAATGACGCTTCGCCAGAAATCTCAATAGGGCCAACTGATGCTGTAAGATCGAACTCCAGTCTTCCGGCAGCGGATTGGTTTTCGATGTCTACTTCAAACAATCCGTCTCCATTGGTCACGACAATCTGAGGCGATCCACTGCCGAGGGTCACTCCGAAATCCATTGCTTCAATACGAATACGGCCAAATGTAGCGGTGGTTGACAGGTTAAGATTGCCCGAGAAAGTCTGGCCAGACAAGGTGAAGTCGCCACTCGGTATGTCCAGGGAGTCTGATTTTCCCGCGAAGACGGAAAATACATCGTCTGCGGTGATATCTTGGCCGAAGCTACTGAAATCAAACTCCAGAGCCTTGGGCAACTCAAACGCAGTTAATTTTATGTTCCCACTGTCGCTGTCGATCTGCGGGATGAAAAACAGGCCGTTTGTGTTTGTTTCACCTACACTGGCAATGCTCAGTCCGGTAAAGGTGGAAAAATCGGCTGGGATGGAGTGTTCATCCAGCGTCAACTCGACGCCTTCAAGAATGGTGAATTCATCACCAGGCAGCGGTAGAAAGTTCGCCAAAGATATGTGAAGGGCTGCCCCTGAGAGATTCCAGTTCGCATCAGAACTAACTGGAACCGTATCACCGTCTGTGTCCGTAACTGTAAGCACAATACCGTTACTGTCACGACCACTAATTTCGACGGAAACGGTTTGTATTTCGGTCGACTGCGATTCACCTTCGGCATCGTCAGTCAACTCTTCATTGGGTGGACCCCGTTCAGAGTTCGTAGGACTTTTAAATTCCAGATATGTATTAGATTGATTTGTTACCGTTGAATGATTCGCGTCATTTGCCGCTGTTCGCGTTTGTTTATCTTCTGATATGGTGCGACTGTAGCTCACAAGAGACGATAGTGATGAAGTGCGCTGCAATGGAAATGCTATTGCGTATTCATCCACGATTACGTTGGTGGAATCGTTTTCAGATGCGTCAACAATTGCTATTGTTTCGCTGTTATCCGCTGAATTCCATAATTCCGTTGTAGAAAATACGCCATCTATTGCCGTTAAATAGGAGTTTTCCGGCGAGTTTACTTCTGGGAAGATGGCCTCGTTGAATAAGTCATTCTGGGCATTTTTTACGGGGGATTGCCCAGAGCTCAGTACGGTTGGGCAGACGCTGAAAATCCCCACTGGTGATTCTTGAAGTTCTGGTGCGTGCCCGCACAGTGTTGACAGTACCAAACGTGGCTCGAGATCCTCGTGGCCAATGCGCACGAAATACTTTCGTCTGCCAGGTTGACCAACACTGAACAGTCGACGAAATGCGGATTTAATAAGATCTCGGAACACGGTGGGAGACGGTTGAAAAGGAAAGAACTCAGGCTGCAAACACACTGGTGAAAGTCAGTATTCTCCCGTCCGTGAGAAACCCGCTGAGATGTGATTTGATAATCGCCATAGCACGCGGTCGGGAATCCATTCCCGATATATACACACAAGGTACCTAAGGTGGTGGGGGGGGTATAGTTGCCGCCGAGTGAAAAAGAATTAAAAAATAAGTATTTTTTGCAGTATATTCGTCACCTGCGGCTTCCGTGTTTCCATTCTTAGAGGCTTCTTACAACCAATTTTGGAAGAGACTTACCCGTATAGACCGATGACTGACTAGCCCCTAATGCTCTTAACTGAAAGTAACCAGTTTTTGTCTTTTTTGGGTTAACGGCCCTCAATTTAACCGGGGTGTCATCGAAGGTAAGTTGCCAACGGCCACCGTGTGCTAAATCGGATATCGCTTCGGCTGACTCCTTTTGATCGGAATAGCTGGCCATCGTCTTTCCAGCAAGTGCTGATAGCGTATCTTGAACAGC
The DNA here is from genome assembly GCA_045566075.1 of Pirellulaceae bacterium. Lineage (GTDB taxonomy): Bacteria > Planctomycetota > Planctomycetia > Pirellulales > Pirellulaceae > UBA11883. The sequence goes on along the minus strand of JBJLEE010000002.1, from coordinate 41,585 downwards.
TTCTCGTAGCTCGTCGCAGAACACCGAGTTTCTAAGTTTGACTGGGTAGATTTCCTCGGTTGGATTGGAGTTTGTTAGTAGAGGCATCCCGGCAGGCTCCATTTTGCCAATTTGACCGAAAAACTCATCTACTGAGTGAGTATGTTTCTTGACAGACACAGTTAACGCCTTGTTTATGCAGAAATGAAGAGGTTACCTGATAGGATACCATGGATTATCGTTAACTTCCCGTGGCTATAAGCAAAAAAGAGACTCCTTTTCATATTGCGCATTTAGATCTCTTTAAAAGGTCTTTCGCACCTAGACAATTCTGGAGTACGACCGCTCATTGAGACCGGATGGTCACGGAAATTGCCATCGGAAAGGGTACCAGCGATTTACAAACATGGGATTCAATCGAGGGGGCGATTTTTACAGAAATGAGTATGTGAATTAGAGTTTTGCTGGATATCTATATAGCATTTCGCGTTTAGATATTACTAATCGGAAGTGTTGATAAGAGAAATCTATATTCTTGTTTACACATGTTATGTGGTTACGCAAGAGCCGTGGTTCTGGGCAACCGTTTACAGAATTGCAATCTGCGAGGGTCGGCGATGAGGGATTTGAAGCTTTCGCCGCTTTCTAGGAGTTGTAGAGTGATTTGTGTTGAGCGCGAGTCATGACCGTTTCGAGCACTTGCGCATACTTAATTTGTAATTCACTGGCCGATTGAAATGCGTAATGCATCCGATAGGGGTTTGCCGTCCGCATAAGGGTACTTGAGATCCAGTAGTTTGGCGATTGTTGGGGCGACGACGGTATTGTCTGTTCCCTGTAGTTTGACACCCGATCGAATACCGGCACCTGAGAGGATGCACATCGCATTCATCTTCTGGAGTTTCGCCAGAAATCCATGAGAGCCGAGTGATGTTCGTGCCTCTTCGTAAGTTGCGACAAGTGTCTCTCCAGTCACAGCCCCAGAGACGCCATACCCATCTTTAGCAACGAGAATGGCATCAGGGACCTGCGGGTACTCACGTGGGTGCGGGAAGCCTACTTCACTGAATCGATCTGGCAACAGGACGTCAGCAACTCCCTCCTGTCCCATCAATAGCTTCTTGGCATAGGCAGAGTCCTGTGGAGCTTTCGCTGGATTAGTGCAGTACACATAACCCACACCTCCTTCCGGGACCACATGCACTTGTGCCTGTTTTAGCTTTCCGCCTTCCACTGTCAGTAACCCTGCTTGTCGCAACAGAACATTCGGTCGTATTGCTTTGGGAGTCAGGGTGAAACCGTGATCGGCAACCAGAATGATCGTGGTGGATTCACGTATTCCAGCGTCATCGATTGCGTCGAGAATTCGAGACACACACATATCGGCATACGCGTTAGCGGTATAGCCGTCCTGTGACTGTGCCCCACGCCTGTGATGTGTCGCATCATTATTCAAAAGATGCACGAGCATCAGATGAGGTTTGCGTTCCCGTATCAAGTGGCAGGCGGCTTCCGTCCAGACATAATCAAGACCGACTACACTCGCTTTACGAAAAGAGGCATGTGTTTCATCTCGCAAGAACCCCTTTTCAATGAGCTCTGTCCGCAGTCGCGGTGTTGTATAGTCCAGTGCATTGGGTACGTCAGGGAATTGGTCATCAAATGATGTGGAATTGCGAGTGCAGGGCCAGTTCACTTCAGCAGTCCTAAGTCCGGCAGCATGAGCCACATCCACCACGGTGGGTACTTTGACAAGGTCGCTCTGGTCACGATGGGAATCAATGGTGACCGGTACCCCAATTCCCCCACGGACCAGCACTCCATTTGCGAGGACACCATGCCGACCAGGCTTCATACCCGTCACTAAAGTTGTATGATTTGGCCAGGTTACCGAAGGGTCTGAGACGGTCATGCCGCCTTCAATTACACAACCCTCCTGTGCGAGTCGACGAATGGTTGGCAATGGCACCCTGGGGTCATCAACTAGGCGAGCTGCAAAGCCATCGATACTAATGACCACGACGTGCCGTTCAGCTTCGCCAGACTGGGCTAACGCCAGCGTGTTTAGACTTACAGTGATTAAGACTGCCATAGTAGAGTACCAACAATATCTGCTTAACATCTCGACCTTGTCCTGTCTGTTAATGCTTGGAATACGTTTCATGCAAATGTGATGCATCCTTTATAGTCAAACCTCACTGCATACGAGCAATATTTATAATCGCAACGATTGTCCTATATAAGAAGAAGCAACAATTGAGCTGTACGCGTCCGAGTCAGTGCTTATGTAGCTACATGAAGCGTAAAAACTCTAATTCAACGATAGCAGGTGCAGATCGATACGTGCAGCTTTCAGAAATAGTGAGCCGATCATTTGATACAATACTAACTCTCTAAGTAAGCATTCGCAGCAGCTCGTTTAGGTCATGAACACTTTCGCAACCGTCACTAAACTTGTCTTGCCGGTATTCCTGCTGCTGGCGGTAGGGGACGCAGTTGCCGCGGATAAAGGGAAGCTTTCAAAACATGCGATAGGTGCTATCAGACAATTCTGTGTTGAATGCCATCAAGGGGAATCGCCCGCTGGTAATGTCGGACTGGAGAATCTCCACCACCTTCCGCGAGACACACAAATCTCAATTCTTAATAGAGCTCAGGAACAGGTGTTCTTTGGTTTGATGCCACCTGATGCGGCGGATCAACTTAGCCGTGAACAGCGGGCCCAATTGATTGACAAGATTGCCGCGTTCCTTCGAACACACGAAGCATCCGGTTTAGATGAAAAACTAAAGCGTCCTGAGTATGGTAACTTCGTGAATCATGCCGATCTCTTTTCCGGGGAATACGCCCATCTTCCAGGATCCACCCCCGAACGGCGTTGGTTAATCAGCGAGTATATCTTTGACGCCAGAATTAACGACTTGCTTAATCACTCCGGTGCACGCACGATTGACGGTCAACGGCAAAATGTCATTGGCGACAATGGAGTCGGACTCGGGACTCGCTTTGGGGGTGGCACGCTTCGCCAAAGTATCGTTAATCCGTTCCTGCTGCCTAAAACGATTGGAGTCCGCTATTTCGATAATTCGGCACTTACGCGTGGCCGCTTCCTGACAATGATTTCAAATGCCAATAAGATTGCTGCGTACATGACTTCGGAACAAACTGTCAGGCAGCATTATTCGGCAATGTATGCTGTCCTCAAGGATGAATTTAGTCATCTTGAAACGATGCGCCGCCGACAAGCATTCTTGTCGCAATTCATGCCTCAGGTAGCCGAGCAAATCTATGGCGATACATACGCCGAGCTTCTACCGGAATTTCGGCAGCTGGACGTTGAAGCTCCCAAGCAGTTACTCGACAAAAACGGCGATCCACAAAAACGCGAAACGAACCTTGAATTGCTGGACCGTTATGACCGGGCCGACATGCATGCAATCTATAAGGGGATTACTCAATATCATGATCGACACGCGTTCCTGGAAATCATGGATTTATGTGAGCGTGACTGGTTCGAGTACGGTTATTCAGAGGCCCGAATTCGCGAACGAGTCGGGATTATGAAAGCTCTGTTTGTTGGTTGGGATATGAAATTGATTTACGAAGATGTCAGGAAGAAGAATATAACCCCACCTGCCTATAAGCCACTTGCTGATCAAGAAATGAAATTAATCGCGATCGCAGTGAAAGCCCATCGCGAGAAAAATGATACCTGGCTGGATCTCACGAATAAGTGCATGAGTTACTGGAATGAAGAATTCCGTGAGAAACATGAAAGCGATTCTTCTGGAAATGAACAAGCTATCACCCCTGTTATCCAGGAACTCTATCAAGAAATCTTCCAGCGGGAAGCGACCGCTACAGAAGTCTTAGTAAAAACAAACCTTACACAACGTTTTCTCGAGCGATTACCCGCCCAGCAGGCATTTGCGAGGCTTGTTGAAACGTTGCTATTGGATTCAGAGTTTGTGTATCGGACTGAATTTGGAGCTGGAGAGGCCGATGAGCATGATCGCCGCATGATGTCTGCCAGAGAGGCAAGTTACGCTTTGGCTTATGCTCTGACTGACTCGCTTCCGGATAAGGAATTAGCCGAATCTGCCAGTCAGGGGCGACTCACCACGCGCGAAGATTACGAACGGGAAATCAAGCGAATGCTTGATCGTCGTGATCAGTATTATGTAATCGACGAAGCGGTTCAGAAATCCGGCTTCCACGCCAGTATTACAAACCAGCCTGTTCGAAAGCTACGGTTCTTTCGTGAATTCTTCGGCTATATGAAAGTGCTTACGCTATTCAAAGATGATGAACGATTCGGCTCAGGGTCTTATGACGGAATTAAAGGAAGACTCGTCGAAGAAGCCGACATGCTAATCTCACACATCTTGGAAAAGGATCAAAATGTTTTTGAAGAGCTGCTCGCCACCGACAGATATTACGTCTACCACTCTGGTGACAATGAAGGAATGAAGGCCTCCGCTGATCGCCTCCGCATGATTTATGAATATTTCGCGAAATATGAGTGGCAGGATTGGGAACAAGAGCAACTGTACGAGCACATGCCTTTTATCCGGGAAATGCAGATTCGCGGAACTGTTTTTGCAGATTTCGAAGCGAGCGACAAACGAAAGAGTGGCTGGGTAAATAGCTTCAAGCGAATTATGAGCGGCTTAGAGAGTCGTTTCAGCACGGGAGTTGCAAACGTTGTCCCGTATGATGATTTGCCAATGGCTTACTGGCACAAAGGGAATTCAACCGGTCGTACCGGTCAGGTAATGCGTGCCCACGAAGTCACAACATTTTTCAATATCGATTACCTCGAATGGGATTATCCCACGACGCAGCCGGCCAGTATACCTAATCGCAAAGGCATGCTTACTCATCCAGCCTGGCTGATTGCCCATTCTCAAAACACTGAAACCGATCCTGTCCGCCGGGGCAAATGGATTCAGGAGAAACTGCTCGCTGGCACGATTCCGGACGTGCCGATTACTGTGGATGCTGTAATCCCGGAAGATCACCATAAAACTCTTCGGCAGCGTCTTGAAGCGCGGACGGCCGATCAATACTGCTGGAAATGCCACCAAAAAATGGATCCGTTAGGTTTGGCGTTTGAGTCTTACGATGACTTTGGACGCTTTCGAACCATCGAACAGATTGAGCATCCTGAAAATCTAATTCAGGATGCCAAACAAGCTGAAAGACGAGACGGAATCCAAGTCGCAACGTACAAATCGTTACCGGTGGTCACAACAGGAGTGTTATCCGGCACAGGCGAAGAGGCGCTCGACGGGCCAGTGGCTAATAGTATTGAATTGGTCGAGAAATTGGCGTTGTCGGCTCGCGTCCGACAGTCCATCATTAGGCACGCCTTTAGATTTTTCCTTGGTAGGAATGAAACGCTCGCAGATTCAAAGACTCTAATCGATGCAGAGAAAGCGTATTTGGAAAACCACGGTAGTTTTGACGCGGTTATCGTTTCACTGCTAACTTCAGATTCGTTTATCTACCGAAAAGCAATGTCCGATAAATAGTGACACCAATCCTTTATTCAATAGAGCCGAGTACTATCACATGACTGATTTCCCGCATCGGCGTGAGTTCGTTAAAGCCAACGCCAAAAGTTTTGCAGCGTTGGCTCTTGCTTCGGCCTATACGCCGGCGCTAGAGTCTCGGGAACAGGACTCCATAGCGCCTCATCGTTTTATTTTTGTCCGGAAGTCCAATGGCAATCTGCCTTCCATGTTTGCCTTACCGTCGCTGAAGGGTGACGATAAGAAAAGAGACCAGACAAAGCAACCATTCGAGGTTGATCTGGATTCGCACGAATTGCCGATCTGGATGCGAGCACTGGAGAAACACAAGGCAAATCTATCCTTCGTACACGGTCTTTCAATGAAAATGAGTGGTGGTGGCCACTACTCGTTCACTGGTTGCCTCGGTGCCTATAAAGCAGGGCGCAATGTCGTCAGCCAGATAAAGCGAGCAACCATTGATTTCGAGCTTGCGAAGTTGTTCCCCTCACCCTTCGGACACATTGAATTGTCGCTCGGTTCCGGGTCCGGAACAGTGATGTTTCGCAAGGGGATCGTTCCGGGGTTCTCTGCACCGGCACCAAAGCAACGTAATTATTGCTATGCCGACCCGCAGACCGCTTACGATGAATTGTTCAAGTCCGTCACCAACACAAATGCGGTTGATACCGAAAATAGCCTTCTGGAACATTTGCGGGATGAGGAAAGTCGTCGACTTTCCGGACTCGAAGGCGTCGAACGTCGAAAGATTAGCGAGCAGGTTCAGTCGTTAGCGGCAGTCCGTCAGAGGAATGCAAAAGTTAGCGGTATGGCTGAATTGATAGCTAAGCATCTCCCAACCATAGACAAGGTCCACATCAACGGCGGAGCGGACGCTACTTTAATTCAGAAACAGGAAGCGTTCACCGATGTATTGCTAGCAGCACTCATTACTGGATTAACGAATGTCATAACTTACACCATCGATGACCTGTCCACTCCGATTTCCACGTTACCCGGTAACACAGGGAAGCTATCGATTCACTTAGTCGGTCATCAATCACCGGCGGGTCACCATAAAGTTCGGGAGTTGATTCTAACGAGCCATATGACTCAGATAAGCCGAATGGTGGAAACGCTAAAAGCAATCCCTGAGGGTGATGGTACGATGTTCGACAACACAACCATCATTTATATGCCTGAAACAGGCGACACACATCATGGATGGGGAACGGAAGCACCAACCGTTGTTCTAAGCGGAGCCAATTCACGGCTCGATCTGGCAGGACGATACATTCGACTACCCTATCATTTGGCTGAAGGACATAAGACTCTTGGTAATTGGTTCACCACGCTTCTAAATGCCTATGGGAATCCAATCAACCATTACGGTGATCTTGATCTGGAGATGTCTCAACAAAACAGGCAACAATCCGGTGCCATCGAACGTTTTCTCGGTGCGGTCTAGCATCTCGGCATAGATTATTGCCACTCGCTGGCAGATGACCTATTTTTGCAAAATAAGCTCGTTTCCACTGACGTTACCTGTGGCGGGTTTGATTCGATAAACGACTGCATTCTGGTCCTTAGTGAAAGCTTTGTTGCCGAAAACGACACTTGTTGCACCACCGTCACTGATATCAATTGCGACATTTCCAAACCGTCGAATCGAATTGCCAAGGATACGAAAATCTGACTTTGCACCTTTGACCGCTGAGCGATACCCTTGGAAGTCATTTGCACTTACTGTCACAGTAGAACCATCCCAAACCCAAACGGCATTTCCCTGCTTTGGGTGGTTACTCCCAAAGTGATTCGAATCTATCGTTGCGGTGCCCTGTACGAGGACAGCCGCTACGCCACCTCCATCAATACGGTTGTTCACGATCGTTGCCTTTGACTGGTCTTTAACAGCGATCATGGGCGGCAGGCCGCCTGTCCGTTTTAAGTCATTGTCAGCGATAGTTGCCGTGGATTCGAGCGTAACACCAATCGCTACCAACTTGTTTTCAACGCAGCGATTCCGTACGATCATAGCCGTGGCTTTGTTTCTCAAGCCAATGCCAGCCATGAGGTTTTCGCGGCATGTGTTGTCGACGATCAACGGTGATGAGCCATCGCTTCCAATGCCCGCCATTACGTTTTCATAACATTCGTTACCGCGAATGATGGGACTTGCGTCGTCGCGACTACCAATGCCAGCCATTTGGTTTTCATAGCAGCGGTTCAGTTCGACCAGCGGGGCCGTGCCTTTCATACGCACACCAATTCCCGCTCTCCGGTTTTTGTAGCAAGTGTTGTTGCGTATGATCGGGCGAGCACCTTCCCTGCATCCAATGCCCGCTCGAATATTTCCAAAGCATGTGTTTTGGGTGATAACAGGATTGGCGGCGCGGCATCCAATGCCAGCACGTAAATTCTCGTAGCAGGTGTTGTTCCTGACTATGGCAACCGTGTTGATTGCCAGTCCTATTCCACCGCCCAGATTACGCGACACTTTGTTGTTGTCTATGAGCGCCTCTAGTTGGGATTCCTTGTTGCCCAGTACGGCGATTCCCACATCACCGTTATGGTGAATGATGCAGTTTCTAACGAGGCATCGTTGAGTTTGAATTCGTACAGCCGGTAGCGTGCCCTCGGCGAGTACTGCCCCCTCGTCGTCACCAAGCTCCTCGCCTTTCGATGCGTAATGTTTGTTCCACACTTGTTCATCGTAAACCCCAACGTTGGTTACAGTGAAGCCATCCAGCACACTTCCTTGGCCTAGTTCAACTCCAGCGGTGTCACCATCGTTACCGCCGCCGTCAATGATGGTTTGCTCAGCCCGTTTTAAACCCTCGTCAGGTTTGACGTCTTTGCCTAAACTGCGAACGGTGATCCCGGGTGCAATGGTAATGCGTTCCCGGTAAATGCCAGGGGAAACGATAACGGTGTCCCCGCTTACTGCCTGATCTATTCCCGCTTGGATCGAGCTGGCGTGTTCGGGCACACGAATTTCCTTTCCAAAGATCGGAAAGGAAATAAAGGTAAAAAGAACAGCTAATCGAATTCGACTCATCAAATCACCTTAGTCTCTACTCTTGCGTTAATCGCTAGGTGCTACCTCACCAAGCAATCATTAGACCAAATTGGCACTCGCCACTCATTAGGCTTACGGAGGAGGTCCTAAGAATAGTCAAACACTTGCCGTGGAATGTTTTGGCAAAACAAGATCGTGTTCAATTACTTAACAGTTTATTGGTTGGGACGGACGCGTTTATGCAGACGTGGACGGATCTTTCTAAGAGAAACGCACACGAGTACTAGCTGCGGGTAACTGAGTCCAATTCACACAGAAAAGCTCAACGATATTGCTAATGAACGGAATCCTTGAATAATGAGACTTGTAACCCAAACACCCTGACAGATCGCAAATACCTTATGAGTCCGAAATTTAATCGCCGTCACATATTACGAGGTACGGGCGCGATGGTCGCGTTACCCGCTCTCGAATCATTGGGCTTCTCACGTTTTACGGACTTGGCTAGCGAGAGGCCTGCCCAACCCCCGAAACGTGTTGCTTTTCTCGGCATGGGGTTTGGTGTTACTCAGGAGTCCTGGTACCCGGACAGAACACAAACCGGCACGGATTACGAAATCCCGCAAGGCCTTGCTCCGATGGCTCGACATAAACAGGATTTCACTGTGATCCAAGGTTGTTCAAACAAATTTAGCAATGAAGCGCATTGGGGAAGCACGTTTTGGTTGACCGGAGCTAACCGTTATTCGGTGCCCGGTCAGAGTATGGCTAACAGCATCTCTGCTGATCAGGTAGCCGCCCAACAGCTTGGCCAGGACACGCGATTCGCTTCGTTGCAACTAAACAGCAGTGAAAGCAACGCATCCGGTCACGGCCCGGGATTGTCAATGGCTTGGGATGGCCGTGGGAAACCGGTCGCAGGTATCAATAATCCAGTTCAGGTATTTCACAAGCTATTCTCCGCAGATGACTTGCCTCTGGAACAACGCCAGGCGGCCATCGCTGAGAAGCGTAGCGTGTTAGATGCCGTTCTCACGGAAGCCAATCGCATCCAGCGTGGTCTTACGAAAACGGACAAATTCAAACTCGACGAATACTTTCAGGGTGTGCGAGATATCGAGTCGCGGTTGAGCAAAGATGAATCCTGGCTCGAAGTTCCGAAGGCAAAGGCGCCCATCGATGAACCTGAACCAGGGCTAAAAGGCCGCGAAGAAATCAAGGTGATGTATGATTTGATTGTCGCCGCCCTACAAACGGATAGCACACGCGTCATGAGCTATCGCTTGCCGGGACAGTCGCTTTTGCAGAGTATGGATATTAGCCTGAGTGCACATAACGTAAGTCATTATTCTCTGGGCGAACGGATGGAGGCATCTCAGGCTCGCGATAATGCCCATAGCGAACTACTGGCCGGATTGATCGACAAGCTCAAGGCGACTAAAGAAGTTGATGGTTCAAGTCTCTTCGATCATGTAGCCTTGGCGTTCGGCTCAAACATCAGTTCCATCCATTATCTTGTCAATTGCCCGACTGTTCTCACCGGAGGGGGGGCAAACCTCAAGCTTGGCCTGCACCTCGTCCTGCCGACGGACACGCCGCTTTGCAATGTCTGGCTGACAATGCTGCAAGGTGTCGGTATTCAAATCGATCGCCATGGAGATAGCACAGGCATTGTGAAGGAGCTACAGGCATGATGACTTCTCATCATTGCTCTCGGGCGACAAGAAATGTTTTCACAGACTGTGTGATCGGTATTCTTGCATTGTGGGCTTGTAGTATTACACATGCCGCACCGCCTGAATCTAAGCTACCGGATAAACACCGTACGCTTTTTAAGCAGCATTGCTTCGATTGCCACGGCTCTGAGACTCAGGAAGGAAAGGTCAACCTGCAGAGTTTGTCGTTTCGTATTACTACGCTTGAGCAAGCGGAATTGTGGCAAAAGGTTCTCAATGCGATGAATGCCGGTGAAATGCCGCCCGAGGGAGAGTCGCAGCCGACTAACACCGAAAAGGCTGACCTCTTGGACGACCTGGCTCAAACAATGGTGGCCGCACGCAAAACTCTTTCTGACTCAGGCGGCAATATCACTTTGCGACGCCTGAATCGACGGGAATATCAAAACACGATAGCGTATTTAACCGGCGTCCGAGTCGATGTGGGATCGCTGCCAACAGATGGTGGATCGGGAACATATGATACCGTCGGAACATCGCAATTCATTTCGAGTGATCAATTCGAGCAATACTTGAATCTCGGCCGAATTGCGATCGATGAAGCAATCGAATATCGAATTTCAAAAACGCCCTCCTCTACCTTCCGTTTAGAACCTGAAAACTCAGCCAATGTGCGGAGCGCGAAAGAAATTGCGCGACTAGAAGAGGAATATCAGCGTTACCGTGTCTGGAAAGCCGAGGTCGATAAGGCCGCGCTCGACCCGGAAAACGAACGGATTCTCCAGCAGATTCGAGATAAATATCAACTTGCCGACCTAACCGATAATTTGAGGCTCTATCAAAATGCCAATCTTTTGGCGAATGCTCCAGACTCAAAAAAATACGGCTTTAAGGACTCGAATGCGGCAGCCTTCTCCTATTCAGGAGGATACGGACGTAAGGGTGCTTACTTTAAGCACTATGCTGAACTGCCCCATAGCGACCGTGGCACCTATTTAAAGCTTGCCTGGGGAATCCAACGAATTGACATTATTCCGCCAGCGGCCAAACTCACACCCGGGACCTATAAATTACGGATCCGTCTCGGGGCAGTTGAAGGTTCTCCGGAATCACGCCGCTTTCTAGAAGTCGGGCATCCGCAGAGGATTACTGCAGTACCGGCGGGCTTTGCAGGAGTTCCCATCAGTACCCATCAGGTAACCGGAACGATTGAGAATCCACAAGTTATCGAAACATTGCTGGAAGTTGGAACGCACACGCAACGCGAGTTTGCTGTTCAGGAAAGACAGTCTTTGGATCGAAATGTCGTTCGTTCTGCATACAACAAAGCTAAACGCATCAATGGCTACGGAGTCGACCCCGCCATATGGATTGACTGGATGGAACTGAATGGACCGTTACCGGAAACAAGTAAACCATCGGAATTGGCAAGAATCCTTGGCAATAACCTAGCAGGCACGAAGGAATCGGAATCTAACAGAGCTCGGGATATTCTATCCCAGTTTGCAGTGACCGCCTTTCGTCAGGTCAAGCCAGCACCCCAATTTATTGATCAACTGGTCGCCCTTTTCAACAGGCGGATGGCGTCCGGGGAGTCTTTCGAAGTAGCGTTGCGTACACCACTCAGTGTGATTCTGGCTTCCCCCGGATTCCTATATTTAAGTGAGCCCAATGCTGATACGCAACGTCGCACTCTGACGCAACGCGAGTTGGCCATCCGTTTGGCATACTTCCTCTGGAGCGCCCCGCCTGATTCAGAATTGCTGGCCCTTGCAGAAAACAACTCATTGCGTCAACCCGCAGTACTCCGGCAACAAGTTGACCGCCTGCTGACGGATCCGCGTTCGGATGCATTCGTTTCCGGCTTTGTGCATCAGTGGCTACAGATGGAGCGTTTGGACTTGTTCCAGTTCAATTCCATGCTTCATGCTGAATTCGATGAGAGCTTACGCGCTGCTGCACGAAGGGAGGTTTATGAATCATTTACACACCTATTGCGTGATCTGGAAGGTGGTTACCTCGGAAAGCTGCTCAAGAGCGACTACGTACTTATTAATGGTTTATTGGCTAACTTCTACGGGATCAAGGGTGTTACCGGAGACGAATTCCAAAAAGTGAAACTGCCCACCGACTCCCCTCGCGGCGGATTGCTTGGTACAGCTGCCATACACGCAATGGGAAGTGACGGAGTTGAGAGCAGCCCCGTGGAGCGGGGCGCCTGGGTGTTACGGTATCTTTTGAATGATCCACCACCGCCTGCACCCCCAAACGTTCCACAGCTGTCGCGTTTGGCCGAACAATCTCTCACGACGCGCGAGCGACTTCACATGCATCAAGAAGAGGCTCAGTGCGCTAGCTGTCACCGCAAGATCGATCCAATAGGATTGGGGCTGGAGAACTTTGACGCGAAGGGTCACTGGCGCACAACGGACGCTCATCGCACTAAGGTTGGAAAAAACTGGAAAACAACGAAGACTTGGGAAATCGATGCTTCCGGTGCATTTTACCGCGGTCCAACATTCGGGAATTATTTCGAACTGCGTGATCGTATTGCTGGCCATGAACCCGACTTCGCCAGAGGATTTACGGAAAATCTGATTGCCTATGCATTAGGACGGCCATTTAGTTTTTCTGATGAAGAACTTGCTCAGGGCATTCTGAGGAAGACCGCGACAGCGAGTTATTCAGTAAGCGAATTCATTCATGCGTTGGTGCAAAGTGAAGCCTTTCGTCAGAAATAGCATGTATTACATTGGCCTATCACCGAACGAAGTGTGTCCAAGCTCATGTTTCAAATGATGAAGGAATTAATCTAATTAATGAGCCGCCACGATGCGTTTGGCGAAACTGACAAAGACTAAGGTTGTCAAATTAAACTAAAGCATCGATCAACGACTCCCAAAACCTCGTTTTCTTTACGGCTTAATCCGCCTTTGATATGATTTCTACTGATGGACATCTCTAACGATAAAATGAAGCGACGTACCCTTCTGCACGGTGCAGGTGTAGCATTACTGCTTCCCCGACTCGAGAGCCTCGGGCAAATTCCCGACGCGCCGTCCCCGCGGCGGTTACTCACTATCGTCAATCACCTCAGTTTTTACCAACCAGCTCTGGTGCCAACCGATGAGGGAGCGTTTAACGACACGCGTCCGACCTTACTTGGTGAGTTTTCGGATCATTTAGACCAGCTGAAAATGTTTAGCGGACTCAATAATCCCGCCGTGCAAAACGGATTTGGGCACACGCCATGCGTAGGGATCCTGTCCGGTTACTATAACAAGCTACGCCGTAAAAACCGTATCTCGGTTGATCAGGCAGTTGCTGGATTGATCGGTGATGAAACCCGCTTTCGTTCGCTGGCCTTTCAGGCTGGAGAGAATCTAAACTTTTCCCAGATTTCCTGGGACAAGCACGGATTGCCTGTCTACCAGATCGATTCTCCGCGTAAGATTTTTAATCTGCTATTTCAGGTTGATGAAAATGCGAGGATGCAGCAACAGATCCTGGCCGAGGACCGAAGCATTCTTGATGCAGTTTTGCGCCAGGCGAAATCGATGGAGAAACGGCTGAACGTTACAGATCGGAAAAAGCTTGACGAATATCTTAATTCAGTACGCCAGGTTGAACAGTCAGTCAAACGTCGGGCATACTGGGCGGACAAATCCAAACCCCAAGTGGATTATGATTTGGAAGGATTTGACCGGCGATCGGTAGATGATTATGTCGGCACTCTTCTTGATCTTGCAATCATGGCGTTGGAGACTGACTCCACCAGAACAGTTACCTTGCAGATACCATTCTGGGAAGGCTTCAAGGAACCCGACATTGCAGGGAACTATCATGAGTTTTCTCACCACGGCCAAAAGCCGGAGAAGATCAAGAAACTACTAGTCATGGAGCACGCGATCCTAAAACGCATTAGCACAGCGTTGACGACGATGAAGAGTCGACAGTCTGGAAACAGCTCGCTTTTTGATCAAACGACAACTTTGCTTACAGCTTCGATGGGTAGCGCCAATGCCCATAATTTCGATGACCTCCCCGCGTTGGTGTTCGATAGTCGCCTGAAAACTTCGGGGCACTGGCAATTGCCCGATACGCCGATGTCAAATCTCTACCTTGGGTTGCTGCGACAATTCGGTAGCCAGCAAGATCACTTCGGCGAAAGTACAACAGCCTTGGACTTGTTGTCATGAGCCCCTGCCGATTTCTCGTAATCACGCTGGTCCTCGGATTTCAAGGTCCCGGTTTTGCGGCTGCGCCATTGGAGCAGTTTTTTACAAAGCACTGCGCCAAGTGCCACGGGAATCAGGAACCGATGGCGGGCATTCGCCTGGACCGGTCCGTAGAGTCTCAGTTGTCGGAGGTGAATTCAGACTTGCTGGATAAGGTGCTTGCTGTTCTTGAAGCAGGCGAGATGCCACCTGAATCTGCAACGCAGCCAGCGGCCGAAGCGAAGGCAAATGCTATCGAGTTGCTACAGGAGATCGGACTCAGTCAGCAACGGGTGACTGTGCTCAAGCGGATCACCCGACTCGAATACACGAACACCCTGAGAGATCTTTTCGGAGTGGAATTTGATCTGACCGGCCTATTACCTCCTGATCATGTGGAGCGAGGATTCGACAAATTCGGTGACGCCCATCTCATGAGCTCTAATCAGGTGGCAGCCTACCTCAAGACAGCGCGTTTTTTGGCAGAGCGACTGTTGCCAGCTAACAAACCCGAAACATCAACGTGGGAGTTTGATGTTCGGCATTTTTACGGTAGCGGAAGAGGCGATTATCGCGATGATGACGGGTTTCTGCTTTCGGCCTTCCGTCCATGGCGGAGCAACGTTCACTTTTCAGTCGATCCAGAGTCCTATGAACGCTTTAAGATCCCAGCATTCGGTCGATATCGATTTGAGGTGATGGCGCATTCGGTGAAATCAAAGGAAGGTGAAATTATCGGTGTTAATCTCGGCGATGCGCGTTATCCGGTCAATTTTCGAAATATCCGTCGCGTGCCAATGCCCCATGGTTCTCAAGGATTCACCGTGGAACTTACGCTAAGAGCCGGCGATGAAGTGTCATTTACTTTCGAAAGCGGCCGGGTACAGTCGACCGGAGGTAAGCCCAAGGAATTCGCCGGCGCCAAGATGAAATTTGACAGCGTTAAGGTTGCTGGACCGATCGCCGAAGAGTGGCCTACAGTCGCCATGCAGTTGATTAATCCCGACACAAAATGGAAACCATCTAAGCTGGTTGATCACATTGCGTTATTGCTAACCCAGAGACGCTTGCCGTCGGCGGAGCGTGCCGCGTTTGTTGAGCTTGTCCGCCAGCAAAACAAGGCCGGCATGCCTCCACAGCAAGTAGCACGCAGCGTGTTAACAGCGTTGCTTACATCACCCCACTTTATTTACAAGTCTGAATCGCCTGAGCTTACGAGCGTGGAATTAGCGCACCGGCTGTCATATTTCCTTTGGAATTCAGTACCGGATACTGCTTTGTTGGAAGCTGCCGGGTCAGGTACATTGGCTTCGGATCCGTCCGAGCAATTGGAAAGGATGTTTGCCAGCCCCAAGATTGAGCGATTCGTGGACGACTTTACCCGCCAGTGGCTCCAATTGGACAAAGTTGATGATTTCGGACCAGATGTTCGTGTATATAAGAACATTCGGCGAATGACAGTAGAATCGATGGCGCGTGAGGGAAGTGCGCTGTTTCGACACTTGCTCCGCGATGACCTCAGCATGGTGCACTTTATCGATTCAGATTTCATTATGGCAAATGACCGTCTTGCGAGATTCTATAAATTGCCGGCGGTAACGGGTGATGAGTTTGTCCCGGTGACGCTTCCTGAGAACAGTGAACGCGGTGGGCTCGTCGCTCAGGCAGGATTCCTGAAGCTAACCTCGACGGATTATGCTACTTCGCCGATACGCCGTGGCGCGTGGATCATAAATAATATTTATAACGAGCAGATCGATCCGCCCTCTGATGTGGTGATTAATGAGCCAGATATCCGCGGAACGACCACTGTCCGTGATGCGTTGCTTAAACATCAACAATTGGAAAGTTGTTCACGTTGCCACAACAGAATTGATCCACTCGGATTCGCGTTGGAATACTATGATCCGGTTGGTCGCAAGCGAACTGAATATCGTCACGTGGAGGTGGTCAATACCAAGAAGCTTGAGTTTTCCAATGCTCCGATTAGCAGCGACATGAAGCTTCCCGATGGACGGGAACTGAGCGACTTGGCCACGCTTAAGGTGGCGCTAATGGAGGATAAAGAGAGAATCCTCAAAGGTATTATTGGAAAGATCATCAGCTACGCTCACGGTCGCGATCTGACGATCGCGGATCGACCATACGTCGACGCCGTCTATGAGGGCGCCAAGTCACGAGACTTTTCATTGAGGGCAGCAATTGAAGCGATCGTGTCGCATCCGGAGTTTGGAAAGAAGTAGAAACCGCGGTTGATGTCTATTTTGCTGGCTATTAAGGAATCGGCCATTGGAGCGGTTACGTCTGACGAAGTGTTGTCTGACAAAGTTGCGTCTGATCTTATGTGCTCTGGATACGCGGTATGAAATCATGAGTTTTTCGCGCCGGTGCTGCACTTTACCGTGCTTACCCCATATCCGACAATGACTACTGTCATCGCGGTCAGACAATTGTCGTCGTTACGCCGACTCCCAAAGCTGGGTGGTTGATGTGTAAAACGCAGTGAAGACCGCAACGAATATCTGTTCACAAGTTACGAGTACATTACATGTCAAAACTACCGGCAATTGCATTGCTATCCGTATTACTGTTCACAGCATCATCCTATGCAGCACCGCCTGTTCGCGAGTTCGATGCGCCAGATGCGCCTACTTTTAAGGTACTAAAGCCGGGCGAGCATCCACCATTAGACGCTTACGATAATTTTGTAATCGGGCCCGAGTATATCTCAGCTCCGGAAACACAGGTGCTTGAGGATGTTCCTAAGGGAAAGGTTCAACAGTTCATAATCGATTCTACGGAGACGAAGATCTTTAATCCCGGAATTGCCAGGATGAAATTCGGTACGGTTGATCCCAAAAATCCGAAAACTTTAATCGTCGACACACACGAGATTGACTACAAGCGTCAGATTACAGTCTACATCCCGGCTCAGCACAAGTCTGGAACGAAAGCACCATTCATGATTAGCCATGATGGACCTAAGGGAAAGCCAAACATGACCCTCCCGCGTATCCTGGACAACTTGATTGCACAAAAGCGAATTCCACCGATTGTGTTAATTCAGATCGCCAATGGTGGAGGTGATGCCCAGGGGCATCAACGCGGCAGAGAATACGACAATATGTCAGGGTTGTTTGCAGAATACATTGAAACCGAGGTGCTTCCTCGTGTTGAAAAGGCATACAAGCTCAAGTTAACGAAGGACCCGGAAGGCCGAGCGGTTATGGGGTCCAGTTCCGGTGGTTCGGCTTCGCTGATCATGGCCTGGTTTCGCACAGACCTTTACCGTCGTGTTCTTACGACGTCAGGAACATTTGTAAATCAGGCATGGCCATTTGATCCAAAGTATCCTGACGGTGCCTGGGGATTTCATAAGACGATCATCCCAAATAGCCCCAAGAAGCCAATTCGGTTATTCATCTCAGTTGGCGATCGTGACTTGCTAAATCCAAATGTCATGCGCGACGACATGCATGATTGGGTGGAAGCTAACCATCAGATGGCCAAGGTGCTTAGAGCCAAGGGCTATGAATACCAGTATTTGTTTTGCCGTAATTCAGGGCACGGCATACGTAATGCCAAGGCGCAATTCATGCCTCACGCGATAGAATGGGTCTGGAAGGGCTACGGTACAAAGCCGATCAAATGAGTGATTGTCGTGCGGCTCTGTGGGCATGAACACCGTATAACGACGAATGCCGCAGATACAGCGATGGATGGTTCCATCACTTTCTATTCGGTGTGTTAAGCCAGAATATCGTGAAGCACATGGCCGTGGACGTCCGTTAGTCGGAAGTCTCGGCCGCCGTGGCGGTAAGTGAGGGATTCGTGGTCGACGCCGAGTTGGTGTAAGACTGTAGCCCAAAGGTCGTATACCGTCGACTCCTTCTCGACAGCATGACAACCGAGGTCGTCGGTGGCACCGTACGTGACTCCACCCTTTACACCGGCGCCGGCAAGCCAGACGGTGAAGCCGTAAGGGTTGTGATCGCGGCCGTCGCCACCTTGTGCGTATGGTGTGCGACCGAATTCGCCAGCCCAAACGATAAGTGTTTCGTCAAACAGGCCACGTTGTTTCAAGTCGCGAATCAACCCAGCGATAGGTTGGTCAACCTGTTGAGCCATTTCTTCATGCCCGGCCTTGAGCCCACCATGTTGATCCCATGGGTTTCCAGCCTGTCCAGTCTCACCCGGGCGCGGCAGGCACGTAAGTTCAATGAACCGTACACCTCGCTCCACGAGTCGACGCGCCAGGAGACACTGTCGTCCGTATTCGGCCGTTTCTTTGACAGGGGAGTCGATCGCATATAGTGATCGCGTTGCCGCAGTCTCGTCGCGGATGTCTAGAAAATCTGGCACGGCAGACTGCATTCTGTAGGCAGTCTCGTAATTCTGAATTGCCGATTCGATTTGCGGTGCCCCACGCATCGTTTTGAGATGGCGTCTATCCTGCCGCTCAATGAAACTCATGCGCAATTTCTGAAGGCGATCGGATTCGCGTGGCACGATGTTTGACAACGGCTCGACCCGCGATGGATCGATCAGAGAACCATGGTACATGCCGGGTAGATAGCCATTGCCGAAGTTGTTGATTCCACCGAGCGGGGTAGCACCGCTGGCGAGCACGATGAAGCCGGGTAAATTCTCGTTCTCGCTGCCCAATCCATATGCAGTCCAAGCTCCTGCGCTTGGATGACCTGCTAGTGAGAATCCCGTGTGAATAAAGTAGTTCGCCTGTGCGTGCTCGCTGGCTGTGCTCGTCATCGAACGAATTACAGCAAGATCGTCAACACAGCCCCCGATGTAGGGAAATAGTTCGCTAACCGGCAGGCCACTTTCACCGCGGTGTGTGAATTTCCATGGACTGGATAAAACGTTCCCACTAGTAACGAATGTCGCTGGCTTTACCAACTCAGGCAACGGCTTGCCGTGTAAAGCGGTCAAACGGGGCTTGGGGTCGAACGTGTCGACGGCCGAAACTCCACCCGACATATATAGAAAAATAACGCTCCTGGCGCGAGCGGGAAAGTCGGTGCGTTTAGCGGCCAACGCACTCTTTGTGCGTGGAGAGGCTTCGTTGCCAAGGGATTCTTGTCCCAGCAACCCGGATAATGCAACCATTCCAAAACCGTTGGAGACTTTATTGAGCAATTGGCGCCGCGAGAGTAATGTGTGAGATTCATTCCACATAGATAAACTCCTTTAGACAGAACAAGGCGTGAGCTACGTCCCGCCAGACGAGCTGTTGTCCAGCGGCCTTGTTGGCAGCGTTGCTGTGAACGGCGGCCAATTCATCTGCGTAATCCATCGTAGCCTGAAGTTCTTCGTCAGTCGGCATACGTGCGAAGGCCCGCTCATACATGAGACGCACTAGCTTGGCCGATTCCTGTTCGGAGTCGAGTAGGTGGATAGCCCACCTATTGGCCTGATCGATCACGAACGAGTCGTTTAATAAGGTCAACGCTTGTGCCGGCACATTCGTGACATCACGCATACCACGTGTGGTGGTTGGCTTCGGAGCATCGAATGTTTCCAGAAACGGGTTGTGGGCGTTCCGTCGAATACGTAGGTAGACGCTACGACGGCCGTTGCCGTCGAGCGGCCCGCGTGGCCCACCACCGTCAGTCTTTTCAATGTGATAGACATACACACCGCGGCCGTACATACGCAGATCGAGTTGACCGGCGGTGGCAAGGATGCTGTCGCGAATCGCATCGGCGTCCAATCGTCTCACCGGCATGTGAGAGAGGTATCGGTTTTCAGGGTCTAAACGTAGTGTTGTATCATTTGCGACTGAAGATTGTCGGAATGCCTTAGACGTTGCAAGTAGCCGTAACATCGATTTAATGGACCAACCGCTTTCAATAAAACGGATGGCTAGATCGTCAAGCAGTTGTGGATGCGTTGGCAATTCACCCATGTGGCCGAAATTATCGACAGTTGATACAAGTCCTCGCCCGAAGGTGTAGTGCCATAATCGATTGACTAGGACCCGTGCAGTCAGCGGATTCGTGGCAGAGGCCGTTTGTTCGGCTAGCTGTAATCGCGGCTTGTCTGTGGGAAGTTCAGTCGCAGTGTCGAATAAGGATAACCCACCACGTGGAACGGGTAAGCCCGGACGTGTGTGCTCTCCACGCTCAAATAGCGGTTGGTCGAAACCCGTTGTTTCAATGACACCCGGGGCGCGTCGCGCGACGGGGATCTCTGCTTCGAGCGTTCGATAATGAGCAACAACGTCTTCCAAGGCCGGTAGAGTGTCTAGTGTTGTCGGCAATAAATTCGACTGCACGAAGAAATTCAATAGTAAAGTTTCGTCATGTGTACCCGTGCCCGCTTCCCAAGATTTGATTGCTGCTGCCAAGTGATCTGTATATTTTTGAGCCAATTTCTGAGGACTCGTGGGGGCAGTTCCCTGTAATAGCAAAGAAACAGGTATGTCAGTTTCCTTCGGGGTCTCAGTGTGTTGGCTTGTGACGACTTGAGTGACGCCGAAATATGCCCGATCCTTAAGGTCGGTTACGATCTCGATGTAGGCGTGCGATCCGATGCGTCGGGATGTGTCGAGCTTTATCCAACCGAATTCATCTTGTTTTAGAATAGCTTCCGGGTAGATCGCACCACCACCAAGTGGATTGGGATAGTTTTCGATCACTACACGGATGCGGCTGTCCTGTCCCATGGCATGGACATATATGCTGTTCGTATCGATCTTGAATCGAGGTGATGTCAATAAGCCGGGGTGACGATTGCTGATTGCATGCGAAAACAAGCCGTTGGGACTAATCCCTTTCAATACCTGTTTGCCCTCAGGTTCAAGGTGGTATGAACCGTTAGCAGGCTCCGTTTTTCTGAATGCGGAAACCCCAGGTCCGAGATCGAACCAATCGTCATTCTGACCGTTGCGGCAATCCCAAATGGTCTTGAAGTGCATTTGATTGAATTCTTGCCGCGACTGCTGTTCAGTCTGCCAGAAATCGACAACCTCATTCCACCTGCTCTGCCAATCGCTTTCAGATGAAGGGGGTTCATCAGTTGCGAATTGTAACCAGAGATGAAGAGGATTGGATTTGTTCTTGCGTGCATCGTTGAACGCTGTGATCCACGGATTATCGTCTGCAAGTTCCATGGAATCGAGCTCTTGGCGAATTCGACCCTCTTCTTCATGCAAAGCTGCAAAACGATTCTGCTCCTTGGCGCCAAGCACCACTTTGATCTCATTGGTCGATATTCTAGCGGGACCCCCGCGATATGATGTTCGCACTTCCTCAGCTGACAGGGAGCGGGTGTAGACCCGAGCCTCTTCCACTTCTCCGCGAAGCGATGGCGCGGTGCCAGTTACTCGCTGTCCCAATAGAAATTTGGCCTTGCCTTTAAGAAATGGATGCAGCGTACCTTTCTTGTATGACTTACCCAGCGGTTCTCCGTTGCGATACAGTGTGACCGAATTATCCGCGGAATATACGATTGCGATGTGAATTAACTCGTCTCGCATATTTTCCTCTGGCCCGCCAGGGGCCTGCGTGCGGTGAAATCCTTCGCTGCCGGCCATCCAACTCCTAGCCTTAAGTTCGCCGTATCCAATGCAGTCGAAGAACCGGCGATCGAGACTATCGATTCCGACAACACCAATCCCGCTTTGGTTGACTCTGGAAAGCGACACCCAAGCTTCAAGGGTTTTCTCACGAATGTCCCGATCCAGTGGAACCGTTTCCATACGCGCGTTTATTCCATTTAGAATAAGACGACCGTCGCGAATGATCGCTTCATCGAATAATTCCCCGTGATGGTTGCCTATGCTATCGCGAGTGTTTCCCTCGAAACTCCATCTTGCAAATGGAACTGGAAGTGTAGGGAGAGTTTGTGGAAGTTCTATGATAGGGTCGCGATGCACTGGATCACGACGGCGTTCAAGAACTAGTGTTTTCGCACGTGTATTGATCTCGATGATGGCCCGCGCGGTGTTTGCCAATCGCGATTTTAAATCTGCTACACGGGCAGCTCGCTGCATTTCATGCTGCAGACGCGTCCCAAATGTCTTCACCGATTCAAGCCAGCTTTGTGCAAGTTGAGCTCGTATTGATTGCTTTACGCGTGCCAATGCATCGCGATTTGTATTGAGCAAGTTCGGAGAGTCTATTACGACGTGAGTCGGACGGCAACTCGCAAAGATTCCATAAAGCGCATAAAAATCTTCCTGGCTGATAGGGTCAAACTTGTGATGATGACACCTTGCACATGAAACGGTCAGGCCAAGAAATGCCTTGGAATAGACATCGATCTGGTTGTCTACAACCTTAACCTGATCTCCCAGCGCATCGATGGGAATGAACCCGAGTTCGACCATGCGCAAATGAGCAGGTCCGATTGCTGATTCGTTAATTTGCTCTTCCATATTCCAGCGTGGTTGGGACAACAGGTCGCCGGCGATCTGTTCCCGCACGAATTGGTCATAGGGCACATCATCGTTGAAGGCGCGAATTAAGTAATTTCGGTACCGATATGCATTGGCCAATTCTGGATCGGACTGGCTGCCGTGCGATTCGCTATAGCGAACGAGGTCCATCCAGTGCCTCGCCCAACGTTCACCGAATCGTGGAGATTCCAGCAGCCTGTCAACGGTTTTCTCGTATGCAGTTTCAGAGTCATCTGATATGAACGACTGAATTTCATCCGGCGTTGGTGGCAGTCCGGTCAGTACGAAGGACAGACGACGAAGTAGCGTCCTCTTATTCGCTGGTTTGGCCGGCGCGAGTCCTTGAGTTTCCATGGCGGCGAGGAGGAATCGGTCAACTGGGTGTGAGGACCAAGCCCGGTCCATTACGACGGGTTCTTTTGGTTTCACAGGCGGCTGAAAACTCCACCATTCCCGGCGTGCTGCATATGTCACTTCCCAGGGAGTAGCCTGCGCGAGGTCGCCTGCTGGTGGTGCATCTCTAGGATCGATCGCTCCATCGCTAATCCATTTTTCAAAATCAGCAATTACCGAATCGGGTAACTTGCCCTTGGGAGGCATTTCGAGACCATCATGCTTAATTGCGGAAATTAGCAGGCTCTCTTTTGGGTTGCTATGCACAATGGCGGGTCCCGACTCACCTCCCTTCAGTAACCCTTGGCGGGAATCAAGCAGCAAGCGACCCTGCACTTTTTTAGAATCACCGGCATGGCATTCATAGCAATGCTTTACGAGGACAGGGCGAATGTTTGATTCAAAGAACTCAAGTCGCTGACGCTTACTGGTTTCGTCTGAAACTCCGGTGGCGCATATGGAGAGCAGAATCGCTAATGAGAGGATTCCACAACGCATTCAAAAATATCCTATTGATTCGGTCGGTCTTGAAAAGGACCTGTCGTGCATTTGAAAACACAAGTGACTTGGGCACTTGGCGTGAAGGTGCTCGAAGGCATTAAAGTACGAGCCGGATCTAGCTGTGAAAGGCGTTTCCGATGCCTATCGTAAATTATAGTGAAAGCCCTCCTCGCAATATATGCCCGCATTAAGTAATAGATGGTAACTGTGTTGGCTGTTCCAGATCGAGACTAGCAAGTCAGCCCACTCAAAGAATTGTCGAATTCACCAGTCCGTCAAACTATAACGGCGCACCAACTCTGTCTGTCCCATGTGGATTTATGCAGGCGGGCTTACCTCTGTCGCTGCAGTTAGTAGGAAAGCATCTTCAGGAAGCATTACTTTGTCAGGTAGGTCATCGCTACGAACAGGCTACTCCATGGCACAAGAAACGTCGTCCTATGAAGTCTGCATAAGCTATTCCAATGAATAACTTGCGGAAGACATTTTCATAAAGACATCGGATAAAAGTTGCTCGATAAACGACGTCGTTCACGCGGTGGCGTAAATTGAAGCGTTTAGACCGAAGTAGCAGTGATTGTGTTATCGAAAGCGGCAAAGTTATTGGCTGTCCAAACATTTAGGACGTAGTGGAGAGGTAACCACAAGTCCGATAGTGGTTTCTTCCCTTTAAGCGACCCGGTCAGAGAACAGTCCTACTCTCTGCAATTCGCTATTACACGTAGATTTGTAAGCGGCTCGGCACTCAGGACTTTTTCTTGAGCCATTGAAGCCACTGTATTCTTAAGTAGGCAACCCATGTCAGGAATGCCAAAACTGGAACCAAAAGGACCGCAATTAAGAAAGCGAGGACAAGCCAAACGTCTACCTTGTAGTAACCGTGAGCGATAAAGCAAGCAATCATAATTAAACCGAGGACTGTCGAACAACCGCACGACCAATTGGTCGTTTTATGAATATCGGAAGGCACATTCCAAAGCATTGTGCCGCCGCAGTGGCTACAGACTGCTTTTTTATAAGTCATATAGGTGTGGCCATACTCATCGGTGTTTCTAGCGGTTGCTTCTCCTGCCTTGGTGTGAGCTTTACAACGACCACACCATGCCTTTTTGGGGTTCGGCTCGAATGAACTGATAGTTTCATCTGGGATGGGTTTCTGTTTTTGTGACGGCGGGGCGCCCGTCCTGTAACGACGTGCCAACCTACTGAGAGCTACAACACCGATCACCATCAGTATTAAAGAGATTCGATTCTTGTCACCGATCATCCCGCTTGAATAAAAAAAAGCGAACGCCGCTGCACCAAGGCCGAGGTAGCCGATAATCTTATTTAATAATGGAACTTCGTCTGCCTTGTCTGATAGATCTAACAAGGCAGATTGAGCTGCGGCAAGACTAACAAGTGTGAGAACAACAATAAACACAACGGTGTCGAACGTGTCCGATTTGATTATTTTTTCCAGAGAATCAAACATATCGCCAATTTGCTCAGTCCATGTACTTATTCATCTAATCTAACTCTAAAGATGCGGTTTGTGATTCGACTAGGCGCTAATTTGTATCCACTCTTTGCTTTGGCGATTGAGAATCTAAAATAGCTCTTCAATAAAATAAACTTCCGGTTCCGGAATCTCGCGCGCCCAAAAAATCTATGCAGTTTTGAATGAAGCCTGCTGATTATAATGTTAACCCGGAAAAAATACCTGGGCAGCAATGTCGCTTAGTCTGGCTGTCGTGGTGTTGACAGAGTTGTGGACTGGACTGGACGACGGTGCCCAAAACAGGAGGTAGAGTGCATAGGCGAGCCTAGCCACTGCTCGTGAGGGCCGGCGTTTCCAGCGGCGTACTGGTAGATATTGCGCCGCCTCCTGCGATAAAACGCAGTCGGTGAAAATCCCCATGTTGAATAAGAAACAGGAAGTACTTTCCATCGAGATTTTATATGAAGCTCGTAGTCAAATGTGTTGACCTTAACTTGTTTCGTGGCAAGAATACGGAAGTGTATAGAACTTTTATCTAGTAACTGAACCAAAAAAGCTCTTATGCCGTAATGGTTTTCTATGGGATTTAGACGCCGAATATTATCGACAGCCTTTTTGGCTCTGTTTCTGATACGGGTCATGTTTGGCGGTGTGCTACACCAATCGGTGTGTTCGCACGACCATGGTAGTGTTGTAACGGCGGAACATAGTCAAACGCATGGTCACGCACATGATCACGCGCACACTAATGAATCAGCAGAACATCTAGCCGATGGCTGTAGCCATACGCATTCGGACGAAGAGCATGCTGATCCTCGTTCTAATGAAGAGAACTCTCCAAAGCATGATCCCGATTGTTGGACTTGCCACGTTCTAACTCACGCTGCAGATCAGCCAAGTGTTCCAGAAGTGGTGTCGGCGAGTGTTATCCAAATCGGAAGCGTTTTGGATGTAGCTTATTTTTTCTCAAATTCACACCGGTCTGTTCTCGGGGCTCGCGGCCCGCCGGAGCATCTTTTGAACTGGTCATAACGAATTTCGTTTTGACGACGTAATCTCTCGATTGTCCGCAAACACGGTATGTGATATGTGTTGCTGGCAATGAATACACAGTCATCTTGCGCAGCGTTCCAGCGCAAGAACTAAAGAATCAAAAGAAAATAATAGGTTCCAATGAACGTTAATATTAAAAAGAAAACTGGTTTCACACTTCTCGAAGTGTTAATGGTCATCTCAATGCTGGCAATAGTAGGTGGAGCAATAATCACCAATTACAGTGGACTCGAGGATAAAACCGCAACTGGTACTTCCGCCCATACTATGAGTGCTATTCAAAATTCGTTTACCGTCTATCAAACCACGGAAGGAGCGTTACCCAATAACTTAGAAACTCTGATAGCAGCTACTCCTGATACACCAACCTTTGTTTTGGCGGAAACAGATAATGCTGCTACAGATGCCACAGGCGGAGTGTTGGCAGGACATCTGTCTCATTCACTTGAAGATAAGCTGACGGTTACTGAGCTTGATCCTGAACCACTGCTCGACGCTGGTATTACAAGGATCCGCTATATGGATCTAAAGGGTAATGCTGCCACTGAGGGAGATAAGGCACTTGACATCAAGGGTGCCGACGGAGCGGCTACTAACGTCGAGAATCTTGCAGAAATTGATATTCCCGGGCATGCATTTGAAGTTCCACTCTCTGGTGATGGAAACAGAGGTCGTGGTTATTACGTCAATCTTGCAGCTGGTACGACCGTTCCGCTTGCCGTTTGGAATGCCGGAGCTGATGGTTATAACAACGTATTGGTTGGAGCTGAGCGTACATCCGTGTTAATTGCACTTGGATTAGGTGATTCTTCAAGTCTTATTGGCGATGGAATCTTCACAAATCTGAACTCAACGCCATACCACGGTGGCATGGGACGCGCTGAGTACAACCATTTTGTGGCTTTAATCGACATAAGCGTCGAACCAGCAAAATTGGTTAGCATTGTATGTCCTCGAGGGGATTGCAACGTTGAGGAATACGCAAGATTCCGAGGTCAGGCTTCTGGTCACGATCACTAAGAACTGATCTTTCCAAGAACCAACGTGCAAATTTGCTTTGACACGGCCTCTGGGGATAAGAGCTGTCTACAAACAGCTGCTTCTCCAGAGGCCTTTTTGCTTATCGTTACCCAGCAGGACCGTTCAAGCCGTCGATCGGGAAAATGTGCCATTGCCACTTGTTCAGGAGAGCCAAGCGTTAGCAAAGTCGTGTTGCGAGGAGATGTAGACTAGGTTACTCCACTTAACTCATTCCGACCGGACTGCCAATCTATCACTGCACTTGAATTGGCAAGCGATACCATGAATTCTGTAAATAGCCTTTTGCATTCCAGGGCACGCGTCCGGGCATGAATCCACCTGACGTGTCAAACGCACGTAAGATAATTGCACGTGTTTGCGCAGAGACTTGGACACGAGCTTTCCACAGTTGCCAGCAATACTCGCTCTGTTGTCCGAATGTCTTAGCAGATTGCCAGGAGTTTCCGTTATCTGTTGAAATCTGTATTCGTTGTATAGCAGTATCAGGTCGTCCCGAGGGAAGAACGTAACCGGAAATGTCGAGCTGACCGGCGGGTACCGTGGTTTTAGCTTTAGGCGTAGCAATTGCTCCGTTTATCGGATAACGATAAATCGGCCCGGATTCAGCTAAGTCGATCGGTGAGTTATTTTTCACGATCTTGTATGCGTTAGCTAAATAATGATTGGGAGACGGCATTTCGCTAACAACAATCTTTCCCAGCCACTTTACACTGCGAGCACCTATATACCCCGGGACAACTGTTCTCAATGGATAGCCATGATCTGCTGTTAAGGGCTGTTGGTTCATTTGATCAACTAATAAGGCACCGGGCTGATTCTCATCACTCATCGCCTTTTCGATTGGAATGGAGCCCCCAAATGGAATCACCACATCACTTCGTTGGATCTCGTCTAAGCCCTCGAACCAAACGTGCTTTGCGGATTCCAAAACCTCCGCTTTTCGAAGCACATCAGATAACGCGAATCCTGACCATTCAGCATTACCAATGGCTCCTGCTTCCCACTGAACACCCCCGACCTTTTCTTCACGATTAAACTCGGTGCGTCGGTTGCCGGCACATGTCAGAGTAGCAGTTACTTTATGGCGTGTTAGCTGGCGTAACTGAGCCAAACTCAGTTTTAAGGGAGTTCGCACCCTGCCCTCGACCGTTAGCACATAGTTGTCAGCATTGATTACAGGGTTTGGCGCGTGGGAACGCACATAAAAGTGCTTAACCGGAGTAATCCAGGATTGAACGAGCTGTGAAAGTGAGGGTTCGCCGTTACGTGGCTCGGTGGTTCGAAAGATCAGTTCTTTACCAAGCGCATCGGGCTCCTTCTCCTTTGATCGTGCGATCGACACAATATCTAACCCAGTAATTGCAATTCCAGTGGCCGCTCCTAGCAGCCCTCGACGCGTTAAGTTGAGTGAATTCACGTATGTGTCCTATTGCGAGTGTTAAGTGCTATCGAATCTGTTTGTTACATCGATCGCTTCTTATGATCATGTTAGATGAGACCGTTCTATAAACTTTCACTATTTGCATCAAGCGTGAAAGATAAATGCATACAGATCAATCGTGCGGTGATGAGACATGAGGCCGCTGACAAGCACTGGGGTCTTAAGGACGGAAGTTTACATTGGCCTGCCTCTCATCTGATCGCTGACAACGAATTCATGCCCAAGTATCTATAACGCGGCTATACATGCCCGCCAACTCGCACGCTGCCGGTTTGAATGGTCGGCTTGAAATCTTGCAATGAAGCGTGCAGAATTTTTCCCTAGCTCAGGTCCAAAAACTCATTTGTCTTTGGGAGACTCGTTGGTGCTCGAACTTAGTTCGCTCAGATTAAATGTATGCGAGAGCGGTTTTTGGCCATTCAGATCTACAATGGATACGCTGATTTGGGGATCTGCTCCTGACCAATCGATATCAATCGTAGCGAAGTTCTCCTCGTGAAATGTTCGATCTAATAAACGATGCGGGTTTTTTGTAGGCGTGCCGCGTGCATGACGTTGATTGATACTGCTACTGGTAAAATCGTACAACGGGTAAGGTACACCTGAAGTCGTCTTGGAAAAATCAGCCCAATGCCGGTCGCCCGAAATCACAAATACACCATCAGCTTTTGTCTTCGTGATCAGCTTCATAAAGCGTGCTCGTTCCAGGGGGAGATTGGCCCAAGTCTCCTGACCAGCAGCTGCGGGCACTAGCTGTATGCTTGACGCGACAAGGCGAATTTCAGCTGGTACGCGTAGTTGCTTTTCAAGCCAATCCCACTGTGCCTCACCGAGCATTGTTGCCTGCGGATCATCGCTCGGATAATAAGGCCCCCCTACACGACGTTCACCTTTTTTTAGGTCTGAACGAAAGTAACGCGTATCCAACAAAATAATTTGCACACGTTGTCCCGGTGGCCCGAATACATGAGCATCATACACTCCTTCTCGCATCCTCCGTGGTGAGTCCGGAGCGTCGTCCCAGAATTGTGCAAACAGTTGCTGCGATGCCTTCCGCTGTTTATAACCTGCTCCCCCGTCATTCACGCCATAGTCATGATCATCCCAAGTCGCCAAAGTGATAGCGGACTTTTGTAACTTGCGGAAACCGTCCTTCTCTCCAAGTACCTTATACTTTGCCCGCAAGACAGCCATATCGTCTGTGTCACCGTAAATGTTGTCACCGATGTAAAGAAACAATTCTGGGTCATAATCGAGAATATTTGAAAACAACGGTGCGGGGTTTTGTTGCTTGATGCATGATCCAAATCCGATTCGTGTTATGGGTTGCGAAACTCGTTTACCAAACAATGCGTGCGTCAACCGGTGGCGTACGGCGCCACTGCAGCCGGCATCATCTGAACAATCGCCGCTGGCTGTTAATATCCCACCACCTGGTGCCTGTTCGATTCCGTAGCCACAATCAAATTGATAACGACCGAGTACTTCATATTCCTTGGATACTTTGAGCAAGGTGTTGCCATAACAGCCGAACCACCACGCGCCGTCTGCAAATGTCGCTGCTTGGATGCCCAGTCGTGTCCAACCGCTATTGATAATATGGCGTTTTTGAAAGTTGAATTCCCGGTCATATTCATACAAGTAATTCTCCTGCACACCCTCGGGTAAGCCTCCTACGACTAAGAAATTGCCAGCATGAAACCCAATCCCACCGGCACCGTGTTTCACTTCAGGTGTCTTATAACGAGCACTTTCAACTAATGAGTTTGCGTCGTAGACGATAACTTCGTTGTTCGCGTTTCCGGCTGGGTCATTAAAACGGCCGTAATTCACGGCAACATAAATCTTCCCGCCGAGGTGGCACAAATCACCGTGGTGACTTGCAACCTCAAGCTTCTTGATGAGCCGACCTTGAGCATCTGTTTTCACGAGAGTTGTGGTGAAAGACCAGTACAGATCTCCTTTTTCATCACGACAAACACCCTGCAAGTGGTGTTTGTATCGCCCTTCACAGACGACCGTTAGGGTATCCGCTGCTGTTGCATCATCGATGGCAAATAGGGGCATCATTAAGGTGCACAGTGTACTAATAATCAAGCAACGTATGGTTTTCATGTGAATCGCCTGCGGTTAAGTTCTGCTTGTTGGGTTAGTTATAGAAGTGCAACAGCCTATCTCTGCGTAAGCTAAAGTCGTGATATCGATAACGCACCAACGGAAGTCTTTATCTCTTACCATACCGATGGTACCTCTCATATTGAATGTGTTCAAACACTCACCGTTGAGTGCAGTAACAACAATTCAGCAGTCGAGGCATATTACTCGCTTACAATTCTTTTTGATTATCGAATATCCTGTCGGATAAGTGCCAGTAGATGTTTGTTTGTTGATGAGTGGCCAGACCGGTTACGATGGTAGAGTTATAGAGCATACGTCGTACGTATTCGAAACGGCTTGGTACTTTTACTGAAATTGCCTTTTAAAAAACTGAACATGAGTAGCGAAGAGAATAACACCACAGATTCAGAGTTCATGGATTCCGAGACAATTGCGCCTGGGAGTGGTTCAACAAATGTGTCCGAGGGAACCATCGGTCCTTACGGCGTGGTGCGTGTGCTTGGTCGAGGTGCAATGGGGATTGTCTATGAGGCTGTAGACTCGAAGCTGGATCGGACTGTTGCAATAAAGACACTACCCACAGAATTTGCTGGGGATAAAGATCGTGTAGCCCGATTTAAGCGTGAAGCAACACTTTTGGCTTCCTTTAGTCATCCGAATATCGCGACAGTATATAGCCACGAAGAACTGGACGAGCAGCATTGCCTTGTAATGGAATATGTTGAAGGACAGGGACTGGACGATATGATCGCCAGTACGGATCTTTCACAGTCGGAAGTCCTTCAAATCGCCTTGGAAATCTCCGCGGCTCTAGAAGTTGCGCATAACCATGGCGTTGTGCATCGTGATTTAAAGCCAGCCAATATCCGTCTTACTAGTAGCTTTAAAGTCAAAGTATTGGACTTTGGGCTAGCCAAAAACATTCGTTTGGGCGGTTCCGGTTCATCGGTAGATCAGGCGGCTCAAACGGCAGCTGGACAGGTGATTGGCACACCATCCTATATGAGTCCTGAGCAGGCACGTGGCCGGACTGTAGATAAACGCGCGGATCTATGGGCGGTTGGCTGTATCCTCTTTGAAATGTTATCTGGCGAACGGGTGTTCGGCGGCGACAACATCTCCGACACACTGGTAAATGTGCTTCAAGTCGAGCCGGACTGGTCATTGCTCCCAAGTGATGTCCCGGCGCCGCTTGTTAAAATCATTGAGCGTTGTTTGCAAAAAGACGTTGATGCCAGGCTGCCCGATGCTGGTATGATCCGCATTGAGCTGGAAGATCTCATCGGTGGGAAATCCGGGAGTGTTGTGGCATCGGCGATTGGGCCAACACTTTCGCGTAAGCGTAAGAGTCACCGCGTGGTTATTACCTTCGCGTTTGCCGCCATGTGCGCGATTGGCATCATTATCGGATCTGTAATGAACGGTAACGATAAAAGCGCCAACGGCGTTTCGGGACTGGACGGAAATGACCGACCATATCACTCAGCGATCGAGTTGCCGTTGCCTATTGAAATGGGAATGGAGTCAATTGCGTGTTGGGTTACGACGGTGGCAATTTCTCCAGATGGGCAAAAAATAGCCTATTCATCTGGGTTGGATGATGGTCCGTTGTTCATTCGTGATATGGGTGGATTTGAATATCTGGAGGTTGAGGGTACCGAGGGCGCACATAGTCCGTTTTTTTCTCCGGACAGTGGACAACTCGCTTTCGTGCTTGACCATAAGTTGTGCGTGGTGAGTACTGGAGGCGGCACGGTTAAGACTCTGGCTGATGCCGAGGTGGGAGCTGTCGGCGTTTGGTCAGCGGATGGATATATATACTTCCCAACTGCAGAAGCATCAATTCTTTGGAGAATTAAGGAATCAGGTGGCGTACGCGAGAAGATGTACGGCGGCACAATCTTCGGTGTAGCAATGTACGCGGATGAATTGCCAGACGGAAGGCTCATTTTTAGTGAATTGGGACTAAGTAACTCTCAGGATTATGCGGTGACAATTATTTTTGACCCATCGGATAAAACGACTCAGACTATCGGTGTGCTGGGTGCGCATGTGCAGTATTGCGAATTAGGGTACTTGGTTTACTGCCACAGTGGCGCGTTGTATGCGAGAACGTTCGATGTTGTAAACAACGCAGTTGGTGATGACGAGATCTTGTTGTCGCGAACCGTCGCAATTAACGAAAACTTTGGCAATGCTCAGTTCGAAGTGTCAAGTAACGGCACGATTGTATTCATACAAGGTCCGCGAATTGACCAGGGCTACCTTGCGATTATGGATTCTAAAGGCCAACTGAAAGAGCGTCTAGAAAATGTTCCGGTCGGTGCGTTTACACGTTTTGCCTTATCACCGGATGAGCGGTTTTTGGCAGTTGGAATTGTGTCAGACAGGGATGACATTTGGATTTATGACATGCATGAAAAGACACTAAGGCAGCTAACGCGAGAAGGGGCCAATAGAGATCCGGTTTGGACTCCTGATGGAAAAGAGATTTACTACAGGTCGTCAGAGGGCAATAGCTTTGGCCTGTATAAAATCCCCGCCTTTGGAGGTGAGCGGACGAGAATTGCTGAATTTGAAAGCCGGTTTATTAGATCTGAGTTTGGAGCTGGATCCACTCCGATGCTGCTTGAGGTTAATCAAGTTATCGTTGACGTGACGGATGTCACTGATTTGGAAAGTGTTGATGCTTCTAGTTCGCACGTTAGTTGGGGAGCGGCTGTTTCTCCGGATGAAAAATGGGTTAGTTTTGTATCAGATAGAACTGGAGAATATGAAGTTTATTTGAGCCCGATGCCGTTTGATCTGGAAAACGCTCGACAGGTGTCCATTGACGGTGGGGTGTTTCCCTCATGGTCAAGCGATGGGAAGAAGATCTCATATCTCAATAAGAACAAAATCTATCGAGTAGAGTTAGGTGATGAGATATCTGATATTATCCCGGCGCCAACAGAATTATTTGAGCACGACTGGGCCGTAGTCCCCGGAATGAACCATGTACCTTACGGTACGGAAGGTGAGTTTATCGCTGTTGAACCTGCGGAAACGATCGAGTCGATTAACACTCTAAAGATTATCCAAAACGCTTTGCCGCAAAGAATGAAGACCCGGTAATCCTCATGAGAGTGTTCTAGACGGAGCTCAATTCCGCCGCCGTATCGGTGTAAACGTTGTTAGATTAGCGCCCCTCTGATCTACGTTTTGCAACTTTACGGTTTAGACG
Source organism: Pirellulaceae bacterium (assembly GCA_045566075.1). Classification (GTDB taxonomy): domain Bacteria; phylum Planctomycetota; class Planctomycetia; order Pirellulales; family Pirellulaceae; genus UBA11883. Next base: position 7,515 of record JBJLEE010000002.1, on the reverse strand, counting down.
TTTATCGGTGGCAAGTAGCACTTCGCCCATGCCACCTTTACGGAGTACGCCTTCTTCGGTGTATCTGGTTGGGTGTAGCGTCTGTTAACGGTCGTATCGCATTCGCCTTGGCCCTTCAAGAAGTCGCTTCTTCATCTCCAAATTTACTAGTGGTTATAATGACCGCTTTAATCCGATAAACACATTTTGCACTTGAGGTTCTTGCCTTGTTGGTAACCCGTCTGTTTGCCATTGCTATGGCTTGTCTAATTTTTGCCGGCTGTAACACTGAACAGGATGCCTTTAACTTAGGGCAATTCCCCAAGATTACCGTAGTCTCTAATACCAGTTCACTGAACGCTCGCGACAAATCCCCTTCGAAAAAGAACACGCAACCAGCCCGACGCGGTGATGTAATCTCGTTGGGCCTACTTCGCGACGATGAAAGGCTATAAACATTGTCTATCCGACATGGTCCCAGGACCTTAAAATACCCGCTCAATAAATCAGGATTAACTACTTGCGACCTAAAAGGTTAGTGCAATGGCTGCAACTGCGTCGTATACCTTCTTTGTTAGATGATCGTGAGACGGAATTCTATAGCTGTCCCTGATTGTCGTGGTAAGTTCGTCGAGAACCCCGGTTGAGTAAAAAGCTTGTCGTGGTATTCAAATCGTAGTCAGAATAAACATTCTTGCAGCTCACTCATTCACACTTTAATTTTAAAGGGTAAAACGACACATGCGGTCGTGCCAGATTTTGAAATACTGTTTTACTTCCCGGAATATTCAGCGATACGAGGCAATGGGTGTAGAACGAGCTCACTCTCATAGGGCTCCCCATAACAGATTGGTATATCGAGTATGACGCAGCATACAAAATCACACACCGTGTCAGCACCGAGCTCAACCCATCAATATCAGGAAAGCAATCATGAAAGAACAAACGGATTGGTCAAATCGTCGGCTTCTCCATAAGCTTGCGTTTACGATCTTCCTTATTCTTTGTTCCTCTGTGGCAACGATGGTCGCCGATGGCAGGATTCTGGCGTTTTATCCCAAGCTACAGGACAAAATACCCCAACTGGATTTAACAATCAGTTCTGATGCTGTTTCCGGAATGGGAGACCCCAATGACCCTGTAAAATTCACAGTGAAACTAATCAACAGCGGCGACGAAAAAGTAAATGGGATCCTTGGATGGGGTATTAACAGCACAGCGATATCCCCTGCAAAAAATCCTGATCAGGTGATCCAGATTGATGCGGGTAAGACGAAAGAATTCACGAAAACCATCATGCTCCCGCAAGCCGGTTTTGTCGAAATGGTGTGCAAATTTCAACAAAGTGAAACAGTAAAAGCCATCCAGAAAAAAGTGCGTGTAGGATGCAACCCAAACCAATTGCTGACACCGCTGACGCAACAGGATGACTTTGACGAATTTTGGGAGCGTTCCATCGCAGAGTTGAAATCGGTTCCTCCAGTATTTAAAACGGTCGAACGATCTAAGATGAGTGATGGCGATATTCAGGTGTTTGAAGTCAGCATGCGCAGCCATAATCAAGTTCGGGTACGTGGTTGGCTTGAAGTGCCAAGGAAAGCATCGAAACCTCTTCCAGCAGTGATTCGTGTGCCTGGCTATGGACAAAGCATGAAACCGGTTGGCAAATGTGATGACATGGTTGTATTTTCTTTTAATCCCCGTGGTCACGGAAACAGCCAACAGGACATTTCCGGACAACCCAATAACTTCTGGATTAGAGGATTGGATAACGCGGAAACTTACTATTACCGCAGCAGCTATCTGGATTGTATTAGGGCGGTCGATTTCATTGCGTCCCGGCCTGATGTGGATCAGGATAAGATCGCTGTCTGGGGTGGCAGCCAAGGTGGCGGATTCGCATTTGCCACAGCGGCACTCGATTCAAGAGTGGATTATTGTATCGCCGATATTCCCTTTCTCTGCGACTGGATAAACTACTTTCGTTTAAGCCACTGGCCTGAGATGGATAACTGGATCGCTGAGCAGCCGCAACGGAGCTGGGAATCAACGCTTCGAACACTTAGCTATTTTGACACCATGAACCTCGCGGAGCGAATTGGTTGCCCCACCCTAATGTCAGTTGGTCTTCAGGATGGGATCTGTCCACCGACCACGTGCTTTAATACGTTCAACCGAATCCCCGGTGAAAAGAATTATAGAATTTATCCAAATAAGCGACATGGGCTCGGCAAAGAACATTACGCATGGATTTGGACACAACTTCGCGAAGCATTTAGTACTGAGTGAATTATGCTTGCCACTCTAACCGCCCATTAGCACGAATTGTGAGAGAGAACTTTATCGGTGCCACGTTTGTCGTCGTGAGTTTGTTGATCGCGCCGATTGATGTTGTTTTCTGTGTCGATGCCATCAGCGATCCGAAGATGACCACAGTGGCTGATCAGCTGAGCCGACAGCTGAATGAGCTCGTGCCAACCATCCTAGAAATAGAGCTCAGCGACGCGGAGAAGCAATATGAAAGAATAATTAGCAATCAGGAATAATAACAATCATCACCACATGGCTAGAGAAATTAATAATCAAACACTGTGTTTGTTTGACTCACGGCAAGTTCGTTGATGTATTCACCTTCAGCATTCTCCAAAATGTTGAAATCAAAGCTGCTGTACACTACCTCCAAAGCATCTAGTGGTGTTGCCCGATCGTATATTAGAACATCATGAAATGATGATTCGTCAGCTGGTTCGAGCACAAGTAAGGCATGTCCACTAGCTATCGCGCGTACTGGGATGCGTGATACGACAATTGAACCGGATCCCACTTTATCCATTCCGGCGAAGGCACCCCATTCATCTAGTTCACCACCGTTATTGAAGGTACCCGAAGGTGCATTTATATATGGAGCAGTGAATTCAGCATTCCCGGCATATTCCAAGTGTGTTTCGGGAATGTAAAGATCGACATATGCCGCAAAGACCCCAGCTTCAGCGGCGGAAATGTCCTCTGCACTAAGATTGATGTAAAAAACCTCATCCACCGAAATGGTTGATGTTGGTTCATTATTGACGTCGGTCAAAAACAGACTAAATGCTGCAGAATGTGGACCGCCGTTTAACACATTGATGATTTGAATAGCATCACTAGGTGTGATCCAACCATCCTTATTCACATCGTAAAACGGGCTCTCGCCTGGTTTGCTCAGTGGTAATTGATATGCGCCCGCGCGGTTCAGTTCATTGATCAGCATTAAAGCATCAAATGGTGTGACGGATCCATCACCATTCACATCTTCAGATAGATTATCGTTGTGCCAGTTGAAGGTAGGGATGAGTTCATCCAGATCTAATTCCTGTTCAAAGAAGGCGAACATTTGGTCCGACACAACAACACCGTCGACCACGGTGTCAAGTTTCTCATCCAAACCGTGTCCAGCCGTTGTGATCAAAGGAAACTCATAGGCCACGTTATGATTTCCTAGTTCAGTGGCGACCTTCTGGGCATTGTCATAAGTGACGGTTGCATCATCTTCGGAGTGTAGTATGAATGTCGGGGGATCGTTGGCGTCGATAGTATATTCCGTGCCATTCATGCTGCCGGCGCCATCAAGTAACGCTGCAACCTGCAGTTGGCTGATATCAAGATCCATATAAGAGAACTCACTAACATCCTGAGCGTCAAACATTCCGGTTGCCAAAGAGAGGAAGCCACCGGCGGAATGACCTCCTAGCATTATTCTGCTGGGATCTATCCCCAGAGTGTCAGCGGAGTCTTTCATCCATTTAACGGCGTGAAATGCATCTTCGACACCAGCCACAAATGTATCGTAGCGTTCGTCAAGGTCGGAGAACTGGGTTTCCTTGGCTGGTGGTGGGCTGTCGCCGAAAAGTCGATAGTTGATCGAGACAGCTACATAACCACGACTCGCAAAATCATTGCTGAGATCAACAAAAGTTCCCTGCGCTTTGTCGCCACCGACAAAGCCGCCACCGTGGATTAAGATGGCCGCGGGTAGGGTTTCCGGCAGGTTGTCACCAGTCGGCTGATAAAGGTCAAGCTTGAGGCTCTTATCTGTAACACCATCATCTGTTCCATAGCCAACTTTAGCATCGTCACGGTAAACAATGTCGGGGGTTACGTTTACGTCGTATTGGGGGGTAATTCCAAATGTGGCAAGCAGTCGTCTTGTTTCCAGCTCATCAAAGACTAGTGTCCGTCGGTGAGTGATGCGTTCAGTACATTTTCGGAAGCCGGCTGTTTTGAGAAGAATCCTAAGATGCGACAAAACCCTTTTCGCTAGTTCCTGCATTAATTATCCTCTGGGTGTAGCAATAAGCAATTTCTGGACGAGAACCAGTCCCCAAGTGCTGACCAGTTGTAGGGTAATTATTCGTTAGTGCACCTACAAAGACAATTGGTTATGTAGGGCTATGGGAGAAATAAAACAGGAATGTTACAGCTGCTCATGTTGTTATTTGTTAGCAACGACTCCCGTTAATGTCCCCTCCAAAAGATGGCGAACTCATGGGCCGCTGTGATCTTGATTACGCTTTTGGTTTAGCCGTGTATCGGTAGCCAGGAGCTTCTGGCCCATGCCACGGCATTCCCAGCGCCAAGGCCCCATTCATACATCCCGCGATTGATTTGGTTTGGGTGGGCGACGGTTATAAACCGTTCAAATAAATAATCGTGGCGGTTGCGTATGAGAAATATTTTCAGCGTATGAAGTTAATGTTGTCCGTTTCTTAATCGTTTCCCGTTATTAGAGTGAGGCGAAAAAATGGTTTCTCGCCAAATAACCGACCTAAGGAAATATGAAGATGTCAACTAAAAGAAACACACGCCGGCAGCTCAAGATGGAATCGCTCGAAGATCGTAAATTAATGACTGTAATGGTCGAATTTGCTGAGATGGGAGTTCGCGACCATTTGAGATCGGAGATCCCCTCGATATGGACCAGTGGTGGTACAACAAGTGTCAGAGTTGGGCACGAATTAGGGAAGCTTAAGATGGGTGGTCAAGAAGGCGAGGCTCTAAAGGAAAATATTGCGATCGAGAAAGTAACGGACGCTGTATTCGCAGATGACAACGATGTCAAAGATACTTTACAAGTGAATATAGGCTCAGAGCATTGGCCAGAACCTCACCGGGTTTGGACGAACGGTAATGCAACAAGTGTCAGAGTTGGGCACGAATTAGGGAAGCTTAAGATGGGTGGTCAGGAAGGCGAAGCCCTTACGAAAAATATTGCGATCGAGAAACTAACGGACGCTGTATTCGTGGATGACAACGATGTCAAAGATACTTTACAAGTGAATATAGGCTCAGAGCATTGGCCAGAACCTCACCGGGTTTGGACGAACGGTAATGTATCAAGTGTCAGAGTTGGGCACGAATTAGGGAAGCTTAAGATGGGTGGTCAGGAAGGCGAGGCTCTTACGGAAAATATTGCGATCGAGAAGGTGACGGACGCTATATTCGCCCGTGAAAACGATGGCTCGCTTGTGAACATGGCTTCGCCACATGTCCCACCCTGGTGGTATTTCTCTGATAGTAGCGGAACGAGAAATGAAAAAGTCCACGAATCCGGTACACTTCAGCTAGGTGGCCAGGAAGGCGAGGCTCTTACGGAAAATATTGCGATCGAGAAGGTGACGGACGCTATATTTGCCCGTGAAAACGATGGCTCGCTTGTGAATATGGCTTCGCCACACTGCCCAATCGATGTTCTCGACATATGGACCAATGGTTCGGGAACTAGGGTAAAGGACTCTATGCATCAAGGTGCGATGAATAGTGTTGCCGGAAATAATCTACAGCATGGACCAGATGCATTGCATTTGGGTTTTCTCAAGCTAGGTGATATTAAAGGAGAATAAGGCTAAGCAAGTTTGCAAGCATTCTTGGAAGACCCTCGAGTAGTTGCAAACGTGAATTTGTCTACTCATTTGCGTGACTGAATTTGAATCGAATAAAGACCACTCTTGTCGCACAAAGTCTTCGGGCTTTAAAAACCGAGAGCCACAACAAATATTCGATCAAAATTAGGGCGGTAAAGAAGACAAGTTTATGTCCTTTAACTTAGCTGTGTGTTCCTCAAGTTGCGTTTGTGGCAATCCATTTGATTGCGGTAGAGTTCGGTGGAGTTCTTTTTACTTGACTCCTCCGAGCATTCGATCAAAAGACTGAAGAGTAAACGCGACCAGAAAGTCGATAACGACGCATGGACAATTAGGCCCTCATTGTTTGGCCAAAGGCTAAAAGTTTAGCCTACTAGATATATGACTCATGTTTTGCATTCTGGGGACATTCGCATGGTCGAGAAGCATTTGACAGAACTCGATGGGTAGATCATTGAATAGTTCCATTATCTATAATCGATCGATTGCACGCCGTTCAAAGGGATTTTCATCGGCCTCAAGAAAATAACCCATACACGGTGGTATGGGTGCATCTGGGTTGTTCGGAAACAAGTTCCAGCGGGCGTGAAACAAGCGTACTGTTGCTGGATCGAAGATGGAAGGTGAGATAAAGCCTCCTCCACCCTCCCTTAGTAAATTGAAGTGTATATGACTTTTGCTGGCCAATTGGGTGTTAGGTGGTAAGTACATCCTTGCGATTACATCGCCTTTTTTAACCGGCTGTCCAAGCTTCACGAAAATGAATTTGTCGTAAAAGTTATCGTTATTGGGTCGTACAAAAGGTTCAATACTATAGTGGAATGTAATAGGCGTAGCCCCATCTTTCGCGAATGTCAGCCCTATTCCATAGCGTCTATTCGCAACTGCCTTACCAAGCGTGGGCTCAAACATCGACCTTAATTCGTATGAATAGTCGATTCTTGTAATGACTCCATCGGCTACTGCGTAAATGGGTGGGTAGTCCTGTACTGAAAGCGATTTGGATTTTGAAAGTGTGTTGAAATACACATGCCCGCCCGTATGTGGACGCATCGCTCGTCTACCCATATACGGATGCCCTCGCCGAACGTGTTTCATGTCGACTAAGAATCGTGACGGCGGAGTCTCTTTAAACGAGCTGATAGGTGGCAGATCCTTAATAACCTCCGAACGCTGGCGAGAGTTAATCGACACCGAGCGGTTGCCGTTTTTAGGCTGACTTGTAGGAACTGCCAGGATGATCGTTGCTGAAACGGCCAGGAGAAAATAAACGGCTAGATAGGATGACCTGTAAAGGTGCGGTTGCTGACTTCGCCCAACAATGCGGTCTGCTAGAACGTGCCACAAGGATTTGTCGTCTGTGTAGCACATAACAATGAGACCTCATGGAATCATAAAAATGTAAGGTCGTTGATTGGTTTGAGATGGCTTTTATTTTAACCCTTACCATGTGTTTATGCAGAAGCTCTGTTTTGATCGGGCTCTGGCGTGCCGATGAGATAAGCGATTTAATGCCGCCGATCGAAAATTAATATTGGCCAAAGAAATGATCGATCGAATCAATATCCCTGCCAGAGTCCGAACTCATGATCTCAATGAATTCGTCATCTGGCGACCAATGTTCGCCTTCTGCAGC
>JBJLEE010000001.1:0-235089 GCA_045566075.1 Pirellulaceae bacterium | reverse complement strand
AAGCACCCTGACTACATCCAGCGCGCGTAAGTGAGGCAACAACGCTTGTACCAAAGTCCGGATCCCAGGGCTTATCGTCACCAATTTGCACATCTACATAGGTCGACAGGTCTCCCAACGTTGCAACCAATTGTGTTGCACCAGCTCGGCGACCAATAAACCGGTGACTTGAGTCCACTTCGCCCAATTCAGTGTTGAGAACCTTGAATTCGGCTGTATCTGTAACGTCCGCAATCGATCCATCAGCGTAGAGCGCTGACACGATGAAGCGACTTGGGTATCGGTTCGGTGCAACCTCGATCGTTCCGGGTTGAATCCGAAGAGCCACGGGGGCGTCATCCGCATAGATTGCCGAGCTCGCAACGACGAGGATGGCAAATAACATTCCGCAGTGTTTTAATGAAGTCAGCAAGTTCATCTCCTTATTCCTTACCTTCCTCTGCATCATCTTCTGCAGATGGTTCCACGACGGTCACTTTTAGGTATCCGTTACTCGCCTCTGAATACTTATCCACCGTTGCATTTCCAATGAGTGCAATATTCTGGGCTCCGGCTGGTGCATCCTCGGCAACAATGGCTTTGATCTTTACAGACGGAATCCCTTCAGGAATCACGACGTCTTTTGGCAAGGTAATACCATTCGCATCGCCCGTAGTCAGCTTGACTTCTCCGATAAACGGATCGATACGATTTGCGAACACCTCAAGCATCATTTCCTTACCGATGGTGATGTCAACCGGATCCTGCATACCCGACGGTTTAAATGCAGCGTCGATTTTCAGCTCAAACGTGCGAGTCAAATTGATCACCCGGTCTCCGATGGTCGTCGTCCCGGTTAGGGTTACCCGATGGCTTAGCAGGTTCGTCCCAACGCCCGATGTTAGTGTGCCTACGAGATCAGTGACAGATTGGGTTACCTCAGGAATCTCAGCAAGAACGCGCGGTGCTCGCAGACGATCCTGTTCCAATTCTCCACCTCTGGCTTTGAAGGTTACAGGCTGCTGAAATCCGTCATCAAACATCACATCAAATTTAAATTGGGCATGTTGATACCGTGCCAGCAGAACATCAGGTGTATTTATTTCGAAATCAAATGGGATTGGAGGCGTGACGAGCACTGCAATCTGATCCTTTAAGCTCGCCGGTAACCGCCTCTGGTCTTCTCGCAACTCAAACGGTTCGCCGTGCGGGCCGCGGCCTGTGGGAATTCTATCTACCAGCGGTTGTGTTTGCGCATATGACTCTGCCTTTACCTCACCGTCAACCACTTGCTGCACGTTTACATGCATCGCGTAGACACCAGTGTTTACGCCTTCGTCGATATACAGCCGGCCGACCCATTTGGTTACAGCAGCAGGTATCACGTTTGACTCAAGCCGAAATCCTTCAGGCACGCCAAGCAATTGTACTGTCAGGTCACCGGCCACTCGACTTCGATCAATATCAATTGGTAAAGGTTGCCAGGTATCGATAGGTACAGCAATTCGCCCGATTCCACTGGTCGCCTTGATAGCCGTTTTGAGTGCGTTTATTTCAAGACGATATGCAAATGCTTCCCCGCCATGCTGTACAACTTCTCGGAGCTTGAAGTAATAAGTACCTTCTTCAGGTGATGTAAATGAGGTGATCGCATCTTCAAAGCCTACGTCATCAACTCGTTTGACGACGCCACCTTTACTGTCGTAGATCGTCAACTCCACGTCAGCGGGAGATCCGATATTTCTGGTCTCGACCTTCAGATCAACCGTAATCCCCTTTTGCAATTCCAACGCATACCAATCCCAATCCTGTTCATCCTTAAACGAACCATGAACATTCGTTTCTAAAGTAACGACAACAGCTGATTCCTGCTTGTCGTTGGGTTCCGTTTCAAGTTGGTTCTTATTGTGATTCACTGAAATGGGAAGCCAAGTCGAAGCATCGTCACCTTCACGCTTGAAGTCGAAAAACACGGTATTGCGATCGCAGTCCGCTGGAAGCGCCAGCTCAGCTTGTGAATTTGCAACCTGTGGGAATCCCAGTTTTGTGGATGCCCCAGGTTGTACTGCGGACGGGATGGCAACTCTCGCGATCGGAAACTTGCCAATCCTAAATGAGTAACCCCAATATTGAGACCCTACGTATCGGGAATCATGTAAACGCAGAAAGTATTTGCCTGCCTTTTCAAAGGTATGCTCAAACCGCAAGTCAAAAAGCAGCCCGACGTCGTTGTCTCTACTAACAACGAACTTACCTTGCTCGTCCAGTATGGTAACTACCGGATCAAGTGCTTTACCCAGTCGGTTTCCGACTACCTCAAGTGATAGAGTTTCTCCCTTGGTCACTTCAATGGAATAGTAATCCACATCGGTCGGTTTAATCGCACCGGCAACCGTCGCCGGATAAGCAATCGGCTGAGCTAGTTGCAGTTTGCCATTATTGTGTTCCTTCGGTGACGCATATTCTTCCTCGAATACGGTCTCCAGATCATCGATGGAGAACAGATGAACATTGCTGAGGCCATCGCCCGTGGCTAAACGCATGCCGTATAGCCCTAATGGCGCGTTTTCACTTACCTCAAGATCAATAAAGATATTGCCCTGACCATCCGCTTCCATGCCAACCTGATGCACCACATCTGTTGGCAGTGAGGTCCAAATATCAACAGGCGTCAACAACTCTGACCCGACCAGTTGTATACGTGTCGTAACACCGCGTTTCACCACGCCAGGATGAATATGCTCTATGAAGGCTTGCGCTTCAGTGCGTTCTGCCGTGGATGCGATAAGGCAGAGGATCACAACAGTGCACTTCGTCATGCGTCTTAGCATGGCATTAGTCCTTTTCCGGTGGGTCTTGGAATGAAAAGGGGATAGGTTGGAGACAGGCCCAGTTAGCATGCCCGACACCCTATTATGATAACACAAACTACTTTTTCAGAGCATAATTGCCGTCCTCCAATTAAAGTGCGCATCCCAAATGCCAGACTAAACGGATTTCTCTTGTCGTGCCGATATCAATTATGTAACCTCAATGCTTAGTAGCTTTCGGTTATGCTATATGTAGTTGACTACACGAGTTTTAAACGTAACCGAGAGTGACCCCTCCCACCCACATTCCTACCGAGGAAAGCCATGCTCAGTCTTTACGGACCAGAATCGCAAAAAGGCGAATCCCTTCAGCGTCGTGAAATGCTCAAAATCGGCGGACTGGGCCTAACGGGCTTGGGGCTACCCCAACTACTCGATGGCAATCATGGCAAGCTTCTTGCCGACTCACCATCAGCCAAACAACAGAGCAGTTTCGGTAAAGCGAAAAACTGCATCATTCTGTTTCAATCAGGCGGTGCGGCTCAAATGGACACATACGATCCAAAGCCGAATGCACCCGACGATATTCGCGGTACGTTTAATCCGATTTCCACAGCCGTTCCTGGAATCCAGGTTTGTGACTCCGTTCCACTAACAGCAAAGATACTTGACCGCGGCGTAATTGTTCGCAGCGTAACGCATCCACGTCCTGATCATGCTTCCGGTGGCTATGCGATGTTTACCGGCTATGAATATGAAGGTACGGCCGGACAAGCGAACTTCATGGCTCGCTCCGATCACCCGCATGTGGGTGCAGCGATAGCAAAGATGGCCCCTGGATCGGGTCCAATGGTGCCATGGGCAATCATTCCCCGCCGACTTGATGCCGGCAGCGGCCGTCGTGCCGGACAATGGGGTGGCCGATTAGGAAGCAAATACGACCCGCTTCAACCCGGTGGTGATCCAAATGAAGACGGTTTCAAACTTGACCATTTGCCCTTGGTTGCAAACCGCGATCCACGCGTTTTCACACGTCGTCGTAAGCTTATTGACCAAATCAACAGTCAAGTTGAATACCTGGACAAGACTTCCGATGCACAAGCGCTTGCCGCAGGGCAAAAGAAAGCGATCGACGTATTATCCTCTGATGCCGTGCGTCGCGCTGTAGATTTATCATCAGAAGATTCCAAGCTACGTGAAGCATATGGTCGAAACTTATTCGGTCAGTCAGTGCTGCTCGGTCGTCGCTTCCTTCAAGCCGGTTCAAGAGTAATCCAGTGCAGCTGGTTACGCACACAGGGCGAGGAAGGTTACGCATGGGACAGTCACTGGAACAACCTAAAGTCACTTCGAAATGATCTCTGCCCACCCTTTGATCAGGCTCTCTATGCACTCATCAATGATCTGGAAGAGACCGGTGAATTGGAAGAAACACTCGTTGTTGTAACAGGTGAATTCGGTCGTACGCCGCGAATAAACAAAGACGCCGGACGTGATCACTGGTCAAATGTCTTCTCGTTGTGCATGTTTGGCGCCGGAATTAACCATGGACAAGTCTATGGAGCTTCCGATGGTATCGCTGGCTATCCTGCTGCTGACCCAGTTACACCGGCAGACATAACAGCCACGATTTACCATTGTCTGGGAATTGACCCGCACTCTGAGATGCTCGATCAAAACGAGCGTCCAATGCGACTTTCCGAAGGCCACATCATTTCTGATATCCTTAGCTAGAGATATCAAACCTGTTTAACAGCAAATCTGGGGGAGCGGTATGTACTTAAAACGAACACTCGCCATTTTATTGTGTGGCTTTTCTTCATCGGCCTTTGCACAGACTTTTGCTGTTGTTAACGAACAGGCCGGGCTTAATGGTATGGCGGATGGAACAGCAGCTTGGGTTGATATCAATCAGGACGGGCATATTGATCTCAATGCCGGCAATCAAATTTGGCTGAACGACGGGGACGGCACTTTTTCTCAAATGCCCGATACCAGTATCGCTGGTTCAGCAGTTTGGGGCGACATTAATAATGATGGATACCCTGATGCAGTTTGTTGGTCAGGCCCGGGCTACCTATACCTAAACGAAGCCGGCAAATCGCTCAAGGATATCAGTGACAATCTTCCGGACTTTCCAACCAATGTGAGCCTCGGCGCAACGCTTGGAGATTTTAACGGTGATACGTTTTTAGATATTTACGTTGGGGGATACGAAAGCCCGGCATATCAGCTTGACGCGATGTACTTCAGTAACGGCGACACGACTTTCAAGGAAGTATGGCGGACAAAAGGTACTACGATGCCGGCCCGGGGAATCACCACAGCGGATTACGATGAAGACGGTGACTTGGATATTTATGTATCCAATTACCGGCTTGTTCCTAACACCTTATGGCAAAACGACGGTCAAGGTGTTTTTGCACAGGTAGAAAAGACCGCTAAGGTCGATGGTGACGGAGGGCTCGGAGCGTGGGGACACACCATCGGTTCATCATGGGGCGACTTTGATAACGATGGTCATCTCGACCTATTCGTCGGAAACTTCAGTCATCCACCAGCGTATCAGGACCGGCCAAAGTTTCTCAAGAACTTAGGAAAAGACGGTGAGTGGGCCTTTCAGGATCTCAGCGCTGATGCGGGTCTCGGATGGCAGGAGTCCTTTGCCTCGCCGGCCTTGGCAGATTTTGACAACGATGGAAAGCTAGATCTATATTTCACAACGGTATACGGGGGAGACCACTGTGTCCTGTACAAGAATAACGGAGGCTTTAAGTTCAGCAATGTCACGGCTGAGTCCGGCATCAGTGCGGACACCACCTATCAAGCAGCATGGGGTGACTTTGATAACGACGGTGATCTGGACTTGGCCACCAAAGGACGCCTGTATCAAAACCAATCTGCTTCTAAAAATTACGTGAAAGTATCCCTTGCAGGAAACAACTCGACCGACAAGATGGCAATCGGCAGCCAGGTGCGAATCAACGTCAATGAAACGACACTGACACGACAAGTCTGTTCATCAACTGGCCAGGGAAACCAAAACTCACCGGTGCTGCATTTTGGCCTTGGCGATCACGACGCTGATGTGAAAGCTACCGTGTTTTGGATCGGAGGCGGATCTCAAGAAGTTACGCTCAAAGTCAACGCAAACAACACGGTTACTCGGCCTTAATGGATCTCCTTAATAGATCTATAGTTTGCCAAGACTCTGTAAGTAGGCAATTAAATCCAACAGCTGCTCACGTGATAGAAGTGCTGTCAGCCCGGACGGCATTGCTGAACCGGCGTTTTGTCGGACATCAATTTCGTCTTTTTCTAGTTTGGTGAGCTCTCCGGTTTGAGGATCCTCAATCAACAACCCTCCCGATTCTTGAGTCTCTCTTGTTTTTCGTTCATACCCTTGTAACACTCGTCCCTCGGTAGTGATAACGTGTACAAGCGAATAACCTTCCTTTATCTGCTTCTGCGGCCAAAGCAATTCTTCAGAAATTCGGTGACCCGAAAGAGTCGTACCTATAGCCGTAAGGTCGGGCCCCACATTGCCACCGGAACCGGCGACTTTGTGACATGCCGCACAACCGATCGTTTTAAACACTGACTTTCCAGTTATTGCATTTCCAGTTGCAGAAGCGGAATCAACCAGTTCTGACACGAATTCTTCATCGTATTGAGGCACCGGATTCCCCACGCTAAGTACGCTGGTGATAACTGCCAGCACAGCCTGGTCTGATCTACCCGATTGAAACACGGCACTCAGCAACTTACGTGCAACATCTTCCTTAAGGCCATTCTCAGACAACGCATCGGCAAGACTTTGTGAGCCACCGTCTTGTTCGAGGATTTCCGTGAGAGCCAAACCGATTTCTTTAGAGGTCACCGCGTCATCTGTAATAAAGGTGGCGAAATGATTTGCCGCGGAATCTCGATCTACTCGCGCTAGAGCGCCAATGACAGAAGCCTGCAACCCTGTAGCATTTGATTCGTTAAAGACGTTTCGAACAAAGTCGCTAGCGCCATCGCCCTTGATTTCAACGAGAGCGTATAAAGCCGCCGCCCTAACTTCAAGGTCGCTGGCCTGATCTGCTGTGATCTCCTCCAATTCGGCTGTTAGATCAACTGTCTTCCAAATCCCTGCCAACCTAATTGCTTCAACGCTAACGATGTTACTTCCTGTTGCAAACAGAGTCCGTAGCATCGCACTCACATCGCCGGAAGCCTTGACTTCTTTGGCTACGCCGATTGCCTGGCGTAGTGCGCTAGCGTGACTAGCCTCGTCATATTTCCCATTTGCGCTAAACAATTCAATATCAAGCGCAAAGGTCGTCAAGTCATCTTCATTTGCCATACTGACAATTGACTCAATAGCCGAACGTCTTGATTCACCCTTAAGGCTGTCGTTTAGAACCAGATCTTTGAGTTGATCGACAACTTCACGTCCTCCAGCCTCATTCAAGATCGCTGCCAAATGTTGAGGTTTCTGAAACCGGAGTCGGCCTTCTTTAAATGTCGGCAACCAATGATGTTGCAAATGATGTGCAGCCTGTTTCAGGACATAGTCGATGTCATAATCAACATTCAGATCAATCGCTCGTACTGCGACTGTAATGGACTCCGGATAAGGAATTGCCGCACAGGCAGCGACCGCTTCCATTCGCACAAGCGCGTCAGAATCAATAACACGATCTGACAACAACGACAGGGGATCGTCAATTCGGTCATGCCATCGCCCCACCACACGAGCTGCATAGGCTCGCAATCTTTCGTCACCGCTATTCAGGCAGCGGTGCAGTAGTGGTTCATTGACAACCTCAAGCGTCTCATATATCCCAAGCATTTCAAACAGTAGATGTTCATAGGTGTCCGATGTCTTATTGGTTGCCTGAAGGACCTCTTCCAGAGCACTGACCACGTGCTCAGGATTACGAGACGTACATTCCCGCTTGACCTGATAGCGTAACCACGGATTGGCACTATCCAGATTCTGCAAAAGCTCTGGTGTGTCGATGGCCGCGAGATCATGCGGATGCGGCAAAAGTCGCTTCGGAGCAATGCGCCAGATTCGTCCATGTGCCTTATCACGATCAGGGTGCCGGTACGCATCATCCTGATGACAGGTGATTGGGTTATACCAATCGACAACGTAAATGGCACCGTCGGGACCTTGTCTGACATCAACGGGCCTAAAATTTCGATGACTGGATTCGATAAGAGCCTCTTCAAAATCCAAATCAAACCCACTACCACGACGATCCACTGTGAACTGGATAACCCGATTTCGCTTAAAGTCACACGTTACGAAACTATCACGGAAGGGCTCCGGTAAATGTTCGCCATCGATATGCCCGACTCCGCAATAACCGCCAGGATCACCGATACGTCGAAGACGAATACGATGGTGCGACGGAATTTGCCCTGGCGAAAGGAACGTGACACCCCCTGCTCCATCAACGCTGAAGATCTGCCCCCAATTATCAAACGCCACTCCCCATGGATTGCCTGGCCCCATAAAGTCATCAAGCAGCGGATCCAGTTTTAGCCTGCGTGGTCTAAAGCGATAAAAGCCGGCCTGAAACAGGTCACTACTACCCCATGGCGTTTCGACGCGCGACTCACACCCGTCACCTTGCCCGAAGTAAAGTTCACCTCCCGGACTCCAAATAAACGAGTTGATAGTCTGATGGGAATCCCCATTTCCAAACCCGCCCAGTACGACTTCGCGCTCATCCGCGATCAAGTCACCAACCGTGTCCTTAAGAAATAGTATTTCAGTGTTTTGGCCCACATAAACGCCACCGTCACCTAACTCCAACCCAGTTGGGATATTTAGTCCGTCGGCAAACACGGAAGATCGATCAGCGACGCCGTCATGATCAACATCTTCGATGACAATTATCTTGTCATTTGGCACATCTCCGGGAAACACATGAGGATACGTGGTTGTCACTGTGACGTACATTCTCCCTGAGGTATCCCAACGAATTGAAAGTGGTGATGTAAGGCCGAGCTCCTCAGATGCGAATAGATTCACATCAAATCCATCTGCCAGCTTGAATGCAGCCAGTTCTTCCTTGATATTCGCTGATGGGTGCGAGAACAATTTTTCAGGATCAGGTCGACGATGCCCCGGATCAGGTCCTCCACTAGCAATTGCCCAGACCCTTTCCTCTGCCTGCGCCACCAGCGGGATAAGTCGCGACCACTCTTCACGAAATGGAATATAGTCATCACCACCACGCGTGAACTCCCGACGGGAATCATCGCCATAAAGCAGCTTCCAGTTAGCCGGACGCCAGTAGTCATACCACAGACGATGCTTTTCCTTGACGGCCGAATGTAGTGAGGCAATCTTTCTAATGGGGGGAGTTTTAATATTAAGCTGACGAGCAATTGTTCTGGCAACCGTCTCCTGGTACTCCGGCAGTACATGCATGCCGTTCTTAGTAAGCGGAAACGGATAGCCCAAATGCAGATTCACGACAATCGCATCATACTTTGCACCAAGTTCTCCTATCACGGAATTGTATTTTCGCAGCGATTCATTGTGTCGTTTCAAGTTTGGCACGTGCAGACTCTCTGAAGTCTCAAATGGTGTTGATGTCAGCAACACCAGACGAATACGCTGCTGGCTAAGATCATCAAGCAAACTGGAATAATCCGCTCTGAATCGCTCAAGGCCGTCCTCACCATTCATCGACTCCATGAGACCAAACTGCACAAATGCCACCGTCGCACCAACGCGTTTGAATTGTTCGGCACGGCCACCGAATCCGTCCGGTCTCCATCGTTCAACGACACTACCAAGTCGCCCGACTGTATCCGCATCCCACGAGAGATCTCGAAAACGTGGTCCTTTAGATTCAACGGTAAATGCGTTGGTCAGGAGAGTTTCGAGCGTGCCAGATCGTTGAAGGCGAACCATATTGGTGCCGCCAAGAAAAATGACCGTGTCATCACTCGACAATGTAAATTCAGCTGGATCTGGCCGCTCTGCCTTCGCCGCGACACTCGTAAATAAGACTAAGATCCAAACTGCTTCTATAAGCTGCTTCACGTCTATTCTCTCAATATGTTCTGAAATTACGTACGCATTTTACTACATGTGCGGTGCTTGTTTTGGTTCAATACCACACATCTCAGACCTCTGCTGCGCGAAAAAGCAGCGTGTTATACTGTCCGTTGTCCACACAAACTCGGGAGCCCCACGCAATTCAATGAAAAACCATCTCGCAGTCATCCTTTCTACGTTTTTTGTGTTTACCTCAACCGGCTTGTTCGGTCAGGCACCAACGAAGAGTCAGGCACAGAACTGGCATCAATGGCGGGGCCCGTATTCAACAGGAGTTTCGCTTACAGCCAATCCTCCCACCGACTGGTCTGAAGGAAAGAATATTAAGTGGAAAGTGGAGATTGACGGCACCGGACGCTCGACCCCCATCATTTGGGAAGACAGTGTGTACATCCTTACGGCCATTAACACGAAAGTCGTTGACCCGGATAAGCCGCGACCAGAAGACCAGCCAATGCGGGTCTTCGGAATTAAACATCCTAATACGTTTTACGACTTCTTTGTGCTGTGCCTCGACCGTGAGACGGGCAAGGAAAAGTGGCGTCAAAAAACAATTCGAAAAGTGCCTCATGAAGGGCATCACGGAGATAATGACTTTGCTTCCGCCTCACCTGCCACCGACGGCAAACGACTTTATTGCTGGTTTGGATCAGCCGGCTTTTACTGTTTTGATCTAAACGGAAAGGCATTGTGGAAACGTGACCTTGGGTTGGCACACATGGGTGCTAGTCTTGGCGAAGGATGTTCGCCAACACTGCATGACGACAAAATCGTGATTGTCCGAGATCATCAACGGCAGTCGTCGATTGAAGTTCTGGACGCTGAGTCCGGACAGACGATCTGGAAGTCTAATCGCGAAGAAGGTAACGCGTGGGCAACACCTGTTGTAATTAAACACAGCGGTAGGACACAGGTCATTACAGCTGCTTCCAATCGAATCCGCAGCTACGACCTTTATTCAGGCGAGATCATCTGGGAATGTGGCGGATTAACTGGAAATGTAACTCCATGTCCCGTTATTCAGGGGAACAATGTGATTTGCATGAGCGGTTATAAAGGTCATTCCGTCATGTCAGTACCGCTATCCTCCAAGGGAGACATTACCGATTCAGGTGTCGTCGCATGGAAGCAAACACGTGGAACGCCTTATGTCCCATCACCGGTGCTATACGACGGATTGCTCTTCTTCAATCAATCCAACAGTGGTATTTGGACATGCCTTGATGCCAACTCCGGAGACACGTTGATGGATCGCACGCGCCTGCCGGGCATCGCGAATATCTACTCGTCTCCGGTAGCAGCAGCTGATCGAATCTACGTCACCGGGCGTAACGGGCAGACACTGGTACTTGGAAAAAGCAAACAGCTTAACGTAATCGCATCGAACAAACTCGAAGAGATTTTTGATGCCTCGCCCGCCATCGCCGGTAGTCAGTTATTCCTTCGTGGCCATAAACACCTATACTGCATCGCCAAATAGCGGATTACCGCGTGCTTACCGAATTGTTGTCTGCGATTCAAAGGACTCTGAAGATGTTCCGCATACTCACCATATTGGCTCTATTCCCGTCACTTGTCGCCACAACTTCGCATCTAAGTGCTGCGGATGACGTGGTTCGAGTGTTCATTTTCGCAGGCCAGTCGAACATGGTCGGCAGCGACTCGAAAGTGAAGGACATCGACAACTTTCCTCCTTTTAAAGGACTAGGAACTCCACAGGAAGACGTACTATTCACCTATATCCTGGGACGCGAAGATAAAACGACCAGTGACGGCTGGGTATCGCTGCAACCAGTCAACAACACCGTTGGCCCCGAGCTAAGCTTTGCCCGTAAAGTCACTGCAGCGACTGATGCCCCGATCGCGATCCTTAAGTGTGCAGCAGGTGGTACTCACCTCGGTGGTGACTGGAACCCTGACGAACCGTCCGGATTTAAGATGTACCCACTGACATTGGCTCTGATTAGAGATTCGCTGGCTCAGTTAGATGACATGAAGATCCGTTATCGAATCGAGGGATTCATGTGGCATCAGGGCGAGAACGACATGTTTAACGAAGACTACATGCCAAATTACGGTAAGAATCTCGCAAATCTTCTTGCTTGCTGGCGCCGTGATCTAAACAGCCCCGAGTTGAAATTCTATATCGGTGAATTGTGTTGCAAGACGATTTGGGGAATGGATTTAAGGCCTCGAATGTATGCCATCAGCAAAGGTCAGCGGGCTGTTACGAACTCTGACCCGTTGGCCGAGTACATCCCGAACAACCACATTGGCGTCGAAATTGGAGGCGGTGTTGGCCTGCACTATCACTACGGCACACTTGGACAGCTCCAACACGGAGAGAATTATGCTGACGCCTATTTGAACTCCATCGGGATAAAACGCACTGAGCAGGAAAACCTAACCAAATGGCCTTACAAAAAGAAGAGTACGGTCAATCTCTTCGTGTTAGCTGGACACCGCAATATGGAAGGCGAACGCGCATTCACCGCCGACCTTGAATCGTCCGATGCCCACAATCACCTACTGCGAAACCAGCCTCGGATCGCGTTCCGATATAGTCTGGGCGGCGGCGTAACCAAATCATCACAGTGGAAACCACTTGGTGTCACAGGCTTCTACGATACGTTTGGCCCGGAACTAAGCTTTGGCGAAACACTTTCTGCCGCTTCCAATGAAAATATCGCAATTGCCAAGTTTACTCATAGTGGGTCTCAGATCATTGACTGGACACCGGAAGGCTCTGAAGCAAAGTCTCGACACATCTACAATCAGTTTATTCAATTCATCAAGGATTCAAAAACAGCATTAGAATCCAAGGGGCATCAGGTCAATCTGGCCGGAGTTTTTTATCATGTCGGTGAAAACGACATGTCATTTGGACCTTATCGGTCCAATGCGGCCACTCGCATCGAGTCAATCATCCAACAGTCGCGGAAAGATCTTGACTTGGCTGATCTTCACTGGTTTGTGTGCCAACAGCCACCCACCGATGACGAACGTGTTAACAAAGTCGACGTGACCTCAATGATCGCAGACACGCTCGCGAAAGACGACAATTCAACCCACATCCGAGCGTTTCAGTTACCACCACAAGAGAAGCAGCTTGTGATCAATTCCGAGGGAGTCATACAACTCGGAGTCATACTTGCCGAAGCGTACATTCAAAGTAACAAATAGGAAACAGGCAGACGCAACATGCGCAGTTTACTTACAACGTTGACCCTCTTGTTTCTGTTTTGCTGGCCCGCAACATTTTGTTGTGCGGAAGATTCGCCAAACATCATCTTGCTGATGGGAGATGATCATGGCTGGGACGAAACCGGCTACAACGGTCATCCTCACTTGAAGACTCCTGTACTTGATGAGATGGCAGCGAGCGGACTGCGACTGGATCGATTCTATTCAGCACATCCATCGTGTTCGCCAACTCGCGGTAGCGTGATAACCGGACGCCACCCAAACCGCTATGGCACATTCAATCCAGGCTACTCATTAAGACCTGATGAAAAAAGCGTTGCAACACTGCTTGGAAAGGCCGGCTACCATTGCGGGCACTTTGGAAAATGGCATTTAGGTCCTGTCAAACGAAACTCGCCAACCAACCCTGGTGCGTTCGGCTTTCATCAATGGTTGTCACATGACAATTTCTTTGAGCTAAACCCCGTGCTATCAAAAAATGGTCGCACGCCGACTGTTCTAACCGGTGAAGGGTCGCAGATCATCATCGACTCGGCTATTGAGTTTATCCGCACCGCCAACCGCAAGGGAAAACCATTCTTTCTGGTTGTCTGGTTCGGTTCACCGCATGAACCCTACAGTGGGCTCCCGGAAGATCTAAAACTCTATGACGATGTTGTTGAGACTTATGCCAACAAGTCCTTTCGTTTAACGAGTAATGAGACCGGGGAGCCAACGAAACGACCACTCGGGGAAATACTTCGTGAACGCTACGCAGAAATTACTGCGATGGATCGGTCCATTGGTGAATTGCGATCATGGCTCGACGAGCAAAACCTTCGGGAAAACACAATGCTATGGTATTGCGGTGACAACGGCACACCCGGCGACGGAATCGTCACATCTCCGTATCGGGGTCAAAAGGGAACAATGTATGACGGTGGCATTCGTGTCCCGGCGGTAATGGAGTGGCCTAAGGGATTTGATCAACCTGGCATCATATCGGCCAACACGGTCACCTCGGATATCTTGCCCACTCTGTGCCGAATCACCGGAATTCCATTGCCCGAACGACCGTTGGATGGCATCGACTTATGGCCAATACTCACCCAAGAGCAAAAGGTGCGTAACAGCCCTATTGGGTTTTGGAGCTTTAGTGCGTCACAGGTCGACAGAGACTCACCTTACATCAAATCGGATCTACAAATCGGTACGACACCGTTGGTGAAGAAGATGAAAGGCATCTACACCCGCAACTTTAGCAACTTCATTCATTCGGAGATTACCGCAACTAATTTCCAAGGACCGCGTGTTTGGCTCAGCGACGAATACAAACTAGTCGTTCACGAACAGGACACAGGTCGTTTGGTTGAGTTGTTTGATATCCACAACGATCCGGCTGAGTCAGCGAACATCGCATCAGAGAGACCTGATGTCCTTAAGCGTATGTTGTCAGAGCTAGAGTCATGGCAGGCGTCGGTCCTGACAAGCTTGACGGGCGAAGACTACGAGTAACCCTCAAGATCTACTTAGGCGTGCAATAAATGAGAATATACGGGATACCTCTTAGCCCAATTCATTTCGATCGGCCGTCTCCGCTTCGGGTAGCTTTACAATAACGGTTACGCCAATACCGGCAAGAATACCGATGGCAACATCCTGCCAAAACGCGAAGTCGGTCAGCACAATTGTTGCAAAAACCGACGCGACAACGACTATTACCGCCTGAATCTTCACGTGCCGCCTCACCCCACCGTGATCTTCCCAATCGGTGAGAATCGGCCCGAACACGCGCGAGCGTCTTAACCGGCCATTGAGTCGTGGCGATGATCGCACAAGAAAGAAACTTGTCAGTAATAGAAAAGGAGTCGCTGGCAGAACGGGCAACAGGGCACCGAGAAATCCAAGCACAAACGTCAATCCGGCAAATACCAGATACAAAACACGTTTTGTGCCCGAAACGACCTTCGATGGCTTTTCGTTATGCGATGATTTCATTGACGACACGTCCATGGACATCCGTCAATCGGAAGTCTCTGCCACTGTAGCGGAACGTCAGTTTTTCGTGATCCAGACCCATCAGGTGCAAGATCGTCGCATGCAAATCATGGACATGGACCTTATTTTCCACAGAGGCAAACCCAAAGTCATCGGTAGCCCCAAATGTCATACCACCTTTTACACCGCCACCGGCTAACCACATCGTGAACCCATGGTGATTATGGTCACGGCCATTACCGTTTTCGGCAACCGGCGTTCGGCCAAATTCGCCACCCCAAACAATGAGAGTGTCTTTAAGTAGATCACGTTGTTTCAAATCATTGATCAATGCGGCGATCGGTTGATCCACGTTTTTAGCTTTATCGGCATGTGATTTAATATTTCCATGATCGTCCCATGGCTGACCATTTCCGTAATAGACCTGCACCATACGTACTCCGCTTTCCACCAGTCGCCGTGCCGCGAGACATGCGTTAGCAAATTGCCCCTCGCCGTATGATTCCCGTATTTCTTTGGTTTCCTTGTTCAGATCGAACACTTCCTGAGCTTCGGATTGCATACGGAAGGCCATTTCCATGGACTCAATCCGTGACTCGAGAGGGTTGGACTTTCCGCCACGCTTTTCAAGATGAATTTCGTTCATACGACTAAGCAAATCCAGTTGTTCACGCTGGGCGGTTTTGCTTAGGTAACTGTTGTTAATGTGACGAATCACCTTCTTCGGATCGATATTTGAATGGTTGATATGTGTGCCCTGGAATATACCGGGGAGGAAACTATTGCTCCACAACTGCGGTCCTACCACAGGCTTACCAGGACAAAGCACAACGAATCCCGGTAAGTTCTGATTAATCGTGCCCAAACCATACAGCAGCCATGACCCCATGGCGGGACGTGTTGGTTGTGTCTCACCACTATTCATCATCAGCAGTGATGGTTCGTGATTGGGAATGTTGGTGTGCATGGATCGAATGACGCAAATGTCATCGATACATGAGCCAATGTTCGGAAAGAGTTCGCTTACCGGAATTCCAGCTTCACCATAGTTTTGAAACTTAAACGGCGACATCAATAGCCCACCGGTTTTGCGTTCGGTTTTAAGGTCAGCTTCGTTTGGACGCTGACCGTTATATTTCTCAAGTGCCGGCTTCGGATCAAACGTATCAACCTGTGAAGGACCGCCATTCATGAACAGGTGGATCACATGTTTTGCCTTAGGTGCAAAGTGAGGTGCCTTTACAGCAAGTGGGCTTGCGGCACTCACATTCGGCGTTGGCTCCGCCATGAGACTCCCATCACTAGCCATGATTCCAGCGAGTCCGAGCATCCCCATTCCGGTTCCCATTCGCTGTAGTGATTCGCGCCGAGTGAGAGCATTTTGATGGTGGTCCATTGTCATTTTCAATTCCTCTGATGTCGTCCGAGTTGTGCGGCTTATCGTCTTGTGAATGTGTCTGCTGGTTTTGCTAGTCGAGATACATGAATTCATTTGCGCCAAGTAAGACCTGGCAATATCGTTCCCAGCGAGTCATTTGGTTTGCGTCTTCTGCTGTATCCTCTCCGGAGAGATAGGCCAGGGCTAATTCCAGCTCAGCTTGTTCCGGCGATCTGCTATATGCCAATGCAAATGCCCGATTCACGCGAGCCTCATCGCTCTCATTTACTTCTTCGTGAAGTCTGGCGGAAAAAGCCTTTGCTTGTGTGACCATAAACGGACTGTTCAGGACGAACAATTGTTGTTGTGGCACCGTCGTCTCGCTTCGCTTGGAACTGGTGATATTTGCATCGGGAAAATCAAACAAACGAAGTAGACTATCCAATTCATGGCGACTCACCTTGGCATAAACCGTGCGACGCACGTTATTGGCATCCGCCAGATTCGTTGACGGACCCTGCAAGGCTTTATCAAGGCGTCCTGAGACATCCAAGAGTGCGTCACGCCAGGCTTCGACATCCAGTCTGCGTCGTTTCATACGCCATACAAATAGATTATCAGCATCTATTTCGGCATTTTCTTCGTTCGACGTACTGCTCAATTGATATGTTTTGGACAACATAATCTCACGGTGTAGTTGCTTGATTGACCATCCTGAATCAATCAGCTTTCTTGCCAAGTAGTCCAGCAACTGTGGATGTGTCGGCATTTCTCCCAGTTTTCCGAAGTTACTCGGCGTGTTTACAATGCCGCGGCCAAAGTGATGTTGCCAAACACGGTTTGCCATCACGCGTGGCGTAAGTGGATTATCCGGTGAGGTAATATCATCGGCCAACTCACGGCGACCGCTGCCATCTTTATACGGTTCTGGTTCTTCCCCAGCCAACACTTGTAGGAATCGGCGAGGTGCAATTTCACGCTTGTTTGCCGGATTACCACGAACAAACACTCTTAAGTCATGGGGATTTGCTTCGGTATAAGCATGAGCCACCGGGTACATTGGCGTGGCGGTTTTCTTGGCTTCCTCATGAGCAACACGAAGCGATTCCAGCTCTGTGCGGTTTGCCTCGGATAAGAAGTTCTCAAGGTCCTTATCGGCTACGGCAAATGGCCCGTCTTTACCAAGAAGTTTTGTCAGCAAATCTGTGCCGGCATTCTTCGGTTGCACCGTGGGTTCTTCCGTGTAAATCGCAAATTGAACACTGGCTTGCTCACCACAACCGCCCTGATCCGAACCACTGTTATCTAATCCACCGACGGCTGCAAAGCGACTATAACCCTCCGGAATATCGTAAATCAGCTTAGATTTAGCATGCACACCAATTCCGTTGGGATACACCTTTCCACCGACTCGGATTTCTTTGCCTGTGTAATTCTTATTTTTGACCGGGCCGCCGAATGACTCCGATTTCTTCGGTTCCAATTCCGTCAGCAACAATTCCTCGCCAGCCTCGTTGATGAACCTAGGCTTAATCCAATCTGCGTGGTCGCAACTCATTCCGTTTCCGGCATCGGTAACGATTAGATACAGTTCACTGGCGCCCGAAATATTAACATCAATTCCGACCGCAGGTCTGACCTTAGTCGCAATAGGCGTTACAAATCTTGGATTCCCCGCGACGTGTGCTTCACCCTCTGGCCGAGCTGCAATGTTGGTTACCGTTACACCATCCTGAACGACGACTAAAGACTCCACTAGTTTTTGGAATCCGCGAGTAACCGTCGTTACGCTTTCAGGCAATTCTTCATTCAAGTCAACCTCACCGGCTTGCTCGGTTTTTAATTCAAACCACGCTGCAAGTTCCTTCACCTTTTCTTTGTTCTTTGGATCAAGGAAATCAATCCAGCGTTTGAGCAGGAACTCGTTAAGATCGGCAGCCTTTGCTAATTCACCAGTAGCTACCGTCTGACCATTTTCTTTGGCAACTTTGAACCGCCATACTGCCTCCATATACTTGGCAATCTCTGGCACTTTAGACGTGGCTGCAGCTTCCTTGCGATCTGCAAGGTACTTCTTAACGGCATTTTCCGTGTCCTTGATCAGTTTCTGACCATCGTGATAGGCCTTTACATCCTCGGGTGAACACAAGGCAGCGTTATTCAATCGTGAACTGCTGAAAATTCCGGCAATCGAGTAGTAGTCTTGGGTCGGGATCGGATCAAACTTGTGATCGTGACATCGAGCGCAGCTAACGGTCAGCCCCAGGAATCCACGCGTCAGCGTATCAATTCTGTCATCAAGCTCATCTGCAATAGCTCGTTCGCGATCTGAGTTTTTGTAGTATTGAGCACCAAGTCCGAAGTACCCCAAAGCCACAATGTTTTCATAAGGCACGTCACCAGTTTCACCATACTGATCTCCGGCGATTTGTAATCGCACAAACTGATCATATGGCATGTCCCTGTTGTAAGCAGAAATCACCCAATCGCGATAACGAAATCCACTTGAGTTGGGCTGTACGGCAAATGTGTGTGCCTGATCTTCTGAGTAGCGGGCAACATCCAGCCAATAGCGCCCCCAACGTTCACCGTAATGCTCCGAAGCCAGCAAACGTTCTACAACTTTGGAAAATGCCTCTGGTGAATCGTCACTTAAAAAGGCCTCCGTTTCTTTTGGTGACGGTGGCAATCCGGTAAGGTCAAATGTAGCTCGTCGTATCAAGTCGCGTTTAGTTGCCTGCGCGACCGGGTGGAGGCCCTGTGACTCCATTTGAGCAAGCGTAAAGTAATCCACCTCATTAACGGGCCACTTCTTGTCTTTCACTTTCGGTTGCTCAGGCATGACAACTGGTTGGTATGCCCAATGCTTGCGTCCCTCTTGAAAATCGATGGAGGACTTAGCAACGGCCATCCCATCGCGGGGGTCCGGAGCGCCCATCTCAATCCACTTCACAAAGTCACTAATAACAGCATCATCAAGCTTACCTTTTGGTGGCATTTCGAAACTCTCGTACTGAAGAGCTGAAATGATCAGGCTGTCGTCAACGCTGCCCGGCACAACAGCCGGACCGGAATCTCCGCCTTTTCTCGAAGCATCCCGAGAATCCAGCAATAAACCACCCTTTACATTTTTCGCATCCGTTGCGTGACACGAGTAGCAATGTTGGCTCAATATCGGCCGTATCTTATTTTCGAAAAATTCGATTGCCTCTGCATCAGGCTTTTCTTCATTATCCGCCTGAACTAATGACGCAGAAGTCATGCCCAAAAACGCAATTACGAATACGCTAAATTTGCTAAGTGGGTAGGTTTTATTCGCGTTTGCCAACATTCGCCGTCCGATTCTCATTACTTCTAACGTTGCTTCTATATATATGCCTGTTGAAAACGAGCAATTTCTAGTTTACCTAACAGGCGGAATTCCGACAGCGCCAGTGTCGGATTTCGCATTGTGTAGAGGAATTTATTGCGTCTGGCACGACAAAACACTGTCGTGCTACAGCACCGCTTCAGCCCCACGCGGCGGCAACTGACATATGACTTACGTCTACTCATTCATTAGAATAAACCAATAGCACATTTCCATTCCTTAGTATTGGTAGCGCTCATGTCATTAATCCGCGGCTCATTCCAGAAAACAGCGCGAAATATAAACCGACGCGGGTTTATGACGGTTGGTTCTCTGGCGATGGGTGGCCTCGGTTTACCGCAAATACTGAGAGCCGAAGCAGCTCAAAAGAGGCCTGCAGGTGCAAAAGGTACCATCATGGTATTCCTTCCGGGTGGACCACCTCACCTGGACATGTTCGACCCAAAGCCAAACGCACCCTCGGAGATTCGAGGCGAGTTTAGCCCAATACGGTCGAGTGTCACGGGCATTGAGATTTGCGAATTAATGCCACGTCTAGCTGGAATGATGGAAGACCTTGTACCGGTTCGTTCGTTGGTAGGCGCCATCGATCAACACGACGTGCATCAGGTCGTTACGGGGTGGGAACATCACCCAACACAAACTGGATCACGCGAAGTCGTGGGTTACCCACCTGGCGGCTGGCCTTCTCTGGGTGCAGTAGCCTCGAATGAAATTGGCCCTGCTGTTAAAGGCGTTCCAGTTACTGTCGATCTTTCTCCGGATTACTATGACGCTCGCTTTGTTCACAGCACCAAACTAGGTACCGGCGGCTTTTTGGGCCCGGCACATGCCGGCTTGGAATTATCGAGCGTCGATACCGCAAACTTTACAGTGACAAGTGACGGGGTGCGACGACTTAGTGACCGTCGTCGGCTGCTAGCTTCCTTTGATCGCTTTCGCAAAGTGGTAGATGAGAGCGGGACGAGCGAGAAAATGGATACATACAGTCGGCAGGCGTTTGACGTGCTGGCAAGCGGGCGACTTGCCAAGGCGATGGATCTCAGTCAAGAAGATGAGTCGACACGAAACTTGTACGGCATTGATGCTGCCAACCCGCCCGAACGTGGCGGCGGCAAGATGCTCGATCAATTCCTGCTAGCACGACGCGTCATCGAAGCCGGCGCTCGATGTGTCACGCTTGTATTCAGTCGATATCCATACGGCCGCATGCTCAAAGGGGATTACAACTGGGATTGGCACAAAGAGAATTTCATGGAGGCTCGCGAAACTCTACCACTTTTAGACGTCGGAGTTTCTGCACTTATCACGGATTTAAAGCGACGAGGATTGCTGGATGATGTCTCTGTAGTCGTATGGGGCGAATTCGGACGGACTCCTAAAATCAACACCAGCGCCGGGCGAGATCACTGGCCTCGTGTCGCCGGAGCTTTACTTGCTGGTGGCGGAATGAAAGGTGGCCAGGTTCTGGGTTCCACTAACAAGTTTGGCGAACATGCGGAATCCCGCCCCGTACACTATCGGGAAGTGTTTGCCACGCTCTATCAACAGATGGGGATAGATGTACGTCATAAGACATTTGACGATCTGGCAGGACGACCTCAACACCTTCTTGGCAATCATGGACCGTTGGCTGAGTTACTTTAGACGACTTCAGCATCGGCTATTGGTTGGGACTTGTTAATCGATCACGTTATGATGAATTCCATGGATCATCCAAGGCAAGTTCTTCAATCAAGACGTCAATGGCTCTCGTCCGCCGGACTGGGGTTTGGAAGCCTTGCGCTTTCAGCGATGCTTGCAGACGACATGCAGGCGGCGAGTCCAGCGATAGCCAATCCGCTGCAAAGCAAAGACCCCCACTTTCCTGCGAAAGCAAAACGGGTGATCTTTCTCTTCATGGCCGGTGGTCCCAGCCAGGTAGAGACGTTTGACCCCAAACCGACACTCAATAAGCTGCACAAACAACCGGTACCGGATTCATTTGGCGAGGTTCAGACTCAGCAGACCACTGAAAAGTCTCTATTGTTAGGCAGTAAGCGGACATTCAGCCGTTTCGGTGAATCCGGTGCTTTAATTTCCGACCTATTCCCAAACCTGACGCAGCATGCAGATGACCTGGCAATTGTACGTTCGTTACATGCCGACAGCATTGTCCATTCTGCTGCTCTCTATCAAATGAACAGCGGTCGCACACTGATGGGGCACCCGACTGTCGGTTCATGGATCAACTATGGATTAGGAACGGTAAATCAAAATCTGCCGGGTTACGTGGTCATGCTCGATCCGGATGGCACACTTGTAGGTGGTCCACCATGCTGGGGCGCTGGCTACTTTCCTCCCGTATTTCAAGGAACGCTTTTTCGTCCTGATGGAGTCCCAATTCTTGACCTGCTTCCGCACGATAAACGCTCTCGTAAACGCCAACGTAACAGCCTTGATTTATTAAACAAACTAAACGGAATCACTCGGCGTTCGGATGATCAGGTATTACTCTCGCGATTGGCAACGTATGAACTGGCGTTTCGGATGCAAATGCATGCCCCCGAAGTAATCGACGTAAGTCAGGAATCCAAAACCACGCACACCTTGTATGGGACGGACAATTCTAAAACCGCTGACTTTGGGACCCGTTGCCTGATGGCCCGGCGACTTTTGGAACGAGGGGTTCGTTTTGTGCAGTTATACAGCGGAGGCGGACCGGGAAACCTCACCTGGGATGGTCACAGCGATATTGAAGAGAACCATACACGAATGGCGGCACAGGTGGACCAACCCATTGCCGCCCTGATCAGTGATCTCAAGCAGCGAGGCCTTTTTGATTCAACTTTGATTATTTGGGGTGGAGAGTTTGGTCGTACTCCTATGTCCCAAGGCGAAACAGGACGAGACCACAGTCCGTTCGGATTTAGCATGTGGTTGGCCGGCGGTGGCATTAAGGGTGGAGTCACCGTAGGCGGAACGGACGAAATCGGATTACGTGCAATCGAAAACCCCTATCATGTAAGAGACCTGCATGCCACTATCCTTCATCAACTTGGACTAGATCAACACAAACTAAGTTTTCTGCACAATGGACGAGAAGAAATCCTCACGGACATTGGTGGCAACGTCATTTCAGAGATCATATAAAGACCGACCATTCACAAATGAAGCCTCTATTTCAATGCATTGCATTCGCGTTGGCAGCCTTGTTGCCCTTAGCATCGAGTGCGCAGGAATGGGCTTTCACACCACCTGCACGACCTGCCATCCCAAATACTTCCGGTGACTGGGGAAGATCTCCTGTCGACCAGTTCGTGCTGTACCGACTGACACGAAATCAACTTTCCCCATCGCCCGATGCCAGTCGCCATGTCCTCATACGTAGGTTAACGCTCGGGTTACACGGGCTACTCCCATCCGCCGAGGAAGTGGAAACATTTATCCACGACGATCGAGCTGATGCATATGAACAGTTGGTAGATCGCCTGCTTAACAGTCCTCGCTATGGTGAACGCTGGGCACAACATTGGCTCGACGTTGTTCGCTATGCCGATAGTGATGGATTTGAGTATGACGATCCACGACCGCATGCGTGGCGTTTTCGGGACTACACCATTGACTCTCTAAATTCCGACAAACCGTTTGATCGCTTTGTCAAAGAACAAATTGCCGGCGATGAACTCTATCCGAATGATCCGGAAGCATTAGTTGGTACCGGTGTCCATCGCTTAGGTCCATTGAGACTTAATGCCGGGCTTCAGGACGACCTCAAGAATCGTCAAGAATTGTTAACCGAGATGACTGACGCGGTCGGCTCCGCATTTATGGGGCTTACCATCGGTTGTGCTAGATGTCATGACCACAAATTTGATGCATTTTCACAAGCAGACTATTTTCAACTGCAATCTTTTTTTGCCGCCACCGTCACGATGGAGCGATCACTTGCCAGCGAGGAAGAAATCGCTCAGCACGACAAAGAAATGGAAGCGTGGACGACAAGGAACGAGTCGAATCGCGATGCAATTCAGTTACTCATCGATAAACACTCGAAAGACCTGTATCAATCGCGTTTGAAATTCTTATCCCCGGCTCAGCAGGTTGCAGTACAAACACCTGCTGCAAAGCGTGACGAGGAACAACAGAGAATCGCTGCACAAGCCGAAGGCTTTCTGGCGGTAAGCGAGCGGCAGGCTGTCCAGCGCATATCAAAAGACAGCGGCGACCTTAAAAAATATATGGATCTGCAGGACAAAAAGGGCGCACTGCTGAGGGTCAAACCGTTACCGCCGCCGGCAATCATGGCTGTTGAGGATTCTCTCTTTCCAACACCCGAAACGCACTTATTATTCCGTGGCGAACCTCATCAACCACGCGAAAAGGTACATCCTCAATTTCCAACGATGCTCGTCTCCACCGGAGAACCTGCCGTGGCAGCAGTGCGTCCGGTAGAAATCGAAGGCAGTCTTTCCTCAGGACGACGCGCTGCCTTAGCAAACTGGCTTGTACAACCGAATAATCCACTCACAGCACGTGTCT
Source organism: Pirellulaceae bacterium (assembly GCA_045566075.1). Classification (GTDB taxonomy): domain Bacteria; phylum Planctomycetota; class Planctomycetia; order Pirellulales; family Pirellulaceae; genus UBA11883. The sequence continues at coordinate 210,781 of JBJLEE010000001.1, read as the reverse complement.
TTGTGAATCGCGTCTGGCAATACCATTTTGCGAGAGGCATTGTTTCCACGCCCAATGATTTTGGTGCCATGGGTCAGGCACCGACCCATCCGGAATTACTCGATTGGCTGACCATGGAGTTTATCGAATCTGGTTGGAGCATAAAGCATCTGCAAACACTCATTGTCACTTCATCAACCTATCGACAGCGCAGTGACTTTCGCCCTGCCGCTGCAGAAACGGACCCGGATAACAAGCTGCTATGGCGAATGAATCGCCGCCGTCTGGAAGCCGAAGAGATTCGTGATGTTGTTCTTCAAACATCAGGGCACCTTAATGAAGAAGCTGGTGGCCCGGGTGTGCGACTTCCGCTGCACCCGGAAATTGCAAAACTACAATACAAAGGCATATGGCAGCCGGACCCAAACGACACACAGCATTATCGACGTAGCATTTATACTTTCATAAAACGGAATATCCGGCCACCAATGCTTGAGTCATTCGATTCACCATCTACACTTACTTCTTGTGGTGTACGCAACGTAAGTGTTCATGCCGCACAAGCCCTGGCCATGATGAATAGTGAGTTTATGCAAGTCCAAGCCGAAGCCTTCGCCAAGAATATCACCGCCTCAAATCAGAAATACACGCCTAGCCATCTAAATGTGGCGATTAATCGGGCATATATGGCTGCGTTGTCCAGAGATGCGACACGGGAGGAATTAAAACTGGGACGTCGTTTTATACGCACTCAGTCTCTGGCCATAAGTCAGGAACACCTTCAGCTTGATCCGGCGGACGATTACGAATACATACTGCCAATTCCTGTAACCGATGCAGATCGTTTTCAGGCATTTGTTGATCTTTGCCATATCATCCTGAACCTTGATGACTTTATGTATGTGAAGTAAGTCAACGTGCATCTGTCGCGCAACTAATGGCGCAAAAGCGCTCAGTTGTTAGAATAAGTTAAGTATCACCAATGGCTGGCACACGTCGACAGCCATCCCACCGTGACCCAATCTGGACCCTCTCTGGAATTGATCGCTATGCTCAAAACAACAGTACTTGCACTGTTCGCAGTAACTTTAACGGCAACCTCTCCGCTTGCGGCCGCTGATTCGTCAGTCGATTTTAGTAAGGACGTCTTGTCGGTCCTTTCGGATCGATGTTTCAAATGCCATGGGCCCGATGAAGCCGAGCGTGTGTCCGACCTGCGACTGGATACGAAAGACGGGATTGTTGCCACACTCGACTCTGGCGTCATAGCAGTCGTACCAGGGAAGTTAAATGCAAGTGAGCTTATAAAACGAATCACCTCGGATGACCCCGATCTCAAAATGCCGCCAGCAGACTCCGGAAAAGTCTTGTCGGATTCCGAAATCGCTGCACTAAAGCAGTGGGTAAGCGACGGCGCGGAGTGGGAAGAACATTGGGCCTTCATTCCAGCTATAAAAACAGAGACGCCTCGGGCCGTTCGCAAATGGAAACCTGTGAACGCTGTAGACCTCTTTATTCACCAACGGCTCAAAGCAGAGCGACTACAACCGTCACCAAGAGCCGACAAGGAAACATTGATTCGCCGCGCAACTTTGGATTTAACCGGACTGCCACCAACGGTAGAAGAAATCGACGCATTTCTCGCCGATACATCTGATGGTGCCTTTGAGAAGGTGATCGATCGGTTGATGCAATCCGAACGATATGGTGAGCACATGGCTCGGTATTGGCTTGATGCCGCACGATTTGCCGACACACACGGATTGCACTTGGATAATGAACGTCAGATTTGGCCTTACCGTGATTGGGTGATTAAGGCGTTCAATCAAAACATGCCCTTTGATCAATTCACCATCGAACAACTTGCCGGTGATTTGTTGCCTGAGCCATCATTAGAACAACGTGTGGCAACGGGTTTTAACCGATGCAACGTAACGACCAGTGAAGGCGGTTCCATTGATGAGGAATACTACGTCCGCTATGCCGTAGACCGCGTAAACACAACGTCGACCGTATGGATGGGACTAACTTCCGGTTGCGCTCAATGCCATGACCACAAGTTTGATCCACTTACACAAAAGGAGTTTTACCAGCTCTTTTCGTATTTCTTCAGCCTGACGGAAAAAGCAATGGACGGCAATGCACTGTTGCCGCCACCGGTGATTAAGGTGCCGTCGGAAGAACAGATAGCGAATAAGGATCGCCTTACCCAAGAACTCTCAGATGCAAAAACACTTACTGAAACCACCATTACGGAGTTTCAATACACGGATGCAAACACGGCAGACACACCGTTTGAGATTACGCGGGAAGAGCGGGTATGGATCGACGAAGCATTACCAGCCGGCGCACAACCGGCCGGTGATGGCGACGGGCCCTGGCAATTTGTGTCGGGACCTGACCATCCTGTATTTAGCGGAGAAAAATCACATACACGAACCGGCGAGGGTCTTAATCAACACTTCTTCACTGGCGCATCGGAGCCATTAGTCGTCGCCGAAAATGACGTATTCTTTACCTATGTATTTCTCGATCCGGATAATCCGCCGGAGTCGATTCAGTTGCAATTCAATGATGGCAGTTGGGATCATCGCGCTCATTGGGGCGCCGACAAGTGCTTCCTGCCCGGCAAAAACAATGCCACGAATTTTCCCATGGGTGCACTACCGAAGACTGGCGAATGGGTACGACTTGAAGTTCCAGCGAAAACAGTTGGGCTCAATCCCGGTGCCAAAATCAACGGCTGGGCGTTTACTCAATTTGGCGGCACAACTCATTGGGACAAAGCCGGTGTCGTCACGACAGCTGCCTTAAGTGATGAGCAAATCGCCTCTATATCAATATGGGAAGCGTATCAAAAGGCCATCAGTAAAGCAGGGCTGCCGGAAAATATCGGAAACTGATTGATATCGCAGCCGAACAGCGAAACGAAGACCAAGAGAAGCAGATCCTTCGATACTACCTCACCAATGTTCATCCTGAATCCAAGGCTGCGTTGGCCGAACCACAAGCAAAGCAGGCTCAATTGCAAAAATCCCTTGAGGACATTGAAAAGTCGATTCCGTCATCATTGGTCATGCAGGATCGAGCAGAAAAACGGCAGGCACATATCCTCGAGCGTGGTGAATACACGCTCAAGCGTGATCCTGTCGATTCTGCCGTACCGACGTGGTTGGGCACATCCAAGGAAGATTCACCTGACAATCGACTAGGTCTGGCACAGTGGCTAGTCAATCCGTCACACCCGTTAACGTCACGAGTTACCGTTAATCGTCTTTGGCAACAGTTGTTCGGAATCGGTATTGTTCGTACATCTGAGGACTTCGGGGTTCAAGGAGAGAGACCCGTCCATCCGGAATTACTCGATTGGCTGGCAATCGAGTTCATCGACCAGGGTTGGGACATTCAGGCGTTTCAGAAAATGCTCCTTCTCTCGGCCACCTATCAGCAGTCTTCGCGTGTCACCAAATCCACGTGGCAAGTAGACCCCGAAAACCGACTACTGGCACGTGGCCCTCGCTATCGTTTGGATGCCGAGGTAATTCGTGATCAGGCACTAGCTGTAAGCGGGCTGTTAGTGAGCACCATCGGTGGCAAAAGCGTAAAGCCCTACCAACCGGACGGACTATGGAAACCTGTCGGCTTTGGAGGCAGTAACACATCTGTCTTTAAGCAAGATAGCGGCGAGGCATTGTACCGTCGCAGCATGTACACATTTTGGAAGCGGACGGTACCTCCGCCTACGATGAGTATTTTTGATGCTCCCGATCGCGAAACGTGTCAGGTTCGACGAGCCAGAACAAACACTCCACTTCAAGCACTTGCGCTCATGAACGATGTGCAATTTCTGGAAGCAGCGAGACTTTTCGCTGAGCGAATCATTGCAAGCGGTGGGGCTACAGCAGCTGATCGAATCGACTTTGCCTATCGAAGTGTTCTGTCACGAACACCAAAGCCGTCTGAGCGGGCTGTCATCGAAGGGCTATTTAACGAATACCTGTCTGAATTTCAGTCAACCGAAGGTGCGGCCACTGATTTTCTAAACGTTGGAGAGTCCAAACGTAATGAAGAGCTGGATGCCAATGAACTTGGCGCCTGGACCATGGTTGCACACATGTTGCTTAACTTGAGCGAAACAGTCACTAAGAACTAGGGGATCAAACCTGATGAATCCACTACGTGAATACGAATTAGTAGAAACCCGCCGTCACTTTTTCAGCAAAAGTGCAACCGGCATCGGAACGGCCGCCTTGGCTTCGCTGATGAATCCAAACCTGTTTGCGGAACAGCAAAAACAGAAAGCGGTTGAAGCTGGATTACATTTCGCACCGAAAGCAAAGCGAGTGATCTACCTGTTCATGTCCGGTGCGCCTTCCCAACTGGATACATGGGACTATAAGCCGAAGATGCAGGACTGGTACGACAAAGATCTTCCGGACTCCGTCCGCAACGGCCAGCGAATTACCACCATGACATCCGGCCAAAAGCGTTTTCCAATTGCGCCGTCTATCTTTAAATTCAACCAGCATGGCGAACACGGTGCCTGGGTAAGTGAAATCCTGCCTCATACGGCAGGCGTCATCGACGATCTTGCTGTCATCAAGACGATTAACACCGAAGCCATCAACCATGACCCGGCCATCACCTATATCCAAACGGGAAGTCAGTTGCCCGGGCGACCCAGTGCAGGTGCCTGGTTGTCCTACGGCCTTGGAAGCATGAATGAGAATCTGCCGGCCTTCGTTGTACTGCATTCCACTGTCAATGGCGGATTCGGCGGTCAGGCACTCTATGCAAGACTTTGGGGCTCAGGATTCCTTTCCACAAAACATCAAGGCGTAAGCCTCCGGTCGGTGGGAGACCCTGTGCTTTACCTGTCTAATCCTAAGGGAATGTCGGCCAAGATGCGGCGTCGAATGCTCGACGGACTAGCCAAACTCAACAAGGATCGCTTTGACGAAGTGGGTGACCCTGAGATTCAATCTCGCATCGCGCAATATGAAATGGCATACCGCATGCAAACCTCGGTTCCAGATTTGACGGATATCTCCGACGAGTCGCAAGCCACACTGGACATGTACGGCCCCGAAGTGACCAAACCTGGCACGTTTGCGGCAAACTGCCTTCTCGCACGAAGACTTGCTGAGCGCGATGTCCGGTTTACTCAGGTCTTCATTCGGCAATGGGATCAACACGGTAATCTACCAAAAGATATCCGTCGCCAATGTGGCATCATCGACCAACCATCTGCTGCCTTAATTAAGGACCTCAAACAACGTGGCATGTTTGATGACACACTCGTGATTTGGGGAGGTGAATTCGGCCGGACGATTTACTGTCAGGGTGGCCTAACCATGACCAACTACGGGCGTGACCATCACCCTCGTTGCTATACCAAATGGATGGCCGGTGGCGGAATTCAAGGCGGAGTCGTCTACGGAGAAACGGATGACTTCAGTTACAACGTGCAAAAAGATCCGGTGCATATCCACGACTTAAATGCAACCATCCTCCACTGCCTGGGAATCGACCATGAGAAACTGACCTATCGACATCAAGGCCGTGACTTCCGGTTGACCGATGTACATGGGTCACCGGTCCAGGGCATTCTGGCCTAGGTAAAATAGTCAAATGCGAATTACAAATGTCGAAACGCTGATTCTCCAGCACGACATGGATGTCGAATTAGGATTTGCACAGGGTTACTACAACAAACGCACAGCGCACATCATCAAGGTGCATACCGACGCTGGAATAACCGGCATCGGAGAGATTTTCGGTGCTGGCTCATTCGCTTTTGCAAATCAGGCAATTGTCAATCATGTTATTGCACCGATGCTCATCGGCCGTAATCCTCTCGACATAAATGTTATTTGGCATCACGTATACAATGCCATGCGTGATCACGGACAGAAAGGCATGCCTATTTCATGCCTTTCCGGAGTGGATATCGCTTTGTGGGATATCCTGGGGAAAGCCACCGACATGCCACTCCACCAACTCTTAGGTGGCAAGGCCCGGGAGGACTTTGTGGTTTACGGATACGGCATGATGCTGCAACAGCGAGAAGATCTGGCTGCGGCATTTGAGCAAGAGGTAAAGAACATCGTCGACATGGGCTACACTGCCTCAAAGATGAAACTCGGGATTGGTGTGAACGGGGATCGCGAGTTAGCTACCGCCGTCAGACGAGGTGCCGGAGAAGGATTCAAGCTGATGGCAGATTGCAATCACGCATATACTGTCGGTGAAGCCATACAACTCGGACAAACGCTGCGTGAACTGGACTTCTATTGGTTTGAAGAACCCGTCATGCCGGAGGACTACAATGGCTACAACTCTGTGCGGCAGGCGTTACCGGGCATAAATATAGCTGGCGGAGAAGCGGAGTGGACGCGATTTGGCCACAGAGAACTCATTTCACGACAATGCGTTGATATATTGCAACCCGAAGTTGCGACGACTGGTGGCATCAGTGAAGTAATGAAGATTACGGCCATGGCACACGCTTTCGGTACGCCTGTCATTCCCCATGTCTGGGGTTCTGACATTCTCATCGCCGTCGACATGCACTTAGTTTCCGCACTGCCCGATATCCCAGGCGGACTGCATCAATTTCAGCCGATGCTTGAATATGACACGACACCAAACCTCTTTCACCAAGAGTTATTAAGCACGCCTCTTTCAATCCCTCAGCAAGTCCGAGACAACCATGGCCGGGCACGGCCACCGGAAGGGCCGGGTATTGGTATCGAGCTAAACGATGCATTCGTTGAAAAGTATCGTGTCGGATAATTAACCACAAAGTGGTTATTCGACGCGAAGCTTGATTGCTTTACAAAGCTTCTTTTTCGAATCGGAGATACGTCCACATTTCCGACATACATGAGTGGCGTCCTCAAGAGTAACGATTCCACTTTGCGCATTACGCTTCTTGCGTTTCTTTTTCTTTTTTGATTTGCAAAGTGTGTTGCTCATGGTGTCATGCCTGCTTCAGTTCTATATTTTGCTAAAATCACGTTTTCGTCAACTATCGCGCTGCGTACTCGCTGTAGACACTGACCAAATTGAAACAACATCCAATTCATGACTGAGGCACCTATTAGATGATTTTCCAGGAACTTACCTCTCCGGATATTAAGGCCATTGATCGTGAAAACACGATGTGCATCATTCCAATCGCTGCAGTTGAACAGCATGGCCCACACATGCCCACTGGAACTGACACCATTTTATGTACGGCTGTCTCAGAAGCACTCGAAGCCAAAATGAAGGAACAGATTCTGCTCGTACCAACGAGCTGGCTAGGTGCAAGTGCACACCATTTAAGAATCGGCGCGACGCTCAATGCAAATCTCGACCACTACGTATCAATGTTACTCGACATCGGTAAATCTCTACTGAACGATGGGTTTAAAAGGATTTTCTACCTTAACGGTCATGGCGGAAACATTGATCCGATGAAAATCGCTGTTCGAGAATTACAACTGCAGCACAACGACTCGATGCTTGTCGCAGGTTCGTATTGGGCCGTGGCGGACGACTTCATTGTGAGCACACTTGAAGGCGATCATAAGTACGTTGGGCACGCATGTGAATTCGAAACGTCGATGATTATGCACGTTAGGCCAGAACTCGTTCGAACTGAACACGTCCAACCTGCCGGACAGCTAATTCAAGATGTGGTCAATGGCGTTTATGTCAGTCGCGATATGAAGCAACGCACAAACGACGGATTCACCGGTCGTCCGGATCTCGCAACTGCGGAAAAAGGAGAGAAGTTCTTTAACGCCGTCGTGGAGAAACTCGTTGATACCGTAACGGATCTGTTAACACACCCGTTGGGCACCACTCATCAGGATTTCATTTAAGCCTTCTTCTGCTTTCACAATAGACCGTTGGCGATTGCGAACAAACGCGTCATGATGAATCACGGTAACGCAGGGTCGTTTATCTCTTTCATCTTTTCCAAGAGCTTTGCGTTTAATAGAGCAACAATTGCCTGATGCTGATCCTTGTCGATTACATTGGTTGTCTCTTCAGGGTCAACGGCAAGATTGAATAGTTCGTCTCGCTTAGGATCCTTAAAATCCCGCACCAACTTCCAATCGGGAGTCCGATAACATCGCATGTGCGTTGTCGACTGGTGACGTGTTGAGTATTGCGCGAAGACTTCGTCATCCCACGTATCGGCGGACCCGTTTAACAATGGCAATAGATCACGACCTCTGACGATTTTTTCCTTAGAAGTCTTCGCATCAACAATTGCCTGCATCGTTGGATACCAATCCAGATTCGTGACCGACGAATCGATACGGGTACCAGGCTTTGTGACGCCTGGCCAAACGACGCACGTTGGAACACGTAACGAATTGTCATACATATTTGGGCGTTGTCCCGCCGGGATGTTTGCAGTGGCCAGCGGTAACGCATCCTTCTTTAGAATCCAGTGTCCATTTCCTTTGTGCCAAATTCCGTTGTGTCCCATGTTATAGCCATGGTCACTGGTAAACACGATTACCGTGTTCTCACGCAATCCGGCGTCATCAAGCGTTTTAAGCAACCGTCCAACATTCCGATCGACACCTCTCGTACTGGCGAGGTACTCACGGGTAAATCGTTTAACACGTGACAAATCCAAACCTTCGTAGTCGGGTGCCGGCAACTTGGGATCGAGCTTTTCGAACGGCTTCATATCCTCAGGTGCAACGGGTAACCATCGTGCATGCGGGGCACGATAGTGCAGAACTAACAGGAACGGCTGTTGGGCCGGCCTGTTTTCGATGAATGAGATTGCATGGTCGGTGAGGATATCCGTAGTCAGACCGTTTAACTTTTTATTTTGGCCGTCGACTTCAAGCGTTGGGTTTACTGGAGACCAACCACCCCCACGGTGACCCATGAAGTAATCAAATCCTGTTTTGGTCGGATGGTATTTATCGAGCAATCCGAGGTGCCATTTCCCAACCAACCCAGTGAAATATCCCGCCTCCTGCATCACCTCATACCATGTTTGTGTGCCTGGATCCAAACCGTGCTCAGCCTCGACACGTGGGTTCAGCCATTCGGTTACACCAACCTCTGTACCATATTGGCTTGTGGCAAGTGATGCACGGGACGGACTGCAGACGGGAGTGACGACGAATGTATTGGGTAGATAAGCACCTGCACGAAACAGTTCATCAAGGTTTGGCGTGTCGGCATGCGTCGGTTTGTCATAAAGTCCAATCGCCCAGGGCGCCTGATCATCCGTCATGATAAATAAGACGTTGCGACGTTCTGCCAGAATCAGACTGGGAATCAACAGAAAACAAAGAAGGAGTAATTGGCGTATTGGAAGCATGTATTTTTAATCTTGAAGACAAATTTGGTGGCTTAAATTCACAGACTTACTGGAATAACGCATGGCCAATGGACTAAGATAACACTACGTGCATTAGCACGTCTCACGACCACATATTTGTTATCTGGTCAAAACATGTACATAGCGTACAAAGTTTAAGGAAAAGAAACATGAAAAACATCCTTGTACCCACAATGATGGCAGCTGCCCTAGCAATGGGCGGATTTGTCATAGCTGAGGTGGAGTCAGGATTGGGTGTTGGTACACCGGTACCGCCATTCAATACTAAAGACACCTGCGGCGAAAATGCTGGTAAATCACTGTGTTATAGGTGACTGTTCGGCACACGTCCGGTCGTTGCAATTTTTGCTCGTACGACCTCGGATGACTTGACCAGTTTGGTCAAGAAAGTTGACGCACTTATTGAAGCTAACAAAGCTAAGCAACTACGAAGCTACCTCGTTCTGTTGGCAGATGATGCCGATGAAGCAGAAGAGACGCTTATTGCACTTGGCAAGAAGAATAACATCAACCACGTGAAACTCACCGTGTTTGATGGTATCGCTGGTCCTCCGCAATACCAGATCGCCAAGGACGCTGATTTGACCGTTCTGCACTGGAAGGGTCGAGTTGTTGCTAAGAATAATGCCTACACCAAGGCTGAATTCAACGGCGATGCAATCAAGGAAGTTATCGAATCAGCTAAGGGAACGATCCTTAAGTAAGTATTTCGAATAACAACCAAACGATCAGGTAACATGCAAACCGGTGTCCTCCAAAGAGGACGCCGGTTTTGTTTTGCGCCCGTCGAACCCTACGTCGAACCCTACGACGAAACTCTACGATCAAACTTTGATAGACTCATTGTTGTGCAACCACTCCCTATCCTCTTGCCGAACCAACCTAATGAAGCAATCACACATCTTCCTGCTTGCCGGATTCGCTCTCTTTGCCTGCTCATCTGCTTTTGCTGGCGTCAGTAATAGCCTAATGGACATTTCAACAGACGGTTCGCTATTAATTTGCAGCAATCGTGACAGCGGCACCATGACCGTGTTGGATCTTGAAACAAACAACGTGTTGCATGAGATACCTGTTGGCAAGCACCCGGAAGGTGTGTCCTTTATCGGTTCGTCGAAGCTAGCGGCAGTGGCAATCTACGATGAAGACAAAGTTATTTTTATCGACACGACAGATGGAAACATTGTTCGCACCGTCGACGTATTTGATGAACCTTACGGCGTCGTCAGCACGACTGATGGTGAGCGCCTCTATGTCACTTTGGACTTCCCCGGACAAGTTCTCGAATTGGAACCGTCCACCGGCAAGACCTTGAGGACATTCGAGGTTGGTCCATTTACACGTGGCGTGTCACTAAGACGCGATGAGTCGAAGCTTTACGTTTGTCAGTACTACAACGCACTTGTGTCCGAAATCTCGCTTAGTAGCGGCAAGGTTACAGATCAATGGTCCGGCAGTCGAACAGACAATCTTGCTCGCCAACTTGTCACTCATCCAATCCGCGAAAAAGTTTATGTGTCTCACATTCGATCGAAGATCACATCGATTCACGGGCAAGGTTCCATTTTTCCTTATGTGTCTGTAGTCGATAGCATTCCGGGCGAAGAACGTCGCCGCAAGCGAATTCCGATGGATGCATTTGTGAACAATCAGGTGACTGCAAATCCCTGGGAAGTGGATATCACACCAGATGGAAAGCGTTTCTATGTCATTTTTGGCGGCACAAATGACATGTATGTCTGCAATACAATTGATGATGACTATCGAGAACTCGGATACGTTGCGCGACTAACGCCGGGTCTTAACCCTCGGGCTGTGCGAGTGGGGCCAAAAGGCGAGTATTTCTATGTGTATACCGCACTCGACTTTAGCGTGTCGAAGTTCTCAGTAGCCAACAATCGCCTGCTCCAGAAAGTCAAAATCACTGAAAACCCTCTCACCGCTCAGGTGCTTGCTGGAAAAATACTCTTCTATTCGGCACTACAGCCGATGGTGGCCCGCCGGTGGATTAGTTGCTCTAGCTGCCATCCAGATGGTCAGTCTGACGGTCGCACCTGGCATAACCCTGAAGGGTTGCGAAACACTCAGTCCTTCGCTGGGCTGCGTTGGACTCACCCTGTTCACTGGTCTGCTGACCGGGATGAAGTACAGGACTTCGAACACACCATTCGCGGTCCACTAATGGGCGGCTCCGGTCTGATCAAGGGTGTGGTCGGCGAGTCCCTAAAAACCCCCAATCGTCTTAAGTCAGAATCACTAGATGCCTTGGCGGCCTATACAAATTCACATGACTTCATCCTCAGTCCATTTGCCAAAAATGGGCTTTCTGATTCTGCCAAACGAGGCAAGGCGATCTTTGAATCGAATAAGACGAAATGCGCCACATGCCACAACGGACCAGTGTTTACTGACTCTGCGCCAGTTTCCGTTGCGGAATTCAGGATGCACGATGTCGGCACTGGCAACGATGACGAGTCCGAGAAAATGGGGCCGCGATATGACACCCCTACTCTGTTAGGCGTATATCGGACGGCACCTTACTTACACCATGGAAAAGCACTGACCCTTCGAGATGTTCTTACCACAGAAAACAAAGACGACAAACATGGTATTACGAGTCACCTGTCAGAAAAACAACTCAACGACCTCGTGGAGTTTCTCAAGTCATTACCCTACGAGGATCCGATGAGCGATATCAAATCATCGGGAATCAAGGCTGTAAGTTTCTAACAGTGATTTATTAGAACAACTGCGAGATCGCAATGCACGCAAACAGTTTCATGCAACGTCGGGAGTTCCTCGCGACAACAACGGCGGCGTCTCTTTACGCTACAACACCGGCATTTAGTAATGTCATTAAACAACGTGGACGTCGCATCGCTCCTCGGCTTCGAATCACAAGTATTGAGCCACACACGGTCTGCATTCCGTATCACCCGGTTAATCACGACTACTTGTTTAAGTACCACGGCATCAAGCTACAGTTACGGACTCTCTATATCGTGAAAACGAACCAGCCTGGACTTGAGGGGTACGGTGACGCCTGGGGACCAGCTACGGAACCGTCCGAGTTGGAAAAGTATATCGGGACGAGTCCGTTCGAGTGGCTGGCGGATACCAAACTGATCGCAATCAACATGGCCGTTTATGATCTGGTGGGTAAGTCTCTAGGACTGCCAACCTGGAAGTTGATTGGCGCAAAGATCAGAGACAAGGTGCCTGTTTCAGCGTGGACATGTTCACGTCCGCCACGCATGATGGCTGACGAAGTGACCCATGCAGCTAACCAAGGATATACATGGCTGAAATATCATGTCGATGAAGTTCAGAATGTCGTCGCTCAAGCTGAGGCAATGGATCGCGTTGCACCGGAGGGGTTTAAAATCCACTACGACTTCAACGCAAACCAGGACTTTAAGACCGTTGCGCCGGTTATTAAGGAACTCGAGCGTTTTGCAGTGTCCGGTCGGATCGAAGATCCTATCAAAGCCAGCGATCCAGACGGCTGGATAAAGATCCGTGAAATGACCGACTTGCCAATTCTCGGACATCATGCACCCGGGTCGTTTGTAGCGGGTGGTCAGGTCGATGGGATGATGAGTGGTCATGCGCCTGTGCGGCAGGCAGCGAAACTTGATGCAATTGCGGAGCAAGCTGGCATTCCAATCATGCTCCAAAATGCCGGAGGCACCATAAACCAGTCATTCCTTGTACACCAGGCATGTGTTTTCCAGACTGCAACGATCGACCACGTAAACCTTGCCAGAATGTGGGTAGACGATATCTGCAACGAACAAATGCCAATTACAGGTGGTTACGTGTCGATGCCCAAAGGGCCTGGACTGGGAATGACGCTCAACCGCAACAAATTAGCCAAGTATGAACATGCACCTCGTCGCACATATAGGCCCTTTATCGTCGTAATCAAATACACCGCTGGCCCAACGATTTACGTCAGACATAATCCGGACTTACCAAACTCGACCGATAACATGAGATTCCTTGCCCGCTTGATCAAAGATGACATCCCGGGCCCCAGACCCGCTTATGATAACGACGTGAAGACCGAGTTTTGGCAGGAGCCTGACTCTTCAGAGTGGCAGCAGATGTGGAATCGCACTGAAAGCGGACATGTTGTAAGCGAGAAACTTTGAGCTTCCGAGCCGCTCTGTCATGGCTAACTAACATCTGTCTTTAATTGAGACCGTTCTCCGTAAGGTCAGTTGGCTGTACACCCGGCCTAACGCCCGTTTACACCTTGTCTAATACCCAAGGCCTTTGCTCAGTTAAAAAGCGAGGCAAAAGCGCATTGGACCGTTAGCATTACACCCCAAATCACTCCTGCGACAAGTGGCACCCCCACAGAAATGCCGATCACCCAATCTATAGGGCTTTTAGCTTCGTTTGCGTCATTTACCCATATTGCAGACGCCATGGATGTTGCTTCTTAATAACAGCCTCATCTTTTACCTTGGAGATTCGCTTCGTGAGGGATATGGCATTGCTTACGACGTAGAACGCTAGACCGGCAATCGCGATCGTGAATTCATAACCTTCAAATCCTTTCAGACTTTTTATTACCGGATGCATGAATGCGATAGCTCCGCATCCCATGAACAATATGAAGATTGTGATTCCCCGAACCCCCATTTTCGATTCTTTAATTGATGGAGCCGCCTGCTTATATCTATGGGAACGTCGAAATTCAGCACTACGTTTGATTTCAAAGGCACGTCTATATTCAATGGAAGATTTATCCGCAAAGCCATCTAAAGATGCATCGGCATCTCCAATTTCAACCAGTTTTCCGTGTTCAGTGGAACCCTTAATTGCAAAGGCGATTGACCCAGACCCGATTTCAAGCGAAATCTGCAAAAAGATCGCGTCAGTAAATGTCAACTCTGAGAACATCGACAATATCGGTAAATAAAGGTACCGCGTAAGTAACTGAACAAATGCATTTAGATTCTTAATAGGGAATAGCTGTGGCTCCATAAACATTTCGATACTGTATAAAAACCCACGCCAAGAAGTATTCCGCCAAATTTGCCCACTTCCCACATTGCATCAATCACGGTGATGTCATGCGGCGCAGTCGTCAACAAAACCATTTCATCTCGCCAGATCATGTAATACACGAAAAAGCTCAGGGCTAATGCCAATAACTGACTCACTCTAATCAGTAAATTATTGAGACGATGCTCTGGTGTCATCATGATATTGCTTTAGGAAGTGCTAGATTGTCGAGACCCTACAAGCTTGGTCTGGAAGTGTTTATCAACCGCATAAATTGGGCCTATGACCCGACCGCATTCTATTTAATGATTCTATTCGTCGCCCGCTGTCGCTTCGCTCCACTCGACGACGCTAGGATAGTGCCGACCTGCGCCCCATCAATTCGCGTGGGTCATAGCTCCGGCCCACAATCATGTCTCATCTTTATAGATGCAAAACGCTGTAAATCTTAGGCGCAACGACTGAAACACCGCCATCACCTACCCCCTTAGGGGTACTATTGAGTATTGAGTCGGTATTGAGCTTGCCGGTAAATAATGCCGACAAGTAGAATAAGGACAGCCAACAAAGGAATCAGTTCTGTAAAGGCATTTATCATGTTGCGAGTCTATTCCGATAAGAACTCTCAGTCTCAAGCGTATTGCGACGGCATCAGTCGTCGTAGTTTTGTTCAGCTAGGAGTCGCCGGAATGACAAGCCTCGGTCTCGGGGATGTCCTTCGCGCAAAAGCGGCTTCCGGCAAAACAGCCACCGACAAGTCAAACGTATCGACCATTCTGATTTGGCTCGACGGCGGCCCAGGTCATATGGACATGTATGACATGAAGCCTAACGCACCGGTTGAATACCGAGGCATTTGGCGACCAATCAAAACAGTCGTCCCAGGGTTCGACATCACTGAACTGTATCCACGACAAGCGAAACACACCGACAAATTCTCCATCGTACGTTCACTGCACCACGACACCGGTGACCACTTTGCCGGCGCTCACCGTATGCTGACCTCAAAGAACATGGGAGTCAGCGGTGCTAATAACATCGGGAAATTCCCTGGCATCGGCGCGATCGTGGCACAACAGCGAAAAACACTCAATCGCGAAGTACCGCCATATGTATCCGTACCTACGGCGTCGAGCGTAGGACGTGTCCCCGGTTACTTTGCCGGTAAATTCCTTGGCGTACAATACGATCCATTCATGACCAAGGGCGATCCGAACGCAGACAATTTCACAGTACAAAACATGGTGTTACCTTCGGGCATCACGGTAGACCGTTTAGACGATCGTACTGAGTTACGATCACAACTCGATACCATTTCCCGTTCAATCGAATCACGCGGCACGTTTGAAGCGTTGGATCAATTTGACCAACAAGCATTTTCATTCGTTGCTGGAGATAAGGCACGCCAGGCCTTTGACATGAGTCAGGAAAACGATGCAACCCGGGAACGATACGGTCGGCATACTCAGGGTCAAAGTACATTACTCGCCAGACGGTTGGTTGAAGCTGGTGCTTCATTCGTCACCGTCCACTTTGGTGGCTGGGATCATCACTGGAATCTACAAGGCGGATACGAGAACTACCTTCCCAAGGTAGACTCCGCAGTAGCCAGCTTATTTGAAGATCTGGAAGAACGCGGCATGCTGGATACGACCATCGTAATGCTATGCGGTGAATTCAGCCGAACACCGCGCATGAACGATGGCGGTAACGGTGGACCTCCACTTAGCAAAGGTACACCAGGACGCGATCACTGGGGTAACTCCATGTTCTGTCTGCTCGGTGGTGGTGGCATTAAAGGTGGTCAGCTCATTGGTTCAACAACGGCAAAAGGTGAAAGTCCCAAAGACCGTCCGGTAACGCCGTCAAACATCCATGCCACGGTTTACGAGTGTATGGGAATTGATCCAACACTTCATATTCTGGACCACGCAGGACGCCCCACGCCAGTCCTTGACGATCCAACGGCGATTCACGAACTGCTCTAGTTCGTTACAGCATTGAGTGAATCAATTCGATCTCGTAGCGTGTTCCTGTGGTTAGCTAACGCAATTGCTGCACAAGTATCTGTATACTATGGATAGGAACGGCGGTTGCCGTATACACCCACCTAAATCCCACCGTCTACAAAGTATGAATTACGCAAAGCTATTCACCTGTTTCGCTGCAGGACTTCTGTTTGCATCTTCCAATATCGCTGTTGCACAGGAAGCAGACCGGGCCGGACTCGATTTCTTTGAAGCAAAGATTCGCCCGATGCTCGTCTCACACTGTTACGAATGCCACAGTTCAGGCGCTGCCGCGAAAAAGAAACTCAAGGGTGCACTGTATTTGGACAGTCGTGAAGGCAGTCTGGCTGGTGGAGAAAGTGGGCCTGCGGTCGTTCCGGGCAATCCAGATGAGAGTCTGCTGATCAGTGCTCTCAAGCACGAAGGCTTCGAAATGCCGCCAAAAGGAAAACTGCCGGATGAGATCATCGGACATTTCGTCAAATGGATTGAACTCGGAGCTCCCGACCCACGCGACGGACAGACCGTCGCAACCGCTTCATCAATTAACATCGACGAGGGCAAGGAGCACTGGGCCTTTCAACCGCTTGCCAATGTAACCGTACCGGAAGCGGGAGATGATGGATGGGAACGCACAGACATTGATGCGTTCATAAGAGCCCGTCAACTTGCCGTCGGTATATCGCCAAATGCCATCGCTTCGCCCCGCACTTTGATTCGGCGAGCATATTTCGACCTGATTGGTCTGCCGCCAACGCCAGAGCAGATTAACCGCTTTGTTCAGGCAACCGAGCAAGATTTTTCAGCCGCATACAACGCGATGATCGAGGAACTCCTTGCCAGCGAGCATTATGGAGAACGATGGGGACGCCATTGGCTGGACATCGCGAGATTTGCAGAGAGTAATGGATATGCATTTGACGGTGATCGCCCCAATGCATGGCACTATCGGGATTTTGTAATCAAGGCGCTTAATTCAGGCATCCCGTACGATCAGTTCATTCGATTGCAACTGGCTGGAGACCTGATGACAGACCGAAACGTGCAAACCACCGATCAGTCCAATACAGCAATCTATAACCTCGCTGCAACCGGTTATCTCGTAGCTGGCCCGTACACAACACAACAGACCCAAAAAGAACGCGAGCGCAGTCGCTATGAACAATTGGATGATATCGTCAGTACGATGGGTACATCGTTGCTGGGAATCACCATCGGGTGTGCACGTTGCCACAGCCATAAATTTGATCCGGTACCGCAACACGATTATTACCGGCTGATTGCAAACTTTGCAGAAGTTGGTTTCGACAACACTGCCATCACGACGAATCCTGAAGATTTCGCAAATCAGACGACTGCCTTTAACGCTGCACACGACCCATTGCTTAAAGCCCGTTCTGATTACGAAGCAAATTCGTTACCCGGTACGTTTGATACTTGGCTGGAAAACACTCTGTTAAAAACTGTGAAAACACCGCTGGGAGTTACGCTTGCAGATTGGCAACACGCCGGTCCATTCGTGGCAGAGAACTACGATGCAGCATTGTCGACCGCGTTTCCACCAGAATCCGGGGTGGATCTTCAGGCAACCTATAACGATGGCACGATCAAATGGACCCCTCACGCTGACTGGGAAGATGGCACGTTTACAAGTGTCCTCGACGAGACGATTGGAGCTCATTACCTGCATCGACTCATTACTTCGGATGTCGAGAAGACGGTTGCTGTGAGATTACGTGCCGATGACGGAATGCGGATCTGGCTCAATGGTGAAGAGATCCCGGCAGATAAATTATTGCCTGACAGTGAACCGGATCACAAAGTCGCTGAACTCGCTTTAAAGGCTGGTGAGAACACAATCCTACTTAAGCTCGTGAACGCCGGTGGACCATGCAGGTTCTTATTCCTGACGATGGCAAAAAAAGAAACGACGTTAACGGGCGTCGGCAATTGGTATCACCTCGGTCCATTTACCGAAGCTAATCATGATGCAGCCTTTAATAAGGTCTATGAAACCGAAAAGCTAGTAGACCTCACTGCCACATTCAATGACGGGGAATTGAAGTGGGTAGAGCAGCCGGATTGGACTGACGCAACAGCTCACAACGACAAGCTCACCGGCAACAATTGTGCTAATTTCCTGTATCGCACGATCGAGTCAGACAAGCCGAGGCATGTCGCACTTTCGCTTGGAAGTGACGACGGTATAAAGGTCTGGGTAAATGGCAAAGAAGTTCTCAACAAAAAGGTTTCCAGAAATGATGCTGCTAAAGACCAGGAAAAAATAAACATTCAGCTTGGGGTCGGCACGAATCACATCCTTATTAAAATCGCCAATGGCGGCGGCAAGACAGGTTTCTATTTTGAATCCACGCTGATCGACACCCCGGACGATGTGAAAGCGATCCTCGCGATTGAGCGCGAAAAGTGGGACAACAAACAACAGAACCGACTAACCGAGTGGCATAAGGCCTTCGACTTCCAGTGGTTGGCTCTGAATAAAGAAGTCGTCATGCACGACGTTCATCGCCCCTCTCCCGCGCAGTCTTCAATTTTCGCCGCCAAGGTAAAGGGGACGAGTTACCAGTTTGGCGAAGACACCTACAAGGTCTACCACCTTCGTAGAGGAAACTCAGATAACAAACTCGAGCAGGCAAATCCCGGTTATCTGCAAGTATTAATGAACTCGGATCAACAAGAGAAGCAATGGCTTGCTAATGCTACGGATCCCGACAAGCCCAGAGCCGGGCGCGAGGCAATCGCAGATTGGCTAACGGATGTCGAGCATGGCGCCGGACACCTACTGGCCCGCGTCATGGTGAACCGCATGTGGTACCACCATTTTGGTCGGGGGATTGTGGCAACACCAAGCGACTTTGGCACCAGAGGCGAATTGCCATCCCATCCTGAATTGCTCGACTGGTTAGCTTTAGAGTTGATCAAAAATGAATGGCGTCTCAAGCCCATTCATAAATTAATCATAACCAGCGCTGTCTACATGCAGGATGCAGAGATTACGGACACCGGGGAAAAGCTCGATCCGGAGAACTTCCTGCTCTGGCGACGCACCCCTCGTCGGCTTGAAGCTGAGATTATTCGGGATGCATTGTTATCTGTGAGCGGAACGCTCGACGCAAACATGTTTGGCAAAGGCACACTTGATCAAAACCAAACCAGACGAAGTGTTTACTTCACTGTAAAGCGAGGCCAACTGATTCCGATGTTAACGCTGTTTGATGCACCAGATGCAATGCAGGGAATCGCAACACGCGAGCAAAGCACCGTTGCCCCACAAGCGCTGGCCATGCTCAATTCACCGATCATCCGCGGTTTGGCAACCAAGTTTGCAGCCAGAGTGCGGCCTAATGCTGAGACCTCGATTGATCAGGCGATTGAAAATGCCTACCAATTCGCGATCGGTCGACCTGCATCAGATACCGAGAAGACAACCATGTTTAATTTTATTGAACACCAGAAATCACTGCGGGCAGACAAGGAAAATGCAGAAGAGCTTGCCGTACAAGACTTCTGTCAGCTAATTTTGTGCTTGAACGAATTCCTCTATATCGAATAACCTAAATCCGAGTGCGACTCGGCCAAGTAGTTTATCAGTCCATAACGACTCGAAACGTGAAAGTAAACGTTATGCATAATCCAATGAAGAACACCATTGAACAACGTCGTGCATTTTTGAAACACGCGGGATTAGGGTGTGGTTCACTCGCCCTAACCAGCCTGCTCCACCAGGAAGGCGTTATTGCTGCAACACCGGAGCGATCCGATCCGTTTGCAGAACGTTCATCACATTTCGCGCCCAAGGCGAAGGCCATTATTTGGTTATTTCAAACCGGTAGCCCTTCACAGGTCGATACATTTGACCACAAGCCAGAATTAGGCAAGCGCGACGGTACACCATTAGCCGGAGCGGACCCTAAAACTGGATTCTTCACCACCAGCGGTAAGTGTCTGAAGTCCCCGTTTAAGTGGTCACAACACGGTGAATCCGGTGCATGGACCTCCGAGATTTTTCCGGAAATCTCCAAACACGTCGACGATATCGCATTTGTTTATTCCTGCTTCTCCCAATCAAATAACCACACCCCGGCGATGCTGGAGTTAAATTCCGGCATGATTCGTCAGGGATTCCCAAGTATGGGATCGTGGTTGAGTTATGGACTAGGAAGCTCCAATTCAAACTTGCCGGCTTTTGTTGTCATGCACGGCAAGAAACCGCGTGGAGCAGATCCGATCTGGTCATCAGGATTTCTCCCATCGGTATACCAGGCAACCTCGCTTGATCCACGTGGAGAAAAGCCGATCAAAAACCTGGAGCGATTAGCCGAAGTCAATAACGAACAACAACGGTCTTTTCTCGACACGTTGAAAGGTGAAAATGCAAAGTACGTAAAACGACGACCCTTTGACGGTGACCTCAACGCTCGCCTAGAGTCGTTTGAATTGGCATATAGGATGCAAGCAGCAGCACCGGAAGCATTTGATCTGAGTCGTGAGTCAGAAGCCACCCATGAAGCATATGGTTTAAACACAGATTCTTCGAAGGACTATGGACGCCAATGCTTGATCGCCAGAAGGCTCATTGAACGTGGCGTTCGATTTGTTCAGGTCTTTGCAGACATCGCAAAGACTCCCGGTGGTGGAGTAAACGATGTGCCTTGGGATGCACATAGCGACGTTCGTGAGAACCACGGTACATGTGCAGCATCCGTCGACAAACCGACGGGAGCTCTGCTGACCGACCTCAAACAACGCGGCATGCTTGAGGATACGATTGTGATCTATGGCGGCGAGTTTGGTCGCACGTCAGATTCGCAAGGTTCGAAGGGCCGGGATCATAACCCCAATGCGTTTACAACCTGGTTTGCCGGTGGCGGATTCAAGGGTGGAACACAGTATGGTGCGACGGACGAGTTTGGATATAAGGCCGTGGAACAACGAGTGAACGCTCACGACATTCACGCTACCATTTTGCACCTAATGGGAATCAATCACGAAGAATTGACCTACCGATTTAATGGTAGAGATTTCCGTCTGACCGATGTGGAAGGTGAAGTTCTTCATGATATCCTTAGCTAGCGGTAGATTGTAGAATAACGAGCAGACGTTATTTTACCGCCAGCCAAACGAAAACAAATGAAGCAACTTACTCTCATACTTTCCGTTCTTTTATGTTCATGCGCATCCGTTCATGCCCGGAAGGACACGCAAAGCGTCGACTTTTCACGCGACGTATTACCAATTCTTTCTAACAAGTGCTTTGTATGCCACGGTCCCTCCTCCGAAGATCCAGATCAATTACGACTGGACACCGAAGCACTAGCGACGAGCGATCGCGGAGGATACCGCGCTATCGATCAGGAAAAGCCAAATAAGAGTGCTGTCTTAGTACGATTACATTCGACCGACGAACCCATGCCCCCGGCAGACGCAGAGAAACAACTTACCGAGAGTGAGCGGCGGACGCTCTCACTATGGGTAAAACAAGGCGGGAAATACACAGCACACTGGGCATTTGTTGCCCCTGTGATCACCCCTGCAGATTCAGCGCCGAATGCAACTGGCAGCGGGGCACTAGATGCCTATATAAAGGATGGCCTAAAAGCTGCGCGGGCATCCCTTAATAAACCCGCCGACAAAACAACCATTGCACGACGAGTATCGCTTGTCCTCACGGGACTACCACCGGAGTTGGATGTACTAAACGCGTATCTTGCTGATGAAAGCGATTCAGCCTACGAAACTCTTATAGACACGTTGCTTGCAAGCCCTCGATACGGAGAACATCAGGCACGATTCTGGCTCGACGCCGTGCGTTATGGAGACACCCATGGGCTGCATCTGGACAACCGGCGAGGTATCTACCCGTATCGCGACTGGGTAATCGGCGCCATGAACGACAACTTGCCACTGGATACGTTTATTCGTTGGCAACTTGCCGGTGACTTGTTGCCAAACGCAACACTCGAACAACGAGTGGCAACTGGATTTGTTCGCATGAATCCATCAACGGCAGAAGGAGGTGCTATCCCCGCGGAATTCCAGGCTAAAAACAATTTTGACCGAACTGAAACGTTGGGAACCGTGTTACTCGGTATGACACTCACGTGTGCCCGTTGCCACACGCACAAATATGACCCAATTACACAAACAGAGTATTACCAACTGTTCGCGTTCTTCAATAGTACAGCTGAGAACTCGATGGACGGCAATTCATATACCTATGCCCCAATCCTTAACGCCCCCAAAGATCAGGCCGGTTGGATTCAGTGGAAGCAAATCGAACGTGACCGACTTGAATTGATCATTGCGTCAGACAAGGACATAAGAGAGTCCCTTGCGGGAAATGAGGCTGCTCTTTCAAGCTGGAATGACGGCAGTCCGGATGAGAAGTTCGCATTGCTTGCCGATCCAAACGGCGGCCTAAAAGATACAGAGCATCATCAAACGGCCACCGCCCTAAAAGCAACCATCGATGCTGCGTCAAAGGAGTTTACAACAACTCTTGTCGCAAAGGATCTGGATAAACCTCGTGAAACAAAAATCCTAAGTCGTGGTGAGTACAACCTACCAGTTGGTGATGCTCTGACACCTGGGGTATTGAGCGTCATGGGTAACCTACCGGAAGATTCACCCAGAAATCGACTGGGGCTCTCGGATTGGCTGCTGAGTGATGAGCATCCACTTGTTAGCCGTGTACTGGTAAACCGGATATGGCAACGCGTGTTTGGACATGCCATTGTTCGCACACCGGAAGACTTTGGATTACAAGGGCAGCAACCAACTCATCCCGAGCTACTCGACTGGCTGGCCGTCGAGTTGCGTCAATCAAATTGGGATCTAAAGGCGATGCTTAAAATGATGGTCATGTCCGACACCTTTAGACAGTCGTCATTTCGTCGCAAAGATTTGGACGACCCGGAAAACAAGCTATTTGGTCGTGGTCCGAATTACCGTTTGGATGCTGAAGCATTACGCGATATCGGACTATGGTCTAGCGGCTTAATGGATCCACACATGGGTGGCGAAGGTGTAAAACCATATCAACCGGCCGGCATGTGGAAAGCACTCGCTCATCCGGGTAGCAACACCAAACAATACGTTCAGGATAAAGGTGCCCTGCTCTATCGGCGAAGCATTTACATTTACTGGAAACGTACCAGTCCGCATCCGATGATGACTTTGTTTGACGCACCAGACCGAGAATCCAGTTGCGTACGGCGTGCCCGAACAAACACTGCCCTTCAGTCGCTCGGGTTACTAAACGAAATCCAGAGAATCGAAATGGCACACGGAGTGGCAGAACGGTTAATGAAGCAAGCCGATTCGACGGAAGAACGAATGGATCTGTTATTCAAGTTACTGACGAGCCGTTCTCCAACAAAACGGGAGTC
Organism: Pirellulaceae bacterium; assembly: GCA_045566075.1. Lineage (GTDB taxonomy): Bacteria > Planctomycetota > Planctomycetia > Pirellulales > Pirellulaceae > UBA11883. The sequence continues at coordinate 187,004 of JBJLEE010000001.1, read as the reverse complement.
CGAGGCTTGTAACACACTACTTCAGATTATGACTGCGCGTTACGAGGCTACCCCGAATGATGCGCTCGAATTGCTCGCAATTGGAGAAAACGCTCGCGATGAATCTTTAAAGGCAGAAGAACTTGCTGCATGGACTCAAATTGCGGTTACGGTGCTCGCTAGCGATCCGGCAATTCTTGTTTATTAATCACTTGCATCTAACAATTCAGACCTGAATCGGTACCCCTGAAAGAACACGCTCGATGAATCCAGCAGACCCAAGACGAGAACATGAATTAATGCTCACCCGCCGCCAGTTATTTGGCCGCGGTGCACTTGGCCTTGGAACTGCCGCCATGGCTGGACTACTCGGTGATGATTTATTGGCGGAAAACAAAGGTCTACCTGACCTGCCCCATCACACACCAAAAGCAAAACGTGTTATCTACCTATTTATGAGCGGTGGGCCAAGCCATCTGGATCTCTGGGACTACAAGCCCGGTTTAGTCGACAAGTATGGCGAACAACTACCCGATCACGTTCGCGATGGTCAACGTGTCACGGGGATGACCGCCAATCAAAAGAGCGGTCTTCCGATTTGCCCTACAAAATACAAATTCACCAAACATGACAATAATGCAGACGGCCTTTGGGTAAGCGAACTACTCCCGCACACGGCAACGGTTGCCAAGGAATTGTGCGTCGTTCATAGCACATTTACAGAAGCGATTAATCACGACCCGGCTGTTACCTACATTCAAACAGGTAGCCAAACGCCAGGTCGCCCAAGTTTAGGTGCCTGGCTCAGCTATGGACTCGGAACGGACAATGAGAACCTACCGCATTACGTAGTGATGCACGCTCATTCAAATCATGCTGAACAAAGTCTCTTCAATCGACTTTGGGGTACAGGCTTCATGCCAGCCGATCACCAAGGTATGCTACTTCGAAGTCAGGGCGACCCCGTTCTATTCCTTAGTAATCCGAAAGGCGTTTCTCGCAAGGACCGACGTGCACAACTTGATGCGTTGGCTGCCATTAACCAGGGACAAGCAGACTCCTTTGGTGATCCTGAAGTTCTAGCCAGGATCAAGCAACACGAAATGGCCTATCGCATGCAAATGTCAGTGCCGGAACTGATGGATATGTCAAAGGAAACCGAAGAGACGTTCAATCTCTACGGTGAAGCAGCCAAAACTCCTGGCAGTTTTGCAGCCTGCTGCCTTACCGCTCGACGACTGGCCGAACGAGGTGTCCGTAACATCCAGATTTTCCATCGCGGTTGGGACGCTCATGGAAATCTAGTCGGCGAGCACGGCTCACAATGCAAAGACGTGGATCAAGCATGTGCTGCGTTAATTAAAGACCTGAAGCAACGAGGCATGCTGGACGAGACCCTCGTGATCTGGGGCGGCGAATTTGGCCGAACCGTTTATTGTCAGGGCGGATTGGGCAAGGAAAACTATGGACGAGATCACCACCCGCGCTGTTTCTCAACGTGGATGGCCGGTGGCGGAATCAAGCCCGGCATTACATACGGTAAGACTGACGAGTACGGATACAACATCGCTGATGAACACGGCCAGCCACTTAACCCGCAACCCACGCACGAATCCTGGACTCCCGGTACGATGCACATACATGATCTAAACGCAACGATATTGCATCAAATGGGCATTAATCACGAACGCCTTACTTATCGCTATCAGGGAAGAGATTTCCGGCTAACGGATGTACATGGCCACGTGATTCACGACATTATCAGTTAACAAACAGGCACAACCAAATAGTGCCGTTCTAAGGTTACCGTGCGGGACACTGAACGTGACAAGACAAACACACACGATCCTGACTTTCCTCAGTTGTGTTGCGTTATTGGCGAGTGCCCGTCCCGCACAGGCTCAAGACAACTCCGATTTCTTTGAAAAACAAATTCGCCCCCTTCTCGTGAAGCATTGCGTAGCATGTCACGGACCGAAGAAACAGGAAAGCGGCTTACGGCTGGATACCCGCAAATCGGCGATCCAAGGTGGTGAGATTTACGGTCCCGCGTTTAGTGAGAAGTCGCCGTCCGAAAGCAAGTTGCTAAAAGTCATCCGCCACGAAGATGACATCGCAATGCCTCCGAAGAAGAAGCTGAGTCCATCTGAAATCGCTTTATTCGGGCAGTGGTTGCAAACCGGGGCGAGTTGGCCAGACCTCATCGAGCATGCTGAAGGACCCTCCATCTCAGAACAGTGGGACTCCCATTGGGCGGTATCCCCTCCGAAAAGCACGAAAGTACCTGCCATATCTGACAGCGAAGAGATCTACAGTCCGGTCGATGCCTTTGTAATTGCACGCCTGAACGCTGCAGGATTAACGCCCTCAGAATCAGCGAGTCCGCTGGCCATCATAAAACGCACCTATTACACGCTAATCGGTCTGCCACCTTCTTTTGAACAAGTCCGAGAATTTGAAAAACAATATAAAGCGGATCCGAAACAGGCGATGCAAACACTCGTTGATGCATTACTAGCTTCCGACCATTACGGAGAACGATGGGCAAGGCACTGGATGGATCTAGCTCGATATGCTGACACGAAAGGATATGTCCGACTCAATGAGCAAACCAACTTCTACCATGCATGGACGTACCGCGACTATTTGATCAAAGCATTTAATAAAGACAAGCCATACGACCTCTTTATCAAAGAGCAACTCGCAGCAGACCTGATGCTGGATGGACCTGACAATCGATCACTGGCAGCACTTGGATTCTTAACGCTAGGTCGACGGTTTACTGGAAATCAGCACGACATTATTGATGACCGCATCGATGTTGTTACACGCGGATTACTCGGAATCACGGTAACATGCGCACGATGTCACGATCACAAATTCGACCCGATACCCACATCTGACTACTACGCACTGTACGGAATGTTTGCCAGCACTTCAGAACCCTCCGATCTTCCGTACCTAACATCTGGTGACAAGCCGCAGCCGTTCTTAGGTGACTTGGCTGAGTACGATCAAAAACGTTCTGAGTTGGACAAGCAGATCGACGAGTATATTCCTGCAACGCTAAACATGTTGCGAGGTGACACAACTCGATATCTCAAGGCGGTGTTAAACGGACGCAAGGAATTCCTTGTACCTCTACCAGCCGCCAAAGGAGAAATGCGACAGACATTTACCGAACGTTGGATTGAGTTTTTAGAAGGCACTCAAACCGGTGATCATCCCGTTTTTCATCCATGGCACTTACTACACGCATTACCTACAAATCACTTTGAGCAGCGCAGCGCGGAAATATTGCGAGAGTTATCGGCGCGGCGGCGACTGATCCTCAATCCGCTTGTATTGGACGCTCTATCCAGGTCAACGCTTTCATCCATGGATGATGTCGCAATCGTCTATGGCATATTGCTCGAGGACATTCACAACCAATGGCAAGCGCGCAAGCAAGAAAACACTGAACTAACTCGTTTCGAATCCGATGCAAAAGAGTCGTTGCGGCAGGTGCTATACGGTGGCAATTCAGCATTTGCAATCACGCCGCGTGAGGCACTCGATGCGTATCTTCTTGATGCTGACTGGAATATGAAATTATCCAAAGCTTATCTGGATTTCGATGCGTGGCTTGCCTCTACGGGAAATGAACCGGCAAAGGCACACGTTCTGTTTGATTCCGAGCGACTGCACGAGCCACATGTGTTCATACGCGGAAACCCAGAACGTACGGGGGAAAGGGTCTCTCGTGCTGCACCGGCACTATTGGGGAAATCTCTTTCTAAACCATTCACACACGGAAGCGGTCGTCGTGAGTTAGCCGAAGCAATTGCACATCAGGACAATCCGCTTACTGCTCGTGTACTGGTCAATCGTATTTGGACTCACCATTTCGGCCAGGGGTTGGTAGATACCACCAGTAACTTTGGGCTTCGAGCCACTCCGCCGAGTCACCCCGACTTACTGGACTATCTGGCATTTCGCTTTTCACACGAAGGTTGGTCCATTAAGACCCTACATCGATGGATTTTGAACTCGAGAGTCTGGCAACAGAGCAGTAACGATCGCCCGGCAGCGAGGGAAATAGACCCAGAAAACAGGTTGCTTTGGCGCGCAAACAGAATACGCGTCGATTTCGAAACATATCGAGATTCTCTACTGTCGACTTCGGGGCAACTCAACAGTGCGATTGGCGGTCGTTCTATTCCACTGGAGCAATCTGACAACACGCGTCGTTCCGTTTATGGCTTTATAAACCGCACATCACTGCCACCCGTCCTATTGTTGTTTGGTTTTCCAACGCCTGATGCACACAGCGACGGACGTGCAAAAACAACCGTGCCTCAGCAGTCGCTGTACATGATGAATAGTAAATTCGTATTGGATCAGGCTAAAGCAGTGAGTGACCGGGCGATCAGAATCGCCGGAGCGGGTAATCAGGAGGACACCGCGCACGCTCTTTTCCACATCACTATTGGTCGCGATCCCACCCGCACCGAATTAGCTCAAGTATTAGAGTTTATCGATTCCAAAAACTCTGCCTGGCATGTCGTCGCTCACACATTAATTCTTTCCAACGAGTTTTGTTTCATTGATTGACCGCAACCATACTTCAGCTGTATCTCGACGACAGATGCTCGCATCGTGTGGGGTCGGTATGGGTATGGTTGGGTTACAACCGCTGCTCGCAGAGAGCAGCAGTTCGTTCTCAACCAAACAACCTCATCACAGGCCTGTTGCAAAACACGTCATTCACATCTTCCTGAATGGCGGTCTATCCCACGTAGACACATTCGATCCCAAGCCACTTTTGGAAAAGTACAATGGCAAGCCACTGCCGATTGAAAACCTTCCGACCGAGCGAGCAACCGGCAATGCGTATGCATCGCCATTCAAGTTTCGAAAACATGGCGAGAGTGGAATCGAAGTTAGTGAAATCTTTCCGCATACCGCTGCCAATATCGACGACATCTGCGTCATTCGTTCTGCATACGCTGATGTGCCAAATCATGAGCCTTCTTTCTTGTTATGGAATTGCGGTGAGGCCCGACTACCCCGGCCAAGCATGGGCTCATGGGTTACCTATGGCCTTGGAACTGAAAACCAGAACCTACCGGGATTTGTAGCTCTTTGCCCACATGGACTCCCCACTCAAGGCGTCGAAAACTGGCGATCCTCCTTCCTGCCAGGAGCATTTCAGGGAGTTCATGTTGATACGCAGTTTAGTGAAGTCGAACAACTGATTGAAAATATCAAAAACGGGCAACTCGATGAGCACAGTCAACGCAAACAATTGGATCTGCTATCCGCCTTCAATCGTCGCCACTTAGAACAACGCGGATTTGATCCCGCTCTTGAAGCTCAGATTCAGTCATTTGAACTAGCGTATCGGATGCAAACAGAAGCTGCCGAAGCCTTCAATCTCTCAGATGAACCGCAGTATATTCATGACATGTATGGCGAAACCGTACAATCCAAAACCATGTTAACAGCACGCCGACTTGTTGAACGCGGCGTGAGATTCGTTCAGGTTTGGTATAGCGGCGGACAACCGTGGGACAATCACGATAACATCAACATCCATGCAACACTTGCAAAGAATATCGACCAGGGTATTGGTGCACTGATTCGTGATTTGAAGCAACGAGGTTTGCTGGACGAAACGCTAATTCTATGCGGTGGCGAGTTTGGTAGAACACCTACCGTTGAACTTCCTCGCCCGATCCTGAATTCAGGCAAACAACTTGGTCGCGACCATAATCACTATGGATTCTCAGTTTGGATGGCCGGCGGTGGTATAAAAGGTGGAACGGTGTACGGCAGCACGGATGAAACGGGATGGAAGGCACAAGAGAATCCAGTCCATGTGCATGACATTCATGCAACCATGCTACATCAACTGGGATTTGATCACGAAAGATTTACATACCGTCACGCAGGACGAGACTTTCGACTGACTGATGTACACGGCCACGTTATACATGACATCCTGAGCTAAGCTCCGCTACTTGAACCCACACAATCACCAGAGTAATTTCATGAGATTGAAGATCGCTTATCTACTTACTTTTCTCGTAGCCGGCATACCATCTGCTGTGTCTGCCGGAGATCAACCAAATGTCATCATGATTCTCGTAGATGACATGGGGTATTCAGATGTTGGATGTTATGGCGGCGAGATTCATACGCCAAACCTAAATCACCTTGCTGCAAACGGCTTGAGATTTACACAATTCTACAACACGGCTCGTTGCTGGCCGACACGTGCAGCACTGATGACTGGCTTATACGCACAACAGGTAAATCGAGATGCGATTCCCGGACTTGGAGGTGGTGGACGCGGTAAACGTCAGGAATGGGCGAGATTATTACCTGATTATTTAAAGCCACACGGATACCGCTGTTATCACAGTGGCAAATGGCATTTGGATGGTAAGTGCCTCGATGGCGGATTTGATCGGTCATTTAACATGAGAAACCAAGGAAACTTCTTCACAAACCGAGGCAACTTCGTCGACGACATTCCGGTTCCCACTGAGGATGAAACGGAATTCTATGCCACCGATGCGACCGCCGATCACGCGATCGACTGTCTAAAGGAGCATCAGCGAGATTACTCCGAAAAGCCATTTTTTCATTACGTTGCATTTATCGCTCCGCACTTTCCATTGCACGCACGACCGGAAGACATCGCAAAATACAAGGATCGGTATCTCATCGGTTGGGATGAAATGCGAAAAGCCAGATTCGAGCGTCAGTTGGCGATAGGGATTCATAACACATCTTTATCTAAACTTGAGCAAGATGTGGGGCCTCCGTATCATTTCCCGGATGCACTTGAAAAGCTCGGTGCTGGTGAAGTTAATCGACCATTGCCTTGGGACACACTGACCGACACACAAAAGCAATTCCAAGCAACGAAAATGGCGATCCATGCTGCCATGGTCGATCGCGTCGATCAGCAAATCGGCCGCATACTCGAGCAGCTAAAGAAAATGAATGCTCTGGAAAACACATTAATCATGTTTGCATCAGATAATGGTGCAAGTGCTGAGATCATGGTGAGAAACGGCGGACACGACCCAAGTGCATCACCGGGAAGTGCGCCTACTTACTTGTGCTTAGGACCGGGTTTCTCAAGTGCCTGCAATACTCCTTTTCGTCGGCATAAAACGTGGGTACATGAAGGAGGCTGTGCTACTCCGCTGATTGTATGCTGGCCAGACGGGATTCGTGACAAAGGTGCAATACGCACGACTCCAGGACATGTTATCGACATCTTGCCGACAGTTCTTGCCGCCGCCGGAATAGAAAAACCCACGCAATGGGGCGGTCACCCAATACCCGAGGCCCCCGGCAAAAGTCTACTACCAGTCTTTAAACGAGACGTCGACATCAAACGTGACTTTCTCTGGTGGATGCATGACGGCCATCGTGCAATTCGAGTCGATAATTGGAAGCTGGTGGCAGCAAAAGGTGACGCATGGGAACTTTACAACCTGAAGCATGACCGAGCCGAGCAGAATAATCTTGCGTTACAACATCCCAAAAAGCTTGATCAGTTACAGTCCATTTGGGAAGGACAGCTTGAGTCCATGAGTCAATTGGTGCGTGAGTCAAGAGAGAGTGAATAGGTCATGACGGCAGGTAGCTGGTTTGTCCGAGTGCTTTGCATTGCGATGTTTGTCGCTACCTGCGCAACTCCTGCACACTCACAGACGAATCGCGACTCCACCATTGGACACAAACTCTTCGATGAATCGGTGTCGGAGATTCTCATCAAACGCTGTATCCGCTGCCACAATTCCAACAAGAATTCAGGTGGTCTCGACCTTACGTCAAATCAAGGCATTAACGCTGGCGGGAATTCCGGCCCGGTAATTAGTAACAAGTCACCCGATCAAAGTCGATTGATAAAACTAGTTGAGCATCGTGAGAAACCTCGCATGCCGCTGGATCAGCCCAGACTCCCGAATTCAGACATTCAGGACTTAAAGCGATGGATTGCAGCTGGCTCGCCCTATACACGAAAACTCTCCGCTCCGACGGCGGCGAAAGAGCTGGTAAAGGTTGATCGGTCATTCTGGTCTTTTAGGCGGCTCATGTCCGTTAAGACTCCGAAAACGGTGCAATCATGGTCCACAAATCCGATGGATGCATTTATCGCTGCCGAATGGGAACGAGCTGGATTACAGCCGCCAAAAACTGCATCTCGCACAGATCTTTTGCGCAGACTATCACTGGATGTCTTGGGCGTACCTCCGTCGATAGACGCGATCTCTGAATTTCTAATGGATACATCGCCACTCGCCTGGGAGCACGTTGTAGATAAAGCACTGTGTGCACCAGGTTATGGTGAGCGATGGGGTCGTCAATGGCTCGATGTTGTTCGGTTTGCGGAGAGCTATGGATTCGAGCATGATTTGGATAATGCTAATGCGTATCATTTCCGAGACTTTGTTATCCATGCATGCAATTCTGACCAGCCTTTTGATGAATTTGTTCAATGGCAATTGGCCGGCGACGAATTAGCGAAAGGCAATCGCTCGGCTCGATTAGCCACGGGCTTTCTAGCTGCCGGCCCTCGAAATGCGGACATCGCTCAAGTTCGCGTTGAGCAAGAGCGTTATGACGAATTGGACGACATTGCCAGAACCATTGGTTCTGGATTCCTCGGGCTGACCATCGGATGTGCCCGGTGCCACGACCACAAATTCGATCCGTTAAGCCAGCGTGAATACTACGAATTCATCAAGGTATTTGATAAGTCTATTCGTGGAGAATTGGACGTCGTTCCATTCCATGCAAATCAAGGAAACACCGTCAAAGCACTGATTGCTGGTGAAGGCATTGAGCCTCTCGCAAGAATCTACAACCCGGGTCCGGCTTTTTACGAGGACACCTGGTTTCTAAATCGTGGCGATGTGAACCTCAAGGAATTCACGGTCTCGCCTGGGGTAATAGGAGTCATTACCTCGGAAGATTCGGTCGATTTTGATCGCTGGACACAAACGAATGACGGAGAATCTAACAAACTCGGCTTCCGTGCTTCACTTGCACATTGGATCTCTGATATCGACAACGGTGCGGGGCCTCTTCTGGCTCGCGTCATTGCAAATCGCGTTTGGCAGTTTCATTTCGGACGTGGAATTGTAACAACCCCGAACGACTTTGGCGCTCGGGGTGCACGGCCGAGCCATCCTGACTTACTCGAGTGGTTAGCGGGTGAACTGGTCGATCACGACTGGAGCATAAAGCATCTGCATCGCCTCATACTTACAAGCCAGACATACAAACAAGCGAGCCTTGCAACGCCGCCCACGGATCAACAGCTAGAATTATTCCATGGCTTTCCGGTTCGACGGCTCGATGCGAATGCGATTCACGACAGCCTTCTTTCAGCAACTGGTCAGCTTAGCGCAGAGCTATATGGGCCGAGTGTTGTCAGCACGACCAGTAATCGCAAGGCTGTTTACTACCGGATTAAGCGAAGCCAACTTCATCCATTCTTAAGATTATTCGATTGCCCGGACACGCTCCAATCTTCCGGACAACGTACCACCTCCACCGTGCCATCACAGGCGCTGGCGTTGCTAAATTCTCGGGCAGTTGGCCAAATCATGGCTGACTATGCGAGTGCATCACTGCGAACGCACAACAACGATCTTGCCAAAGTGTTATCACAAGCATTCGAACAATTCCTTTCTCGCAAACCGAGTCAAAGTGAGTTCATCGCAGCGAGTAACTTCGTACAGCAACAAATCGACGACTATAGCCGCGACCCTATAGAAAGAACTGAGGCGTCACTGGTTACACGAGACATCACTTTTATGTTGCAAGCCAGCGAACAAGACACAGTAACGCGTACACAAACTGACATCGTGCAAGCGTGGAGTGGTTCGCGCAATTTACCTGCCTTCACGCCGCTCGATCCCAGCAAGCCGCCAATGTATCGGGAAGGTACAAATGCGGCCATTGTATTCGGCCCAAATTCTTCACCACTTGTTTTCCCTAATCGCAGTTTCCCAAAAATTGGCACGGGTGATTTTAGTTTTAGCGTTCGCTTTCAGGTGCCATTGGACGGCGGAGAAGACAACCAAATACTCGGAACAGACTCTTTTAAAGGCCAGCCCAAATACTCTGGGTTTTACCTGCAACAGATTGGCACGATGATTCGATTTACTACACGCAACACCGGGATAAGCGGGCCGCAAGGGTATCTGGATGTCGCTGACAGATTTGAAAAGGGACGATGGTTTGTTGTGACTGGCAAACGATCCAACAATACTCTGTCACTCACAATTGATACTGATTTCCCAAGCACCGCCTCAAGGGCAGAGGCCGATCCGATCAATATCGACAACGAAGTGCCATTTAAGATCGGCGATATTGATGAAGATCCATCCGGACGTTTTCGCGGGGACATCAGTCACATCCTCTTTTACCACCGTGCCCTTTCCGATGAAGAAGTTAAACAAAATCATGAGGCCTTACACGCTTCCCCGACGCATAACCTGATTCGGACTCCTCTAGAGATGGCCGTTGCCGATTTGTGCCAAACGCTCGCGTGTCTTAACGAATTCATATATCTCCGTTAGTTTATTCATGACCATCTCATCAAATCCCAACCACACATTGCAGAATTATCGGTCACGCCGCGACTTCATCACTAGAAGTGGTTGCGGCATTGGGATGCTCGCGCTACAAGATCTGTTACGAGCAGATGCACCGCACATTAAATCTACTCAACACAATCGTCGACCGCATTATCCTGCAAAAACCAAGTCCGTTATCTGGCTGTTTATGCACGGGGCACCCAGCCAGGTTGATACGTGGGATTACAAGCCTGAACTAAAGAAGCGTGATGGTCAAACACACAAAGGGTTTGACCAATCCACAGGTTTTTTTGCAGGTTTAGGAGGCCCCATCATGAAGTCTCCTTTTAGATTCTCTCAACACGGTGAAACGTCTACATGGGTGTCGGAAATCTATCCTCAATTGAGCCAACACGTCGACAAAATGGCGATGATCCACTCGTGTTACGCCAAGGAAAATAATCATGCGCCTGCTCAAATCGAAATGAACACAGGCATGGCACGTCTTGGCTTCCCCTCGGTAGGGTCGTGGATAACGTACGGTTTGGGAACTGAGAATCAAAACCTACCTGGTTTCATTGTTATGTATGACGCCAAGGGACGCGGTACGCCGAAATCCAGATCAATCAGTTGGGGCTCCGGATTTCTACCGGCCGTCTATCAAGGCACTCCTTTGAGCAACTCAGGTGAACCGATTAACCACTTGCGACCATTACCCGGCCGAACGATTCGGACACAGCAATCACAACTTGACCTACTGAGGGCACTGTCGTCGTCTAACGGCGAAACGAATCCGCAGCGACCGGAATTGGATGCGCGAATTGAAAGTTTCGAGTTGGCATACCGCATGCAAATTGCAGCTCCGGAAGCATTTAAGCTGCAAAGTGAAACCGCGGAAACACATCGACTCTATGGTACCGCCAATCCTGATTGTGGCCCCTTTGCTAAGCAGGCTTTAATCGCGCGTCGGCTAGTCGAACGCGGCGTGCGTTTCGTGCAATTATTCAGCGGCGGCTTTAACAACGAGGACTCATGGGATGGGCATACCAATCTGGATAAGAACCATCGTCAATTTGCTGGCGAAACGGACCAGCCCATTGCTGCATTGTTGACGGATTTGCAACAACGCGGTCTCCTCGACTCAACACTTGTTGTTTGCTGTGGCGAATTTGGACGTCTGCCACTTGTGCAAACCGGTGGTACAGGCCGCGATCATAATCCGCTGGCTTTTACTACATGGATGGCCGGTGGTGGCGTCAAACCCGGCGCGCGATATGGAAGCACCGATGAACTCGGGCTGAGAGCTGCTGAGAATCCCGTTAGCATTAACGACTTGCATGCCACCATACTGCACTTAATGGGTTTGAACCATGAACAACTAACTTATCGCCACGAAGGCCGGGATATAAGATTAACCGATGTTGAAGGTGTTGTTGTAAGTGATGTCGTTTCTTAGGATTTCCCATACTCTCTGCCGCATTTATCTAAGATAGAATCATGAACACTTTCGCTTAGCCGATTTCCAGATCTAATCAGGTTCGCATCCTGTAATCCTTAACACTTCTTACTCTTGTTTTCCTAGCCTTGTTTTCCTAGCCTTGTTTCCCGACCTCATTCAGCAAGTGACTTTTATGCTTTGTCGTCTATCGTTCGTTTGTACTTTGGGTTTTGCCAGCTTGTTGTATTCAACACCGGCCACTGCAGACAACTGGCCGTCGTTTCGTGGTTCCTCGGATGGTTTCGTAGCCGAGTCCGATATTCCTACGGAATTCGGGCCTGGAAACCATGAGGCCTGGTCGATCGACTTACCGCGAGGGCACTCGTCGCCGACCGTCTGGAATGGGCAGGTATACCTGACGGCGCACACGCCGAAAACAAACACGCTCCACGTTTACGCTCTAGACGGAAAGAGCGGAGCAGAGTCGTGGCATAAAGAGATCTCCGTCGAGGAGGTCGAGCGATTCATTCACCCTGATGGCAGTGCAGCCGCCAGTTCCATCGCAACAAATGGATCACATGTCATTGCCTATTTCGCATCAAGCGGGCTGTATTGTTTTAATGCGGATGGCAAGCAACTCTGGCAATTCCCGATGGAAGCTGCACGGACATACAGTGGTGCATCCAGTTCACCTGTAATACACGACAATATCGTCTACGTTCAACGAGTTGCCAGCGGAAGCAGCTTTGTTGTGGCCATCGATGTAAACGATGGAAGTCAACTTTGGCGACATGACTTTCCCGTATTCGGTCGTTTAATGTCCAAATCAGGTGCAGCAACTGTACGGGTGAAAGACGATCAACTGATTGTTCACAACACAACGGGTGTCTCTGCTCATGATCTAAAGACTGGCAAGATTAACTGGAGTGTACGTGCTGCCACCACAGCGACCAGTTCACTTGTTGTGTCTGATACACACGTATTCGCTGCGACATATGTGCAAACGGGAGAAGAAGCACTTAGACCCGATGTACCAACGTGGGCAACGCTACTGAAGTCAGCGGACAAAGATAACGACCAGAAAGTTTCTGCGGCTGAATTCCCTCGTGATCTATTCTGGTTTCGGCGCCCGGAGGGTGAAGCAAGCCCGCAATCGAGTCCGCGAATCCGTATCAACCACGTCGACTTCAACAAGGATGGAAAAGTTGGAGAACAGGAATGGGCTGGCTTCAAACAACGATTTGAAAGCAACCGGGAGAACGTCACAGATCACGGATTACTGGCAATTCAGTTAGGTGGCGATGGTGATGTCACTAAAACTCACATGGCAGTGTTGGAGAAACAAGGCCTGCCTGAAGTGCCGTCACCCGTGTTAGGCAATGATCAGCTGTTCATGGTCAAGAACGGTGGAATCCTCACATGCTTCGATATTAAGGCAAACACACGGTTGTACCGTCAACGACTCGGTACCACCGGCACTCACTTTGCCTCACCTATTTTGACCGGCAACCTACTTATCGTGTGCGATGGAAATGGACAGGTTGTGATTGCAGACATTTCAGGTGAACGCCCCAAAGTGGTTTCCAAAAATGCACTAAATGACCGCATATTCGCTACGCCAACCATCGTGGACAATACTCTATATATACGGACTGAATCGAAACTCTATGCGTTTCGCAAATAGTCCACGCGAGCCTCGCACGATCGGATATCATGAATGGGTCCGGATACTGCACCTCTAAATCTCGACCTGCATTTATGAACCGCTATTACTTAATTCTAGCTCTTACGTTTGTCCCGCCGTTCGCGTTGCAAACACATGGCGATGACTTGGTACGCGACGCAATTGAAAGAGCAGTTCCATATATCCAACGACAAGGTGCATGGTGGATCGACGAAAAGGATTGTGTGTCGTGCCATCGTGTTGGTCAAATGCTCTGGAGTCTGGAAACCGCGCGAAGTAAAGGACTGGCCGTAAGTTCGCGACTCGACGAATGGACGACATGGGCTATCGACAAGTCACTCAGCAAGCGTGATGACGGTCAACTTCACGGAGAGAGAAATAAGAATGGACTTGCTCAACTACTGCTTGCACGAAATCGAACCATTGAAAAATATGACGCGCAACTCGCACAATTCGCCAAACTGATCGCCAACGGGCAGGAGGACGACGGCACTTGGAAACCTGGCGGCCAGTTGCCCGGACAAAAACGCGACAAGTTGGAAACAACGAATGTTGGTACGGCGTGGATCGCAGTAGCCTTGTTCGACTATCGCGACTCCGAAGATGTCGAAGCCTCTTTTAACAAAGCAATCAATCATTTGAAGTCAGTAAATGGTGCGAAGAGTGCCGAATGGTTTGTTGCACGGTTATTGCTGGCTGTGAAACAGAAAGATGCCACGCAAATCGAGGCTATGACCGACCGACTCATCGCCACTCAAAACGATGACGGGGGGTGGGGGTGGATTCTCAGTCAGGAAAGTGATGCCTTAGCGACAGGAATGGTGTTATACGCCCTAAACCAATCCGGCGTGGAACCAAAACAAGAACAAGTTGTAAAAGCTGTGCAGTACCTAACCTCTAGTCAGAATGACGATGGTTCATGGGATGTGAAAGGCACAAAGAACGCCAAGAAGGATCGTGTTGAAGAAACCTCGAGCTATTGGGGTACAACATGGGCCGTCATCGCACTTCTCGAATTCGTTGCTGATCCTTCATCGTGTACGTGTAACAACCCCGAGCAATTCTGATGAAATCTACTTCAAGCGTTGCACTGCTGATTGCCTTTGGCCTTACGCTGGCAACCGCACAAGCAGACAGATTTAATTATCTGGAAGACCACAATCCCTACTACGTAGGATTGGATTTTCCCAAGCTCACCACGCCGCAATGGATCGGAGAAGAGGGTGTTGATGCTGTCGTCATCCTATCGATTGACGACATGCGAAATAGTGCCACGTATGAGTCCTACCTGCGCCCGATCCTCGAGCGACTAAAACAGATTGATGGTCGTGCACCGGTCAGCATCTTCACCAACAGCATCGACGCACAGGATCCTCAACTTCAGCAGTGGTTGAAAGAAGGCCTGAGTCTTGAGATTCACACAATTGATCATCCTTGCCCGTGTCTGTCGGGGGGAGATTTCGCGCGTGCCAAAAGCACGTATGATCGTTGCGTCGACCTCATGGCATCCATCCCAAACAACCGACCAGCGGCATTCCGTATGCCTTGCTGTGACTCACTCAATACACCAAGTCCCCGATTTTGGGCTGAGATATTCAACAAGACCACAGAACAAGGCAATTATCTCACGATCGATTCATCGGTATTTAATATCACAACAGCAAACGACCCAGCCATCCCGATGGATCTGGCTTTAGATGAATCCGGAAATTCACGATTCGAACACTACATCCCGTTTGATTCATTCGTGAACGTAATCAAGGACTATCCATATCCATTTGTGCAGGGGCAACTCTGCTGGCAGTTTCCCTGCGTCATTCCAAGCGACTGGGAAGGACAGAATGTACAGCGACCATTCAATCCAAAAACCGTTGAAGATATGAAACATGCGTTGGATGCCACGGTAATAAAGAAAGGTGTCTATCCGCTTGTTTTTCATCCACATGGCTGGATCCGTAATTCGCAAATCATCGACATCATTGACCACGCCGTTAAGAATTATGGAAACCGGGTTAAGTTCCTGACATTTCGTGAATGTGCAGATCGTATTCAAGCGAATCTTCTCAGTGGACAATCGCTAAGAAACACAGATGGGGGAGACAACGGTGTTCGAATCGTGGATTTGAATGACGATGGATTCTTGGATGTCGCAATTGGAAATGATCAACTGCGCAAGACACGCATTTGGGACACCAACCAACAACGATGGGAAGAATTCAGTTTTCCCACCAGCATTGCAAATTCACACGAACAGTTCTTCACTCACTCGTTGGAAGGTACTAGCCTGCTCGTAAATAGCAAAGCTGCCAGAGGAGTCTGGCAATTGCGAGACAGCCAGTGGCGGTTGAACGAACAAATGCTAGCCGGACTGCCTGAGGCCACCGCGGACGGAATTGACAATGGCCTGCGAATGAGAGATATCGATCAGGATGGCTTTTCGGAAATGATTACAAACACAGCCGTGCTTCGCTGGGACACGGATGATCGAAAATGGCAGCCACTGCCATTTTCGATTCCCGACGACACCTCCATAACAAATGAAGCCGGATTGGATGCAGGGTTACGATTCGTTGACATTGACGACGACGGATTAGAGGACATCATCTTTTCTGACGATCAAACTTATTCGCTACATTTGTTTTCCGACATGAAAACCGGATGGGATAACAAATTACTTTCCGGAAGTCGCCCGGAACAGAACGAGATACCGATCATTTCGCTTGGCGGAACCAATTATGGAAGCTGGTTTTCTGAGCGCTATATGTGGGTTCAAAACGAGTTCACTCAAGGACTACCTGCATTGGTGGACCGCCGGAGTTTCGATCAGTTGCTCGCAAATGCGCCTCCCAAAGCAAAGTCACCGGAATCGGCACTAAAGGCATTTGAAACACAAGCGGGCTTCAAGGTGGAGCTAGTCGCGTCGGAACCTCTGGTTATGGATCCGGTTGCATTTGACTGGGACTCCAAGGGACGTCTATGGGTTATAGAAATGGCAGACTACCCGCTCGGGCTCGACAACAAAGGAAAGCCAGGGGGTCGCGTAAGATTCCTTACAGACACCGATGCAGATGGCAAATATGACAAATCAACGTTATTCGCAGACGGCATCGGTTATCCATCTGATGTCATGGTATGGCGAGACGGCGTTTTAATCAGTGCTGCCCCTAATATTTGGTACATGGAAGATTCAAATGGGGATGGCAAGGCCGATATCAAAACAGCCGTGTACACGGGGTTTGGTGAAGGCAACCAACAACACCGGGTGAACGGTCTGCGTTGGGGATTGGATAACTGGGTGCATCTTGCCAATGGAGATAGTGGAGGAGTCGTACGGTCGTCTAAGACAGAAGAGACGATCAATATTGGCGGTCGGGATTTACGAATTCGTCCTGACACCGGTGAATTACAGGCCTTAACTGGTCAAACACAACATGGCCGCAATCGGGATGATTGGGGAAATTGGTGGGGTGCGAACAATTCGAACCCGATGTTCCAATACGTATTACAGGATCAGTATCTCGCTCGGAATCCGCACATAAGTTATCCCAATCCCCGCCATGCCGTGGCCACACTACAGAACTCGCCAATCTTTCCGATCAGCCGGGTGATGAGCCATTGGGAAGGTTATCGTCCGCCACCACCTGGAGCTCCCAGTAGATTCACATCCGCGTGCAGCACCATCGTTTACCGTGACCAGTATCTTGGTAAGGCCTTGCACGGCGACATGTTCGTGAGTGCACCGGTTCACAATTTAGTGCATCGTCGGTCGATTTCCTTTGACGGCTTATTAATGCATTCGACTAAACCGAACAACGAAGAAGGAAGTGAATTCGTGCGAAGTCGCGATAGTTGGTTTCGTCCAACGACGATTCGAACCGGACCGGATGGAGCACTCTGGATCGCTGACATTTACCGCATTGTAATTGAGCATCCACAGTGGATTGACGATCGACGTGAACAGGAATTAGACCTAAGAGAAGGGCATGACAAGGGTCGCATCTACAGAGTAATAAGAGATACCAAAGAACCGCCTACACTTCCCGATTTTGACAATCTAAGTGCGCAATCGCTGGTAAATCTCCTTGAAAGCACCAACGGCTGGGTGCGAGATTATGCACATCGTCAATTGTTGTGGCATAAGGATCCGGTCGACATTGCACCTGCCTTGGTAGAAGCGCTAGGTACTTCGAAGTCCGCACTTCAGCGTCTACATGCACTTTGTGTGCTCGACGGAATCGATCAACTTAGTATCGCTGACTTAGGAATAGCACTTAGTGACAATGAGCCTCAAATCGTCCGTCATGCCGTGCGAATCAGCGAACAATTCTCAACGCCAAAACCGGATCTGGACGTCATCAATGCACTCATGGTCTTGGCAACAGTGAACAAGGATCCGTTTGTGGCACAGCAGCTTGCATATAGCCTAGGTGAATTTGATCATCCTCGCGCTGGGCATGCACTTGGAACGGTCATGGTCCGGCATCAGGAAGATCCGTTTGTTATGGCCGCCGCATACAGCAGTCTCTCACTGCAACCTGCTGATGCTCTTTTGGCAGTGCGACAGCATTCCGGCGAAGGGGATGATCCTTCTGCGCACGTAGCAAGGATTGTAAGCACTGTCGTTGGCCTTGGCGACAATGACACGGTGTCCAGAGTCATCTCCGAGTTGATCGCTGATGGTGATGAAGCATCATCGTGGCAATTTGCCGCGTTAAGCGAAATCCAAAACTCACTGGCCACGCAACAGAGAGAACTGATTGACTTAATTACGACGGCTGAATCCAAAAAGCGTCTAAGTGAAATCCAGTCTGCGGCCAGACAATTGATTTTGACAGATGGCACCGATCCAGCGATCAAGATTGTCGCGGCCAACCTTGCTATTTCCGAATCCAGCAGCAGTGATGTAGAACTGCTGCTGCGACTTCTTTCACCTCAATCGCCGGTGGAATTGCAGCAAATCGGGGCGCGGTTAATTGCGTCGGCAACCGATCTGACCGCCGCCAATGCTGCTATCGCAAAATGGAAGACACTAGGTCCTCTCGCACGCGACAGAGTTGTTGCAGCCATGCTGACTCGAGAGAACGTAACGCTTCGACTTTTGGAAGCTATCGAATCGTCTGACATTTCCGCTCTGGACTTAACGGCAACACATAGACAAATCATGTTAGCCCACGAATCTGACAGTGTTCGTATTCAGGCTACCAGGTTGTTTGGAATGACAAGCAATGCGGAGCGAGAGCGTTTGATTGCCGAATACCTACCCGTGGTCAAAGCCGGTGGGGATATTGAAAGAGGATTCGGACTTTTTTCAAAAACCTGTGCTCAGTGCCACAAGCTTCGCGGAATCGGACATGAGGTTGGTCCCAGCTTAGCCGGACTTCTCAATAAATCAGCAGAGCATTTGACAACCCATGTTTTGGACCCTGACAAAGCGATCGAAGATAAATTTCGAAACTACACCGTAATCACAACTGACGGGCGAATCGTAAATGGTCTGCTCACCAATGAATCGGCAAATAGCATTACCATAGCGGGCCCAAATTCACAGAATACGCAAGTGAGGCGGAGCGACATTGAGCAAGACGGATTTAAACGCAATATTCGTTCCATGATGCCGACTGGTTTAGAAAAGTACCTGACCGCCTCGCAATTGGCCGACGTGGTCGCATTTGTTCAGGCCAATCAAAATCCGCCAAAGCAATTTGATGGTAATAAGCCCACGGTGAAGTCGTTTGTCGACGGTGCAATTCGCTTGACTGCATCCGTAGCAGAAATCTATGGCCCAACCGTCGTATATGAATCTCGATTCAAGAATATTGGATTTTGGCAGAACCTTGATGACAGAGTTATTTGGACGGCCCTAATTCCAACTGAAGGCGAATATGACATCTACATGGATTGGGCTGTAGATAATGGCGCGGCGAATCAGGGCTTTATATGTGTACTTGGCGACAAGATGATTAAGGGGCGCGTCGAAGGTACAGGTACTTGGGAAGATTACCAGCAAAAGAAAATTGGCACGGTAGAGCTAAGTGCTGGATTAACACGAGTAATGTTTAGGGCTGATGAAGGGCTTCAGGGATTCTTAATTGACCTTCGCGAAATATGTCTGGTACCTGCTGGAATGGAGCCACCCAAGGGCTTGGGTAAGTAACTCTGTGAAATCTACGATTTCAGCCTATAAACACCGATTGTTTAGCTACACGGTGGCCTTAAACTCACCATACCACCTGAAACTGGGGAGGAATCGGTGTGTAGCTTTGTGATATAATTATGTTATGCAGCTAATTAATCGCATTTTGTTTCTATCTTTCGCAATTGCATCGAGCGTTGACGCTGCGCCAATCGTTTTTCCACCCCAAGTACAACTCGTCGGGCCGGAAAGCTCACAACAACTCGTCGTTAGCACACTAGACAACGCAAAACATGTAGATCTCACACGTGTCTCTCAGTATTCGAGCAGTGACACGAAGATCGCAACCGTAACAAGCCACGGCTTGATTTCCCCCGTCAAAGAGGGGAATGCCATTATCACTGTTACAAGTGACCTTGGAGACATTCAAGTTCCTGTGACAATCTCGGGAATCGACTCCCCCCTGCCTGTCAGCTTTCGTAATGAGATTCAACCGATCCTTACCAAGGCCATGTGCAATTCCGGCGGTTGCCATGGTAAAGCTGAAGGTCAAAACGGATTCAAACTTAGTGTATTCGGATTTGACGATCAATTTGATCATGAATCAATCGCCCGCGAAGCTCGCGGTCGAAGACTGAATCCTGCTGCTCCGGAAACCAGTTTGCTACTTAGAAAGGCCACTGGCAGTGTTCCTCATGGCGGTGGACACAAGTTCGCAATCGGAGGACTATGGTACCAGCGTGTTAAACGCTGGATTTCCGAAGGCGCCATGCTCGATCAGGAGTTGCCCGAATCACGAATACGACTAGAGGTTTATCCACCAGAGTCGTCAATGATAGCCAACAGTGGACAACAGATTCAGGTGTTTGCTGTTGCTGCTGATGGTTCAAGACAGTGCGTCACGCGTGAAGCAGAGTACATTTCAAATGCCGAAACAGTCGCAAACGTTGATCGAGACGGCTGGGTGCAAGTAGACGACATCCCAGGCGAAGCTGCCATATTGGTTCGATTTATGGGAAGCGTTGCGACCGCACGCGTCATTCTTCGTCAGGATATTCAAATCGAGCGACCAGCGGTGAATAACCAAGTCGACACGCTGGCATGGAATCGGCATGAAGCACTTGGCATTCAACCCAGCGAATTGACAAGCGACTCTGCATTTCTAAGACGCGTTTATCTCGACACCATTGGAACTCTGCCAACAGTTACCGAAGCACGCAATTTCTTAGCAAGCGACGCCCCAAATAAACGCAGCCTCATCATTGAAGCGTTACTTAACCGGAACGAGTACGCAGACTTTTGGGCAATGAAATGGGGCGACATCCTGCGCGTGGATAAAGAGGTCATTCAGCCAGTTGGCACTATCGCCATGACACGCTGGATAAGAACTCAGTTTGCAAACAACATCCCCTACGACGAGTTTGTCAGGCAGGTCATTACAGCCCGCGGTAGCACGCAAAGTGAAACACCGGCGGCGATGTACCTGGTCCACAATAACGCAGAGAAACTCGCTCGCAGCATGAGTCAGGTATTCCTTGGTGTGCGCATCGAATGCGCTCAATGCCATCAGCACCCATTTGAAAAATGGGGGCAAGCCGACTATTACTCATTCGCCAGTTTTTTCACGGGCATGGCAAAAACTGCGACGACCGGCGGTGCATCCAAGATTATCGACAACGCGGGCAGTAACCTGAAGCATCCCCGAACTGGCGAAGAAATGGTTGCCACCGGATTGGGAGCAACGCCGCCCGATCTCACTGCATTCAACTCACGCCGTGCAGCACTTGCAGACTGGATGACCTCCAAGGATAACCCCTTCGTGGCTCGGATGTTTGCGAATCGACTTTGGTCCCATTACTTAGGCCGTGGTCTGGTCGATCCGATTGACGACATCCGCGAGACAAATCCTGCTTCTAATGAGCCCTTGCTCACGTACTTATCGCAGCAACTGATTGCAGGTAACTATGACATCAAAGCCCTAACACGATTGATTCTTAACAGTCGGGTTTACCAACTCAGCTCTCGCACTAATGAATCAAACTCATCCGACGAACAAAACTTCTCTCATGCCGTGTGGAGACCGATGCCAGCAGAAGTACTGCTTGACGCCATATGTCAGGCGACGGGAATCGCAGAGACTTTTAACGGCTGGCCTAAAGGCTATCGGGCAATAGAAATCTGGGATAACCGCATGCCGAGCTACTTTTTCAAAGTATTTGGCAAACCGCAACGAGTGAGCGTTTGCGAATGCGAACGTGGAAATGAGCCAAGCATCGCTCAAGCACTGCATTTAATGAACTCCGCAGAATCAGTAGAAAAGATTCGCCACAAGAATGGAGTCGCGAGAAGATTAGCGCAGTCGAACTTAAGTGACGATAAGATAATAGAAGAGTTATATTTAGGCACGCTAACGCGACTTCCCAGCGAAGCAGAAGTCGCATTAATGAAACAGGTGTTTGTGGAAGAAGGTGTTACGCGTCGTACAGCCGTCGAAGATATTCTTTGGGCGTTACTTAATACGCGCGAATTCGTATTTAACCACTAGCAATTACCATAGTTTGCATCGGAGGAGCCATGCTGCGTATTCCATTCGGCAAGAAACAAACGTTATGCGATAAAGTTTCAAGACGTGACGCATTAACCGTTGGCGCCACAGGACTACTCGGTGGCCTGTCATTACCTGGTGTAATGAACATGCAGGTAAACGCAGCGAGCGGAAAAGCCGTAAAGGCCAAGTCGTGTATCTTCATCATGCTCGAAGGCGGTCCGAGCCACATCGACATGTGGGATCTGAAGCCGGACGCACCAAGTGAAATACGTGGCCCATTCAATCCAATTTCGACCAACGTGCCTGGTACGCAAATCGGGGAGATCTTGCCGGAGTGCTCAAAAATTGTGGACAAGTTCGCGATCATGCGAAGCCACAGTCATGGAGATAATGCACACCAAACGGGACGCCATTGGGTACTCACCGGTTATCCTCCTAATTTCCCAGACGGACAAGCCAAAGGCATACCGTTCAATCAACTCTATCCTTCACTCGGATCCATGATTTCCCGTGAACTTGGACACCGTGGTGCTGTGCCCCCTTATATCGAAGTACCCGAACCACTAGGCCCGGGTGGACCAGGATTCTTTGGGCCGCAATTTGCGCCGTTTACAATTGAAACGGATCCAGTCGAGCCGACATTTGAAGTTCGTGATCTCAATATTGCTAAAGGTATCGACGAAAGCCGATTCGCCCGCCGACGACGATTGCTGCAGGGTGCTGATTTACTAGGTGAAGGCGGTAAGAGCGATGGTAAAGCCGCCACCATGCAAACCTATTACGAAAAAGCACTGCAGCTGGTAACCAGTCCCGAAGCAAAGAAGGCTTTCCGGATACAGGATGAAGACCAAAAAATGCGTGACGCCTACGGCATGACATCCATCGGCCAATGCTCATTGCTTGCCCGAAGGTTGGTAGAAGCCGGATCACGATTCATTGGCATTTCTCACGGTAGTTGGGACACTCACGTAGACAACTTCACCGGTCATGAAAAGGCTCTTGTGCCACCCACGGATAAGGCGTTTAGCACGCTTGTTCTTGACCTCGAAGAACGCGGACTGCTCGATGAGACACTCGTGGTCATGATGGGCGAGATGGGTCGGACACCTCGGATTAATAAAGATGCCGGTCGCGACCATTGGTCCGCCTGCCAGGCTGTGATCTTTGCAGGTGGCGGAACGAAGCAGGGGATTGTCATTGGTGAAAGTGACGATACAGCCAGCTATCCAACTTCGCGCCCGTATTCGATTGAAGACCTACTGCACACTATTCTATCCCTGATGGGAATCAATCCCGGTAAGGTCTATGAAACTCCACTCGGTCGTCCAGTTCCACTGGTAAACGGTGGTGATCTGATTACCGAACTGCTCGCATAACACAAAAACGCGGGGGCACAGATGTTGCGAATTGGACTTATTAAAACTGCCATTGTCGCAGTAATTATCGGCATTGCTTCCGATTGTGTTGGGCAAGTGCCAAGTCTCGGTTACGTCTTTCCGCCCGCTGTTGAGCGCGGAAAAACCACCGAAGTCGTACTGGGCGGTTATGACCTGACGCCGGACTTGCAGTTCTTCGTACACGATGATCGCGTCGAACTTCAAACAGACGGTATACCTGGCTTTTTTATCGTGCCGCCTCGTCCTTACTGGGAAGGGCCACGGATTTTCATGAGTGCCATTGCACTGCCTCGAGAAATCGCAGCGACGGCAACAATTCCATCGAACATGGAGTCAGGAATCGTCAAGTGGCAAGCAGCCAATGCAAACGGCGCTACCGCGATGGCATGCCTGTTCGTCAGTGATATCAAGGAAATCACCGAACAGCGTTTTCGATTTGAATCGATGGACGTTGGTACACTTCCGATCGGCATTTCCGGCCGTCTCGCGCGACTAACAGAAAAGGATAGCTATACCTTTACCGCTCAAGAATCCGGACCGGTGACCTTAGACCTGTGGTGTCGCCGCCTGGGTACAGACATCAATATTGCAATTCAAGTTGAAGACAGTGACGGTGTCGAATTGATCAATGAGGTTGATACTGAAGGAAGAGACATTACCACCTCTTTTCAGGCAATCAAAGGGTCGACGTACAGCATTCAGATACACGAAGCGGACTTTCGTGGTGCGGCCCAATTTGTGTATCGCATGGCTCTCCATGCAGGAGTACCGAATGCCGCGACTGCCGGCGACGAACTGACTCTCGCTGACAATCAAGCGTCCTATATTTCCGAGTTACAACTGCAAGCCGGAACGCCATACAAGATCCGTGCAGTCAGCCAGGCTATTGGATCCGACCTCGATCTCCAACTGCAGCTGCTCGACGCAGACTCCATGGTCCTCGCAGAAAACGACGATGTATCGGCAACCACTGTCGACGCACAGATTCTGTATACCGCACAGGAAGGCACCACCGTAACAGCTAAAGTCACCGGCTTTCCTGTCACCGGCCCGAATTATGACAACCGATTTAAGCTGGTTGTCGAGGAAGTCACTCGAGGAGTAAAGGTTAGTGCTCCTCAGACAGTCACTGGAGTGTTAGGCGAAAAGGCCACCATCAATCTAACGCTTGCGGCAGCGGGGGGGTTTAAAGAGGATATCTCACTTACCGTTACCGGTTTACCCGATGGCGTAACGGTCGAAGGCGAGCCGAAAATTGCCGCTGGACAAGCTAAAGGTGCACTCACACTTAATATTGATGCAGCAGCAAAAGTACAAGCATCCCTAATTCAAATCACTGGCAAGTCGGCCGGCGACACGGAGCAAGGGCTTGCTCCTATTGAATTCAGTGTCACCGCACCCCAATCCGGTAACCTCGTCGTCGACAACCCAGACACAAATGTGACCAGTGACATTTTGTTTGCGATAACAATGAAGCCCCCGTTCAAACTGGCGTTGATCGACAAAAACCGTCAGCGTGTTGTGCATCGCGGCACCACCTACCCTGCTCCGTTCGTATTAACGCGGGATGACGGGTACACGGGCGTAGTACGTCTCATGATGGCGTCCAAGCAAGCTCGACACCGAATGGGTATCACCGCTCCCATTCTCGAAGTCACACATGGCACAACAGATGTGTTGTATCCATGTTTCATGCCCGAGTGGTTGACCACAGATAGAACCACCCGCATGGTGGTCTATGGTTATGGCGAGGTTTCCGATCCAAAAGGAAACATTCGCCACGTCGGAATAAACTCGGACGCCCGAATCACGATGATCATGGAAGGTGCTCATCTAAAACTAGACCATAAAGCCGATGAAATAGAAGTTAAGCCGGGTGAAGCATTTGACATCCCTGTTGAAATCCTACGATCTTCTCTACTTCAAACACCCGTAGATATTGACCTGGAAATCAATGGACCCCTTGCCGAATTAATCCGAAGCGACCCCGTCACGCTATCTATCGATCAAACACAGGCAACCATTCACGTACATACAACTGCGGATGCCAGACTCAAAGGGGTCATTCCCATTACGATTCGCGCAAAAACGTTGCAAGACGGAAAGTGGCTTGTAAAGTCAATCATTGATGTCGATATCGACTTCAAGTAGCCATTGACTGCACCGTGCGTTAGTACCACTGATGATTACTTAACGCCCCGATTTGTTGGCGAATGTCTTTAAAACCAACCAGCAGTTACCCTCTCCTCTATCGCAAGATAAGTCTCATGAAACTTCTGCTTACTGTGGCTGCTTTACTTGTCACAAACACTTGCTTCGCACAACTCTCCTATGAAACGGAAAAGGATATTGAATTCGCCCATGTCGACGGTGTGTCACTTAAGTTAGACGCATACTTAAGACCAAGTGAATCTCCAATGCCGTGCATTATTTACGTTCATGGCGGCGGATTTACGAGCGGTGATAAGTCGCAGCTTCAAGCACCGATTTTTGAGCCGCTGATAGAACTTGGATTCTCGTATATCAGTATCAATTATCGACTCGCACCGGATGTTCAATTCCCCGTCCTGACGAACGATGTCGAACGAGCGATTGAGTTTATTAAGGCAAACTCCAAGCGATTCAATGTGAATCCTGACAAATTGGTACTCATGGGAGATTCGGCCGGAGGGCTGTTGGTATCGTACGTCGGTGCCAAACACAAACCGGGGAATGGAGTTGCGGGGGTAATTTCATTTTTTGGAGAGCACGATCTTGTAACCCGTGCTTCAGAAAACCCGTGCGTTGTTGATGGCAAGACCATTCCACGCCCGAAGGGCGGTTGTATTTCCGGCGGCCTGGCTGCTTATCTTGGTTTCAAGGAAGTAACGGATGACACCAAGAAAACCCTTACAGCTGCATCCAGTGTTACTCATGTTCATAAAGACATGCCACCCTACCTATTGCTACACGGCACGCGAGATTATGGAGTGCCAATTGAACAGTCCATCAGCATGCACCAAAGAATGCAACGCACGGGCAATGACTGTCGACTGGTTTCGGTGATCGCAGGTAACCACGGCATCGGCAGTTGGTCACAGCCAGGGCAACAGCACTACAAGACAGCGCTAAAGCGATTCTTAAAACTAAAAGTGCTCGAAGCCAATTAATCACGTCGCCAACTTATCCGATCGCCAATAGATCGTGTTATCACTCGTCCGAATCATAACCCGTGAGCGGGCGAATCCAGATATTTCTAAAACGCGTTGGGTTACCGTGATCCTGTAGTGTGAGTGGTAGCTTTTCCGGATGAGGAGCATAAACCGGCGGGTCTTTGTGCGCTACGCGTCCCAGACTCTCTACACGATTATGGATAATCACTCCGTTGTGAAAGACTGTGAAGTAGCCCGGTTTTATCACCTTGTCTGCATCATATTCGGGTGCTTCAAAAACAATATCAAAGGACTGCCATTCTCCCGGCGCTCTGGCAACATTTACGAACGGTGGATACTGGCCATATACTGCACCGGACTGACCATCTGAATACGTACGATTGTTATAGGAGTCGAGCACCTGAATCTCGTAAATTCCCATAATCATCACGCCGCTATTACCGCGTCCCTGACTCTTGCCTTTGACTTCTGATGGAGTGGCAAATTCAACATGCAACTGGCAACTGCCAAATGCCTCGCGTGTTTGAATAGAACCGGTCGGTGTAACTTCCATGAAGCCTTCTTGGATCTTCCACTGAGCGGCGTCTCCGTTTGGCTTTTGCCATGCGGACAGGTCAGTACCATCAAACAGGACGATCGCGTCCGATGGTGCGTCACCAACATTAGCACCTGGTGCAACGACCCAAGGTTCCGGCCGCTCCGGGTCATGTACACCCCACTTTTGTCCTGGCACGTTTAGGCTGTCGTCATAACCATCTGAAGGTAGGCCAGTTCGGTGGCGCCCTTTTAGTTTTGATAAAATCTTCTTTTGTGCATTGGTAGATTCTTCTGCGGACATAATGACTGCCAATCCAAGTAATACTGCCAAAAACTTCATAATTCATACCTTCATCACATGCGGCTCTGACCTGATTTCGTCTTAGTATACTAGAATTCTGATTGGGTTATTAAGTACGACATTCCACCGGAAATTCCTTTATGAACCATTTAAAACTACTTGCTTCGTTCACAATCGTACTGCTACTTACCATTGCAGCGGATGCTCCCGCCAAAGGAAAGCCGCTTAAGGTCTACGTACTCGTTGGTCAATCAAACATGGAAGGGCAGGCGGATCTACGTGTGCTGGACTATTTAGAGGAAGATCCGGACACTCGTGGTTTGCATGAAACTATGTTTGATTCAGAAGGCAATTATGCAACGATCCCAAACACATGGATTTCTTATCTAACCGGCGGGCCGAATGGCGATGACAATGGTAATCGCGAAGTCACCGGCCCCCTGCAAATTGGTTACGGCACTCAGTTCAGACGAGACTACAGCAAGCCCGGCACTAAGATCGGCCCTGAACTTGGATTCGGTTATGCAATGCAGCAATTCAGCCGGGAACCGGTACTTATAATCAAAGTCGCATGGGGCGGTCAGTCGCTAAACATAGACTTTCGGTCGCCAAGCTCCGGTGAGTATCCGAAGACCGAAGCAAATGCCAATCAATTCGATACTCAGGAACAACGGGATCGCATTACTGCAAGAACAGGAAACCGCTATCGCCAGATGATTGAACACGTCAAACATGTTCTGGCGGACATTTCACGTGTTTATCCTGAGTACAAATCTAAGAGCGGTTATGAATTATCCGGGTTCGCATGGTTCCAAGGCTGGAACGATATGGTTGACCGCAACACATATCCAACTCGGGAGCAACCAGGAGGCTACGACAACTATAGTAAGTGGCTTGCCAATTTCATTCGCGACGTGCGGAAAGATCTCGATGCACCGGCGATGCCTTTCGCAATTGGTGTGATGGGAATCGGGGGACCAATCGAGTTACACGAAGAACGTTATCAGCAGATTCACGATAATTTCAATACTGCGATGGCGGCCCCGGCACTAATGGATGAGTTTACAGGAAATGTTGCAGCCGTTCAGACAAATCAATTCTGGGATCTGGAACTTGACGCAATCGACAAGAAGCGAGGCAAGGTCCGGCAAAAAGAAGGACAGTTAAAGTCCAAGCACCCCGACCATGAAAATGCAGACGGCTCGATGAGCACCGAAGATATCAAAGCCTTCATTCAAGCATATCAAGACCGACTGATTACCGACGAAGATCTGGCACTCGAAAAGCGGGCACGGTCAAATGCCGCGTACCATTACTACGGATGTGCCACGACTTACAGCAAGATTGGAATTGCACTTGCTGACGCTATTGCCGATCTGGAGACGCGTCGAGCCACAGCGGAAGCCGACCGTCCTCGCAACAAGCGATGAGCAAGTCAGCCTGAAAACACTTGAGTCGATTGGTACCTGACAACATTCCCTACCCTGTTTTGAAAGTTTATGACGATGATTCGTAAGCTATCCATCATTCTTATGACGGCTCTTATTTCTATGCCTGTGCATGCTCAAGAGCTAGCTAAGATCGAAAAGCCCTTAAAGGCATTGTTGATCACCGGTGGCTGTTGCCACGACTATGCGAGACAAAAGCTCATTCTGACTAGAGGAATCTCAGCTCGCGCCAACGTTGTGTGGACAGTAGTGCATCAGGGCGGCACCACGACAGATACGCCTCTTCCGGTTTACATGGATCCAAACTGGTCCGACGGATTTGATGTTGTTGTGCACAACGAGTGTTTTTCAAACGTCAAGGACAAGAAGTTCGTTGACAACATCTTAAAACCGCACCGGGAAGGCCTCCCGGCACTATTAATTCACTGCGCGATGCATTGCTATCGTGTGGGAGATGACCAGTGGTTCAAGTTTGTTGGCATGCGATCTCCCGGCCACGGTCCTCACTATTCATACACTGTGGACAATGTAAATCCCAAACACCCAATCATGGAAGGATTTGGGGATATGTTCGTCGCTCCCAAGGGAGAGTTGTACCATTCGACATTTCTTTTTGACACAGCGACCCCACTGGGACGAGCCAAACGAAACAGTGACGGGGAAGCACAGACATGTGTTTGGACTAACAAGTACGAAAAAGGAAATGTGTTTGCCACGACAATCGGCCATTACAACCTCACAATGGCTCAGCCAAAGTATCTCGACATGGTCACTAGGGGTTTGTTATGGGCCTGTGGTAAAGACACCAAGAAAGACTTTACACCGACCACCAAGGAAATAGATGAAGAGATCATGAAGCTAGCGGCGATAAGCCTCGATCCGGCCAATGCTGGCGGGACGGTTTCCAAGTTGCCGACGCGATGTTGCGGTGAAGGAAATCTCGCTTTCGGGCAGGCGACGGGTGCTTCGAGTGAAGAAAAGAACAAGAACAATTATGCAAAACACGCTGTCGACGGCGATTTGACAACACGCTGGTGTGCGGCGGGCGGCGGTGCGGGGCAATGGCAAGTGAAGCTCGCGGAAACTAAGCACGTAAAATCCATGCGAATTCATTGGGAAAAGAACGATGCGTCATACAAGTACTTCATCGATGCATCTGAAGATGGCGAGAACTGGAAGACGATCGTAGACCAGTCAAAGAATACCAAGAAGTCCAGGATTGATGCACACGAAGTGGATGCACCCAATACGAATCACCTCAGAGTACGCTTTCTCAGTTCCAGCCCAGCTTACTGGGCCAGCCTATGGGAGTTTGAGGCATATGACACGACGGATATGCCCGAATTGCCAAAAGAGCTAATGCAGAAAACTCAGTCCGGATCGCCCGGATCCACCACGAGCACTCGTGATGTCCAGGCACCCGATGGCTTTAATGTCTCGCTGTTTGGCGCACCACCAGAAGTAAATTACCCTGTTTGCATTTCAGCGGCGGCAACTGGCGAAGTATTTGTCGGCGTCGATCCACAAGGATCTCTTGGCAAAGAACCTGGATTTGGAAAAGTACTGCGTTGTATCGACACCGACGGCGACGGCCAGGCTGACAAAACCAACGTCTTTGCAGAAATGGATCATCCACGCGGTCTGTTTTATGACAATGGATCGTTATGGGTCCTGCACCCTCCTCTTCTCTCGGTGTTTCATGACGACGATCGGGATGGCACGGCAGATCGCAGCGAAATATTAATCAGCGGTATTACAACCGATGAATTACATAATCGCGGCGCTGACCATACCACGAATGGCATTCGAGTTGGTATCGACGGTTGGATCTATATTGCCGTTGGTGACTTCGGTTTCACCGAAGCCAAAGGGGCAGACGGCCGCATCATCGCAAAACGTGGTGGCGGCATTCTTCGTGTGCGACCTGATGGCACTGAGATGGAGATTCATAACTGGGGGCAACGAAATATCCTGGACGTTTGCATTGATCCGTTTATGAATGTCTTTACAAGAGACAATACGAATGATGGCGGCGGGTGGGACATTCGCCTTAGCCATGTTTTGCAGTCTGGTGAGTATGGATACCCATCGCTATACCTTAACTTCACCGAAGAGAGTCTTCCTCCGCTTGCCGATTACGGCGGAGGTTCCGGTTGCGGCGCCATGTTCTTACATGACTTACGCTGGCCTACACCATTTGCAAACGCGGTTTATACCTGTGACTGGGGTACAAGCGAAGTATATATCCACAATCTACCCGCCAATGGTCCGACCTTTGATGCACATCAGGATGTCTTCCTGAAGATTCCCAGACCAACGGACATTGATATCGACGGCAGTGGTCGCATGTATGTTACAAGTTGGAAGAACGGCAAATTCTCATACAGCGGACCTGATGTTGGCTTCGTTGCTCAGATTACACCAATCGACTTTACACCCAAACCATTCCCAGACCTTAATGAAGCTAGCGACGAGCAACTAATTGACTTTCTTGCACATCCAAGTGCCGTGTATAGATTGCACAGTCAGTGGGAATTCCTGCGCCGTAAAGTTACACCAGCGAGTTTGTCAAAACTCCTGATGCTGGCTCGATCTCCGGATACACCTGACTACGGGCGAGTCGCAGCCATTTACACGCTGAAGCAAGCAATCCCAGCGGCAAATGCAATGCTTGTTCAGGCTCTACGGGATGAGGCTGTACGTGAATTTGCTATTCGTGCCATGACCGATCGTCGCTCGCAACTCGAAGGGCTGAATTCGGAACTATTTACGGGACTCCTTGAAGATGAAGATCCAAGAGTCCGTGGCCAGGCACTAATCGCGCTCGGTCGTCTAGGTGACCCAGCGGCTGGTAAGCACATACTTCCACTAACGGCGCGTAGTAATGAATATCCTAAACCGACCGAAGAACCTTTATATAAACAACCGGATCCAGGCCGGGTCATTCCGCATCTGGCAGTAAGAGCACTTCAAGCATGCAATGCCTCCGAAGCTTGCCTTGAGGCGATCGGTGGTCCTTATTCTGACGGAGCTTTTTGGGCGTTGAAGTACATGCATACACCCGATGCCGTAAACGGTCTGATCGCAAAGCTCAGCCGCACTCAAAATGCTTCGATTCGTCAGCAAATCGTCAACACACTGATTCGGCTGTACTTTCAAGAAGGTGAATACAAAGGTGGTTGGTGGGGCACGCGTCCCGATCGCACCGGCCCATACTTCGATCGCCAAGAATGGTCATCCTCTGAGTCGATCGCCAAGGTAATCAAAACCTATGTGGGAGATGCGCAAAAGTCGGCGTTTGATGTCACGATTGCTGAACTGGCGCGGCATAAGGTCGAAATCCCCGGTTTGCCGACTGCTGATGCCATTGCCAACAAGCAGGCCATGGATACGCCGATTGAGTTACCAAAGTCTGATCCTGACAACCCAAACCAAATCGCAAATCTGGAAATGGATAAAGTACTCCGGCGTGCTGATGTAAATAACGGTGACCCAGCAAAAGGCCTTGCATTATTTAAACAACAGCTTTGTATCTCCTGCCACACGACGGCTGACGGTCAACATCCCAAAGGACCACACCTCGTCGACATAGGCAAGCGTTACAAGAAAAACGAGTTACTTGAATCCGTATTGAAGCCAAGTGCCAAAATCGCTCAAGGGTTCGATACATATGCGTTCATAACTGTGGACGGTAAACCGTTCAGTGGATTCGTAACCGGTGAAAGCGCTGACGCCGTTCAAATCAGGCAGGCTGACGGTGTTTCCGTCGAAATCGCGTCTGAGGAGATTGAAGTCCGACGTAAACTCGAAGGCTCTATGATGCCAAAGGGGTTAGTCAACAATCTTACCCCTGAGCAACTTGCTGACTTGATCGCATATTTACAGAGTCTGTAATGGCCCTGATTGATTTTGTAAGTCACGGTAAGTGGTTAAGAATTCTAACAATGCAGTGATTTCACATATAATCACATTTATGCAACCGATCATTCGCATATTTACGATTAGCCTATTCAGCGTATTCATCGGCTGTTCGAATGAGACGTCTACCACACAGCAATCAGAAGCTGACCCTCCGATAACAGAAGCAACAAATCTTACAACAGATTTGATTCCGGAGGTCATCGCAGATGAATCTGCCGATACGGCGTCTGAAATACAGGCATCTACACCAAACGTGGTCCCGCGTGCAGAACCGCTTAAACCACTCACACCGGAAGAAGCGGTTCTAAAGTGGATTGACCGTGTTCACGGTTCCGTCAGCAGAGAATATCACAACAACAAGACTTGGGTGAAACAAGTTGACCTACAGGACGTCCACCTTGGACCGAAAGAAATGCGGCGTCTGCTGCTATTTCCAAAACTCGAAACCATATCGTTTTCAAAGGTGGTGTTTTTTCCAGGAGCATTAGATCAACTCGCAGCACTGGAACACTTAACCTCGCTCAACATAATGAATTGCCGTTTGCGCACGGGTGACATGCTTGCCTTTTCCGAAATCGAGTCTCCCAAGCAACTCCGGATTCTCTACCACGATCTAAGTGATACAAGTTTAAGTGTCCTCGCGGAGTTAGATCAGATCGAAAATGCTGCGCTCTTCGATATCGGGTTAAGCCGCGAAAACATGTATCGCCTGCGTGGCATGAAAAAGCTTAAGGCTCTGAACCTGTACCGTAATGATCTTACCGAGCCAGACTGGGACACCCTCTCCTCACTCGAGTCACTGACTTCGCTATGACTTTCGGAATGCAAACTAACCGATCAGTCGCTAATTGGAATCGATGGGTGCCGTGGACTGGAAACTCTCGGTCTTTCTGACAACGAGATCCATGACTCAGCGCTTGCCGAAGTCGCAAAACTCGACCATTTACATACTTTGTACATGCGTCGTAACAAGTTAAACGGTAGCGGCTTCTCGCTCTTGACCGACGACACACTTACAAAAATATGGGGAGGTGATAATCCATATACTCTCGAAGGCGTACCATCGATGAGGCAGAACATTGATCGCCTAATGTCGTTTTCTCCAAAACCACGAACGGATCTGTCTTTTGACGATTACGTTGAGCACTTTGGAGAGTTCTTCGCTGGCCTCGAAGCACATCACGATCCGGAGCGTCCAAAGAACGATACTTATGGAACTGAGATTCAGGTGTCGTTCAATCAAGGTCGCCCACTTTACTTTTATGAGTTAATGACGGGCGAGATGTTTCGCAGCCTGTCAAAGTGTATCAAGCTGAGTTTTTTGGAATGTGACGGGATTCCCTTTGATGATTCCTACGCAACGGCTGATCTCACTCACCTTCAAAACCTTCGCTTCCTGACCATCACCAATTCCCGCAAGCCGATCAGTGATAAAGGTTTGCAGATGGTCTCCAGGGTGTGGATACGCTTAGAAACATTACCCATTTAAATCTCAATGGTTCGAAACTCACCAATGATGACTATCGAGCGATAACACGGCTTCCAAATGTGAAATTCTTATCTTTAAACAAAACAGATGTGACCGACAAAGACCTTGTGCCGCTTGGAGCAATGCCGCAACTGCAACCCTTAAATCCACGCGACACTGCAATTGGTCCTATCGGTTTAGTCGGAATCGGGAACAGCAACAGTATGTTGCGTTATGTTGCACACCGAGGCAGTAACGTAACCGACGATGACGCGCAAGCATTGGCTGACCGTTTTGAGTGGACTCTTGAAGGCGAATGTTCATGTGGCTGTTTAGACTTTGAGCCACTAATTGGCGCAACTGATATCTCATGACATCTGTCGCAGTTTCCGATACTATATAAAGAGGAAGACGCACGAAGCATCTTCTCCCTCCACAATACATCTCGCCTTCACGCTTGCAAGCGATTTTGATCAATGCATAAGCACAAAACTGGATTAACTCGTCGCGAATCTCTACAGGTTGGCTACTCAGGTCTGATGGGACTCGGACTGCCGTCAATCCTTGCAGGACAGGCACGGGCAGAAACGAGCGAACAATACAACGCGGTGCTCAAGGGCAAGAAGCCCAAGCAAGTTATCATCGTGTTTTGCACCGGTGCGATTAGCCATCACGACACCTTTGATATGAAGCCGGATGCACCGGCTGAAGTCCGTGGAGACTTCAATCCGATTCAAACATCCATTCCAGGTCTTCATGTTTGTGAGCACCTGCCAAAACTTGCATCGCACGCAGATAAATACGCTGTGGTTCGAAGTTTTTCTCACAAAGACAATAATCACCTGATGTCGACTCACCATGTGTTAACAGGTGAACTGCAACCAGGTGGGTTTTTCGACAAGATTGCATCACGCACCGACTGGCCAAATTACTCCGGTGCGTTGGATTATCTCCGCCCACGCCGTGACGGCATTCCGAGTGGTGTAAATCTACCAACCTTTCTCGTGCAAAGCCCCCTAATTTGGCCCGGCCAACATGCTGGACTTTGTGGTGCCAAACACGATCCATGGCAGATTAACGGAGATCCAAACAACAAGGATTTCAAAGTTGATGCATTAACCCTATCCCCCGGATTAGACGTCAATAGAATCAGTGATCGAAATTCACTGCTTGGCGACTTAAACCAGCAGCGTGACAGATTAGCTCGTACAGCTGCTGCTCGCCGCATGACAAGTGAGCAGGAATTGGCGTATTCCATTCTTACATCAAGCAAGCTTGCCAACGCTTTTATCATGGACAAAGAAGAAGACGCCACACGCGACAGGTACGGTCGCAACATGACCGGCCAGTCACTCTTGCTTGGTCGCCGACTTCTGCAGGTTGGCGTACCAGTTGTTC
This sequence comes from Pirellulaceae bacterium, assembly GCA_045566075.1. Taxonomy (GTDB): domain Bacteria; phylum Planctomycetota; class Planctomycetia; order Pirellulales; family Pirellulaceae; genus UBA11883. The sequence goes on along the minus strand of JBJLEE010000001.1, from coordinate 151,011 downwards.
AAGTGAATATCGGGCGAGTACAGAACTGGGATAGCCACGGCAACATTTTCCCTCGCCTTAAAGACACATTGCTGCCACCACTTGATCAGGGAGTAAGTGCATTGCTTGAAGACCTTGATCAGATGGGAATGATGGAAGACACGTTTGTAATGATGCTTGGTGAATTCGGACGAACGCCGAAGATCAACAAGAACGCCGGACGTGATCACTGGGGGCCATGCTTCTTCGGCGTGTTTGCCGGCGGCGGCGTGCGAGGCGGCCAAGTGATTGGTAAGTCAGATCCGCATGCTGCTTATCCGATCACGCGACCCTATTCTCCTGAAGATCTAGGCGCGACAGTCTACAGTCTGCTTGGAATAGATCCATCATCGGAAATCAAAGATCGATTCGATCGACCACTGACGCTAAACCGCGGTGAACCGATACACGAATTGTTTAGCTAAGAAGTCGCTAGAAACAGCAAGCCGGCGAAAAGCTATCAACAATATCTGGCTGTGGCGCGCCACTGGCTATCTCTCCGGCTAACTCAAACAATTATTTGCCCGGAATTGCAATTAAGTCCACCGATAGCTCACCGACATCAAGCCCAATCCCTCGAACAGCTGCTTTCGAAGCAGCTGGCGGCCTCTTTGGGTCATAAAGTGTTGGACGGATTTCGTTCAGCGCACTGCTCGCTGCACTACTGGATACGTAATAAGTTGCTTTTACTAAATGACGAAAGTCAGAGTTACACTCTGCGAGGACGGTCTTTATCTCTGCAAAGACTGACTCTGCTTCTTTTGCAGCGCCATCGCTTGCGTCCACTGACACGCTCGACAAGAAAATGTGAGTGTCACTTTGCACCCAAATAACTCGGCTAAACACTGGAGAATGCGTCATGCCCTTAGGGGTAACGACGGTGAATGAGTTCTCCGCATCGGTTGGCGGTGAGGCGACAACCAGTTCAATCTCTATCGGTAACCCGGTCGATGTCCATTCGACATGAGATAATGGCGGAACTAATTCATCTCCAAAAAACACTTGGATTTGCTCGGTTACATATTCAATCTTATCCATCGGGTTTAAAAAGCACTTTACTTGTACGATGTCGCGCTTTGATCGATGCAGTTGCTCAAGCGTCTGCTCCAGCGATTCCAGCGTTGCCCGGGTCGCCTCTGTCAGATCAGCTCCTTGCTTTGCTTGACCTGAAATGTAAATAAGATCACCACTTGGGAGCTGAGAGAAGTCTGCGTGCTGCTCCCAGGTGCGTGCCCCATCACGAATTCCACGAGTTGGAGCCTTCATCCCTGCAGGTGCCACCGCCGCAACGAAGTCACAGGCGATAAATGATTCTTCGTACGGTAAGCGGGACTGCACAAAGGACACAGCAGGTAAGTCTTTTCCGCTACTCCATACACGCAATTGCTCGATCGCCAACCTACGTACTTCAGGGCTGGCGACATAGAAATTGAGCTTCACAAGGTCTTTCTGCTGGGCACCGGCCTCGAAAAGCAAATCAGAGAGATTCTCAAACAATTGCCTTACCTGAGCATCGGCAGAGTCCGCCGTAATCGCACGACCATCTTCCGTTGGGTAAAACTGTGCCGATTGAATTAAGTCTTTTCCGGTAACAACCACAGCCTTGCTGTAAGGATTTTGAGATGCTATCCGTCGAACGGACTCTTCTGCGGCAGTTACCGATTCCATTGCGAGGACGACTAAAACAAAGGTACAAATCAGGTGTTTGTTGTATTTCATCGCAATTCTGCCAAGGTAGGGTTACATGCGGTACTCCGTTGATTACATCATAAAACACCAGCGATTGCAGTATTTTGCGATCCTTATGCAATTATTCCCGCATTCTGATAAATTGCCTTTCCGTCTATAATAAAAGGCACACATCCATTGCCCTCCAACCGTATTCTCTACTTCTAGAACCCTAAAGCCGCTTACCCACCACAGAATGAAGACCTTTACCACTCTTTCCACTGTCTGCACAATTGTTTGCGTTTTTTGCGGTTCACTGAATGCCGCGGACAAAACTCTTTCCTTTGCGAAAGACGTAGCGCCGGTTTTAAAGACATTTTGCTATGACTGCCACAACAAAGACGTGCAGGAAGCCAACACCCGCATCGATAATCTGAATCCGAACATGATTAATGGCCCGGACGCCGAACGATGGCATCACGTTCTCAACATGATCAATCTTGGAAAGATGCCGCCGAAAGACTCTGAGCAACCGGACGAAGATTCATTGGTACGAATGATTGAGTGGATTCAGGGAGAATTAACCAAGGCAATCGAACTTCGTCAAACATCTAATCGTGCTGTCATGCGTCGTTTGACAACAACACAGTACACCAATTCGCTACAACAACTCCTTGGCGTCACTGTGGATTTTGGAAATGCACTTCCCGAAGACGCCAAATCTCAGTCTGGCTTCAGTAACAATGCCTCCGTACTCCAAGCTACTCCGCTGCACCTTGAGTATTATCAGCGCATCGCACGTGAAGCACTTGACCAGGCGATCTTCACCGAAAAGCCGGAAGTTGTGCGGTATCGAATCCAAATGGGAACTGAAATCGGAAGATCGCTTCCGAACGAAAAGAAGGCGGGGCGATTTGGTGGATACGTATCACAACCGGTGGATACCAATCATCTTATTCCATATGTTCTGGACAATATCGGAAATGAAGTCGCTGTAGATCCCAGTGCACGTGAAGGACGCTATGCCAACGTGTTGCAAAACCTTGGCATTGGAATGAGAGGCTCTGATCGCAATCGTTATGAAATGGCTGCCAACGGAATGCTCTTGGATTCCGCTGTTCCACACCAGGAAGTTGCACCGGGAAGTTGGCATGGCCCGTCACCTAATCTGAAAATGCTGATACGTCGTGATTTTCCGGCAAAAGGCACCTTTGCCTTACGAGTCCGTGCCGCCCAGGTTGATAGCAAGCAGCCATCGCTTCAGGCTACTTATGGAAACGTTGAACCGCAAAGCACGATTGAGAATTCAGTTGTGTCGCATCAACAGAATGCGATTGTACTTTCCCCTGAACAGGCTAAGAAACTCACCCGCGTGGAATTGAAGGATGGCTTCCTCGTAACAAAGGACAAGAGTAATCCTAATCGTGCAGCTCAATACACATTGAATCTTGATACACCCGATGTGTTCCACATTGACATTATTCGCTCTGCCTTGACTGATGACCCAAAGGTCGATTTCAACTTTGAATTAGTTCAACGCAATTCCAAGTTGAACCGCAAGTACGAAAAGAAAAATGATGACCAGAACGCAGTGCTATTCGCCTCCGGTCTTGGCATCATGTCTCTGCCGAAAGGCGAGACGACAATCCTGCTGAAATGGAATGCGGATCTCAACATTGGAGATCTTGCATTAACCCCGCTTGCGACTGACCACAAAATCAGACGTCAAAGAGAAGAACAGTTCGCTGCGTATCAAAGTCAATGGGAACAAGATAATGCCAGAACCGCTGCCCTCCAGGTTTCACTTGGAAATCGAACGGATGACGGACAGGATGCCCAGGGATTTGATCGTGTTCAACCCATCACGACCGCACATAACGAATTCTTAACGTACGAATTCATCGGTCGTCTGGAAAACCTACCAACACCACAGGTTGATCTCAATGAAATGAGTGACCTGGCTAATATCATGGTGTTGACCGTCTGGAACGGTGACTTTATCAAAGACCGATCCAAATCCGGATCGCGAGTCATTGTGGAGTCCATGGAGTTCGAAGCTCCGTATTTTCCTGAATGGCCGCCAGCAAGCCATAAGGCTGTCTTCTTTGATTCGCCCAACAGCGATAACGAAGATGTTTATACCCGCGAGGTACTCGAGTCATTCATGGCGAAAGCTTTTAGACGTCCTGTCGAGAAAGGAGAAGTCGACCTATACCACGAGTTTTGGCTTAGCATTTGCGGAGATCACGAAACATACGAAGCATCTGTAAAGGAAACGCTTGTTGCAGTGCTTTGCTCCCCCAAGTTCCTGTTCATGGCTGAATCGGATGCTGAACGAAAGACGAAAACACAGCGTGAGCATGAATTGGCGTCACGACTGTCTTACTTTCTTTGGAACAGCCCACCAGACGAGCGGCTTTATGAACTCGCAAGTAAAAACCAACTGCGTGACAATCTAGAGGATGAAATTCAACGCATGATCGCCCAACCGCAGGTGATCGAGTTCTCCAAGTCCTTTTGTGATCAATGGCTCAAACTCTATCGTCACAAAGAAATGCTGGTTGACGTACGAAAATACCCAGCTTTCACTAGGTTCGTCAAAGAAGATATGGCAAAAGAGACTTATCACTTTTTTACACACGCTTTGCAAAACAACCTGAAGCTCTCAACGCTGATCGACAGTGATTTTGTCATGGTGAATCAGAATCTGGCGGAGTACTACGGAATTCCCGATGTGATTGGTGCTGAGTTCCGCGCTGTCCCGGTATCTGCTGACATTGGACGTGGCGGACTACTCACACAAGGATCCTTCCTTAGCGGTCACTCAGACGGCACACAGGCGCATCCAATTAAAAGAGCTGTCTGGTTAATGGAGCGAATTCTTGGCGAATCACCACCGCCTCCGCCACCGAATGTTCCGGATCTCGAGCAAAAGGAAAAGAATGCAAACCTGACGATCGCACAGCAACTGGCAATTCATCGGGACAACGTCTCTTGCAAAAATTGCCATCAAAAGCTTGATCCATATGGACTTGTTTTTGAAGACTTTAACGGAGCTGGCTTGCTTGATGGCAACGCCGGCAACAACCCGTCAACCAAAGTGGTACTTCCGACTGGAGTGACCGTAAATGGCGTTGCTCAGATGAAGCAGTACATTTTAGAATCTGAAAAACTCCAATATACACGGTCACTTGTTGAACACCTGCTGGCATATGCGCTCGGACGTGACATGTCATTTGTGGACGAGCAGCAAATAAGCCAAATCGTCGACAATATAATCAAGCGAGGCAGCAGCTTCCATATCGTCATGGAAGAAGTAATCACAAGCCCACTATTCCTGCAGGAACAGCGAAGCCGATAAAAAATGTATGAGCTATAATTTAGTAGTCACATCCACATTGTGGAATAAAGTACGAATAGGTTTGATATGACCCAAAAATCATGGCATCTGGATCGACGTTCCTTCTTGCAGGGCGTTGGCGTGACGTTAACACTGCCATACCTCGAAGCGATGGCGGACTCCGTTCCTGCTTCAACCGACTCGGATACACCGAAGCGCATGTGCTTTATGTACTTCCCTAACGGTTGTGGCATTCCGAGCAAGGATAAATACGTCGAAGAAAACAAGCTCTACAGTTGGTTTCCGCTTCAGCCTGGTGGTGACTACGAGTTCACCAACACACTCAAGGTTCTCGAGCCGCATCGAGATGATATGAGTATTTTGGGAGGCCTCAGCCATCCAAAAAGCCGTCAGGTTCTCGGGCATATTGCTGGTGATTCATGGTTGACCGGTGGTGATGTATCCGGGAGTAACTACCGGAACTCGATTTCCATTGATCAGGTGGCAGCCCAACAATTTGGAAAGAAGACACGATATTCATCGCTCGTCGCATCGGTAGACGGTGGTGTCGGCTATCAATCCAGAGTATCCACGCTGTCGTTTAATGATCATGGTAAACCGATTCCAGCAGAACACCGTCATCGTGAAATTTTCGAGAGATATTTCGCTCCGTCGGGTGGCGATATCACAGAGAAACGTCGCGCGGAGATTAAGCGTGGCAAGCGTATCGTGGATCTCGTACTAGAAGACAGTAAACGCCTTGGCCGACAACTTGGTAAGAACGACAAAGCCAAACTGGATGAGTATCTGGAATCTCTCAGTTCCGTTGAGCGTCAGATTCAACGGAATGAAGAATGGCTCGATACCCCTATGAAGCCATTTACTGCAGATCACATTGAATTCGAAGTTGATGCCACGAAGAATCCAGAAGCGTACATCCGCTCCATGATCGACATCATGGTGCTTGGGTTCCAAACTGATATCACTCGTGTCATGACCTACATGATGGCTCGTGAGGATGGCATTGGATTTGGTGATCGCTTTCCAAAGCTCGCCTGTGACATCAATATCGGCCACCATGGAATGAGTCACTCCACCAAGTGGAAAGAGTGGAGCATCTATGACAACTGGCTTGCAAGTAACTTTGGATACATGCTTGATCGTCTAAAGACTGTTTCCGATGAACACGGTCCATTGCTCGATAACACGATGTTGCTCTTCGGTAGTGCGTGCAGCACAACACACAATGCTCGCAATTACCCACTGATTGTTGCCGGTGGTAAGAATATGGGTCTGAAGCATGGTAGTTATCAGGTCTTTGACGACTCGGTACCACTAGCGAATCTCTATGTAAGTATGCTTAATACTGTCGGTGTTCAGACTGAGCGATTTGCCGATAGCACCGGTCGTCTGCAGTCCGACGTCTTCTCCAGCTAGTCGTTGAGCGGCACGAAAAGCTGAATCGCTGTGTGTGAATTGTTAGAATTCATGTCTGCGGTGGCGTTTGCGCACCGCCAATGCAAATCTCATTAAAGCGGCATCTGCAGGAGTGATTCATGCGTTTACTTATTGCGAGTCTTCTCGTCATCGGTCTCTATACATTGGCCGAATCCAGCACGCTGGAAAATGTTGAAACACGAACCTATATCAATGAATTCACACTGTTGGAGTCCCCTGCTCCACTGCTGAATGACTACCCGGAGTTTGTGCAGCCAATCGAAGAGCTAACGAGATACGAAGCACCTGTTCTTGTAAATGATGATGGTGCAGATCTCAGTGTGCGAGCATGGAGATTCTCTTACAACGCTCGCGGCATAATTGAGATGCCCAATCGCCTTCGCGCTGATGAAACAGCTGTAATTATGGTGCATCCCTGGGGAATCGATGACGGTCAGGGGTGGCGCACGCCAGAACCTGACGGTGTGGCAGACTTTTGTACACCCGAGAAGAACCATCTTGCCGGGAAGCACACACGCGAAGTCATCGACCCATTGCTAAAGAGACTGCGACCAGATGTAAAGCTGGTGATGTACAGCTTAATCGGACCGGTCGATCCTATTCGTACGAAGCTGTATCGGACAATCGACTATACGCCAACCAGTGCCGAACGAAAGCAAGCACAGTCTGCCTTAACTAAAGCACTCAATTCGTTTGAGTACACCAGTGAACCTCTGCCGAGCAAGTTTGTCGTGTCTCGCAGCCACCCTGTTATCGATTACTTCAAGCAGTTTGAAGGACTGGCAGTTAAAAATGCACCTGGGTTTTGGCAACTACCAGTGCCGGTTACCGCTGACATCACCGTACATGATGATGATGTGCTGATTTTTGATGTTGAAGGGTACGAGAAAGTCCGTGACTTTCTAAAGGAGAATGGGGTTCGCCATGTCATTCTGACCGGTTATGCGACGGATATGTGCTTTTGCGCGACGACTGCCGGATATGAGAATCTATCAAAGGATTTCAACGTCTTTCTGGTCGGTGATGCAACCCTCGCAACATTTCCGGCTAACTCGACCCCAAAGTACGCAACCAACGCTCACATTTCATTCGCATCGCTAAATCAGCTTATCACGCAATCTTCATGGATCAAAACGATCAAATAATGGCTGTTCCACGCTATTTGGTCAACGAGATTTCCAATAAATCACGGCTGATAACGAATAGATATAAGAACAACCCGGGTGTTAATATAGGAAAGATACAAACACGACCGATATGAAGCGAATGATCCATGGTTAAACCGCAATTTGCTCTAGAAAACACACTTGATGAATATCATTCTCTGGATCGATTTGATTCAGCGCGGCGCGACGTGATCAAATCGATCGTTGACGAGGCATTTCTGGTGGACGTTGCGTACGACTCTCACGAGCGCGCTTATGCCTACAACGCGGACGTGAGATTTAGAGAGGGCCAATCTCTACACGGTTCTATCGGTGACTCAGCCCATAAGCTAGTCGTGCAGTTGCCATCTGAAATGAATGAAGCTGTTAATGAATGTAGTCCCGGGGAGACTGTTCAAGTCGTACTATCTCCTATTAAGTGGGATAGCGTCTACGACCGTCTCACCTGTGTTGCAGTACTCGATGTAGAGCCGCTGGTAGACGAAGCAGCCACTGAAGAAGCTGTCGAAGATCCCAAAGAACCATCGACAGATACGTCATTCGAGTCTGATCAGCCTGCCGATGACACGGCCGATACCCATGTTATTGATGCAACGACTCATGACGACCTAGTTTCGGACGACTCCTGGCCGCAAGACGAGCAAGACGAGCAAGACGAGCAAGACGAGCAAGACGAGCAAGACGAGCAAGACGAGCAAGACGAGCAAGACGAGCATGACGACGAGCATGACGACGAGCATGACGACGAGCATGACGACGAGGAAATAGAGCTGGAACTGGAGCCGGAGGACAAAGAAGAGCAAGAGAACGGAGTCGCTTCCCAAATCGAAAGGCCTGTCTCATCCATCACTGAAACCGCCGCACCCTATGCGCAAGTTGAAAAGGCAGACCCAAGCCCGGTGGAAGCAGTCGAAGTAGAACAAGTGAATGCAACCACTGACTCTCAACGCGAACGGCATCAATCTGCTGATCAAGACTCTCGCGAGTTCATCGTCCCACATAAAGACACAAAAGAGTGGAAAGCCCCAGTAGACAAATTCTTAGAAGGTTTCAATATCACTGACACAAACAACGGTCTGCTGATCGCCTCCGGTGTATTTGTGTTTTTAAGTTTCTGGCTAATGATACTTTGTTACACCCTCTCCTGTTTTGCGGCAGGGTATATTCTCGAGGATGTGAAAGAACTTGGAACAGAAAGTCGATTCCCGGATAAGGTCTATCGGGTAGCAAGAATACAACTTTGGGGCGGAGCCGGTATGCTCGCCATGCTCATTGCGTTTGCAATCGACAGCTAAACTGATTTTGACGAGAGATCTCTACCGGTGACTGACAACAACCCATCCGACATTCAATCGGCTGACCAATTTACGGCACTCTGCCAGCAGCTTCTAGATCGTGACGCAATATCAGTAATTTTAGGGGTTTGAGTTCTAATACTGCTCCAATTCTGTTTTACATTGATCCCGGCGTTGTTTCCTTCTACCAGAGACCTATTTGCAATTCTGCTTCCAACCCTTGACGGGATAGCCTGAATTAATCTACTTCACGTTCTCATCTAACGGCATTCTCTTTCGCACCGTTAGATTTGATAAAATGGACGCATGTCTAATTCACCAACGAGGGAATTCTAATGCGCACGCTACAACGAATAATTACAGCTACATTTGTCGCGTCTATATTTCTTGCCAACTTACAAGGTTCAGCAATCGCGGCGGAACTGCAGGCTGGAGCCGGTAAGGTCGACATCACGAACATGGATGCAGGCCCGGTAGAAATGCCACTTTACGCCCGAGCGTTAGCCATCAAATCCGAAGACACAACCATCGTCATCATTACGCTCGATGTGGTTTCCTTTGGAATGATCGGATCGATCAAGGATGACTTCATTCCATACGTGCGTGAGCGAGCCTCCAAAGAACTGGGAATCGAATCTCGAAACCTGGTCTTCAATGCAAGCCACTGCCACGGCATTCCTTCCAGCAATTCTCACGAGCTCACCTTCGACGCGATCAAACAAGCAGTATCTAATCTGGAACGCGTAACGGTCGGAGTCGGCACTGGCTTTGAAGACCGAATCCAGGAAAACCGTCGTATGATCCTCAAGAGCGGTAAGACAATTGATGTCCGTCACGCTTATTCACTTCCCCCTGATGAGGAAGTGGCAGATGTGGGACCAATCGACCCTGAAATCGGTGTTGTGAGGATCGATAATCTTAAGGGCGACACGTTGGCAGTGCTTTATCACTTTTCCATGCACCCGATCATGGGATCACCCACCGGTGCGAACACTGCAGACATCACAGGCTATTCGTCTCAAGTAATCGAAGAGAACCTTGATGATGGTACCGTAGCACTCTTTTTACAGGGGTGTGGAGGCGATATTAACCCCATCTCTTATAAGGACATGCATCATCCGCGGGAAGCTGAGCCACTTGGTAATCGGTTAGGTCTAAGTACGTTGCGCGCGGTGCGTAAAATTAAAACGACAGATGACAACCGCCTGGCAATATTTAATCATGATGTCGACCTCCCGAGATCCAACCTTGCAGAACGTATTATTCAGCAAGAGGCACAGCAACAGTCGCTGATGAACTCCATTGGCGGCACAACACTGAATCTGAAGACTTTCATGCAATTGTCCAACAAGCATGGACTTGCCGAATCTTTTCCGACATATCACGCAAGTCGTTACATGCATGAAGAGAAACGAGGGCGAGCCATTCTTTCAAGCATGGATTCACGAAACCGATCCCATGTAAAAGCCTATTTGCGAAACATCCATACGATGGAGGAATTGTCTCGTGTAAGCACAAACTTACGCCTTCTACATATGCACCAACAACAATACCTTGACGCTGAGCGACGGCCGATCCGAGTCGAAGTCGTTGGCTTGAGGATAGGAGAATTCGTTCTGATAACTCATCCGGGCGAATTGACAATTCCAATCGGCCTAAAAATCAAAGAAGATTCCCCATACGACCAAACGTTTGTGTCTGGCTATACCAACGGTTACATTTACTACGCTCCAACTGCGGAGCAGTTGGAAAATCGCGGTGGCGCGCAAGAGGACAGTGATTGCATTCTGGATCCCGCATGGGAGGCGCTTTTTTATAAGAAAGTGGCTGAGTTGTTAGATCTATTGAAGTAGTTGTCGCCGAACCGATGTAGCTTGCAATTCGTAAAGGATTCGTGCAAGATAATCGCGTCAATGATCCCCCACAAGAACTTTCCTCGGAGCAACCCAAGTAGTCATGGATGATTCAGAAAGCACCGCTTCCGGCTCATTGGCCAAAGTCATAATTGGCGTATTGCTATTACTGGGGTTGGTCGGCTGGATCGTATTTGATTCGAGCGATCCCCCAGACTTGCCGCCACAAGATCTACTCTCAGCAGAAGAGCTGATTGCACTCAAGAATCAGGGAATCGCACAATTAGAGAATATTCCAAATAAGACGGCCAATGATGGTTCGCAGAGTATCGAAATCTTCGAAAAACTCGTAGCCGCACAACCTAATGAGCTTTTAGGTCATCAAAATCTTGCAATTGCGGTGGTCCTTGCAGCTGAAAAGCAAAAGGGAGAAGCCGACGAGAAGCCTGAGCAATTCTCCGCGACGATTACAAAAGCTCGCGATTCCATTAAATCTCTACGTAGTTTTGATCCGGATTCTGGAATCGCTGAAATCCTAGATGCCAAGCTTGCAATCACCGTTGGTGATGACGCGGCAGCTCGATCAGCATTTGATGCCGCAATCAAGTCACGACCGGATGACTACATTCCCAAGACCGAGTTGTTCATGCATGTGCGAAACAGCCAAGATGCAGAGCTACGTGGTCGCGCCATTCGCGAAGCGGCTGCTGCCAAACAAGACAGTCTGGTCATGCTTGAATATCTCGTGCGTGAACAGGCTGAATCAAAGGATCCGGAAGTATCCGGGACTCTCGAAACAATGCAGATGACTCTTGCCCCATTCGCTCCAGTTTTGGCTCGGCAGGAAATTGATCTTGTTTCTGAAGTACCGGGATTTATTCAACGCGTCACCGATGAGGACGAAACCGTATGGAATCGGATTAAGATCCGAATGATCCAGGTATTCAACGTCCTTCGTCAGGAATTCGGCTACCAATCAGATCTTTTCAGCCTACAACGTCACCCTCTTGAATACGTCATACACGATTTTTCACACTCGTTCTACGTAGACAACCCGACTGAGACAATCACAACGGATCAGATCAGTGTCGAATTTATTGCCGGAAATACTGAGACCGTAATGTCAGAGTTAACTGGTACAAGTGACATCGCCGTTTGTGACTTCGACCTCGACCGACAGACGGATCTTGTTACGGTTAGTGAGGGCAAACTGACCATTTTTTCCCATGACGGCAGCGGCAGTAACTGGAATTCGGTAGCAAGTCTTGATATTTCACCAGAATTGACTCGGTTGCGTGTGGCTGACTTTGACCGAGATGCCGATGTTTCGACGGCGGAAAACTACATGGCATCGGATGTAGACTTCCTCGTGTTTGGTCCGGCCGGTTATTTATTCATCGAAAACGTATTCGATAAAGACACCAAAACGCGAAGTCTTGCCATAAGTGAAAAGACGATTCCGTCAGAGCAGACAGCCATTGCTGATGTGGCAATTACGGATATTGAAAACGATGGTGATCTCGACGTGATCATTCTTCGTGAAGATGGAGTCTCCATATGGCAAAATCAGGAGAATTGGGATTTTCACGACAATACGTCGCTGGCAATTGCTAATCCGGATCATGTGGCAGGTGCCGCCTCGTTGGGCGTTACAGACACGGACCGCAATTTACAAACAGACATATTGGTAGGTGGACATGTTTTGCAGAACATTCGCCATGGAAGGTTTTCCATTCGGGATTCTGACAACACAGCCTTAAGCAATGTATCTGCCACATCAATTTTAAGTGCGGACATCGACAATAGCGGCACATGGGATGTCATCGTTTCTTCTACAAACGGTGTGACCGTATCCTTTAAAAACAGCCCGCCCGGAGAAAAGTCTTGGGTCACCGACACGATCACTATTTCTAGCAAGCCAGCTCTGGGTGCCTTCACAATTGACTTTGATAATGACGGCCACGTGGATCTCGGCGCCTTTCGCGACGATGGCGTAGACATTTGGCGAAACCTAGGTAATCAGCAATTTGAAAAAGAACCGACTATCACATTACCTGCGATCGAATTAACTACCTGCACGGCAGGTGATATCGACGATGACGGTGATCTGGATCTTGCTGTCGTTGCAAACAACAGTCCAGCCTGGTTCATCAATCGTGGTGGCAATGAAAACAACTGGATTCAGGTTCGGCTCTATGCAGAGCCTGACCCAATGTTCAAGGTCCAACGATCCAACCTTTACGGTATCGGATCCAGTATCGAGGTGAAGGCAGGTAGTAACTACCAATCTGCCATGGTCACAAGCCAGTTGATGCACTTTGGAATTGGCAAAACAGAACAAGCCGATGCGGTCCGTGTACTGTGGACCAATGGCATTCCACAAAATCTCATTAAGCCAGATACCCGAGTGACGTTCACAGAAAAGCAACAATTACTTAAAGGCTCGTGCCCCTATCTATATACATGGACCGGTGAAAAGTATGAATTCCTAACCGATCTGTTATGGGCAGCACCGATTGGCTTGCAGTTCGGCGAGGGAGTAATCGCACCGACCCGAGACTGGGAGTACTTGTTGATTCCGGGAGATCGCCTCGCCCCAATCGATGGGGAATATCGCATCCAGATCACCGAGGAATTATGGGAAGCCGCTTATTTTGATCAGGTGGAGCTTGTTGCAATAGATCATCCAATCGGCACATCGGTGTTCTCGAATGAGAAAGTCGGGCCGCCTAGTATCTCCGACTTTAAAATCCACTCTTACATGGACATCCAGCTAAAGCCTTCTAATCGAGTCGTGAGTAGTAATGGAGACGATATCACATCGGTCGTGGCTAAAACGGATGGTGTCTTCACCAAGCTATTCCGGAAACGACACAAGCAAGGATTGACGGATCCATATTTCATGGAAATGGAATTGGGTGACATCAAAGAGGCTCGGACGGTTCAGCTCATTCTTACCGGTTGGATGTTCCCAACAGACACGTCCATCAACATCGCACTTTCACAGAACAACGAATTGTCCGGACCGATACCACCGTCTATATCTGTGCCGCGTCAAATCGATGGCACCGTGCAGTGGGAAGTGGTAGTTCCTTACATGGGATTCCCAGGCGGTAAGACGAAGACGATTGTGGTAGACATTCCTGTTGAAAAACTAAACTCTGAGGATGGACGCATACGCATCAATAGCAGTATGGAGTTGTATTGGGACAGTATCTTTGTGGCCATCGACGCGGATCAACCCGACATTCAGACATTTCCCGTGCCACTTATTGATGCAAACTTGCATTACCGCGGAGTCTCGAGTCGCTTACCCAGAAGAAATAACGGTCCGGAAAGGTATGACTACGACAAGGTAATTAAGGATCCTGTATGGCCTCCCATGGCCGGATACTTCACTCGTTTTGGAGACGTAACTGAACTCTTACTGGAAAACGACCATAAACTCGTTGTCTTGGGAGCGGGAGATGAAGTCACCATTCGATTTAGTCAACTGCCCGATCCACCGTCTGGATGGAAACGCGACTTTATCATTCATAATATTGGATGGGATAAGGACGCCGACTTAAACACCATTACCGGTCAGAGGGTTGAACCGCTCCCGTTTACGGACATGACGCAGTACCCACCGCGCTCATCTGATTTACTTGATTCGCCAGACTATCGCGGTTACTTAGAAAAGTACCAAACACGCGAATTGAATTCTGATGCGTTTTGGAATCATCTGAAGCCGTAAATATTCTGATTTGTGGTGACAATTGCCCGCAAACTGAACCATGACTTTAGGCTTTGCGTAAAGGTAATTGTCCACGCAGACGTCAAAGTCACCGCTGCCGACACGATCTGTGTTTGTTTGTGAATTGCTCGCCTATACACCGCGGAATTCGCATACCCGCAGCGGCTTTGTGCGATAACTTTCTATTAGTTCAACAAATGCAGACAGAGGCTAAAAAACTGGTTTTCACAATGTTGCGAAGTAACTCACTTACCACATCAGCGCTTGTCATTATTGGGCTCGTTTCAATTGTCGCATGTAACACCGATTCCGATGTCATCACTCACGATGAGGACAACGGTCATGTTGCTGAACAAATTCGAGCCGATGGCCCAATTACGTTTACCGAAGCTCAGGACGAGGCGGGAATTGACTTTACTCACCTGAACGATCGCAGAGATTCACTTATCCCGGAGGATGTTGGATCAGGCTGTGGCTGGGCTGACTATGACAATGACGGCGATGAAGACCTGTTTCTTGTCAACTTTGCCGGACCGTTCCTGATGGAACCGGAAGAGGTCGCAAAACGCGACGGAAACAAGCTATATCGAAACAATGGAGACGGCACGTTTACAGATGTGACGAGCGAAGCAGGCCTGACCGATTCAGATTGGAATTATGCATGCTTATGGTGGGATGCAAATAACGACGGCTGGCTCGATGTCACGGTTACGCATTACGGCGGAGCCAAGCACTACCAGAATAACGGCGACGGGACGTTTATCGATCAGACAGATGCATCCGGTCTCGGCGAGATTGATAGCTTCCTACTTGGCTTAACTGCCGGCGATTACGACAAAGATGGTGACCTTGATGTCTACCTGTGCGGTTACGTTGTATTCGACCGCGTTCGTGCACGTGATGAGCGGCCACTTGTAGCCGGACGACCCGCCGTATGGACCAATCCCGTGTCATATGATGCTCTTCCCAATATCTTACTCAATAACGATGGGAACGGCGTGTTTACAGATGTCACCGAAGCGGCCGGGGTCACAAATCCCACCGGCAAGAGTATGCAGGCTATATTCTGCGACTTCAATAATGACGGTTTTCCGGATCTCTATGTAGGAAACGATGTGGGTACTGCTGATGCCATGTTCAAGAACAATGGTGACGGCACATTCGAAGACATCTCATCGATTTCAGGTACCTTTGATCGCCGAGCAAGCATGGGCCTGGCGGTGGGTGATGTCTATCACAATGGCGGCATTGATCTGTTTTCCACTCATTGGGTGAATGAAGACCATGCACTTTGGAAAAATCAGGCACTGGGTGAACTCAGCGAAACGATTTTGATGGAAGATGTAGCACCCTTTACCGGTATTCTGGATATCAAGTCGACCGCGGATGTTGGGTGGGGAGTCGATCTGGTCGACTTTGATAACGATGGACATCTGGATATTGTTCTGGCAAACGGCAGCACGATTGAAGATGAACTTACGACTGAAGTCCTGGAAGATCCCAAGCTCCTTCCCCAGGAAAGCAAAATCTTACGGAACAATGGAGAAGTGCACTTTGAAGACGTAAGTGAATCCGCCGGAGCGTTTTTCCACAAGACACTCGTTACACGAGGTCTTGCCACCGCTGATTATGATCAGGATGGCAAAATGGATATCGCTGTGATACTCCATAGTGGCAAGGCAACGCTGCTCAAAAATACCTCCAAGGATACCGGTAATTATCTCCGCGTGAAGCTAAGTGGTACCAAGACAAACCGATTCGGAATCGGAGCCAGAATTCAGGTTAAAACATCCGTGAACACATATACCCATGAAAGCGTATTAAGTTCTAGTTATCTGAGCACAAACAGTACCATTGCCCATTTTGGATTGGGTGACGCATCAGCAGTTGAATCGGTAATCGTTACCTGGCCAAACGGAAATAAAACGACCGTTGAATCTCCAGCAATCAATTCATTGCTGACCGTGGAAGAAAACGACTCAGAATAACTCGATACATTTGTCGATACTTTGAATACCATATAAATATCTGCTTATACGAACAGATCCGAGACGACTTCAGATCTGCATCACAAAGCAATTGCACTTTTTTCTAGGTTTAATCATGAACAAGACTGTCATCGGAATTGTCGCTATCGCCGGTATCAGTGCACTGGCGGCATTCGGTACGGGCATGTTCGACAACTCCGGCTCAGATAGTCCAGACTTGCTGGACAATGGCCAGTTGGCAACACATGCTCGCACTGTCGAAACGGAAACAGGTGGTGTTCCACACCATGAGCCCATTCAATATCGCGCCAAGGATGCTCGCCCTGCCATCACCGAGCCGGAATTCATACCAGGTACTGCCGCCAAAATCGCTGGTGGCACCAAGGGAATCGGCGTTGAGATTAATGGCAAGGCTCGCTTTTATCCGCTGTATGTTTTGCAGTATCACCAGGTAATCAATGACACACTCGAAGATTGTGCCATTGCCTGCAGCTACTGAAGTAGCGAACAAACGCTCGTCGTGCACGAGCGAAAAGTGGAAGGGTCGGATGAACCCCTGGAGTTACGAGTTTCCGGAGCAGTACTGCATGGTAACTTGATCATGTTTGACAAGGAATCCAACACACGTTGGCTTCAGGAAACAGGCAGTGCCATCGACGGCCAGCAGAAGGGTAAATCGCTTAAAGAGCTCGACGACGAAAGTTGGGAATCTAACGTCCGCTGGGATGTTTGGGTTAAGAAATACCCCGAGTCAGAGTTACTGTTCTGCAGCCATTGTGAGCAGGAAAACAAAAAGCAACTTGCTAAAGGGCCTGAATCCGATACGCCAGACGCACCTGAACAAGAGAACGAAGAAGGTGCAGTTGAACCTGAAGAGAGTGCTTCAGAGTAACATCGATAGAGACTGAAACAACACGTGGCATTAATGATCTGAAGTGCTCGGCATCTTAGATCTTCTAATGTCACGTGTTTTTCGTTGAAGCTCTACCTCATTCCTTTTCTTTGGCCGGGCTAACAATCTTCTCTAACGGAATACTCGGCTTAGCCCCTTGTTTAATCTCGGTTAGCTTGATTTCAGTTGTAAGCACCCGCGTGCTCTCTTTCAGTAGAAGTGTCGCCTTCACCAAACCAAACGGAACATCATCACTATAGTACGCCTCTAGTTGAACCGTAAAACCAGATTCTTTATCTTCGATGACCGTTTGTAGTCCGTCGCACTCATATTTCTTTTCCAACAGACTCAATGTCTTTTGGCCAAGTTCCTTAAGAGACTTTGGTTTTGTACCAACCATCAACGGAAAAGGAGTTCTCTCGATATCCTTGATGTAATCGGTATCTAAATTGATATCCTGTGATGGTAATCGCTGTGTTGCACCCTTGATAAGTGACTCCATTGCATACTTTTCGCGTGTAAGCTGTGACTCTGAGAACAGGCACACGGAAACTTGTGTTCGTTCTTTGCCCCCTTTAACCATATGGTTCACCATTTCAATCCAACGCGTAGGCTTCCCTTTTATGTTGGGTCCCTTGCCGACGCTAGCAATTTCCAATTCAATTTTTGGTGCGGAATCCAAATCCGGGACATTCCCATCTGCCGCATCTGACTCAATGGCTACCCATTTCAACGAATAAACCACGCGTGTACCATCCTTAGGCAGATTACTAATGAACCCGCCTGCATTTACTGAACCAAGCGTCGTGACAACAACAATCGCAACAAAAACGAAATTAGGTAATCTAATCATCTAATCATTCTCTCAGTTCAGTCTGCTCGTGCGGCGGGAGCCACCTGGGCATCACTTTGTAAATAACGCACCAAGTCTCGCACTTCTTCATCTGTAAACGTTTTCAACATGCCTTCGGGCATGAGCGACTTGTTACCAGTAACGATCTCATCGACCTTTTGCATGTCGAGTTTCACATCTACATCGGGCATACGCAAGGTAATTTCCGCATCGTCCTGCTTTATTACGAACCCGGTATACAAACGACCATCGGCTGTAAGGACGGTTGTTAAGCGATACGCCTGGTCAATGGTTGCCGTAGGGTCCACAAGATTGGTAATCACATAATCAACTTTCTTGCGTCCTGAGCCTGTCAGATCCGGCCCAATAGTACCGCCTTCACCAAATAGAGTGTGACACTTTGCACACGTTCGATTAAACACTGCGCGCCCGACACCAGCATCGCCCGTTGCAAGATAGTCACTACTCAGACGTTTTACATATCTGGCTATTTCATCCGCCTTCTTACCTTGTGCGGATTCACTAGACCAGTGACCTTCAATTCGGTCGGCTAATTCTTCATCTGTGAAACTCCGCAATTGCTGTAAAGCGTAGGCCGACACGTCCGCTACTGACACAACATCTGCATCGATGGCGTCGAGCAAGTCTTTGGCAAAATTCAAACGGGTTGCCAATACTGCGACGGCTTCTTGTTTCTCACTTGCTGACAAATCTGCAAAGCGCTCTAGCAGTAAATCTGCTGTATCCGGAGTGTGTTTAAACACCAATGCCCGAAGCGCCGTTGACCTTAATTCCGGTGATGACTTTATTATCTGATGCAGATGCTCTGCAGCTAACCCACTCTCAATTGGCAAGAGTGATTGAAACGCCGCATGTCTCAGCTCGACAGGTGCGGCGAGGTCCAACACCGTATCACGAAGCGTTGAAATCACCGCTTCATCGCCAAATGTAGTGGCGAGAGTAACCGAAACGCTTCGAATTTCAGCCACTGACGAATTCGACAACGATGTATATATCTTCCGCCAATTCGCAGGTGGACTTAACCCTTGCTTTCCTTCCAAACCAGCCGCCAGCCCTGTTAAGACATCAAGTATTTCACCGTCGGACTCCAGCTTTTTCAAAAAGGCAAGTGCTGGTTCAGTTTCAGGTTTATCAACATCGACGGATCGCCGGATAATATACTCTCTCAGCAGCGGAATCCGCGAAAGTGCAGCAAGCTCGTAAGCGCGTGGCGTATTTTGCAGGACTAACGGTTCTATTCCAAACCAGATCATCAGCGGCAGGAAGTGATCACGGGCATCATCCGAATGTCCCATCAACCCAGTCGCGATTTCCCATCGTGATTCGACAGGTAGCTTTTGCAGTGCAATTGCCAATTGCAGACGCACCGGTTGAGATTCATCGACAACTGACATTTCAGCGAGTTTCTTGAGAACAAATTCACCCGGTTCTCGCTGATCGACAATCAGTCGCACGGCCCATCGTCGCAGATGCTCGTCGCTGCTTTCAAGTAGTTCCGCTAGGTGCCCCTCAGCGAGCTGATCCATGATGTACAGACTCCACAACGCCCGCAATCGGAGCACTGTATCCGATTCATCAACCAACTGTTTCTTCAACATGCCCACCGCCTTAGCGATTGGCTCTCCGTTGGTGGCACGCTCATGAAGAATCCGGCGGGAGTGACGGACCAGCCATTCATTCTTGTGATAGTGCAGTTCTGCAAGCTGACCATCCGTTAGGTTTTGCAAATCCATGTCAAATGGTTCTACCTCACCGTAAGTAACCTTATAAATCCGCCCGCTCGTCCGGTGGCTTCCATCGCTGTCATGGCACTCACCAATATCGTGCCAGTCCGAAATAAACACGCCGCCATCAGGACCATATTTAATTGAAAGGCCTCTAAACCAGGCATCGTTTGCCAAAAGAAAGTCATCGCTGTGCCCGCCCACAAAACTTGAGCCATGTGGTCGAATGATGTCATTGTTTACTCGGTTGCCGTGTAGGTTATTTGTAAACAGTGTGCCTCTGAACTTGTCCGGCCAATTATCACCGTAATAGATCATCGCCCCGCAATGGGCATGCCCACCTCCTGCAACCGAATGTGCATCCGTGGTCTCACGTGAATTCGTCCAGCGACCGCCACCCCAATGCAAATGGTCGCCAATCGACTGAATGCTGGCATAGCTATACGGGCTCACTGATTCCCGAGCCCGCATCTCACAGATCATGCCAGGCACAATATGCCAGAGATGAGCTGTAACGGTGTTTACCGTAAACAGATCACCGTGCTCATTGAAATCAGCTCCCCAGGGATTCACCATTCCACGTGCAAGAACTTCAAATTTGTGAGTTATGGGGTGAAAACGCCACATCCCGCGCCGAATTCGGGCACGCGACCCAAGCGGCGTACCCGGCTTCCCTACACGAGACTCCGTGTTCTGACCAATAGCTCCGTACATCCAACCATCCGGCCCCCAGTGGAAATTATTAAGAATGTTGTTTGTTTCCTGAGCAAAACCGTTTAGCACAACTTCTGGAGGGCCATCAGGTTTGTCATCTCGATCTCTATCGGGAATGAATAGCAATTCCGGAGTGTCTCCTAACCAAACTCCGCCATGTCCCACGGCAATTCCACTTAAATAACGGCCTTCGTCCCAAAACACCGTACGTTTATCAAACCGGCCATCATGATCCGCGTCCTCAAAAATCACAACTCGATCGGTCTTATTCGTTGCTTTCCAATTTGGATGAGCGTAGTTTTCGACCACCCAAAGACGGCCACGATCGTCAAAGTCAAAGGCGATCGGCCGGCGCAAGTCCGGCTCTCCACCAAACAAGGTCACGTTAAAGCCATCTGGCACAGTAATGCGCTTTAGTGACTCTTCGGGCGTTAATGAAATGTCGTCCGGATTTTGTGAATTAGAGACGCCCTCGGGAAGTTCATCTGCCAGTACGGGGAAACATCCACAAGAAATTAATGCGGCTGCCAACAATAGTCCTAGATTTGCACGCACGAAGCAGATACTCCATTTTGGTTGCCGTTTCGCAAAATACCACCAACATACGGTGGTCAAGTCAGTCCGCATTTTATCAAATATGGTGATACCAGATTAGAAGAGCACGCCTTAACTACTCATTGAGACCTCTTATGCTAAAGCAGTTATATACATTACCCGTCATCGCATTTTTCATTTTGGGACTTTCAGCTGATTTGCTTGCTGAGAAATATGAAGTAAAGCCACTTAGCGATGCATTGGCTAAAGAGTATGACTTGGATCAGAGCTTTTATAAGAAAGCCACCTATGTTCAGGACATACTCATCGCAACATCAGACAGTGTATCTGACTATGCCCATAAAGAAGCAGCGTATCTGTACGACAAAATCATGAAGTCGATTGATACAGATGTCGCTCAGCGAATTCGGGACAAGCGGGTTCTTTGCATTCTCGTCGGGCATGACGAACTGACATCGGATATTCCACAATTCAAATCCGACAAGACTGGAAAAGAGCTGGATTTTTATAACTGGCGTAGTCGTGGCTTCCTCACGAAAGTAGACGAACGCTCCACCGTATTATTCGCTGAAGAAGACGTCTTGGAATACGAAGGGGGCATGCGGCTCGAGAGCATCCTGGTTCACGAGTTTGGTCACGTCGTTCAATTCGCAGGATTCAATGAAAAACAGCTCCAAACACTCACAGATTGTTTCGAACGGGCCAAAGCAAAAGGAATATGGAATGATGGTAGAGCTGCCCAGCGGTATCGACGCATCAAGAGTGACAATCCTGTTAGCTTATTCGATGCACTCGTTAAGTCATTTCCAGATCAGTCTCCAGAGTTGATTAAGAAATGTCTTGATGGCGGCGACATTCTTGTGAACGGGAAACCCACGACCTCAAACGTAGAAGTAACCGTCAAGGATAAAGTCCTGATATACTTCGGTGGCCCCAAAAAATGCTACGCAAGCCGGAATAAAGCGGAATACTGGGCCGAGGTATTACAGTGTTGGTATGACACGAATCGCACCATGGATCACGACCACAACCATATTCATACGCGTGATCAGTTAAAAGCGTATGACCCACACGCTGCTAAACTGTGTGAAGAGGTTCTAGGGGATGGCAAATGGCGTTTTGAAACCCCACTCAAGCGGGCGGGTAAGGGGCATCTACGAGGGTATAATCCGGACGCGGCTCCAACCGTAAATCTCCTGCCACATATAGAAATTGCTGCCTACGATTATTACGACAACTACTGGAAAGATTTTTGGCAGCGGCTAGCCAACAAGCACAACAAGTGACTTCGGTAGTCACCTAATCTTCGTTTATTTGCTCGAGTGACTGTAAATGGTTAATTAGCAGTTTACGATGATTTGCAATTGACTGCTCGTAATACTCGATGCGCCGCTGAAGTTTTTCGTTTTGCTCCATCAAATCCTTTACACCGTTTTCATCAGCCATCCCCGGTAATTCCGGGACCTCTGAACCACAGCTTGGGCATTGAAGATTGTTACTGCTCATTGTCGTTCCTCTACATTTTCTGTTCCAGCAGGGATTCTAACAGGAATAAGCGGATATAAACACTGCGAAAAACTGTGGAATCCTTAGAGATTCCAGCCTTTACGATATTCACGGTGAATGA
This sequence comes from Pirellulaceae bacterium, assembly GCA_045566075.1. GTDB lineage: Bacteria > Planctomycetota > Planctomycetia > Pirellulales > Pirellulaceae > UBA11883. Next base: position 128,103 of record JBJLEE010000001.1, on the reverse strand, counting down.
ACTGATCCGCATTCGGACAGTTCGTTGCCTTCATTTCTGTCGGGTCCCAAATGAGTTTTTGTCCAGCGCGATATGCAACATTCCCCAGATGATTGGCCTCAGTGAGCCAACCAGCATATTCAAAATTGCACGTCGTTGGTGCACCTGTTTTACATGCATGCAGCCATTCAGCATGGTGTCCTAGCGACTTTTCAATAAATGGCTCGGGGCGTTCAAAGCCTTCAAATTCAGTTTCTGGTAGTAGACGATGGGATCCATAGTCAGAAATCAACATTCCTTTGCGACCTACAAAAAGCACTCCGCTGCCCATTTGTGGGATCTTCTTTTCAGTCCACAGCTTGGGCTTATAAATGCCTTGATACCAATGGACTTTGACCGCGGGCTGTTCATCCATCTTTTCATAATCATACGTAGCGGTCATCGAAGCAGGAGCAAGTTGATCATGTGCATCAGGTCCGGCTGCCTCGATGGTCTTTGGATATTTCAGCTTTAGTGCCCAGAACGGTAAATCCACCCAATGGCTACCGAGATCTGACATGGTACCATTCCCAAAATCCCACCAGCGATACCACTTAGGTCCTGGGAAATAGACGTTGTTAAATGCTCGTTTTGGTGCAGGGCCGAGCCACAAATCCCAATCCAAACCACGGGGAATCTCATCTGCCGCAGCTGGCTTTTCTCTTATGGAGACAATATCACGATGCTTGTTTGCATCTTCGGCGGACTGCCGGCCCCACGCGCGGCCTACCCACACATGCACCTCGCTAACATCCCCGATCGCACCGGTTTGAATCAATTCAACGACGCGTCTGTAATTATCACTGGCATGGATTTGCGTACCCATTTGAGTTGCAACGTTTGCCCGCTTAGCCGCCAACCGGATTTTCCGACACTCAGCGATATTGTACGTCAGTGGCTTTTCACAATAGACATGCTTACCCAACTGAAGAGCGGGTAACGTTGCGAACGCGTGTGTGTGTTCGCATGTGCTAACGACCACCGCATCCAACTTGTTTGATACAGAATCGTATAATCGCCGAAAGTCGCTAAAGGCATCGGCTTGAGGATGCCGCTGTTTACCGAACCCGAGGTTATTGCCGTTCACATCGCAGACAGCAACAATATTCTCTGACTCGACCCCACGCATATTGGAAGCGCCACGGCCACCGCATCCTATCACAGCAATATTGAGTTTTTCGTTTAGATTCCGACCCCGCAGGATCGCCGGAACGGCAAAGACGCTTGAGGCAGCTACCGATCTCTTCGTAAATTCGCGTCTTGTTACTCGCTTTTGCTTTGTCATTTTCAAACCATTCCGATTGAACACACTCACGTTATTTTTGTTTATTCGCTGGACTGTAGATATTTGAACAGACTGCGCACCTGCTCGGCAGTAAATTCCTTCATTAAATTCACCGGCATTAACGAAGTTGACGATGGCATAAGCGACTCAACATCACTGGCACGAACCGTCTGTTGTTTTCTCTGTGTATCCACAAGTGTAATAGTATCACCGCTACGATTCGAAATGATTCCGCTAATAACCTGACCATTTTTCGTTGTTATGACACTCGCTAAGTAGTCCCGTTTAATTACCGCACTTGGATCAACGATATTGGCCAGCAATGCAGCACGATCCTGTCGGTTTTCATTTGTCAAATCCGGCCCTATTTTCTCGCCTTCGCCAAACAGCTTATGACAAACGGCACAGTGTTTCTTAAAGAGCGCTTTGCCGGCGGTGACGTCACCCCCGGAATGTCGCAGATCATTGTTGTATTTTCTCATTAAGGCTAACGTTACTTCTTTCGTCCCGGCACTTATGGATCCATAGTGTTCTTGGATAAGGCTTTCTAAGGCTGGACTATTATGCAATGCAGCGTTTCGCAAGTCAGCGGGTTTAATATGGTTTTTTGGAATTCGCCCTGTATCGACCGCACGCAACAATTGAATTGACCAATCCCGACGGCTAAGCATCGCTGTGCGAATCGCTTGTTGTCGATCTGGTTTTAGCCCCTTGTAGATTGCAAAGAAGATTTCAGGGGCATTCATCGCATTTTCATTCGCCAACACTTCGATAAAGGTAACCTGATGTGGGGTAAGGCTGCCGTTTGCCTTTAAGCTCCGCATCATAGACTCTGTTGCTAATTTGACCGCTTCCTTTCCATCTAGATGAGGTAAGAGGATGCCAACGGCGGTTTCTTCGTTAATCGGAGTCCCATTAGCAATGGATGCCGTCAGCAATTCTTTAGCAAGCGGTTGTCCCAGCATCAACCCAATTTCCAACCACACTCTATCGTCCTGGTTTGCCTCAATTCTCTCACGCACAAATGCGTTTAGGGATTCACTAACGGCAATCTGCCGCTTGGGCTTATCATCCTGAGACGTCTGGATCTCTGCAAATTGAGTAAACAACGTACCCTGTTGAACGCTAGCCAATTCATTGATTCTCTCGGAAATCCCCAGCTTAAGTGCATCGCGTACACGATTAGCATACGATTTGGGAACGGTCTGAAGCACCCTCGTAAGAACGTCTAATTCTGTTTTGTTAAAACCAAATGCAAGGCGACGTACAACATTCAAGGTGGTGTATTCAAATAGTGAACGATCCCATCGTTCACTATTGGCAAAGAGATCTGTGAGTTCTAAGGTTGCCGCGTCATCAGCTTGCGTGATTCGATTCTCTACAGCCCACCACACAAGTAACGGTATGCGATCATCGGAATGCAGTGAGTCATTTTCAAATAGCGGTTGAAGAAGTCCTATTCCCTCATTTCTTCTTCTGATCGCGTCAGCAATCGCTGCGGCCTCTATCGATGACGGAGTGTCTGAAGCAATCTCAGCTACCGTTTTCCAAAACCGATCTGTCGCCAAGTTGTTATCAATAGCCAGACGGATAGCCCAGGAGACGACGTGCTCGTTTGAATGATTGAGAGCCACAAGAATATCTTTAGTTGCCAAACGGCCGATAGCGTTAAAAGCCCAGAGAGCCCGCAATGACGACAGCGTGTCACCAGTGGCAAGCATGGTTTCAGCCCTGTCGGCCCATTCATGCGATAGCGCTTTGGCGTCACGACTGTGTAGCACGACTCTGGCTTGCTCCCTAAGCCAATGATCATCACCCAATGCGAATTCGAAGAGTCTGTCTGTACTAGCAATGTCCAAAACCGGAGCGGAAGGAGTGCTCACTTTACTAGTAGACACTCGATAGATGCGACCATTGCTACGATCCCATTTGGCGTCCGGATCCGGGTGTGATGTGCGCTGATCATGAAAGTCGCTTACGAAAAGCGATCCGTCTGGCCCGATGCCTATATCCGTTGGTCCAAACCATGAGTCATTAGATCGCAACAGTACACCTCGATCCGTCGCTCTCACAGTCGAGCCGTGCGCATCAACGTCCCACATGAATATATTGTGACCCAGGAAGTCTCCTGCAATAAAGCGACCATTGAAAGCACTACCGAATCCTTGGCCTTGGTAAATCGTCCCGCCGGTTGGTGGACCACCCGACATATGATCGCGCTGCACAAAGGAAAAATGACCGTAGGTAAATAGATTATGAAGCGGCCCATGCTTGTTAAAACTCTTATAAAAATAGGCGCCTGCAACCACATGCAAAAAAGGGCCGCCATTGGTGCTTTGAAACAACTGGCCAACTTCATCAAATGTCAGACCAAATGTATTCCCGCCGCCTTCAGAATACAGTTCAAACGAATCGGACTGGACGTGATAACGCCAGACTCCTTGTTGAAATTCAAGGCCACGTATATTTGATGTCACCGTGCTGCCCTGCACGCCGTAAAGCCAGCCGTCAGGACCCCAGGTTAGATGATTGGCAAGCGATTGCGCATCATGCATTCCAAAGCCTTTGATCAAAACTCTGGGTTCTGCATCCGGCACATCGTCCTGATCTTTGTCCGGATAAAAAAGCAGGTAAGGAGGCTGAAGAACATAGACGCCCCCGTGACCGAATTCAATCGATGTACAGAGATTCAGACCGTCAATAAAGTCGGTAAACTTGTCGGCGACGCAATCGCCGTCGGTGTCTTCGCAAATGGTAATCTTGTCCGCACCGCGAGGTCCGTGTGGAGGAGGCTCCGGCACTCGATCGTAAATCGTTCTCGACCAGCGATCTACGGATACGCGTTTGAGTCCGGCCGGATTCGGGTACTGCAGATATTGAATCGTCCACAATCTACCCTTCGGGCCGTGTTTAACGAGAATCGGCTGTCGGATATCAGGTTCACAAGCAAACAACTTCACTGTGAATCCATCAGCCACGGACATTTTCTCAGCTGCTATATCTGCTGCAAAACCTTGACCGCAACTTACTGAATCTAAGACGCAAATTAGGGCAACAAATCCAATAGCTCCGATAGTTGCAATGTGGCCTCTGTTCATATCATTCATGGGTGGGAATGTACTTATTGAATAACTCCGCATAGTCTTCACGTACAGGACTGAAAACATCAAGAACCAATGCCGGCCCTCCTCTCGCTATGGCTTTGTGTGGCGTATTTGGTGGAATGATGAACATGCTGCCGGGTTCACAAATCCGTGTCTCATCACCGATTGTTAATTCCATTTGCCCACGAATCAGCATACCGCCTTGCTCATGTGGATGATCGTGCATCGGAATCTCTGCGTCTTCATCCATTTCGAGATAGGACAACATAAGGTTTTCGCCATAAGGCGTACGTAAACGACAGCCAGGCACAACTTCCTGAGCTTCAAAATCATCGATGTTTATAAAGGGCATATTGGAGAATTACCTGTGTGTGGATTCAGACGAACTCTATTCCAATGACTGTTACCGGTCGCCGAATGTCGGCCAACTGCACGGTCGTCTCCATTCTAGCTTTTGCGCCGACTCATTACACCTCGCAGCCATTCGTGATTTGTCGGGCACAATTCTCCGCTTTTTTGAAAAAACTTTTCCGCCGCTTAGAGGTCGGATTAACCGAATGAAAAGGTTTGTTAAACAATGAGAACCGTTCTCATTTAGACAAAAAGTGACTTAGGAGTGATTTGACTCCCGACTTCCACCACGATGACCGCGACCAAATTTCGTTACGCAACGCGAGGCCAGCAAGTGAGAACGATTCTCAGTAACTGTAGCCGCTAAATCCATCTTATTGATAAAGAAACTCACTAGATACTTAGCAGCACAAACTGCATTTGACATCCTCTCAAATCTCTGAATAATTCGTTACGGGTGATGATGAATCACCTGTTTACGGGAGATCGTCACAACCCGATCCCGTTCCGCTGGCATTGAGAAAGTAACTTTTTTATGTGGTCTGTACTTAACAAACCCATCCCTGGCACTCCGACACTCAGCCCTGCTAAGTTTGCAGCATTTCTGGCATTCATTTCATTACTGCCAGGATTGAGTGACGCCATTCTAGTGGCAGCCGTCATAGGTTGGAGTCTCGCATGGGCATTTCGAATCCTGCCAACCCATAAATCCCCCATTGCAGCTCAACAAGTCCATACCGTTCATATGGGGAATAACTCTGTCGTAATCAACGAGTTATAAAACGCCGCAAGCCTCGGCACTCATTTACTTGCTGAATTCCAGCTTGTGCGATTTGTTAACAGCTAGGCCATCAACAGATTGTTTAGCACCACCCGGCCAGAGTAATTGCACGGAAACAGCTTCTGCATGCTCACCTAAACCGAAATGAAGCGTCATTTCGTTTTGATTACCTTCACCCATACCGGTTTCCACGTGCCGGGTCATCGTCTTCTCGCCAATCTTTATTTTGGCGATTGCACCGACGGCAGATCGATTTATCGTCTTTCCATCGCCACTCAAACTCAGCTTTATCCAGTTCCCGTTTTCAGCTTCATTTCGAAAGAGCTTACCGGCGGAACAAAGATCCAGATCACCATCATTATCGACATCAGCCCAAGCCGCTTGGTAGGTGGCCCCCAGACCACCCAATCCCTGAGCATCCGTCACGTTGGCGTATTTCCAGTCGCTTTCATTGGTGTATAGAACAGGGAAGTTCTTAATTCCACCGCTGCCTACTCCGTAGACGGTTGTAAAGTACAGATCTAAGTCACCGTCGTTGTCAAAGTCACCAAATGTTGGTGAAGCAAAGGACTCCTGCCATGCCAGGCCACTACCCTCGCTCTTATCCTCGAACTTAAATTCTTCATCCACTCCCTTATTCTTCAGGAATTGAGGATGATCTTGATCGGGACGAGGGTGACTGAAGTTCCCGACAAAGATATCAATTAACCCATCATTGTCCATATCAGCAAAACACGAACCGATCGTGTGTCCACTGATCGCGTATTGAATCCCGCCTGTATATGGAATCACAGGGCCGGCATTACCGGCGGCACCGAACGTTTCAGCGACGTTGTTAAACTTGCCACTTCCGTCATTCACCCACAGATGGTTTGGCTGTAATCGATAGTTCGAAACAAACACATCGACAAATCCATCTTCGTTAAAGTCAGCTGCACATACACCGCGTGCCGAGTAACATTGTCCCTCAGGTGTCTTCCAATGTTCGACAAACTTGTTATCCCCTTGATTTAGATAAATCACATCCGGATGTACCTTTTGTTGCCAAATCTCGTAGCCACCAACATACAGATCCAACAGACTATCGTTATTAACATCAAGCCAGACTGCTCCACGCGAATTCACCGTCGGCAGAGGTGGAAATTCAATTTGCTCAAATGTGCCATCACCTTTGTTGCGATGAAGGGATCCACCTCCGGTAAACTGAAACATATCGACAAATCCATCGTTGTCGTAATCTCCCCACACCACCTCTCCGCCTGGTGCACCGACTTCTGTTTGTGCAACGAATTTCTTACCATCTTCATTCTTAAATAGTTGGCCGGCGTGCAGATCAACAAAACCGTCGTTGTTGTAATCGGCAAAAGATGCTTTGCCTCCACCGGAAAATTCGAATTCCTCGCTCACGTCTTTGAATTGGGCAACCGAAGGACTCACAAATGCAAACATCAGCAATGAGGCAAATGCAATGTAACGAGTACTGTGGATCATTTTCATATTGGTTCTTTCTGCCAAAAATACGTGCCTGTCGGAGATTAACTCATTCAAACAAATAATGTTGTGCCTTTCAAACATATAAAGCCAATTCACCAACCTTACAAATTCCATTACACGGCCACTTGTATATCACACGGCAATGTGGAATCCTGAAACGTAGCGTAAACATCGCTGCTACTTACTCCAAGAAGTAGCCACAAGAAGCACTTAACAGAGAGTACATCGGTAATGAAACGTCTAATTACTTTGTTGGCATTGGTATCCATCCTGACTTCGAGCGCCGGTGCTGCCGAATTAAAGGTCACTGAAGCGGATTACGGACAGACGAAGAACGGTGAAGCGGTTACGGAGTTCACGTTGACTAACGAAAACGGTGTTACTGCGAAGCTCATTAACTACGGTGCAACGCTCACATCGCTACTCGTGCCAGATCGTGACGGCAAGTTTGATGACATTGTCTTGGGCTACGATGACATCAAGGGATTTGAAAGCGATCCGATATTCTCCGGGTGTATTGTTGGCCGGTTCGCAAACCGAATCTCTAACGCGAAATTCACCATCGATGACAAAGAATACAAATTGGCGGCTAATTTCGCCGGCGGACATCATTTGCATGGCGGAGAAATCGGTTTCAATGCAAAGGTTTGGAAAGCCAAAGCGATCACCCGCGAAAAAGCTGTTGGAGTCAGCTTCACACTGATCAGCAAAGACGGCGAAGAAGGATACCCTGGCAGGCTTAACGTGCGGGTTGTTTACACACTAAACAACCGTAATCAGTTGGCCATCAACTATACAGCTACGACCACTAAAACGACTCATGTTAATTTGACTCAGCACTCATACTTCAATCTGGCTGGTCACGACTCCGGAAATGTGCATGGACATATGGTAAAGCTGAACTGCGAACACTACCTGCCTGTTGACGAGCACGGCGTCCCGACTGGTGAAATTGCATCGGTAGAGGGTACACCTTTCGACTTTCGCAAGCCCACTCGCATTGCTAAACAAGTGGACGAAGGCCGTTACGACCATTGCTATGTGCTGTCAAAGACTCGTCCGGAAGAGGTCACACCGTTGGCACGCGTTGTCGAGCCGAAAAGTGGTCGTGTCATGCTCGTGGCAACAGATCAGCCCGGCGTGCAGTTTTACACGTCAATTCATATGACGGAAGTCGCCGGCCGAAACGGTGCCACTTACAACACAAATCAGGCTCTATGTCTTGAGACACAGCACTTTCCAGACTCGCCAAATAAATCGAATTTTCCGACAACGTTGTTAGAGCCAGACCAGACGTTTACATCTCGCACGGTACACACTTTTAATGTGCTTCCGAAGAAATAGGAAATCCCGATAGCAATATGACCGATATTTGCTATAGCAACTTGATGCGAGAAGCATTTACAATGAATGAATTGCATTGGCCGATAAGCCGATGCAAGGCAATTCAATCACTGAGGAGATTAGCTATGAAACGCATAACCTTATTCGCTACGATGATTTTATCCGTAGCGATCATGGTTGGCTGTGGCGGTGGCGATGATGCAGGCACAACCGATGATGCCGCATCCAACGCAGCTGTGGACGCCAACCTTGTTGTATTCGAAGTAGAAGGCATGACGTGAGGCGTCGGCTGTGTCAAGAACGTCGAAGACGCCTTGGCATCGGTACCGTGTGTATCGACCGCGATTGTAGATTTTGATACTCAGACAGTGTCAGTGTTGCCCGGAGAAGGATACTCGGACGACAAAGTTGTTGCAGCCATTGCTGCAGCTGGCGATGGAGAAAGCTATAAGGCTGCTACCCAGTAGCTCTCTGGCGATAAAACGGAAAGAAAGCCGGGTTGGATCACTTCCACGCGGCTTTCTTTTTTGCGCCTATCGAATTCGTTAGCTAGCCACCGATTCAATCGATAAGTAACTCTGTCAAAACGCCACGCATATCCATTTCAAATTCGATCTGCTCCACAGGCGGTCGTGTGTAAAACCAATGAACACCAATTCTCTGAGCGACTGGAAGACTTTGTATTAACGCATCATCAAGCAGAGGTTTTAGGTCGTGGGCAGTATAGACATCAATCGCAGTCAGGTCGGCCTGTTCAACACCGAGCCCATCAAGTCTTTCCTGCATTAGCCCAATCACACATTCCGCCTTTTCCAGCATGGCTGATTCAGATACATCCCCTGCCCTGACGATATTCTCGACCTTCAGCGCCCCGGCCAACTCCCCGCCACCTGCAACGATGAACGTGGTATTGGACTGACTGGTCGGGCGTGCGAAAGAGAACGCAAACAACTCTGTTTGTGACGGTGCGCCATTTACCGGCGCCACATTGGTACGCGCAACGGGATTTTCACCATCTACCAGAACATCCCACTGCTCAAGCAACTCCCGATAACCGTTATTGAAGTCAATAAAACTATCCATCGGGTGCGGTTTTGGGCACCGCAATTCAAACCCGCACAGGTTTTGTTCGGTTAACCCTTCGGCAATCACAAATTCGCGTGCGAGATTCATCCCCTCGTCCCAAGGCCGCTGTGACTTAAGCGTGACGTGTACGATTTCGTAACCATCGATTGAAACGACACCGCATGAATAAGGAGAGATGCCTGGTAAGTAACGATAACCACCAAATGGATGGAGTACTGAATGCGACACAACTCACGCCTTACTTTTGATGACTGATCTTCTGTGAAACGGGTCTGGCAGCGATGAGGCTAGATGATGCCTTCGATCGTGCGACCTTGCTCAATGAGATTGTACACGCGGCCAGAACCATCTGTTGCAGTGAGATCGTCAATCCCCATGCAGTGATAGACCGTTCTAGTAACATCTGCCGGCGTTACTTTGAGATCCGCCGGATAACCGCCTAATCGATCCGTGGAGCCATAAGTGATCCCCCCACGAATCCCGCCACCAGCCAACAAATCGGTCAGGCAATAGGTCCAGTGATCACGTCCCTGGCCGCTGGTCCCTCCACTTCGTGGATCGCCAATCATTGGCTTACGACCCATTTCTGAAGTGACTAAGACGATCGTTTGATCCAGCATTCCTCTTTCGTGTAAGTCTTCAATAAGAGCAGAATAGCATCGATCAAATTCCGGAAGCAAATTCTCTTTAAGGCAGTTAAAGTTGTTTCCGTGAGTGTCCCAGCCACCGGCACTCTTACACTTCGAATTCAACTTGGTGTTCTCTCGCCAAAATACAGTGACAAATGGAATTTCTCGTTCCGCCAGACGCCGAGCCAGCAGCATGCTCATGCCATTGATCGTCTTGCCATATCGTTCCTTGACGGCCTCCGACTCCGATGCAACGTCGAATGCCTCGGTCGTCCCGGCGGCCGTTAACAGATCGACGGCTCTTTTCTGCTCTCGTGTGAACTTATTCACCCGCCTAAAGGATTCAAAGTCTCGCTTGGATCGATCTAACACATCCAGCAGTTGTTTACGATTTGTGAGTCGGTCCACCGTTAAATCGCCTTGCAATGCCAACGACGGTGCCCGAAATTCAGTTGGTTTGTCGGCTTCCCCAATGACGTACATTGGATCGAACTCCACACCTAAGCGACCAGCAAACTGCCCCGGCCGAGTGTATGGCGCAACGCTCGGCTTATGCGGCAATGTGATGGCATTGGGTAACGCCCCCTGCTGCACTCTCTTCATGGCCACAACACTGCCCATATATGGCCAATCATCGGGGTACGGCGTGCGGTTGTTGCCTTCAGTACGAAAGGTCTGATCTGGACGGTGACCAGTGAGATTGTGGTAATAACCACCGTGGTGATCATTGGTGTTTACAGCACCATCAATCGAATTGATGACGGCCAGATGATGGGCAACTTTGGCAGTCATTGGCAGATGTTCACTTAGTCGAACATCGTTGGCAGAGGTTTGTATTGGATTAAATGGCCCCCGGTACTCAACCGGAGCATCGGGTTTCATATCCCAGGTATCGATATGTGATGCACCACCACATAGAAAGAACAGAATAGTGGTTTTTGCCTTAGCAGTTGTCGAATCAGCTAATACCTCGGACGAGCCGCTCATCGTTCCGAGTGTCGCTGCTGAACAGGCACCAAAGGACGCCTTTAAGAACGTGCGACGACTGGAATACCGGTCATTTGATTCATTGCTGTCCATAATTGTCATATCGCCATTTTACAATAAAGAGCAGTACATTACGTTGTTGATTACCGCAGGCGACACCTACCTATCAATGCCAAACCACCCACCTTCACTAATTCACGGCTCTAGCTACCCCCGTTTCGAGGGGCAATACAAATTATTCACATTGCAATAAGCCGATAAAATAAAATAGCATATTGCTATAAGTTATACTTATTGTGGTAGTGGAAAATTATCAAATCCGATTGGATCCTGAGCAATTAGGGGTGTGTAAACATGTTCACAATCAGCGAATCAAAGAAGTCACCAAGATACTGCGACGGCGTTTCAAGAAGAAACTTCCTCAAAGTTGGATCGATGGCTGCTGGAGGACTTTCATTTGCAGACCTACTTCGAGCTGAGGGTGAACAAGGTATAGGCTCATCTCACAAAGCCTTGATAAACATTCACCTTAGTGGTGGACCATCCCATCAAGACACATTTGATCTCAAGCCAGAAGCCGCGTCGGAATTCCGTGGCGAATTTGCACCCATTCAAACGAATGTACCGGGTCTGGATATTTGCGAGCATTTTCCCAAGCTAGCTCAGCACGGTGACAAGTTCGCCATCGTTCGATCTATCTTTGGAAATATCGCTGACCACAGTGATCACCACACTCAAACCGGCTTTGACAGAAAGAGTCTGAGTGGGGTTGGCGGACGCCCATCGATTGGTAGCGTAGCCGCACACCTACTTGGCAGCGTCAATGGCGCACCTCCATTCGTTGGGTACAACGGCAGTTGGCCCGGATACCTTGGCGCAGTCTACAAGCCATACAAGCCACAGGGTGGCAATCTAAAGCTATCGGGTAGCATGACCAGTGAGCGACTTGCATCACGTACAACACTGCTGAAGGACTTGGATGGTCTCAAACGAGCTGCGGATAACTCCGGACAAATGGACGCACTTGATGCCTATACGCAACAAGCTGTAGACGTTGTCACATCCGGCCGTGTTGCTGATGCCCTTGATCTAAATAATGAAGATCAAACGATCCGCGATAAGTACACCAAAGATGGCGAGCAATTCCTAAGAGCACGTCGACTTGTCGAAGCTGGTGTACGCGTGGTTGGCTTCAATTGGGGCGGATGGGACACACACAGCAACAACTTTGTAACGCTAAAACGTCAGTTACCAAAACTCGACGTTGCCCTTGCTTCGTTATTTGAAGATCTACATCAACGTGGCATGGATCAGGACACGACTGTTGTGGTCTGGGGTGAATTTGGAAGAACCCCACGGATCAATAACAACAATGCCGGTCGTGATCACTGGTACGGCGTTTCCATGTGCGTTCTCGCCGGCGGCGGAATGCGACTCGGCCAGGTTATTGGTAAGTCCAGCAAGAATGCTGAACGACCAATTGAACGTCCGCTACATCATCAGCAGATTTTTGCCACGATGTATCACAATCTCGGTATCGATGTTTCAACAGCACAGTTGATCGACCCAGCAGGACGTCCTCAATATCTGGTTGATCATCGCGAACCGATCACCGAGTTGATCTAAAAGAACGTTAGACGCGACGCTGGACACTTGCTGTGCAAATACGCACCTGCGACTCGGCGTTCTATATTCGTCTACCACTTAACCTGTTCTTTTACCAACTCGTCATATAGTTCCGGGCGTCGAGTCTTGAGCGTGTAATTAGGTAGGCTACGCTCTGCAGCAAGTTGCTCTTGTTTCAGGTCAATCACCACCATCTCATCCTGAATGATGTCCTGTTGGGATGATGCTAAACATTCACCATCGGGTCCAAACACGATTGCCGCTCCACAGTGATGTGGCTGGTTTGGAGAATCTGTTGGATAGGTATCCACACAGCCGGCTCGGCCCGCTTGATTCGCGATCACAGCGAAACAAGCGTTTTCTCTGGCACGCTGGGCGTAACACGACGTGAAATACCGGTGCGTATCCTGTCGAGCATCCGCCATTGACTCCGGTGTTTCATCCCACATCTTGATTCTCGCAGCGTGTGGCATCACCAGCAGATCGGCTCCGCGTAATGCGAGGATGCGAGCAAGCTCCGGGAATTGATTGTCGTAGCATATGATCATGCCAACTTTGCATTTGCCAATATCAAACACGGGCAACTCACGTCCACCTTTGTAGAACAACACTTCGTCACGAGAGAGATGAATTTTTCGTTGCTTACCGATGTACCCATCAGGCCCTACAAGGAACTGGGTATTGAAAACAATATCGTCTTCTTTCTCACTAATGCCCATGCAGATGGTGACATTGTGGCGTTTCGCAATCTCAATGCAGCCTTGAGTTGCCTCACCGTCGGGCACTGCCTCAGCTAAATCCCACGTTGCGGGATTACAATGCCCAAAGATCTGCAGCTCCGGGAAAACACAAAACTCAGCACCTTCGTCAACTGCTTGCTTGGTCCATTGCTCGACGGTTTCCAACATCCCCAGTCCGCTTTCTAACGGACTATTGATACTAATTGCTGCCACGCGTAAATCCTGCATCGAACACTAACTTTCCATTGATCTTATGATTCTGGCAATGCGACGGGCGACTGTGGACGTTGCCCCCAACCATATTGAAGCACAAAGAAGGCGACAAAAGGAAGTAAACCCACAGCACAGAAGATCGTCTGCCTGCTTTCTGGATTTACTTCTAACAAATCGCCCACCCAGCCGTGAAAGAAATATAAAAGGAACCACGTCGCAAAGCCTAAGCTACCGCCGACCTTACCCTGGTGTTTTGCTGAGATTTCCTGATTAAGTGAATAGTAAATTGGGAATAACCCAAGAGACCCAAATGCCACAATCAGCAACACGAACAGTAATAGATTCCCTGTGGGCAAAAAGGCTGCCGGGACAATTAGTGCGGTTAGACACGCGAACACAACAAAAGTTGTCATGCGAGCTTTATGCACATTCCAATCTTTCTTAACCAACCAGGAGATTATTCCACCGGAGGCTAACGCTCCAGCAAACGTAGAAAGAAAATATGCCGAGGTGAACTGCGCTACGAAATCACTTTCATATCCATGTACGTTTTCCAGCCAATCCACCATCCATACCCGAATGAAGTGCCAAACCGTGTTGATACAAATAACGGTAAACAGAAGCACCCACCATCTTCTTGTCGTGAAGATTTCCCAAAATGGTATTTCCACCAATTCCTGATCCGATCCAACACCAGCGCTCGTTTCATCCGTTTGAATAACAGGTTGAGTGACATCGGACTCACGCACGATCAACAACCAGCAAATCGCCCAGGGAATACCACAGACTCCGACAATGACAAATGCATCTCGCCACTGAGTCGGATAATTGTGAAGATAATACAGTACGAGCAGCGGTGTTAAGACGGCACCAATCGACGCCCCACTTTGCAAAATGCTATTTGCCCCGGTGCGCTGAGCCGGGTGAAAGGTCCGTTGAGTTGTGCGCAATGCACACGGCCAATGTCCTGCCTCAAATAGTCCAACAAACAGTCGGCTTACCCATAACCCAGTGACCGTGTCGACCATCCCGGTCGCAATCCCTGCAATGGACCAAACAACGACCACCAATGGGTACAGTAATCTAACACTCATCACGTCAGCCAAAGTGCCGAATATCAGAGCTCCAAAGGCAAATCCAAGCGAGAACTTCGATGCGGCATCCGCGTAGGCTGACGTATCCATGTGCGCATCGATTGATACGTTAGGGTCAGCATCTGCAGCTGCACGTAACTCCTCCAGACTGGAGAATTGCTGATTTTCTTTGAATTCAAATTGAATATTGCTCGTGTTCTGGGTGAACACAAATCTGGCAGCATAGTTCAGCAGTGTCGCTGAGAACAACAACAAGAAAAGATATACAGTCCACGACTTACCGCGACGGCCAGACTCAAGATTTGTCATTCGGACGACCTTATCACGGTTTCAATAATGAGATTTGTCTCGTTAGCTGACAATATCCTTGATGACATTGCCGTGCACATCTGTCAGGCGATAGTCACGTCCCTGGAATCGGTACGTTAGACGCTCATGGTCTATTCCCATTTGGTTAAGAATGGTCGCTTGCAAGTCATGGATATGCACCTTATTCTCAGCGGGTGTGAAGCCCAATTCATCAGATGCACCGTAACTTCCAGGCTTAAGTCCACCGCCAGCCATGAACAGGCTATAGCAATCCGGGAAGTGATCACGACCAAGCACGTCGCTCTTTGCTGTTCGGCCTTCGCGGAACGGGGTACGTCCGAATTCACCACTCCACACCACTAGCGTTTCATCGAGCATATCTCGGTCTCGCAAATCCTTGATAAGCGCCGTGACAGCTTTGTCCATTGGCTTACAGCGATCAACTAAACCATCTCGAATACCGCGACTCTTATTCGTACCGTGGAAATCCCATCCCCAGTCAAAGAGCTGGATATATCGCACACCGGATTCGGCTAGCCGTCTCGCCAGCAGGCAGTTGTTTGCAAAACTCGACTCACCAGGCATTGCTCCGTATGCTTCGATCGTTTCCTTCGTCTCTTTGGAAATATCCATCACACCGGGCACCGACATCTGCATTCGAAATGCCAGTTCGTATTGTGCAATCCTCGTGGCGGTCTCCGGGCTGCCTAACTCGTCTGCTTGCAGTTGATTCAAGTCGCGCAGTGCATCGAGGCTCTTACGTCGGATGTCTCGATTCATCCCTTTTGGATTGGAAACGTAGAGGACCGGGTCACCTTTACTTCGGCACTGAACCCCTTGGAACACCGATGGCAGAAAACCACTGCCCCAACAGTCTTTCCCGCCACTCGGACTTACGCCTCCGGAGATAAGTGCTACAAATCCCGGCAAGTCAGCGTTTTCGCTGCCGAGGCCATATGTCACCCAACTGCCCATCGATGGACGGCCTTGTCTTGGCGATCCTGTGTAAAGAAGTAGCTGCGCCGGGGCGTGATTAAATTGCTCCGTATACATGCTCTTGATGACTGTCAGTTCATCGGCAACGCTTGCGAGATTTGGAACCGCAGCGGAAAACCAGCTCCCAGTTTCTCCATGCTGCTCAAACGGTTGCGGAGTGCCCAGGAGTGTTGGTCGAGCCGATGTGAATGCAAACCGCTTGCCTTCATAGAATTCATCCGGACATGGTTCATCATTTCTCTTTACCAACTCCGGTTTGTAATCAAACAAATCCAGATGCGGTGGCGACCCTGCCATATGGAGGTAAATCACTCGCTTGGCTTTTGCCGGAATGTGACCGGCGCGTGCTGCGAGTGGATTCACTACCGTGGGTGCCGCTGTTGCACTTTCAGGCTGAAGCGATGCCAATGCGACTGCGCCTAATCCGGCACATGATCCTTGTAGGAAGTGTCGTCGCGTCACATGTTGCAGTTGCTGCTGTTGCAGAGAATTCATCGCGAATTACCTTTTAACTAACGTCTCATCAAGATTGAACAGGACATTACTTACGACCGTCCAGGCCGCTAAGTCAATGATATCGGCTGACTCAGATGCTTCACCAAGCTCTGAGGTCGCCATAAGTTTTGCTTCTTCCGGCGTTTGGGCATAGTCCGTCTTCAATCGTTCGAACAACTCTACCACGCGCTGCCGTTCCAGGTCGCTAGGATGTCTAGAGAGGCAACTTCGAAACGCAAACGTCGCCTTTTCGATTGCAGAGTCGCCCCCGTGTTCGTCAATACGGCGAGCCAATGCCTGTGCCGCTTCCACGTAAACCGGGTCGTTAAGGGTCACTAGCGCCTGAAGCGGAGTATTGGTTCGAACCCGGCGAATTGTGCAGACATTTCGACTCGGGGCATCAAACGTAGCCATAGATGGATACGGCATACTGCGACGCCACGACGTGTAAAGCCCGCGCCGGTATTTATCCTCTCCGGGACTTGTCGCCCAGTCGGTCGAACCACCGAATGCAGCCTTCAGTCCAAGATTGGGACGCGGTGGCTGTACAGACGGACCATACATTTTGGATGACAACAATCCACTAACAGCCAGAGCATTATCACGGATCATCTCGGCTGGCATTCTGAATCGTGGCCCTCGTCCAAGGAGCCGGTTTGAAGGATCTGCTTCCAGACCAGCTTCATCCACAGCTGAGGATTGCCGGTACGTTGCTGACATGACGATGGTCTTTAACAATTGCTTCACGTCCCAGCCGTTTTCCATTAATTCGATCGCCAGCCAGTCGAGCAGTTGTGGATGGGACGGCAGGTCACCCTGCGTACCAAATTCTTCGCTTGTACCAACCAATCCTGCACCGAATAGTGCTTCCCAGTAACGATTGACGACAACACGTGATGTGAGAGGGTTTTCTCTGGATACGATCCAGCGTGCTAATCCAAGACGATTGACCGGTTCACCTTCAGGGAAGGCATGCATGACTTCCGGTGTTGATTCGCTGACTTCATCTTCGGTGATGAGGAAGTTTCCTCGCACCTGAATCTTTGTTACCCGTTTTTTGTCCATCGCCAACTCACGCATCACAGGTACGGTACTCCCCTTAATGCCATTCAGGTCATTTTGGAGTTTTACAATTTGATCTGTGAGCTCCTTCGGTGGCGGCACAACTTTGCTGTAGTAGTCCAACAGGATCTTTCGCTCCGCATCCTGATATTCGCCTTCCGCCTTCACTAGAATTTGGCGAACGGCTCGAGGCAGGATTCTCACTGCGCCTTCACTCGACGTGACACTGATGCGAAAGTGTCCTAATGTGTGGTTGCCGCCATAGTTTTGATCCAAGGTGACCCTTAGCTTAAGTGGCTCATCAGATGAACCAGCAGCTTCCTTAAACTGAAGTACTGCACGACTGGCCTGACCCGTTGCACCAGCGACAGCCCAACCGTTGTTAGCAGCATCTCGATTACCATCAATAATCTGGTTAGCAAGCCAACCATGTTTATTTTTGGCATCTCCACTTTGTTCGAAGTCTGCTGACGCCGCTGCAATAGAAATGGGGACGGCACCTGTGATATCCATTTTGGCATCCTTTTCAGGCGCCGTTGCGAGAACTTCTTTGAAGACCACGTTTCGTTTGTCATCGAGGATTGAAACGATCACACCATTCAGGCGACTTTGCACACTGCTGTCTGTCCGATTCCAAACCACAACACTGTCGATTCCTTTTACTGCGCCGAGATCGACTTCCCACCACGGGTCTTTCGACACTGCAGTATGTGTCACGCTGTTGTTCGCATATGTTCCATCCGTATTACCATCAATGGCCCTCTCTGCCGGGCCACCAAAATCAGTGCTGGACTGAGTGGCCGTTCCCTCGACGGCGATATTCTTATCACCATCAAACACCTGAACTTCGGCTACATGGATCATTTTGCCATCGCCGGGCAATTCTAAGCGCACAAATTGTCCTTGCCGTTGCTTCGTCGCTTCCGTTTGATTGACCACTGAAGCTTCTGACAAAACGAAATTGCCTATCCGGCCAGGCCCGTTCGATGCGAGCGTATCATGGGGCAATGCTTCGATCTGAATTCCTGTTATGCCACCTGAGTCGAGATCCAAGTCCACGGTGTACGAGTCTTTGTCCGGGTTCTCACCGGAAACCAATACCGCTCCGTCCTCAGCAATGGTAAGCGTTGCATTTCCGACAGACTTAACTTCGGTTGGCGTAACCGATTTCCATCCCAAATCACGTGCAGCAATCGCTTTCCATGCATCAAGTTTCAGTTGCACGTCTTTATCGGATGGGATGAGCTCCGCTTCAACTTCCTTAATAGCAAGTTCGATATCTGCACGCTTTTGCTTCATCTCACCTGTCATCACCGTCAGAAGTGGTGACTCGTCGCGACGGTCCGCATCTTCCGTGCTATTGAAGAATGCAAACAGTTCAAAGTACTCTTTCTGTGACAGCGGGTCGTATTTATGGTTATGGCACTGGGCACATCTTATCGTTGTACCCATCCAGACCTGCATCGTCGTGTTGACGCGATCAACAATGGCCACGTTTCGAAACTCTTCGTCGTTTGTTCCACCTTCGCTGTTTGTAAGCGTGTTTCGGTGAAAGGCTGTTGCCATAAGCTGCTCTTCGGTTGGATTCTCTCGCAAGTCGCCGGCCAATTGATCGATGGTGAATTGATCGAACGGAAGATTCTTGTTGAGCGCTTTAATAACCCAGTCGCGGTATAGCCAAATTGTTCTTGGCGGATCGTCAGCATATCCAGCCGAGTCAGCATAGCGTGCCAAATCAAGCCACATCACTGCCCATCGCTCTCCGTAGGCAGATGACTCAAGCAGTGAGTCGACAAGATTTTCATAAGCCTTACCGCTGTTATCGTTTACGAAGGCATCGACCTGCTCAATCGTCGGTGGTAAACCGGTTAGATCAAGGGCAACTCGACGTATCAGCGTATAACGATCAGCGGCTTCCGATGGCGACATGCCTTCTGATTCCAGTTTCGCCAATACAAACTTATCAATCGTGTTCAGCGTCCACGTGTTCGTTCGATTAACCGCAGGTGGTTCCGGGCGTTCTATTCTCTCGTATGCCCAATGTCCGCGATATTCGGCTCCCTGATTAATCCACTTTTCAAGCACTTCGATCTGTTCCGGACTGATTTGCTTGCCGCTATCCCTGGGCGGCATACGTAGATCGGGATCATCAGATTTCAAACGGGCTATTATCTCACTCTTAGCTGCATCGCCTGGAACAATTGCCGCGTATCCACCGAGATCTCGGGTCGCACCCTTAAATGAATCAAGACGCAACTCTGCTTTTCGTTCCGCGGAGTCCGGACCATGACAAGTGAAACAACTATTAGCCAGTACGGTACGGACTTCACGGTTAAAGTCCACGCTTTCGTCCGCTGATGCTGTAGTGGCCGACGCAAATAGCATTGCAACGAAACATGCAAAGATACAGGCATAGCTCATGTTCAGAACATCTAATCGCGGCATTTTTGAGTTAAGCACTCGGTACATGAAAATCCTGACTTGAGTTCTCATTATTGATAAAGATCCACACTCAACAGCTTCCTTTGAATCACAACAAGCCGTTACGTTAAGGTTACCACAACCACTATTTTCCATCTATTAACCAACAGTTTCCATATACCGGCTAAACAGTACCAACTTGCTACTAGAGCAATTCCGCAATCGGCTCGCCGTGAGTAAGAATAGGCATCGGGCGTCCAGCGTTGTCGATAAAAGACCGATGCGCATCGATGCCGAATTTCTGATAAATCGTAGCTAACAAACAGTTGCTATTCATGATGCGATCAACCGGCGCCGCAGCTTTTGAATCGGTTGCACCAATCACCTGTCCCATTTGCATGCCACCACCTGACATAAACACGCTCATCGCCCCTGGCCAATGGTCTCTTCCTGGCCTGCCACTTGCATCCTGATTCCTAATCGTTGGGGTTCTGCCAAATTCGCCGCAGAAGATGAATAGCACACGTTTATCCAGTCCCTTGGCATATAAATCTTCGATTAAGGCTGAAACGGTATGATCCAGCACCGGCACCTTTTCTTCGTATGACTTAAAAATGTCGGCATTGACGCTATGATCGTCCCAGGTGCTAGTACGCCCCGTTTCCGGACGCAGCCTGAACGTCGCCTGGCATTGCACAAATCTCGCTCCGGCTTCGACAAGCCGCCGACAGGTAAGGAGACTCTTTCCCCAGTGAGTGTCACCATAACGCTGGCGAACAGACTCAGGTTCCAAATTCAAATTGAAGGCATCCCGTGTCTTGGTTGAACTTAACATCGCTACTGCACGTTGTTGAAAGACATCCATTGCCGACATCGACCTTGTCCTGTCGATATTTCGACTGATTCGGTCGAGCGCGTGCAAGACCGACCGACGTCTGCGTAAATTGATAATCCCCTGATCTGACACAGATAAGTCATCACTCGCACCCGGAGTCCTAAAGATGGGTACGGGCTCATAACGGTTCGCACCGCTGGCAGTTTGCATATCCGGGTTTGGCATATAGGCTTCACATGACGGCCCGAGATATGCCGGCCCGGCACCGTAGGACGGCGTGTTTGCAATGAATGCTGGAATCTCAGCCGATTGGTCTTCTAAGTGCTTGGCAACCACACTTCCCATATCGGGGAATTCACTTCGCGGGAGATTCGCTGCAACGGACGGGTAACCGGTCAAAAAGCGGTTTGTACCACCGGAATGCTCGGCACGCTCGTGAAAGAGGCTTCTAACAATGGTGTACTTATCCGCCATTTGCGATAGCTTTGGCATCAATTCGCAAATTTCTAAGCCGTTTACGTTTGTAGAAATTGGCCGCAACGGACCACTGTATTCGCTCGGTGCATCCGGCTTCATATCAAAAAGGTCGATATGGCTTGGTCCGCCATTGGCCCAAAATAAGATGACACTAAAGTCATCTGACAACTGAGGTAACACCTCACCGTTTGCGTCACTCGGCCCGCGTCGTGTTTCTGCTGCCTGAATTCTGCCTATAAAGGAATCGGATGGCATGGAGCCTGCCCAAAACGCCCCCATGCTCAATCCCCCTAGCTGGATCCAACTTCGGCGGTTCAAGGGTCCGGCACATCGTTTGTCTTGCTGAAATGACATGCTAATCGCAATCTAAAGACACCACATAAATCGTGTTTTTGAACATGTTTATTCTATAATACCAAGCACAATTACCTAATCGCAAAACCGCATTCCAAATAGTAAATCCGTTTTCTAATGGTAAAACGTCAATTTGAAGAGTTTGAACTTGGTGAAGTACTGGGCATTGGCACAGTTGGAACCGTTTACAGGGCTACCGAACTAGCTACTGGCAATGTGGTCGCCGTCAAAGTGCTACTTCCCACTCTTTCTCAGGATCCCAACATTTCTGGCCGTTTCGAACGGGAGATGCTGATTCTCTCAAAGCTGAACCACCCCAATATCGTTGGTTACTACGGCGGCGGTGAACATGACGGACAATTATTCTACGTTATGGAAACGGTGGAAGGCGGAACCATGAAACAGCTGCTCCGCACGCATGGAAAGCTAACATGGGAAGAATCTATACGTTACGGGATACCGATATGCAGTGCGATACAACATGCTCACAATCACGGTATTGTGCATCGGGATCTGAAACCGGCGAATCTCTTCATGACGTACGAAGGTGACGTAAAGCTGGGGGATTTTGGCATCGCATTGGATCAGGGAGAAGCTGACCTGACAAATGCTGGCATGACCGTTGGATCGTTTCTTTACATGGCTCCGGAGCAAATTCGTGGTGAAGAAATCATCTCAAGCCACTGCGATCTATACTCGCTAGGATGCCTCCTTTATGAAATGATCTGTGGCAGTCCGCCATTTCAAGGCACGAATTTCGCCGCCGTCTTTGATCAACACCTCAACGGCACCCCGCTGCCCATCGACCAATTCTCGCCTGAGTGTCCGGCCTTATTACGAGAGGCGATCACTCAGCTACTCGCAAAATCGCCACATGACCGCCCATTCAATGCAAGAACGATTCAAGGCGTCATGTCTGAACTGAAGTACAACTGGACAGAAGATGAATTACGTTTCAAACAAGAAGCCGAGCGTTTGAAGATCGCATTTGATGCCGATGAGTATTTTGTACATCAACCCGCATCCGAAATCTCGTGGAAAACCATCGGCATCATCTTCGCCGTCATTGCCGCGCTGATTGCCATGACAACTATGTCAAAGTAATAAGAACACGCTACCGAGCACATGACGCAATACGCCACATCTTTTTCAGACATTCAAGATGCGCACGCCAGAATTAAACAAGCGGTGCATCGCACACCGGTCATCACGAGTAATCAAATCAATCGGATCGCTGGAAGAGAATTGTTTTTTAAATGTGAAAACCTCCAAAAGGTTGGCGCGTTCAAATTCCGCGGAGCATGTAACGCGGTTATGCAATTAACAGACGAGCAAGCTGCTAAAGGAGTTGTTACGCACAGCAGTGGCAATCATGCACAAGCCGTTGCATTAGCCGCTGCACAACGAGGTATCCCGGCTCACATTGTCATGCCGAATAACGCACCAAAAGTGAAACGCGCCGCGGTGGAAGCATACGGCGCACGCGTGATTACTTGCATTCCCACTCTGCAGGCCAGAGAAACCACTGCACAGGAAGTGGTCGACGAAACAGCGGCAACCTTTGTACACCCTTACGACAATGCGGATGTCATCGCTGGTCAAGGAACAGCCGCCTTGGAGTTGCTTGAACAAACAGATGCCTTAGATGCAATCATCACTCCGGTCGGTGGCGGAGGACTCCTCTCAGGTTCGGCTATTGTTGCCAGATCCGTACTGCCGGCATCAAAAGTTTTTGCCGCAGAACCGACTGGCGCTGACGATGCATTTCGGTCTTTCACATCCGGAACATTTGTCCCGCAAACCGGACCTAATACGATTGCTGATGGATTACTGACGAGTCTGGGGGATTTAACCTGGCCAATTATACGTGACCATGTGAACGCGATCTTCACCGTGAATGATGATAGCATCGCTGACGCAATGAAGTTGATCTGGGAACGTGCGAAGCTCGTTGTGGAACCGTCAGGTGCCGTACCACTTGCCGCTGTTCTGTCAGAACGATTCCAGTCAGAGTTTACCGGTAAACGAATCGGGATCATCATCAGCGGTGGCAATGTAAATCTCGACCACCTCCCTTGGCAATAACCCCTCTTAATTATCGTGATGTATCGTTCATTTGGCTCGACTGACATTCAAATCTCGCGGATCGCTTTTGGATGCGGCCCGCTAGCAGAGATGATGACCGAAACCAAGCGGTCGCAGCAACGCGAAATTGTGGCAGCCGCCATTGATGCCGGCATCAACTGGTTCGATACCGCGCGTACCTATGGGAACGGCGCATCCGAAGAAAACCTCGGTGGAACTTTGCGTGATCTAAAGGCACTCGATAGAGTTCACTTAGCCAGCAAAGTGCGACTGATGCCCAATGAATCCGAGGATATCGCCTTTTATACCCGTAAGTCAGTTGAAACTTCCCTCAAAGTACTGGGCGTCGACTCTCTTACGCTTCTTCAAATCCACAACGCCATTACCCAGAGACGTGGTGATGTCGCAACCTCTTTAACCGTTGAGGATGTGCTCGGGCCTGAGGGCATGCTGGAGACTTTAAGAGAGTTACAGCAGGAAGGCAAAGTCCATCACCTTGGATTAACCGGCACAGGCGACCCCAAGTCATTAAAAGCTGTTATCGATTCCGGTGCCTTTGAAAGTATTCAAGTTCCGTACAGCTTAGCGAACCCGTCCGCAGCATTTTATGTCTCTGATGATTTTGTCGAATTCGATCATGGCCAAATTCTAAACTACGCCAGGAAAAAGAAGTTGTTTACATTTGCTATTCGCGTGTTCGCCGGTGGCGCATTACTGAATCGAGCACCTAGCACATATACCTACAAGACACAGTTTTTCCCGCTGGAACTATACAAACGAGATGTACAGCGAGCTGCCCGTGTTACCGAGATTGTTGCAGAATCTGACCACGCCCTGGAAATGCCACAAACAGCGATTCGAGCAGTCCTTTCTACACCGGCTCTTGATTCAGCAATCATTGGGTTCGGTGATCCAAGCCACATCGAAAATGCTGTGCACGCCTGCAATGCTGAACCACTTGATACACACTTTCTTGAGCGGTTAATGTCCGTCTAGTGCCGTGACCGGTCTAATCTTAATCGTCTGCTGGATATTCCGTAACAGCCAACGGTGCTTTCTTCCTGCGACGCATGAACGGCAAGAAAAAGGCGATCACGGCTACCACAAGGAATATCGCTGACACGGGACTTGTCACAAGCGGTACATAACTGCCTGCACTTGCCTGAAGACCTTCTCCGATTTGTTTTTCTGCGATGGGTGCTAATACAAAACCGATCACAAACGGGGCGAGCGGTATCTTACACCGTTCCATCGCAAAACCAATCAGTCCGAACAGCATCATCACCCATACGTCGAACAATCGATTGTTCAGTGCATATGACCCGATAACACAGAAAACCAAAACGATTGGCATGAGAGCATATTTTGGTACTCGAGCTAGTCGGGCGATCCAACGTGTGCTGCACAACATAAAGCCAAACATGACAGCATTTGCCACAAACATCGTCACAATGATTGCATAAACCACATCCGGCTGATCACTAAACAACCGTACACCCGGTTGTAGCCCATGAAGTACAAGTGCCCCCAGCAGAATTGCATCAATGACACTACCGGGAATCCCCATTGCAACAAGTGGTATTAGCGCACCGCCAACGGTTGCGTTGTTTGCAGCCTCCGATGCAACAATACCCTCCTCGGATCCCTTTCCAAATTTCTCAGGTTCTTTGCTCACACCGCGAGCCGCCGAATAGGCCATCACACTGCCAATATTTGCACCGATCCCCGGCAGAATCCCCACCCAGGTTCCGATCAAACTTGATCTAACCATATTCCCGCCATGTTGCTTGACATCCTTACGCGAGAGTCGCATCGAATCACCCCCGACGTCGATGGCTTCTCCCTTTCGCTGGCTTTGACCGACCTCGTGAATCACCTGACTAATGGCAAACATTCCCATCAGTACCGGTAGTAGCGAGAATCCACCATTGAGCTCATCGATTCCCATTGTCCAGCGAATCTCACCGGTCGCCGGTGACTCACCCGGCATCTGACAAAGAATTCCAAGCATACCGGCAAATAAACCACGCACCAGCGAATCACCAGAAACGGAACTGATTAGTACCAGTGCAACCAATACGAGACTGAAGTAATCAAATGGCCCCAGCTTTGTGGATACCTCCGAAATCGGATACGACAACGTCAGCAAAAATATCCACGAAATGCAGCCTCCGGCAAACGATGCGAGGATCCCCAGACCCAACGCTCGCCCAGGTCTGCCAGACTTGGCCAGTGGATATCCGTCAAGCGTTGTAATGATGGAAGCAGGAGTCCCTGGCATACGCAGTAACGTAGCGGTAATGAGGCCACCGCTAATCGAGCCGACGTACATCGAAACCAACAGGATCATCGCATCCTGAGCAACCATTCCGTAAGTGATGGGTAACGTCAGCGTAATCAGCATGGCTCCGGTTAACCCTGGGACGGCGCCGACAACCACACCCAGAACGGTCCCAAGCAGTACCCACAAGAGAGGCCACGGTGGAAACGAAAAAAACAGATGCTCGATAGCTAATTGAAATTCTTGCAATTCACTGTCCTTTTCTGTTTGCCCGTTATGGCAATTGCTTGCCGAGCAAACTTGTAAAGACAAAGTGAATAATGCCGGATAAGAACACGGCGACGATAACGGCAATCATCCAGGACTGCTGTCGACGTTCACGTTCGATATGTACCAACATCGGACTTGCCACGACAAGCATGTAAACGACACTTACCAATGCAAAAGGAATATTAGTCCATTGCAAAATGGAAATAAAAGCGGCCGTGGCAAACAGCGAGATAAGGATTGCTTTGAAATCATATGGTTGAGCGTTGGGATCGTCCGTGGAGCCAGCAGATTTATCTTTAAGTTTACGCTGTTTGATAAACGCATCCGCAATAACCACCACAAAACAGCCCAAGGTAACCAGCCCTACCCAATATGGGATGTCTGGAAGTTTTGTGCGATCCTCTGCACTGACCCGCTGCATACTTGCCAACCTGCGTCTAATCTCAGATTCCATTTCCTGCCCGTCAATGAAAACCGGCTCGCAAAGTAATTTGTCCAGCGTTTCCCGAACTTCTCTTACCTCCAGAGCCTTTTGAATGACACCGGACATCAAATCGACATACGACTGAGGTGTGCCCTTTGGGAACCACCAAAAATGCATATTGGAGTGTGTAAACGGATAGCCCTGTTCTTTTGCCGTTGGGATATCCTGAGCTTTTGGATTACGTTCTTCCGCAAAAATAGCCAGTGCTCGCAATCCACCATCCTTGTAGCGTATGTACTCACCAAAGGAAAAAGCGGACACAACTGCATGCCCACCTTTCACCGCCGCAAACCGATCTGCGCCGCCGCCGGTTTGTGTGTAACGGAATCGTGAGCCATCTTCATACGACTCTAAAATGAGGCCTGCATAATGAACGGGTGCTCCAAGATTCGCTGCAAAGATTAGCTCATCCGGACGTCTCGCCGACTCTTTCATTAGGTCACCCAAACTGCGGAACGGTGACTCCTCTGATACAGCAATCACCATACTGATCTTTCCGGATGCTGCGATGGGTGTGAATGCGTCTGGACCATATTCTGCCTTGCCGGACACCTGTGCCGTCATCATCGCTTCGTGCAAGATCAACATCGTATAACCATCCGGATCTGCATCCTTGACCTCACGACTACCAATCGTCGCTCCGCCGCCACCCTTGTTTTCAATGTATAAGGAGACGTCCAGAAGATTGTGCTCACGTATGGCGTTGGAAATGAGACGTGCGAACCCGTCACTCTCACCGCCTGGGCTAAATGGAACGATCAGTCGAATGTCTCTGTTTGGATAGGCAGAGTTGGACGTACTATCTTCACAGCCAATACACACGCATAGAACCGCGCACAGGACGAGAAGCCACGACTTCATTGTCCTGAGACCGTTGGCCAAAGTGTACTGCATAAGTCGGATCATAGATCCCCGCACCAAGACTTCCGTTTTTGAGATTCTGTGTTTCGGATCAGCTAAAGAAAATACGCTCAGCTGTTTTGCAAAGTATCAACTGGCGATCCGAATCACTTAGAAAATCTGCGTGATCTGTTATCAACTTGATCGAAGGAGCATATTCATGCCCCCCCACTACCTGAAATGGACCATCGCTCGCCCACATGCATCGTTCCGGGCCATACGCATCGAGGCAACGCCGAATCATGGGAAGTAAATCTGTATACGGTTCAGCTTTCTTGCCGAGAGCATAATATGCTGACAACTTAACTGATGCATTTTTGTGCTTGGCAATGTTACAGAGATTGTCGACATCCTCTTTTCGAATCTGCCCATCTACGCCAATTCTTGCAAAGTGGTCGATCACGACAGGCGTATCTGGATACTTGCGGCACATCTCGTCTACAGAATCAAGGTGTTTTGCATCGATCAGATGGCACATAGCCAGCCCTTCTTTTGCACCGGTTCGCCACATCTCATGCATTCCCGGTGTATCCAACCATTTATCCGGACTCGCTTCTCCGGGACGAATTCTAAAACCCCTGCAACCAAGCCGTTTCATCTTCAACATTGCTTTGCGAGGGTTGTCATTCTCGTCAATGACGGCGACGCCACCGAACACGCCTTTATGCCGTGCCATCATGTCAGTCATATAGGAGTTATCAAACCGGTAATAGCTCATCTGAATCAGCACGACTCGTGACACTCCGACCGGCTTGCAATGGGAGAATAATTCTTCGGGAGGAAAATTGGCAGGCTGCATATCTTCCCGACTGTAGTTCTCGCCAAGGGGATACGCATCGAGATCCTTGGTCCAAACGTGCACATGTGCATCAATCCAACCTGCATCTGCATCTTTCGCATTTACCGCTCCAGTTGCGGTGACAGCAGCTATTGCGGCTGAAGTCTTGTTGAATGATCTTCTACTCATCTCTTGTGTCATGCTTTAAACCATCTGTCTGGTCGACTTGAAATTAGGGTCTGGTAATAACATCCGTGGCATGGTGTGCATACGCATATAGCTTACCCCGAATGCAGCGAATTTGCAGACGGTTATCTTAACCATAAAAAAACAGCCTTAAGCGAATTCCATTTCACTTAAGGCTGTATTTGAATTGAGCGGTGATTGCATCCATTCAACCCACGCTACCGCTCACACAACACGCTACCCCGTAATTCAGCCCCCCAATAACATCGCAATGTCGGGCCCCCTAAACAGCCCCCTGGACTTAACCCCAGACACATACGATTTGACTGAACGGAATTCACGTGCAAAAGCAGTCATTTTTTAGGCTGCCATCAACTGAAGGCCGCCCACACCGTTCTTCACGCCGTCTACAAATTCCTCGACAATCCTGAAATCCAAAGCCGTAGCTGCGGGTGTTTCGGGATGGAATTGAGTTCCAATTGCAAACCATTTTTCATGCTGACTCTCGATCGCTTCAATTACCCCGTCAGGACAACGAGCGGTTACCACAAAGTCCTGAGCAACTTCGTCGACAGCCATGTGGTGATTACTGCTGACGCGAATCTCACCGTCACCATAGACGCGTTCTAATAAGGAACCTTCGGCGATATCAAGTCCATGGCGATGTGATGGGTCCTGGAAATCACGATGTGGTACGCTTCCGGGCACGTCTTCAGGTAAATGGAAATAAAGATTGCCGCCGGCGGTGATGTTTAGCAGCTGCATGCCGCATCCAATCCCGAATACCGGCATTCGTCGTCGCACGATTTCATCGCACAACATGCGGTCAAAGCTCTCACGACGCTTGTCCATTAATCGCATGGAGGGATGAAGCATAAATCCGTCGTTTCTCGCGTCAAGATCCATACCGCCAACTAGCATAAAGCCGTCAAGCGAATCAAGTACGTCCTTCACGTCTTCAATGTCATCCATTAGTGGTAGCACAACTGGTATTCCACCAGCCTTGAGAATGCAGTCTGCATAACCTTCCGCCAGGTAACTAAACCCGGGAATGTCCTTCGTGGCAGACTTGTAATCAGCGTTCAATCCAATCAGTGGCTTACGTTGCATCTTGAAATCCCTTTCAGATACTAAGAGTCTTTGGCCAAGCTTATTTTGGCAGTGACCTTGTTCACTTGACCGTCCAAAAAAAACTAAGAAGTCCTGACAACCTGAATCAGTGATGAGTGAGCAATCTGTGATTTCAAGACGGCAATTGAGGTATGCCCGATTGAATTCAATAATTGGTTGCTCATTTCACCTGCGGCACACTGGTACGGGCTCTTCACAACAATGTGATAGGGTCCATATTTACAAATCGCAGATCGTTGCTTGAGAAGATCCCACAGGCAACATTCTTTGTTACCTGTTTGATCATTTTCGCCCTCCACTGAGCCAGCACTTCCTTGTGAGGCTCCCGGTTGTGTTTGCAATGTGGGACTTTTGCAATAAGACAACACGATGGTGACTTGCGTTTGTAAATCAGTTTGCCAATTCGGCGACTCGACTCCTTAACAACTAAAAGTCCAGATGACTTTGACGGGAACAATTAAGATGGGCGTGATTTTGCCAACATGTCACACCTGTGCCAAACTTTTCACTGATTTTGCGGACAACTTTTTTTCACACACAACATCTTGTGCTAGCACTTTAGTGTTTGGCACTAGATCTGGTATGCAGTCGTTAATTCCAGTGTGTTTATCATGCGTTGTCACTTTGCTTGATCGCCGCTATCCTGAGACAAATGCTGTACACCAATGTAAATCTAGAGGCACTTGGCTATACCTTGCCACCAAACTCCATTTCCACCTCAGAATTAGAGGCGGAGCTGGCGCCGGTTTACGAACGCCTTAGCCTTCCGGAAGGTCGTCTTGAGCTGATGACTGGGATCTCCGCTCGACGATACTGGGATTCAGATACGCTACCGGGTGATAAGAGCATTGAAAGCGGAAACGCTGCAATCCAAGCTTCCGGAATAGATCGGAATAAGATTGGCATGCTGATTCATGGCAGCGTTTGTCGTGACCATTTGGAACCTGCGACAGCGGCGAGAGTGCATCACGACCTCGGCCTTTCCACAGCCTGCCATATCTACGATGTATCAAATGCTTGTCTGGGACAATTGAATGGCATCATTCAGGCGGCAAACGCTATTGAACTGGGACAGACACAGGCTGCTTTGATCGTCGGCACGGAAGACAGCCGCCATTTAATGCACTCCACGATTAACCACCTAAACACCGATCTTTCGATTACCCGCAGTTCCATAAAGAACACAATCGCTTCGCTGACAATTGGCTCAGCCAGCTCGGCAATTCTGCTCACACATCGCAGTATCAGCACAAATGAAAACCCAATCGTCGCAGCCGCAGCACAATCGGACACACAACATCACAAGCTATGTCACAGTGGCCGTGACGAAGCGGTAAGCGATGGCATGCAGCCACTAATGAACACCGACTCGGAAACCCTCATGCACGAAGGCATCCAGACCGGCGTGAGAACCTTTGAGCAATTCCTAAATCGGACTGGATGGCGGCGAGATGAAATCTCGAGGTCGTATTGCCACCAGGTCGGCAGCGCCCATCGCAAGCTAATGCTGAACTCACTCGACCTATCTCTCGACAGCGACTTCACCACATTCCAGTGGCTTGGAAACACGGGTTCTGCCGCTTTACCTGTAACGCTTGCTATCGGTATCGAGCAGCACCCCATATGTGACGCGGAGAACATCGCCTTGCTGGGCATCGGGTCGGGCATTAACTGCCTAATGATCGCGGCTCAGCTATCATCAGTGCCAGTCGGCACCAACACTCCCGCAGCGGACATTTTGAGTCACATGTCCTAAACACGCCGGCGTCGCCAGAAGGCAGTTCGGTATCTGCTGCAGTGGGTGACCTACGGTAAGTCGTTTGGTTCAATACCGCATAGCGGAGCGCGGTGATGATGCGACACACCGCTTGTTAAGCATCCCGACCTACGTCTTTAGCAGATTTCTCAATACAGTCTGCAGGATGCCACCGTTTCGGTAATAGTCCATCTCTACTGGAGTATCAATGCGAACGGATGTCTGAAATTCGGTATGTGTACCGTCTGCCGCTGTTGCACGAATCGTGAGTTCCGACAGGGGTTGCAAGCTATCATCCAGCCCGAGCACATCAAAAGTCTCTTCGCCGGAGAGCCCTAGCGACTGCCACGATTGGCCATCAACCAACTCGAGAGGAAGCACTCCCATTCCCACCAAATTACTTCGGTGAATACGTTCATAACTGGCTGCGATCACAGCCTTCACACCCATTAGCTGAGTCCCTTTGGCGGCCCAGTCACGACTGCTACCTGTTCCATATTCCTTACCGGCAAGTACAACCAACGGCACGTCTTGCTGGTGGTAACGCATCGCCGCGTCGTAAATGGTCATCGCGTCACCACTTGGAATATGACGTGTAACTCCACCTTCAGTACCCGGTGCAAGCTGATTACGAATTCGAATATTCGCAAAGGTACCACGTAGCATTACACGGTCATTACCACGGCGTGAGCCATAGCTATTGAAGTCCACGCGTTGAACACCATTATCATTCAGATACTTACCAGCGGGACTGTCGCCGGCGATCGCGCCTGCTGGTGAAATATGATCGGTGGTGACGCTGTCACCAAGTGCTGCAAGCACGCGAGCACCTTGGATGGGTTGGATTGCGTCAACATTTTCCGAAAGTCCCACCATAAACGGTGGCTCCTGGATATAAGTGCTCGTCTCGCTCCAGGCGTACAGATCCCCCTCGGTAATCGAGATTTGATTCCATTTTTCATTGGAGTCAAAAGCATTTCCGTATCGATCAGCGTACATTTCCGGTTTAATACTCTCAGCAATTACTTGCCGAACTTCTTCGTGTGTCGGCCAGATATCTTTAAGGAAGACATCGTTACCATCCTGATCCGAGCCTAGTGGTTCGTTAATTAGGTCTACGGTCGTCGATCCGACAAGTGCATAAGCAACCACCAGCGGCGGGCTGGCCAGGTAGTTTGCCTTTACAAGTGGGTTCACGCGACCTTCGAAGTTCCGATTGCCGCTAAGCACAGCAGATGCCACCAAATCACCCTCCTGAACGGCAGATGCAACGGCTGGTGGCAATGGTCCGCTGTTTCCAATGCACGTGGTACATCCGTACCCAACGACATGGAACCCAAGCGATTCAAGTGAGTCGGTAAGTCCTGCAGCATCAAGGTAATCCGCCACAACACGCGAACCCGGCGCCAAACTTGTCTTGACGTGTGGTTTAACAGCAAGGCCTTTTGCGGCTGCATTACGAGCCAGAATACCTGCAGCTATCATCACCGACGGATTTGACGTGTTTGTACAACTTGTAATCGCAGCGATCACAACAGCACCATGGCCAATGTCAGAAGAATGGCCATTATTCTCGATATGTCCTGTGCGATACAATGCGTCACCATCGAGTCCAAATCCGCGTTCTGAAACCGGTGCACGCAACGTCGCATCAAACGCTGGTTTCATTTGGGATAACGCAATTCTGTCCTGTGGCCGTTTTGGACCGGCAAGTGAAGACTCGACGTTGGCAAGATCTAGCCGCAGTGACTTCGTGTAATTGGGTACCGGTGCATCATCGGTTCTTAACAATCCCTGCTCCGTTGTGTAGGAACGAACAAGGGCAACTTCTTCAGGCGTGCGCCCGGTGGCGGCAAGAAATTCAAGCGATTCTTCATCGATGGGGAAAAAACCCATCGTGGCACCGTATTCGGGTGCCATGTTCGCAATCGTTGCACGGTCAGCAAGGCTCATTGCTTTTACCCCGTCGCCGTAGAATTCAACAAACTTGCCAACGACACCTTCCTGCCTCAGCATCTCCACAACAACCAGCACAAGATCCGTGGCTGTGGTTCCAGCGGGCAATTCACCTGTCAGTTCAAACCCGATCACTTCAGGCATGAGCATATATAACGGCTGCCCCAGCATGGCTGCTTCGGCCTCAATACCACCAACTCCCCAACCGACAACGCCGAGGCCATTGATCATCGTTGTATGTGAATCCGTGCCGACAAGTGTGTCAGGAATAGCAACGCTGCCATGCTGATCCTCACGCACAAATACACCTTTAGCAAGGAATTCAAGGTTTACCTGATGGACAATACCGACATTCGGTGGCACAACACGAAAGTTATCAAATGCATGTTGCCCCCAACGGAGGAATTCATAGCGTTCCTTATTTCGCTGGAATTCGAGCTCTACATTTGCTCCTAATGACTCATCGCTGCCAAAGCTATCCACTTGAACGGAATGGTCAATGACCAAATCAACCGGAATCAATGGATTAATTTTTTTCGGATCACCACCCATTCTCTGCATTGCCGATCTCATGGCCGCTAAATCAACGACAGCCGGCACACCGGTAAAGTCCTGCAGCACAACTCGAGACGGTTTAAACGGGATCTCACACTGGGCGGGGGCTTCGGCATTCCATGCAGCAAGATTCTTAACATCATCTTCGGTCACCACGAAGCCATCACAATTCCGCAGAACGGACTCGAGCAATACTCGAATGGAATACGGTAGCGAAGATACATCTCCCAGGCCGGCTTCTTCCAGCTTTGATAGCCGGTAGATTCCAATCGGTCCGTTAGGCGTGTCGAATGTATCACGTGCTCCAAATGGATCAAAAACAGTTTCAATACTCATGGTTTTTCCGATTGTTTGTAGATTCCGAAGCCAATTGTGTTCAGATTGCTGACGTTAGATCGCCACAGTTCCGATTTTAATGTAACGGCGTTTCGATAGACAGTAGCCCGATTTGGCAAACGATGCGATCAATTCACCAAAAGTCGACATATGCAATCTGGGGTTACATTTCGTAAAATACCCTCGCGGTGCTAATGGATGTTAGTCGCAGATCCACCATTGACACCGCCTTATGAAATTGATTCTTCCAGTTTACCGCGTGGACGCTGTACCTATGACCACCTTAGACAACTTTCAAAGTGCATTTAGAGCAGCATCAGGAGTGCCGTTTCATCCTGAATCGCTTAACTTTTCAAACATTGCCCTAATCAGTGATGTCAATGAAAGTGATGCGCAGCTATTGAACGATCAGGTTCACCAATTTCTCGCAGCAGCGTTGCCTTATTCTTACGAGATAAGCACCATCAATTCAGAGAGTTACCAGTCGGTAACCAACATGCTCACAGCAATCGAAGAGCTCACGCACCCAGCGAGTCTCATTTGCACGTATCGAAATCTGTACAACAGAAATGAAGATTTACCTGAAAGCCTCGGCAGCCATGTCGACGTACTAACCCAACGTGTGGATGTACCGGTATTGCTTCTTCCCCGACCAGATCGGGTTGATTTAACACAGCTGTCCCTAAAAGAAGTTATGACAGTAACAAATCACTTGTCCGGAGATAACCACTTGATAAGTGTGGCTGCACATTTCACACCGGAGGAAGGAAAACTGATTCTCTCTCACATTGAGGACGAAACGGCATTTGAACGCTATGAGCAAGCCATTGGTCGCATCCCCGCAATACCGACCGAGTCATCCACATCTGCGATCAAGAGTCAGTTATTGCACATGGCGGAACAGTTCATTTCATCATGCGAGCATGAATTGGGAGAGCAACATTTCACCATCGAAAAACACCTTGAATTCGGAAACCCGTTAACAAAGTCCAAAGATCTATGTAGTGAGCATCAAGTCGATTTGCTCGTGCTAAATAGCAAGGATGCTAATCACGTTGCCATGGACGGCCCTGCCTATGAGCTTGCCGTTGAAATGCGCGATATTCCTGTGCTCTTACTATGATCCCTTTTTGGAAATACCGTTTCAGCTGCACATTGAGCTAACCAATAAACATGTACACTCTGATCGCTTCAGCCGACGTGCCGACTACCGTCACCGTCATTTTTTCGATATTTCTAGCGGGCTTGATCCTATGTCTGGCCCTTGAAGAGAAACTGCACGCAAAGAAGTCCGTCATTGCCGGATCGTTCGCTGTAATTTGCTTACTGGCCGGAGCCGCCTATGAGATTCTTCCATTTGGCGAAGTGGGCATACCCTCAGTCCCAGCAACTCAGGAAACGGATGATCATGTGACGGACCATTCCGAACATGAGAGCAGCCATACGGTTGCCATGCCCGTCTATATTCCCGCAATTGACTGGGGAGTGATCGCCATCATTCTGGGTTCGAGCATCTTTGTGGATGTCACAACCAAATCCGGACTATTCACATGGATCGCAATCAAGGTTACGAAAGCATCACGCGGCGATCCGCGACGGCTCCTTATCTTTTATGGAATCATGACCGTCGTATTCTCCGCCGTTTTGAATAATGTCACGGCGATGATCATTGTCGGATCGCTAACGGTCGTCTCGCTCGAGCGGCTGGGGATACGCGAGAAGCTGCTAGCATTCCTATTGATCGAAGGACTGCTCACCAATATCGGTGGCCTGCTTACTCTTATTAGTAGTGTGCCGAACATTATCGTGGGAAACGCTGCGGGAATTAGCTTTGTGACATTTTTCATAAAGGCCAGCCCTTATGTTGTTGTCGCCACGGCAATTACTCTCTACCTCGGTGCCCGCGTCTTCAAGATCGACAAACTCAAGGATGAAGAGGAAAAGAACCGTGCTGCGCGACAAGTCATGCAGTTTGATGAAAACGACGGGATAACCAGCTGGGCATTCTTTCGGTTTTCAACAGTCGTGCTTTGTCTGTTCATCATCACGATCGCCTGCACATCTGTTTTGCCATACGTCAAAGACCTGGGCATGGGTTACGTCGCACTCTCATTCGCGATGATCATGTTGCTGAGATACCGTTCGACTGCCGACCAGTTCTATCGGGCTGTCGACTGGGACTTGTTAGGATTCTTCATGTGTCTGTTTGCCGTGATCTACGTCATGGAATGGGCCGGCGTACTAACAGCCATTGGAACAGGCATGAAGCAGATACTTGTTGCCCCCGGGAGTGCAACGGCGAATGCCAGAGATGTTAGCACGATGTTAGTCGGTGCAGCTGGATTCAGCAGTGTCACGGATAATATTCCATTGGCGGCAATGCTCGCCAACATTTTGGAAGTGGAATTGCAAACTCCACCGGAGTCCAAGCTCTGGTGGTCCGTGATCTTTGGTGCAAATCTTGGCGGAAACATAACGCCAATCGGTTCGGCATCCACACTCGTGGCCGTAACCATCATGCACAAGCAAAAGCTCAGCATGTCGTTCAGCGCCTTTATTAAAGCTGCCGGACTATTTGCACTCGTCCAGATCGTGCTCGCACTGGCCTATGTCGTGCTGATTTTATGATCCTGGCTGAGAAGCCACCCTGTTTTAGGTCGGGTCTATGACAAGTGGATCTCTGGTATCAAGTCAGCGTTGATCTCAATCTGTGGATACTCTTCGGTCGAGTCCAGAATTTCCTGACAACAGGTCGTTAGTTCACCAATAAATTTTGCGAGATCAAGTCCCTCGTAGAGTGCACCGTATTCACTCAGGTACTTCGTGCTGCTGTTGTACAGTTTTCTCGCGCCTCGGATATTTCCGTTTACAAAGTGATGAAGACACACGGCCACTTGAATCAGGCCTTGATAGAACGTCCTGCCATGACCGTGAAAATCCTGCCATAGATCCTCCCACACCTCATGTGCTTCAAAAAACTCGAACTCATTGAAGTATTCGATTCCCTTGAGATATCGCTCATCGTATTGTGTGGACTCGGTCAAATGTGGGCTCCAGTCAGGACAAACGCCATGCGGCAATTGAGCATGAGGTGAGAATGATGAATAGTGCTTCACAATGATAGCCCGAAAAGGTTACGATTGTGAAGTTGCACACGGCAGGAATACCACAGCACCACATCAGGACAAAACACCTTCATGCCACAGTCTCCCGAGAAGCGTCATGCAATGAAAGTGGTGAGGCAGCTAGCAAAAGACTATGCTGACGCAGAATGTGCCTTAAATTTTCGCACACCGTATCAACTGCTTATCGCGACGATTCTCTCTGCACAATGTACGGATGAGCGTGTGAACATTGTCACCAAAAGTCTATTCAAAGAATTCCCTAATGCCAAACGTATGGCAGCGGCGACTCAGAAACAAATTGAAAAGCATATTAAGAGCGCCGGCTTCTTTCGCGCTAAAGCCAAAAATATAAAAAGCTGTTCACAAGACCTAGTAAACTTACACGGCTCGAAAGTCCCACAGGACTTTGACGCGCTCGTAAAACTTGCCGGCGTTGGCCGCAAGACCGCCAACGTTGTCATGGGCGTGGCCTGGGGAATCCCGACCGGAGTTGTCGTTGATACTCACGTAGGTCGAATCAGCCGGCGGCTCGGAGTCACATCTGAAACAGACCCTGTCAAAGCTGAACGCGAATTGATTTCGGTATTGCCTGAGGCGGAATGGATTGATTATTCCCACCGAATGATTCATCATGGTCGTGCTGTGTGCAACGCGCGCAAGCCCGATTGTGAAAACTGCAGAATGAAACGGTTCTGTCCACGAATCGGAGTAACCGCTTAGTATGCCCGTTTTCCCCATATCTACTAAAGACTAATCACGGAGTTTGGAGCGATGATCCTAACCGGCGAAGAAATCAGCAGACGCATGGGGGAGACGATTAATATCGACCCGTACAACCCTGATAACCTAAACCCGAACAGCTACAACCTCACCCTCCATGACGAATTGATGGTCTATGAAGAAGTTGTCCTGGATATGCGACAGGTGAATCGCGTACGCCGGATCCAGATCCCGGAATCCGGGCTCGTTCTGAATCCTAACCAATTGTATCTGGGCCGCACGGTAGAACGCACTGAAACACATGAGCTTGTGCCGATGATCGAAGGGCGTAGCAGCATTGGACGACTCGGTTTATTCGTCCATATTACCGCCGGATTTGGTGACGTCGGATTTTGTGGTTACTGGACGCTTGAGATGTTCGCCGTTCAGCCTGTGAAAATCTATCCGGGTATTTCGATTTGTCAGATTTTCTATCACGAACTCGCTGGCGAAATCACTGAATATCAAAGTGACAAGTATCAAGACAATCGTGATATCCAGCCAAGTTTGCTCTATCGCGAATTGAATCCGGACGCAGAAAAAGAAGATCCTCAGCTGACACTGAACTTCACACGCGCCGCAAAATAGTCCGACACCTTTGATTTACTGTGACTGAGGGGTTTGACCACTTCAAATGAGCGCATCTAGGATAGATGTAGCGATAAAAGTAGCGATAGCGGTATCAGCGAAAAACATCTGTGAAACACGTATGTTTTAACGCCGATCAAAATAAAGAGCGGCAGATGAACCCTGATGGTAAATGCGTGGTGAGTCGCTCGCTGGAATTCCTTAACTGAGCCGTGAATCAACCGATGAATAAGCCCGAAGACAACGGTCAAAACATAGATCTTCCAAGAATTGAAGCTGCGGTCAAGGAAATCCTTGCAGCGGTAGGAGAGGACCCTGACCGGGAAGGATTGCTCGAAACGCCCGGACGCGTAGCCCGAATGTATGCAGAAATGTTTGGCGGCCTCCACACCGACCCAACCGAACACACCAAGAAGTTCTTTCCCGAGGAATACGACGAAGTCGTTCTTGTACGGGATATCAGCTTCTGCAGCATGTGTGAGCATCACCTGTTGCCCTTTATCGGCAAAGCACACATCGGTTACATGCCGGATGGAAAGGTCATCGGACTGAGCAAGCTTGCAAGAGTCGTAGAGGGGTTTGCCCGTCGTCCACAAGTCCAAGAGCGGATGACCGAACAGATTGCAAACCTGTTGCTGGAAGAGTTAGGTGCAAAAGGTGTAGCCGTCGTCCTTGAGGCTTCACACAGCTGCATGTCGATTCGCGGGGTGCGCAAGCCTGGCAGCATCACAGTCACGAGTGCCATGAAGGGTATTTTCCGTTCAAACTTATCCAGCCGCAGCGAAGTGATGCAGCTGATTTATGGGAACCGCGGTTAACCAACGTGGCATTACTCTGGCACATTCTGCATTTTGCCTTTCGCCTAAATCTAGGCATGCTGATAGCAATGGCGATCACGTCTCCACGCCACGTAACAAGTGGTTTCTTTCGTGTCCATCTATGGGTAGCGATGGGGATCAACGCGCTTGCTGCCATGGTCGTTTACATGATCGGTAGTGATTACGTACCGGAACTGCGAGACCAATTACTTTCGCAGTCCATTCTGCTTACTGTTGGCAGTTATGCCGGTGCCGTCTGCTGGCTCTATGAAAAACACAAACCGGGGCGAATCGTTATCATCCTATTGGCACTGCTCACAGGATATACAGCCTGGATTGCAACTCCTGGATTCAATACATGGGACATGCGCCAAATTCTAATTGAAAGCAGTGATATTATTACCAGCTGCATGGCAGTCGGTTCTATCATGACAGCGATGCTTCTGGGGCACTGGTATTTAAATACACCGACAATGGATTTGGTGCCCTTGCGGTTGTTGCTGAAATTCGCGGCGGTTGCGATCCTACTGCGGGTCATCACCATTACCATTGGTGAAGCATGTCTGATTATGTACCAAAGTGAATTGGTCAATACGCAATGGTGGATCTTTGTGGGACTCCGCTGGCTAGCAGGCATCATCGGTACAAGCATTATGCTGTGGATGGCGTGGGTCACTCTACGAATCCCGAATACTCAAAGTGCCACAGGTATCCTATACGCGGCAACCATTCTCGTTTTCATCGGTGAGTTAACAGCACAGATACTGTCAGACACCGGCCTTTATCCATTATGATGACTCGGCAATGATTGGTTCCAAGGCTCGCCAATCAGAAGAGTTGATACAGGAATAGTCATGAACATCACAGCCATTTGTCAGAACTGTGAAAACGTGTTCCGGGCTCCGTTAGCCGATACGACTGATGGCGTGAATTGCCCCCATTGTGGCCATCAGCACGTTGTCCCGACTGATGCTGTCGTGCCCCATACTGACGGCGTCACGATGACACGCTGCGTCGTGTGCCCGAGTCGCGAACTGTATCTACGCAAGGCATTTTCACAGCGGTTGGGTCTTACCATTATCGCCACGGGTTTCATTCTCAGCAGCATTGCTTGGGCTAATCATCAAATCTGGTGGTGTTATGGGATTTTGATGGCCTCAGCCGTCATTGATTTCTTGCTTTGGATGGTCGTCAAAAACCTCCTGCAATGTTACCGGTGTGATGCTGAATACCGAGGTTATGTCGAAACAGATCAACACACCCTGTTTAGTCTCGAAGTGCATGAGAAATATCGACAGGAAAAACATCGCCTAGCCGAACAGGCGCGGGCGGATGCATTTGCAAAAAAGCACGTAGACAGCGAAACTGACGCATAGCTTTTGAAGCGTACCTACACTGCCGAATAACTAACACGTGCAAGTGACATGATCGATCCCGATAGAATGCGAATCCAGGAGGACCTGCGCGGGATCATTCAGGGGGATGTACGTTGTGACGACGTCTTCCTGCAACTGTATGCAAGTGACGCCAGCATCTACGAGATCAAGCCATTGGGCGTCGTAAGACCTCGCAATCTCGACGATGTCATCACGCTGGTGCGTTATGCAAACCATCGAAATATCTCATTACACCCCCGTGGCAGTGGAAGTGGATTAGCCGGGGAATCGCTCGGTTCGGGCATCATCGTTGACATGGCTCATTCGATGCGACGCATTCTACAGTTCGACGGGGAAACGATTCGAATCCAACCGGGTGTCGTACATCAACAACTCAACAAATTCCTGGCTCGCCACGACAGAACATTTGGGCCCGACCCGGCCACCAGTGCGGTTTCCACCATGGGAGGCACCATCGCCTTAGACGGAAGTGGCAGTCATTGGCTGAAGTACGGCTCAACCAGGGCCTATGTGGAATCACTTCAGGTGGTCCTGGCAGACGGTACGGTTCTGGACGTTGGGCCTAACAGAAACATTGAAACACTCTGCGCCGTTCCACAGGTTCGAGGTGTCCTGCACAACCCGCACTCGAGACTCGACGATATTGAATCTCGAATGAAGCAGCTCGTCATTGGACATCGAGACATTCTCAAAGAGCATACTCCTTCAAGTCTCACACACCGCTGCGGCTATCACCTAAACGGAATCCTGAAGAAC
This sequence comes from Pirellulaceae bacterium, assembly GCA_045566075.1. Classification (GTDB taxonomy): domain Bacteria; phylum Planctomycetota; class Planctomycetia; order Pirellulales; family Pirellulaceae; genus UBA11883. Next base: position 86,241 of record JBJLEE010000001.1, on the reverse strand, counting down.
GAGCATTTTAATTTGGCGAAGCTGATTACCGGTTCAGAAGGATCGCTGGGGATCATCACTGAAGCGACGATTCGCACCAGCCCCATTCCGGGTTTCCGTGGTCTTGCCTTGTTATTTTTCGATCGCATTGAAAAGGCCATCGAGGCGTCTCGGTTGGCGGTCAATATGGGTGTAAGTGCATGCGACATGATCGATCGTCGTTTACTTGCACTCGCCCGGGCAACCAGTAGCAATCTTGGCAAGGCGATTCCGTCAGACGCCGAAGTGATGCTGCTGGTAGAGACAGACGCTGATAGCTCTACGGATGTTCGGCACCGACTGAGGATGATCATCGACCGCATTCAGCACAGGGAAAATCTGGCATTCACGGCAAGAACCGCCGTAGACCAGCATGAAGTTGATCAAATCTGGTTATTGATGAAGAACGTCATTCCGATGCTCTATCGGCTTGAAGGTTCACGCCGTGCCATCCCGTTTGTTGAAGATATCTCTGTACACCCGGAGCAGCTGTCAACGGTGGTGCCAGAGCTTCAAACCGTACTCAAACAACATCAGGTTACCGCCTCGCTGTTTGGACACGTTGGTCATGGCCAATTGCACATTAGACCTCTGATGGACTTAAGCGACAGTAACGACATGCGCAAGCTACACGGGCTGGCAACTGATCTCTATGAGAAAGTGGTCGATGCCGGTGGCACCATTAGTGGAGAGCACGGTGCCGGGCTTAGTCGTACGTGGTTTATGAGGAAACAATTCGGGCCGTTATACGAAGTCTTTGCGGAAGTTAAACGGGTGTTTGATCCCGAGTTTCAACTCAATCCCGGCAAGGTCGTCGCTGAACTACCTCAGCCTATCCACAACAATTTAAGACCGGTAAGTGTCCAAGAAGCACCGGCAGCGACGCACATGATCGCGCTGGGCCCTGAAGACCGCGAACTTGTGCCCCTGCAGCTCGACTGGAAGGAAGATGAAGTACTTTATACCGCACGTACCTGCAATGGTTGTGCGCGATGCAGGACAACAGACCAGGCTACCCGCATGTGCCCGGTATTCCGGTTCAATCCAGGTGAAGAGTCATCACCGCGTGCTAAGGCAAATCTCATGCGGGCTGTCCTTACCGGACGTCTTCAGGTAACAGAGCTTCAGGAAGGGGATTTAAAGCAAGTCGCTGATTTATGCATTAATTGTCACCAGTGTCGCATCGAGTGTCCGGCCGGCGCCGATATCCCAAAACTGATGACCGAAGCAAAAGCAAGTCACGTGCACAACAATGGGCTACCGTTTCACGAATTGCTCCTGTCTCGGATGGATCGCACGGTACAGTGGGCCAGCTGGCTAAGATGGATTTATAACTGGGGCGTCGGTAATCGATATGCACGCTGGATTGCCTCCAAACTCTTTCGCATTGCACACGGTCGCAAACTTCCCAAGCTATCCAGAAGGAGCTTCATGAAGTGGGCACAACGCCACCGCCTTCACCGACCTCACCAGCATTCCGGACGCAAAGTGTTGTACTTTGTCGATCTATATGCCAACTGGTTTGATGTGGAATTGGCCAAAGCCACGGTGAGCGTCATGCAGCACAATGGAATAAGCGTCTACGTGCCGGTCGATCAAAAATGGTCTGCCATGCCAGCCATCAGCGAAGGAGATGTCGACTATGCGCGTGATGTGATCACTCACAATTCTGCACTGCTCTCAGACGCAATCCGTCGGGGCTACCACGTGATTACCACTGAACCTTCAGCTGCGATGGCGTTAACGCGAGAATATCCCGCTGTCATCGATAATGAAGACACTCGCTTGATAGCTGAAAACACGAGCGACGCCTGCTCGTATTTATGGGAGATGCATAAGAGCGGTGAACTTGCACATGATTTAGCTCCTCTGGACATTTCCGCTGGCTATCATTTGCCATGCCACCTGAAAGCGCTAAACCAATTCACGCCTGCTGAACGCATCTTATCACTGATTCCTAATCTAACGATTCATCGGCTCGACAAGGGGTGTTCGGGCATGGCCGGAACATTTGGACTAAAGCAGCGCAATTACCGCAACAGCCTTCGAAGCGGGTGGGGACTGATCAGTGCGATGAGAGCTCCGGACATAAATATCGGAACAACTGAATGCAGCACCTGTAAAATGCAAATGGAACAAGGTACAACAAAACCAACCATTCATCCGATCAAATTGCTGGCGCTCTCTTATGGTGAAATGGGGGCTATCCGTCAGCAACTGGAAAAACAAGGACAGGAACTCGTCGTAACGTGATTTGCTCCATCAAACTATTTGCTGTGGCTCAACAAAGAATTGGTCAGCAGGAAATCAAGGTCACCATTGAAGCTCCAACAACCGTTGCCGATTTAAGAACGGCGGTTACAGAGCAATTTCCTGAACTCACCGATGTCCTTCCACACTGTATGATCGCCGTGAACACCGAATACGCCAGCCCAGCAGATTCGATATCCGATTCCGATGAAATCGCGATCATCCCTCCGGTAAGTGGCGGTTAATCCATGATTTCCATTATCCATGACCCAATCGACAATAATGAAGTACTAGATGCTGTAAGCTCCCACCACGCCGGAGCAGTACTCTTATTCCTGGGTACCACTCGCCAATTCACAGGCGAAAAGGAAACAACCGCGCTTGACTATGATTGTTATGAAGAGATGGCTCTGAAACAAATGACGCGATTGGCTGATCAGGCTAAGCAAAAATGGCAATTAAGTGGCGTTGCCATGACACACCGCGTGGGACATCTCGAGCTCGGTGAAGCGAGTGTTGCCATAGCAGTTAGTTCAGCACACCGCGAAGCCGCATTCGAAGCGGGCAAATGGCTTATTGACACACTCAAGGAGGTTGTGCCAATCTGGAAGAAGGAGAACTGGTCGGATGGAACCACTGAATGGGTGCATCACGGATGTTGAGCCAGATCGCTCCTTCTAAAAAATGGTTTTCAAAATGACAAATTCACAACCACTCTTAGATCGATTTGGGCGAGTTCACACGAACCTTAGGGTTAGTGTGACGGATCGTTGCAATATCCGGTGCTTCTATTGCATGCCTGAAGAAAACGTGCAGTTCAAGCCTCGCAGTGAAATCCTGTCCTTCGAGGAGATTGTGCGGTTTACGTCCTGTGCTGCCAAATTAGGCGTCAATAAACTGCGAATCACTGGCGGAGAGCCTTTGGTAAGAAGTAACCTACCCGATTTAATTCGCCAACTCGCTGCCATTGATGGCATTGAAGATATCGCATTAACCACCAACGGGTTGTTGCTGGAAGATAAATTACAGGAACTGAAAGCGGCCGGACTACACAGGCTAAACATCTCATTGGACACACTTACCGAAGAGATCTTTCAACGCATCTCCAGACGCACGGGGATCGAAAAAATAATCAGCGCGATCAAGTCCGCCATCACTTTCGACTTTAAGAAGATACGATTAAATGCCATCGCGATTCGCGGACTCACTGAGAATGAAATAATTCCCCTGGGAGAGTTTGCACGAGAACACAAACTGGAATTGCGATTCATCGAATTCATGCCACTCGATGCGGATGACCAGTGGGAGCACGAACAGGTGCTCTCAGGCAGTGAAATCCGCTCTCAGCTTGAGTCTGAGTTTTGCAAACTGGAACCTGCTCATCGTGAAGACCCCAGCCAACCGGCGATGGACTACAACTTCAGTGACGGACGCGGCAGTATCGGTTTCATCAATCCCGTCACACAACCGTTTTGTCACAATTGCAATCGGTTAAGAATCACTGCCGAAGGCAAGATTCGCAATTGCCTATTCTCCATCGAAGAGTGGGACGCACGCGAGTTACTTCGAAGCGATGCGGACGACCTGCAAATTCAGCAGTTGATCCGCGACTGCGTCACCAACAAAAAAGCCGGCCACGGTATCGACTCTACCGAATTCGTAAAACCAGAGCGGGCGATGTACCAAATTGGTGGATAAGCGCGCAGTAACACAGACACGCGATCTCCGCATGCCTGTGTTACACACTGTGTTCTATTTCGGCAGGGGTGACTAAATCACACCACCGTGAACTCGTTGGGGGTTCATATGATCCGGCATTTCGAGCATCCAGAACCTCTCCCAGAAATTGAGAATAGCACGTTGATTCTCTGATGTGAAAATCAACTGCTGGGTTCGGCGAACTCGGTCACCAGAAAAAGCCGGTAGCAAACAGCCAACACTTGTTGTCAGTGCTGCTGCTAATAGCACGGCTAATATCATTCGACGCATTGCTTTCATCCTCCTTGATGAGCCTCTGTGTGCATCGTGCTCCTATCGGTCACTCTCAGAAAAGCAATTCCTTTTGCTATTTCCTGAAAGGCGGCATATCTAATAACCAATAACCGAATCCGCGACAATACCACTTTGGCTCGTGCTACTTCGTTAGCACTGACAGCAGCAAGACATCGGGGCTAATCACACGTACAAATCGCCGGCAGAATCATCTAAAGGTGATTCCTCCGGAACGGTGTCCGACGCATAGTCAATCGACTCAGAAAGTGGTGTGCGTACCTGCTCACTTGTGGGACCATCATCAAGAACGGATGGTTCCATGTCGCTCACAAGTTGTTCCATTTTCTTACCTGGTTTGAAGGTCACGACGATCTTCTCAGGAACATGCACTGTTTCCTCCGTCTTCGGATTACGAGCTGTTCGTGCTGCACGTTTCTTGGCAATAAATACGCCAAAGTTTCGCAGCTCAACCCGTCCCTTTTGAGCGAGGGATTCCATGATTGCGTCAAACGTATGTTGCACGATCTCATTGGTCTGCAATTGAGTCATGTCAATCTTTTCAGATATCGCTTTCACGATGTCTTTCTTGGTCATGACGATGCCCTTTTACAGCCAATAATTCTGTGCGGTGTTTACCCTTGTGATTCGCAAATAAGTTTACGTAACAGCCTGCCCTAAAGTCAAGCATCACAATGGTTTACGCACCATAGACTGGCATGTTGGCCGACCTCTTTCACATGAGATTTCATGACAGCATCGGCCACGAAACTCACGCTTCCAAGTCTTGCTCGTGTCACGCGTTCACTTTCTATCACAGGTGGTGGTTGCACCGGCCTGCTTGCAACGCGCGCACGTTCAGTAACCAAAGCCATAAATCGTCCTTCGCCCCGAATCTCTAAAGGAATTGTTTCAAAAAAACACCAAGCAACCGTCGCCACTTCTTTTGATCATGTCAGGCTATAATTACGATGTGAAATCGCATGTGAATCTCTCAGCAATTGCCAGGCACAATTGATGCAATCTCCCGATCATGAAGCAAACTCCCAGCGCTGGTACAAAGACGGCCTTCAATTTGAATGTACCGGCTGTGGTGATTGCTGTACCGGTGAACCAGGTTATGTCTGGGTCTCTGAACAGGAAATCCAGAATCTGGCAGATCTGACCGGCACTGGCTTAGAAGAGTTTACTGATACGTATGTTCGTAAAATTGGTGCTCGATTTAGCCTACGAGAGTTCCCAAACGGTGATTGTGTTTTTTTTGACAGCGACAACCGAAACTGCACCGTGTACGATGCGCGGCCCGTCCAATGCAAAACATGGCCGTTTTGGAACAGCAACCTTGAAACACAGGAGGATTGGCACCGCACCTGCGAAGAGTGTCCAGGTAGTGGCAGCGGACCGCTGGTGAGCATTGAGGCCATCGAGCATCAACGCAAACAAATTGATATCTAACCTGCGGTCACGGCGGCTGTGTCATTGAGAAAAAACTAAAAACGACTTACCATCGAATCATGTTCCTTCATCTCATCGAAATTGCGTGATACCAACAGAACCTTGAATCAACCACAACTCCAAGTGCAACTAGGTCGTTTGAGTCTTCCGAACCCCGTTCTCGTGGCATCCGGTACATTTGGATACGCCCGTGAAATGGAGCAAATTGTAGACCTGAATCGACTCGGTGGCATCGTCCCAAAGACAGTTACGCCGCAACCGCGTGCCGGAAACAACCCCTGGCGAACGGTGGAAACTTCGTCCGGACTGCTGAACTCCATCGGATTGGATAACGACGGAATCGAAGCCTTTATTCAGCACCATTTACCATACTTATCAGAACTCAACTCCAGGCTCATCGTCAGCATTGCAGCTCCAGATGCGGAGTCATATGCGTCTATGGCTTCTCAATTGGAAAGTGCTGGTGGGGTCGACGCAATTGAGCTGAACATTTCCTGCCCAAACGTATCGGGTGGTGTAGATTTTGGCACGAATCCGGAAGCATGCCAGAGGGTCGTTTCATGTGTGAGAAATGCAACAGATATACCAATACTCGCCAAATTGACTCCGAATGTTGCGAATATCGTTGCCGTGGCTCAAGGCGCCAAAGACGGTGGCGCTGACGCCGTATGCCTAACCAACACCTTACTGGGAATGGCTATCGACTGGCGTAAACGACGTCCGTTACTTGGAAATGATATGGGAGGACTCAGTGGTCCTGCTATTAAACCAGTTTCCCTTAGATGCGTATTTCAGGTTTCGCGCGCGGTTGATATACCGATCATAGGAATCGGCGGCATCGCATCGCTGGAAGATGTCATGCAATTTCTGGTTGCCGGTGCAACTGCCATTCAAATTGGAACGGCGAATTACTATGATCCGACCATCACGATGAAGATTCTCGACGAGCTACCCGCCGCACTTGCCGAACTAGACGCGACGAGCGTGAGTGAAATTGTCGGTACAGTCACTTCAAACAAGACTCAATAAATACAACAAGGCATAGATTTCATGCGCGTACTTTCGGGCATACAACCAACCGGTCGCTTTCATTGGGGTAATTACTTCGGTGCAATTCAGCAGTACATCGACCTGCAAAACGAAGATGAATCATATTATTTCATCGCAAACCTGCACGCATTAACCACCATACGCGACTCAGACGAACTCAAATCACTAACGCTTGAAGCTGCAATCGACTTACTGGCGTTAGGACTACAGCCAGAGCAAGCGACACTCTTTGTTCAGTCCGATGTACCTGAAGTATCTGAACTTACCTGGTTGCTCATGACCGGCACTCCGATAGGATTGCTCGAACGCTGTCATGCTTACAAGGAAAAAAAAGAAAAAGGCGTTGCAGCTGACGCCGGGTTGTTCACGTACCCGGTGCTAATGGCTGCTGACATTCTTGCATACGACTCAAACGTTGTTCCGGTCGGGCAGGATCAAGTTCAGCATATTGAAGTGTGCCGTGATGTCGCTCGCAGCTTCAACCATCATTACGGCGAGGTTTTTGTGATGCCGGACGCGAAAGTATTGGAAGCGTCGGCAAAAGTACCGGGCACTGACGGCGAGAAAATGTCTAAAAGTTATGACAATACCATCCGGATTTTCGAGCCGCTTAAGCCACAACGCAAACAAATCATGCGAATCCAAACTGACTCGCGTCCGATGGAAGACAGCAAGGATCCGAGCACCGATCACCTGTACCAATTGCTATCTCTTTTTGCCAGTGACGCAGAATGCGAAGAGGTGGCGGGCATCTACAGAGCCGGCGGATTCGGTTACGGAGACATCAAAAAACGTCTCGCCGATGCAGCGGAATCGTATTTTTCCGATGCCCGTGCGAGGCGAGAGAAACTGGAACAGGATCCCGGATTTGTACAGGATGTACTAAACGAAGGAGCCAAGCAGGCTCGCGCAAAGGCATCCGAGGTATTGGATCGAGCTCAAAAAGCAACGGGACTGGTGCGATGAATATCATCGGAATCGGAACAGACATCGTTGAATGCTTGCGGATCGCCAGCATGATTGAGCGGCACGACGAGCTCTTTCTTAATCGCGTCTACACCCGTCATGAGATTCAATACAGCAGCTCCCGCAAAGCAGCAACACAGCACTACGCGGGGCGATGGGCAGCCAAAGAAGCCGTACTAAAAGCACTCGGCACGGGCTGGTCCCGTGGTATTAAGTGGACCGACATCGAGGTCATTTCGGAGCCTTCCGGCAAACCGCACTGCGAGATTCACGGCACTGGCCGCGAAGTTTGTGATGAAATGGGAATCACGGATGTCCTGATCTCCATTTCACATTGCAGATCACATGCAACGGCTACAGCGATCGCGGTTGGCGACTAACCCCAATTAGGAATCAGCTGACTCCAGGGCCTCTTGCTCGTTTAACGGCGTTGGAGCGAACTCACTTCCGGCTTCGATTATCTTCCCATCTGTGGATCTAATCTTCGGGGGCGGATTGAGCTTCTCATGCTCGTAAAGTTTGGCTTCCCATTTGGTACGCACATCTTCTTCGAGCTTCTTCCACGCACCACGTCCTTTACACTTCGGATACTTGGAGCAACCAAGCCACGGACCACGGGCACCGGTACGCAAATATAGATTTGCATCACACTTATTACACTCAAGGTCTGTCTCAAGCGGTGGCACCTTGGGTGGTGATACGTATCCCTTGCGGTCAAGGTTTACGACACCATCACATGTCGGATAGTCCGGGCAACTCAGGAACGGTCCGAAACGACCCTTTCGCTTGAGCAGCGGTTTCTCACATGACGGGCATACGACGTTGACCTCTTCCGGATTCACCGGGCGGCCTTGAGCATCGATTGGTGCTGCATATTTACAGCCAACCGGCATGGCGTCCGCGATGGTCACGATGCGTTCTTTATCTTCAGGGGTGAGCTTTGAATACGTCAACTTCTCACCACAGTCGCCGCATGTCAGGAACGGACGTGATCGGGCAGTCTTGCCTTTATTCACACCCATTTCCGGCGTTTTGCAACCGGGACAGGCGATATTGATTGGTTCTGGCGGTACACGGAAACCTGTACAGCTTAGGAATTTTCCGTTGCGACCAAACCGATATTCGGTTCGCTTACCACAGTCCGGGCAGTTATATTCTTCCGGCGCCAACTCAGTTTCGCTTTTGGCATGCGTCATGTTTTCATGAGCTGAATCCAGGTCATTTTTGAATCCTGAATAAAACTCACCAAGAAACTGCTGCCATTTTTCTGAGCCAGCTTCAATGGCATCCAACTGAGATTCCATCCAACGCGTGTATCCAAGATCCATAATGCCGGGAAAGCCTTCGAGTAGCTTATCGGTTACCACTTCACCTAGGTCTGTTGCACGAAAACTCGAACCCACCTTCTCTACGTAATCACGATCCTGAATCACTTTGATGATGCTGGCGTAAGTAGATGGTCTGCCGATACCTTCTTCTTCCAGTTTTTTAACGAGTCCGGCTTCCGTGTAGCGTTTCGGAGGTGATGTAAACGCTTGTTTTGTGTCAATGGAAAACGCTCCCATGACATTACCTTCACTGATGACCGGAAGGGTTTGCTCATCGCTTTCGATCGGAATACCAACAGCACGGTAGTGCCCGTCAAACTGAAGGACACGTCCGTTTGTTCTTACCTTGGCACCGGTGTCTTTATCGGATCGCTTCAAGATTACGGATGTATTCTTCCAGACAGCGCCGTTCATCTGGCAACCAACAAAGCGATTCCAGATCAGTCGGTATAGCTTTAGCTGATCATCATCAAGTGACTTGGCAAGACTTTCGGGAGTTCGTGAAACATCCGTAGGCCTGATACACTCGTGAGCTTCTTGTGCGTTTTGATTGCGTGAACCGTAAAACTTCGGCTTTTCTGGCAAATACTCATCACCGTACTGCTTACCGATGTAATTTCTCACCGACGTTAACGCTTCACCAGCAATATGCGTTGAGTCTGTACGCATATAGGTAATGACTCCAACACGACCTTCGCCGGGCACACTTACACCTTCGTATAAGCCTTGCGCAATCCTCATGGTGCGATTGGTCGTAAAACTATAACGGTTGGATGCCGCCATTTGCATCGAACTGGTAATGAGCGGTCCCTGCGGATTTGAGGTGGTCGGCTTCGTCTCAATTGAGTCGATCGAGTATTCAACCCCCGGCTCTAATTCACCGGTAAGTTCCCGCTTGTATTGAGCGGGCCCCTTTCCATCAGGATCTTCCGTTGAGATGACAGATACACCTGTTAAACCGGCTGCTTCTGCTACCTGCTGAATGTCATTGGAAAGATCTCTCGGAGCATCGCTCTTACATTCGACCTTAAATGGTTTGCCATCTATTTCGAATAATGTCGTGCGTAAAGCACCACTGTCCGCCAACCATGCGTTTTGACGTTTTTTGGTAGGGTGCTTACCCTTCTCATCAACCTGAGCCATAAAGTCCGGCCAGGAGGTGGCTAGCTGTGGTGCATTGGACGGGTCAATGGCCAGTTGTACGGTCACCGACCAGCTTTCATCAGGAACATGTGCTCGTATGTCACGTTCACGCAACACCACCAAAAGGACAGCGACACTTTGCACACGACCTGCACTCAATCCACCCGCAACTTTTTTCCACAACAGCGGAGATACCTGATAGCCGACGATTCGGTCCAGGATGCGGCGTGCCTGCTGTGCATTTACCTTCGCCATATCAATATCGCGAGGCTGTTGGAAAGCCTGCTGTATTGCATCTTTCGTGATCGCATTGAAGACCACACGTTTAATCTTTGATGGGTCAAGCCCCATCGCTTCTGTCAGTAACCATGCAATCGCTTCACCTTCGCGATCCAGGTCGGTTGCCAGCCAAACATGCTCAGATTGTTTGGCTGCTTTTTTGAGTTTATCAAGCGTCTTCTTCTTACCCATAATGGGTTCATAAGTCGGCTCAAACTCGTTATCCAGATCAATTCCTGGAACAGGTGTTTTAACACCCTTGGGATTTCGCTTGGGCAAATCCAGCACGTGCCCAACACTGGCTTCGACAACGTAGTCGGTACCAAGAAACTTGGAAATCGTCTTCACCTTTGCGGGTGACTCGACAATTACAAGATCAATTGACATGGCAAACCCGGGGGTTCCGCCCCCAACTCCTACATTGTTGTCGCCCTAAAAAAGCGACTGCTGTGACTTGTTAATCTATTTATATACGTGCTGTGAAATACAAGATTCTCATTTCACATCACGACCAATTCCGCTTCCCGCAGCAAATATCACATAAACGCGAGTCGATGCGATAGCCATTGTCCAAAACCGTGATTTCATGACGTTGCTAACAAGCCATTGAAATCATATGAGAAACAGTGTGTTCGGTATCAATATCAGATACCTACTGGGTGTTTCCTGAATAACTTCATGAAGCCCATTAAGTTTGGAAAAATCGTTAAGGCCCCTACAATAGGAACATCTATACTGGTGTGGCCCTAATCTGCTTTGAGCCGGGTGTGACTTCCAGGTGAAGTCGACAGGTGGGGTAAGCGACTTGCATTAGTGCTGGCTGTTTAAACAATCACAGCCTAGTACCATTGCGAGACCACTAAGGGTAACGGATAATTCCTAATTCAAAGATTGTCAACTACTTCCTTGCGAATTGACTGTCACTTTGAAGCAGTTCACCGGTATGCTTAAGTGCGTTAAGTCCGGTTAACAGAATTGGGATTGTGTAATTATTGCCGGTCCTTAAAATTGTGCTTTTTTAACGCACAATCGTGTGTTTTAAAGAAAAAAGAACAGCAAGAGATCGCCCGAATTACAGACGGCAGAAAAGACAACAGACCACCCTGTTTTAGGGGTGCCAATTTTTTTTGGTTAATTTGACCAATTAAGAACGAAAACGAGACGAGAAAATGGCCAAACGTCGAGACGAAGTTAAATCAAACGTAAATAAATTGCAGAAAAAGAAATCTCAGGATTCAAGTATTCTTGAGATCTTCCGCGGGCGACCTGACGTGATGGTCGGTATCCTTCTGATGATCTGTATGTTGTCATTCGTAGTAGCCCCTGCGATTCAAACCATGATGGACGGAAGCAATCGATCCGGAAGTGTGGATCAGGATGCATTACAGCGTACCGCCAGAAATCGCACATTATTGCGCCGGTTCTTATTCGCTCTCGCTGAAGAAGCATTCGGTGAAGAATCATCTGAAACGGGCCAAATCTCCAATCTACAGAAGATACAGTTTGGCATGGCGCCGGATATCGATCCGTATGGCCTTGCCAGACCTATGAATCAAAATCAATCCGATCCGAGAGAGATGGAACGCTTTAGCACACTTGCTGTCACCCACGGTATGGCGGTGTCTGATGACGAAGCAAAAGCGTACATAAACCAGCTTGCTGACAACGTCCCCTCCAAGAAAGTTCAGGAGATTTTCAAGGACACGGTTGGAGGCGACATGTCGTTTGAAAACCTGCTGAATCTTTTGAAAAAGGAGATCGAAGGCATTCGCTTGCAGTCCCTCGTTCCGCCAACGATTGCGTCAACCCCCACACCTAGCAAAGCGTGGCAATACCAGCGTGACAAGAACCGTCGACTATCGTTTCAGATGTATCCAATCTCAGTGGCTGATTATCTTGATCAAGTCGATGGAAGCCCCACTGACGATGAGCTAGAGGAGATTTTCTACGAGGCGGTCAATCGCGTTCAGTCGCCAAATACACGTGGTCATTCCTTTCAGAAACTACCGAGTTTCCAATTTCAATATGTGAAATTCAATCGCAGCAATTACACGTTGTATGCAAATGCATTGCAGAGATTAGAACGTGACGACGTCACCGCCGAAGAAATCCAGGAATACTACGACACCAACATAAACCTCTACATCGACCGCAGTAAAGAACTTGATGATCTCGAGGACGCAGCGAGAACCGATGAAAGCGATGACAGCGAACCTGGCGAAGACGCTAATGAAAATGAAAGCGATCCTGAAGCCGACACGCAAGACGACACAAATGCGGATGGAAATGGTGACAAAGACGAAGATGCGGATGCTGACTCAGATTCCCCAGAATCTGACGCCAAGCCTGACGAAGCCGATGAATCCGTAAGTGATTCTGAAAAGGAAGACGGCTGTCAGGAAGAACCAGTCGAGGATGCACCAGCAGATGAGTCTGATGATACGCCTGACGCAAATGATTCGGAGCCAACAGAATCTGAGGATCCGAAGGGTGAAGATTCTGACGACAGCGAAAACGGTGATGGTGGCGACGAAGAAAACACCGATGATTCGGAATCTGCAGATGAAGAGCCAAAAGAACCCGAAGTCCAGTATCGACCGTTGGCTGAGGTTCGCGAGCAGGTAATCGACGGCATATTACGTGAAAAGGCATCTGCAGTCGCAACCGAGATGTTCAATGAAGACGTAAAGGCCGTTGAGTCAAAGCTAAAGGACTTCCTGCAATCCTATCGTAAGAAGCACGTCGAATCCCCCAATGGCGAACCTCTTGGGCAAGCGATCATTAAAACGCATCGTGAAGAAATCTTAGCTGAATTACAAACGCTTAAAAAAATTCTAACAGCTAAAGTCGAACAGATCGTACCGGTCGAACCCATGGAATCTTCCGAAGACGATGACGCCGGCGACAGCACTGAGGAAGATAACGATGCTTCTAAAGACAGCTCTGAGGATTCAGAAGGAGACGGGGATAGTGCAGATGACTCTTCTGAGGAAGCAAAACCGAATGCAGACTCAGATGCCAACGAAGCATCAAGCAATTGCCAGGACGAACCAGCAGATGAATCGAAATCCAATGAATCAACAGATAATGAATCCGACACCCCGGATGCAGATGATCCCGAAGGTGAACCAGAATCGACCGAAGACGAAAATGAATCAGAAGCACCTGCTGAAGAGCCCAAGAAAGAGCTCGTCGACCGCGATTACGTTTTGATCGAGGTCGCCGAAACAGACCTTCTTACCAGCCTTGAGGCAATGGAGATTCGTACTAAGACTTTTGATATTTTATTATCAGAAGGCTTAGAAAAGCCAGATTGGTACAGCCTGATTCAATTTAGAAATAGTGGTGGCGGTCATGCGTCAAATGACATTCCACCGTTTATTTCCGAGGGATTTAAACCGAATGAGATTTACCGGTTAAGAACCCTCGGCGGAAGTGATGCAAGCTTTGCTTCTTTCTCTGACACATACCTGTATATCAATGTTGACGAGAGGGCAGGCCGTTCAGTCTCCACGCAGGAAGAAGCTGACGAGGCACTTGCGCAAACGGAAGTAAGAGCGGAGCTGGAGGAATTCTGGAAATTCGATGAAGCGTTTAAGCAGGCCATTGACCATGCCGACAGTCTTGCAAAAGAGTTCAACAATCTTGCAAAAGAGAATCCAGATGCAACGCTTAACGATCTCGGCGATGAGGTCGCTGCCGACGCATTTTTAACGGATCTTACAGCAATGTTTACGATGGGCGGCGGACAGTTTGGCACCCCGCAAATTCAAGAAGCTGACATTCGCCGTGTGAATCCAAACGTACCGTTCGGCCAATTTGGCTCGTCTAACGTTATGCGAGATTTACGTTTCGAAGCACAAGTCACAGGCCAATTCGGGCAACCACAATTCCAAAATAGATATACGTTAACACAAGGCTCTCCACAGCAACCGGTAAACTTAAGGATGTTTAGGCTTGAGAAAGGGGAAGCAATCATGATTCCGTCTCATGATCTTTCCACACTATATGTGGTCACCATCGCCGAAGAAGAATTCGGTCAATTCGAAGCATCGATTCAGTTTCATAATGCACTAACCACGGGTAGCCGATCCACAGGAAGTCCCAGCCAGTTTAATCGCCAACCCAGCCAATTGGATTACAACTACTTCCTGCAAAGACATACCGCGGAAGCACGAGCGATGCAACAAATCAGCCTACAGCAATTCGAAGTCGGTGATGCGCCTGCTGCACAGCCAGCACCATAACCACTGACTTGTTTATCTCTCTCTGCCTTGCCACAGCACAAAGAACATGAGCGCAAAACGCATCTTGATGATCGTCGGCGATTTCGTAGAAGACTACGAAGCCATGGTACCGTTTCAAATCCTATTAACGGTCGGGCATCGCGTTGACACTGTTTGCCCGGACAAGTCCGCTGGAGAAACAGTTCGTACTGCGATACACGACTTCGAAGGTGATCAAACTTACTCTGAGAAACCAGGGCACAACTTCCACATCAACACGACGTTTGCAGACGTAGAACCGGAAGAATACGATGCCCTAGTCGTGCCCGGTGGCCGGGCACCTGAATACCTGAGACTTAACGATGATGTGCTCGAAGTCGTGCGTTACTTCGATGCCGCCAACAAGCCAATCGCTGCGATTTGTCATGGACCGCAACTGCTCGCAGCTGCCGGAATCCTCAACGGACGACAATGCAGTTGTTATCCTGCAGTCGCACCGGATCTCGATCTTTGCGGTGCTGAGTACATCCCAACAGCAGATGGCTTTGATAACGCCCATGTGGATGGCAACCTCGTAACAGCACCTGCTTGGCCTGCACATCCCGCCTGGATGGCAAAGTTCATCGAATTGCTAGATAGCCAGGGTTAAAACGATGTCAAACCCGGGCGTGATCGCAGCCATCGTCGCCGGTGTGCTAATTGTCTTATTTCTGCTTTTACGAAATCGGTCGGTAACCCCCGAAGGTACCAGCCCTCACGTCTCACCGAAAATTCCAGATTACGACTACGATGCCGCGATCACTTCCTTTCAGGATTCGCGAGACGAATTGCATACGACCTTCTTTCAGCGCGCTTCCAATAGCGGCCGCCCTCGTGGGTTGCGTTGGGTAAAGTGTGATTTCGGCGATGAGACACTTTTTGCACGTGAACAAACTACTGGCGCACTAAGCGCACTCACCCCCGTTACGATCAGCTTCGAAGCCATCGAAGGCGGGGATATGGAAGACGTTGAAGCTGTTTCCAACCTGCGGGCCGCAACGGCACTCGTTCGCTTTGATGAAAAGGGATGGACGGCAGACGGTCGTGTGATTTTCAACCATGAACCTACCGATGTCCTGGAACGATTTCCCGATGAATTAATTCTTTACGAGTCAGCATCTAAAACTGACGGTGAAGGTGACGTCACATGATTCTCGGTGCCCATATGTCGATCGCTGGTGGCTACTACCGCAGCCTTGACTCCGGCCATGAAAACGGATGTGACTGCGTGCAGTTGTTCACCAAGAACAACAACCAGTGGCGAGCAAAACCAATCTCGACAGAGGATGTCGAAAGATTTCAGGCTGCTAAAGCGGAATATGGGTATGAACACTTACTGTCTCATGCGTCCTATCTCATCAACATGGGGTCACCTAAAGATGAGTTGCGGAACAAGTCGATTGACGCGATGGTGGAGGAGCTAAATCGAGCACACTTGCTCGGAGTGCCACTGGTGGTCGTGCATCCCGGTTCCTTTACTACCAGTACTGAAGCAGATGGAATCAAGCGCATCGGTGAGGCAATCGACCTTGTGCATGATGCCGCAGGTGATATTAGCAGCCGTCTGTTACTAGAGACGACAGCTGGCCAAGGTACAAATCTTGGCTGGCGATTTGAACAGTTAGCTGGAATGCTCGACGCATGCAACTCAAGCGATCGCGTCGGCATTTGCTGCGACACGTGTCACATGTTTGCAGCAGGCTACGCCATGGGCACCGAAGCGGAGTGGAACGACACATGGCGTCAGTTTGATGAAACACTGGGTCTGGACAGGCTCCTTGCATTTCACCTTAATGACAGCAAGAAAGAATTCGGCAGCCGCAAGGACCGGCACGAACACATCGGTCAGGGCTTTATGGGATTAGATCCCTTCCGCAATCTAATGAACGACAACCGCTTCTCTCACGTCCCCATGTATTTGGAAACGGCCAAAGGAGATGCTGACGGTGAGCACGCAGGCCTCACATGGGATCAAGTCAATCTCCAGGTTCTACGAAGCTTGTGACAAAAACCTGCTGGAATCGCACACTGTCAGGTGCGACAATTAAATAAACACGGATCATCTACGATTCACTTAAGGAGCCGAACCATGTCAAAGGGTGTTGTTTTGGCCAAGTTCGCTACCAGACATGAAGCGTTCATCGTTGCCGAGTATCTGGGTGAAAACGGAATTCTCGCTACGGTAATGGGTGACGATGCCGGTGGTGCATTAGCCGGTCTGACTCTAAGTAAAGGGTTCACAATCCTCGTACCGGAGGAAGATAAACCTCTTGCAACCGAGTTGCTGGATAACCCACCGGCGTCAGACGAAGAGTAATCTCTTCGACATCTTTAGTTTCCGACACTCAGTCTAAACGAATGCTTATGTCGTCGGCCTGTTCATGGTCTAAGCGTAGCGTTCGTTTATCACCGCTCGTGGTTGTAACACTGACTACCCATATCCGCCCATCGCCTTCTCGAGGCCCAACTTCAACCGTTTCTCCAGAGTTCGCCTGCTCCGAAACCAAGCCTCCAACACTGTGAATCGTTCCCGTATGACCTTCACGCAAAATAGCGAGTTTGACCAACTCACCTGGAACCAGGTGTAGAAAGTCCTCCGGGATTTCCGAACCGTGTGGATCTATCAGAGGATGACCCAACTTGTCATCTAAGTAGTCAACTGCATCTTCATCATGGACATGTTCAAGAACATGAGCGTGTGCGTGCAGGTTCTCCTCATGAACCCCGGCTTCGCGTAAGTAAGTCTCCCACAGACGATGTGCACGCAAGAGTCGACGGGCTTCCTTGCGCCCGTCGTCTGTTAATGTATACCCCTGTGCATCTCCTGCCAGTAACCCTTGCCGGTCAAGTGATGATGCCGCTCTACGTAGGCGTTCCGGCCGCTTATTCAGGTATCCGGCGATTTGCTGAAGGCTCAGTGCTTCACCATCTGCACGTAATACGGAACCAAGTATGTCCTCAACTTCTTGTTGAGGCACCGCTGTCAGGCGGCGCCGCCAATCGGCCAGTAGGCCATATCGCGGGGCGACAACAAACACGAGCATAAACTGAGCCGTCAGCGCAACAACAACCGCTGAGCCTGGGGCAACATTCATGTATTCAGACGCGATATACCCCAGTAGAAAGCCTGTCCAACCCAGTAAGGCGGACACCCAGAGCATATTTCGCAGGCGATCGCATAGTAGATAGGCAGTTGCTGCCGGTGCGATAAGCAGACCGACTACCAGTATTACCCCGACCATGCGTACACCCGATACCACAACCAGTGATGTGGACATCGTAAGCAAGTAGTCCATCAGCACCACGGGGATTCCAATCGATGCCGCCATCACGCGGTCAAATGTAATGATCTGAAGCCATCTGAAAGTCATCAAAATAAACACCACAACGACACAGCTCACCGTTCCCATCATCCAGAGATCTGCATCACCTACTCCCAGCAACGATCCGATAACAAAGTGGTAAAGGTCGATGTGAATGATGTCACTAAAGAACGAGACCATTACACCGCCAAGTGCAAAGATCCCTGTGTACATAATGCCGATAACAGCATCTTCTTTGACACGTGATGCTCGAGATACAAAACTCACCATCGCAACGGTGATGATTCCCGAGATGATCGAACCAATCAGCATCGCACCCGCATGTGCACTGTCTCCGTATACCAACTTCATTAGCAAATATCCTGCAACCACACCTGCAAGCATTGAGTGGGCCACGGCATCAGCGAGAAATGAAGTTCTCCGCAATACGATAAAGCATCCAATGAGCGCACAGGTCGTGGAAACAAGGCCACCTGCTAATAATGCCTTCATCAGGTGCGGTGAATCGTGTTGAACACTAACCAACCAGTCGTACAAATTTGCCATCATGACTCATCTCCTGCCGCAGACGAATCACCATCCATCGTCGCAAAGACGCGGAGCTTACCTTCATACACCTGACTCAGCAGTTCAGGATGCATCACCTGATCGGGCGTGCCGTAAGCAAAGAGTCGTTGCTTGAGTAACATGATTGTGTCGAAGTACTCAGCTGCAGTTGTCAAATCATGGTGCACGACCACCAGAGTTCGGCCGGATGCTTTAGTGCGTTCCAGCACGTCCAGAATTGCGTGCTCTGTAGCCGCATCTACACCTGCAAACGGCTCGTCCAGCAGGAGAATATCGCCTCCCTGTGCCATCGCGCGGGCCATGAATACTCGCTGTTGTTGCCCTCCGGACAATTGGCCAATCTGGCGATTGCGGAGGTCGCTCATGCGTACCATTTCCAATGCTTCATCAGCAATATCACGGTCTTCCTTCGTGAGGTTCTGCCAAATCGGACGTTTGGCATACCGACCCATTAAAGCGACTTCGCGTACCGTTACCGGAAAATCCCAATCCACTGCGCCTCGCTGCGGAACATATGCTACACGCCCTTTTGAATTCTCGATTGGCTCATTAAATAGGCGTATATCACCAAAATCCGGTCGTAAGAATCCAAGCAGTGATTTGATGAAGGTACTTTTACCCGATCCATTGGGGCCGATAATACCAACGAGCTGCCCTTGAGGAATCGTCACGCTTACATCGAGCAGTGCCGGCACCGGTCCATAACTAACCGTGAGGTTTTGTACATCAATCGCGGAAACGTCTGTATTCATGGTGTCCTTTAATGTTGATGACCATCATGATCATGAACGGACGTGTCATCCGCTACGGCATTTTCCTCGATCAATACCGATATGCTACCACCGATCGTCTCGCCAGGCTCTGACCAAAGGGTGGTATCAGCAATTACGGTATCACCGCGAAGAATTCGAAATCTCATCGCCTGAGACAGCAATAAATTCGCTGAGTCATCTACTGGATCGTCATCTGATGGCGTTTCATTATCGAATCCATCAATCGTTGCAAACCCGTCGTCGACACTATCTTCGACAGATCCGAATCCATTATCACCAGCGTTATCAAATCCGTCGTTTGTAGTGTTTTCCGCTATTTTGACGTCAATGAAGAACTCGTTTTCGCCGACCTTTAAGCCATTCACTGGCTCTACTCGAATCGGAATACCTGCAGCAACCGGATCCTCCCGCATCAACACTGGCTCATCAACACCATCAAGTGTGATCTTCATTGCATAGGGATCCACAACGTCAAAGGCATCTGACTCAGCGCGAAATGTCAGTGTTATTTCAAGCGCATAGTCACCCGTGGCCTGATCAAGCGTAATCACCTGATTTTGAAGCCGTGGCATATTGGCAACAAAATTGGTGTATAGCTTGACTAGGCCAAGAATGGCAACGCATGCCATCGTAGCAATGATCGGACGACTTGCTGTCATGTAGAATTCCAGGTGTTTTTGAGTCGCCGAATTCTATTTTGCGGACAATGCGCGGGTGATTTTAAGACGTTTTCACGCATCATTCCCAGATAGGATTCTCCGGCAGTACCCGGGCCTCCCATTGAGTCAGAATAAAGCTCTCCTCCAATTTTAACACCCGCATCTGCTGCAATCTGCCGAATAATTTCCGGATTCACACTGGTTTCAACGAAGATGGCTTGTACACCAAAGTCACGGATCGACTTGATCGACTGCTGACGACGCTCAGCTGTGATTCCACCGCCCACCTCGTCACCCGTACTCCAACCTGCAGGTGCAGCTGAAATGAATCCGTACTCTGAACAGAAATAGTTGAAAGCATCATGGCTCGTGATTAATTTGCGTTGCGTTTTTGGAACGGAATTGACTTCTTTTTGAATCCAGACATGTAGAGTACGCAGCTGCTGAACATAAAAATCGGCTCGAGCCTTATATTCATCTGCATGGTCAGGATCAATCTGGCTAACGCCACGAGCGATGTTGTTTACGTAAACCGCAGCATTCTTAGGTGAAAACCATGCATGAGGGTCATCAATCGTATCGCCGTCTTCTTCCAATTCAAGCGGCTTCAATCCAGTCACACAGCTAATAATTGGCTTTCCAGCGTCCTTGGCAAGCGTTTTCATCCATTCGTTGCCTTCCAAATGCCACCCGTTTTCAAGGCAAATAGCGGCCCGAGCTACCAATCGAGCATCCCCGGGCTTCACTTCGTACAAGTGTGGATCCTGACCAGCTGCCAATACGCACTGCACATCCCATCGATCACCAACTACCTGTCGGGCAAAATCTGCGACTTGTGTTGTTGAACATACTGCCAATAACTTCTTTGCTTCTTCCTCTTGTGCCTGAGTCGTTCCTACGAACATTCCCAGCAAAGCCATCGCTAAAGCGAAACGTTTCATCGTCTCAATTCCTCTCGGGGAAAGCAGTTGGATGTCAGAATGAGGCCATGTGAAAATGGCGCGGATAATTACAAACGATGCGAGTTTTTGATTAATCAAAACCTCTGATGTAACACTCAGGGTAAGTCGCAATTAAACAGATGTCAACCTGCCAAAAAGCGACGCTTTGCAAGAGGCAAACACACCACAAGCAACCGCAGGGCCTACCTCCACCAAACCCGCAGGGCCTCACAAGCAACCGCGGGGCTTGGCGCAACCAAACCCGCAGGGCCCCGACCGTAAAACACCACACGCAACCGCAGGGCCCCGTCCACCAAACCCACAGCGCATGAAGAAACCGCACTCCAGGTTGCCCCGAAGTGCGGCCAGTTCATCAGCGATCTTTCGATCAGCGGTCTTTTACCAGCGGTAAATCAGACCAACACCGGTGAAGAAATCATCAGCGGCATCATTCAGGCCAAATCCAGCACGCCAGTCGAGTTGTAGATCTTTAGTTATCGATAGAGCAACACCACCATCCATATAGTGTTGTTGTACTTCAGTTTCTGCACCATCTGGGATCATGCAGAACCACTCAAAATATCCACCCATCTTTTCGGTCAGGCCAAAGCCAACACCAATCGCCTGGGAATATTCAAGGTATGCGTCACCTGATCCACCATCGATGGCACGGTTAAACGCAGTCTGTCCTGCGAGAGTCATGCCATTATCAAGTTCCCATGCGTATATATACATCACGGTTGGAAGTGTTTCGTCACCACCAAAGACATCGTCACCGCTTGGAACGCTGATTTCCAAAATCAAGGCCGTCTCAGGTGCGTTATCTTCCTGAGCAGTCAGCGCGATTTTGAAACCAACGGACATATCTTCACTACCCTTGGTTTTGGCACCTGCAGCAGTTACTTCCTCCGCGTAGCTCCATGCAAGTCGCAATTCAAGCCACTCAGCATAGATACCTTTACGCAGCAACAGTTCCGGATATGTCTTTCCACCCGAACCATCATTGTTGTCAGTAAACGTCCAACCCATTTCGAGCTGATTTACGCCAAGACCTACCGTTGTGCTAGCTTCGATAAAGTCAGGACGGTCACCGATAAGCGGCTCATCCATTGAAGCTTGCGTGGCGGTGTAGTCGCCCCAGGACCAATTTAGAAGTGTGCCGCGACTCAGTTTGTCTTCATCCTGAGCCATGGCTGCAGTGCTGAAAGCAAGTGTGCTCAGCATCGCAATCGAAAGTGTATGTTTGATGAACTTAGACATCTCCTAATTCCTTTTGTTGTCATTTTTGGCAAACCGTATCTACACGGTCACCTAACTACCTATTCTTATAATTCGGTTAAAATATTTTTGACTCATCAAACAACTTCGCATGCATAAGTTAATTTGGGTGCTTACTAAATCATTGACCGCTACAACCCGACCCTCTGCATTTGCTTGAAATTCAACGATGAATTGTGTCTATACGCTACAAAACCTGCTATAAAGCGGCTTCGTTATGCAATTGCTGCCTATATAACAAGTATTGTGCTAAGCGTATTCGTTCCGCGAAAACCGGATATGGCCATGGGGATTACCTATTTCAAGCGATACCAGATGGAGCTGGATCTATCGACTTGGCATGTAGCAGATGAAGCATTACCTGCTGACTATCGCTTCATTCGGTGGCATGAAGATCATTTGGAAGACCATGCTGCCGTCAAACATGCCAGTTTTCAGAACGAAATCGACGCAAATGTTTTTCCATCACTGGCAGAATATGAGAGCTGCTATCGATTGATGCAGGAGATCACCCGGCGCAGCAATTTTCTCGCTGATGGCACATGGCTCATTGCCTACCAACCAATCACATCGGAAGACGCGGAGTATTGCGGAACGATTCAGGCGTTATTTGACAGCAATCAGCGCGCCGCTGTTCAAAATCTCGGCATTACGCCTCATCATCGCGGGTTAAAGCTTGGTACGCGACTATTATTTAAAGCTCTCAGACACTTCAAGGAAATGGGAATCCAGCGAAGCATGCTCGAAGTAACTGCACAAAACGTCGGTGCCCTACGCTTGTACAAGCGGCTTGGGTTCCGCATCATAAAGACAGTCTACAAACCATCGACCGTTGTTCACAGCTAGGTGTAATCCTCTTCTTATCCAACACACTCGTTTTCGCAACCTGCAAGTTTAATAACCACTATGTCTGAATCCGGCAGCCTTCACTCACACACATTTGACAATGGCCTCACGCTGTTAGGTCATTGCATGCCGTGGCTGGAGTCAGCTGCGTTTACTCTCTTAACGCCTGCTGGTGCACAACATGACCCAAACGAATTGCCCGGTCTGGCAAATTTCACATGCGATATGGTTCAGAGAGGTGCGGGAAGTTTCAACAGCCGACAATTGGTCGAAGCACTCGACAGGCTTGGCGTTGTGAGATCCGCTGGTGTGTCGAATGCTCATGTCCGATTTGGGGCGGCCATGCCGAAAGAGCAACTCGCTGGTGCACTCACTGTTTACGCTGACCTGTTACAAAGACCGCTCCTGCCTGAAGATCAGCTAGAGGATAGCCGGATGGTGTGCTATCAGGAACTCCATGCCATGGAGGATGACCTGGCTCATAAGCTCATGCAGGCACTTCGTAAACGCCAATACCCCCGCTCCACTGGGAAGAAGTGCACAAGGCACGATGGAATCGGTAGCTGCGATTTCTTATGAGGATGTTTGCCGGCACTTTCAAAACTACTTTTCTCCAAGATCCTCGATCCTCAGTGTTGCGGGAAACATTGATTGGAGTCATCTGGTCGATACTGTTGGCAATCTGTTCAAAACATGGGAAGCCGGCCAGGCACCAACTTTATCGTTGGTACCCGCCGCCGGACGGGCACGAACATATCCATCACGAATCGAATCAAACACACATCGGGATCGTATTTCCCAGCATTCCCTACGCACACAAAGATTACTTCCAGTTACGCGGAGCCCTAGGAGTCCTGAGTGACGGAATGAGCTCTCGATTGTTTACGGAAGTACGAGAAAACCGCGGACTTTGCTACACGGTATATGCGACGTGTCACACACTCAAAGATCAGGGCTGTGTCCTGACCTATGCCGGTACGACATCGGAACGAGCACAAGAGACACTCGACGTACTAATCGCAGAATTACATCGACTCGGTGACGGCATCGAGAAGCATGAATTAGATCGACTCAAGGCGAGGATCAAGAGCGCCCTTATCATGCAACAGGAGTCCTGTGCTTCGCGCAGCGGCACGATGGCAAGCGAATGGTATCTATTGGGCCAGTTACGAGAAGCGGATGAGTTACGGCAAATCATTGACGCGCTTACATGTGAGAGCATCAATGATTACCTGTCCAACAACCGCCCGAGTCAATTTAAGATTGCGACGGTCGGTAAACAAGCATTGGAGGTGAACGATGCAGTTTCGTAGTCACCAGCTTGAAAACGGGCTTGAGATTGTTGCTGAGTGCAATCCACAAGCCTATTCAACGGCAATCTCCTATTTTGTTAGGACGGGTGCCCGCGATGAGTGTGCAGAGATCGCGGGAGTCAGCCACTTCCTTGAACACATGGTCTTCAAAGGAACCGAATCAAGATCCGCCGAGGATGTAAATAGAGAACTCGACGAACTCGGCAGCCAAAGTAACGCGTTTACAAGTGAAGAACAAACCGTTTACTACTGTACGGTTCTCCCGGAATACCAACTGCCAGCATTGAATTTACTGACGGATGTCATGCGACCGTCAGTAAGGCTGGATGACTTCGACATGGAAAAGCAGGTCATTCTTGAGGAGATTGCCAAGTACGCGGATCAACCACCTTTTGGGGCTCATGAAATGGCACTGGCCCTGCATTTTGGCGACCATCCACTCCACCACAGTGTGCTTGGAACGACGGAGTCGGTAAGTGCACTCTCACGAGACCAGATGCTTGAATACTTCAACCGTCAGTACAGCCCGGGAAATCTCAAACTGGTACTGGCAGGTAACGTGGACTTCGATGCCGTCGTTGACCAAGTCGAAAGAGACACGGAGCACTGGATACCATTTGAGGTGACGCGGGAAGCACCACGTGCCGAAGGCACTGGTGATACGAATTTTGTACGCAAAGAGATGGCTGCTCTCGACTATACGATCCAGCTTTACGACGGCCCAAGTGCTACGGATTCGACACGACATGCCGGCCGAGTGATGTCCACTATTTTTGGCGACGACAACGGCAGCCGTTTGTTCTGGGAGTTTATTGACACGGGTAAGGCCGAATACGCGGTACTGGAAAGTTGCGAATATCAGGGTACCGGTGCGTTTCTTGGTTACCTTTGTTGTCAACCATCTCAGTATGACGCAAACATCCAACGCATTACTGAAATGCTCGCTGACCTAAGCGAAAACGGCATTACAAATGATGAGCTTGAATTGGCACTCAGTAAAATCTGCTCGCATATCGTTCTGCAAAGTGAGCGACCGGCAAGCCGTATGTTTACCGTCGGTGCAAACTGGTTACAGCGTGGAACCTACCACACTGTAAGAGAGTCCATTGACCAGTACAAAGCGGTTACCAGAGAAGACATACAGAACCTTCTCACTGAATTCAGACTGGATCGTCCAACAACGGTCAGCGTGGGACCGGAAAAGTAATTCGTAATCGTGATGAACCACACACGGAGTTCACCATGGCGCCTCTGCCCCGGCAATCCTGCTCACCAAGTCGATTTAACTGATGATTCTTGTCGGTGACTTATGGCGTCGCACTACTGACATGAATGCATCGAAAGCGATATATTTGGGCGTATTACAGGCTGCGAATAGCAACGAATTCGCATCGGCAAATCAACGAAAGAGATCACGAAACGAACAACTATGGAACGCTCACTAATCCTACTAAAACCAGACTGTGTACAGAGACGATTGATGGGCGAGATCA
The DNA here is from genome assembly GCA_045566075.1 of Pirellulaceae bacterium. Classification (GTDB taxonomy): domain Bacteria; phylum Planctomycetota; class Planctomycetia; order Pirellulales; family Pirellulaceae; genus UBA11883. Next base: position 60,305 of record JBJLEE010000001.1, on the reverse strand, counting down.
TCAGCCGTTTTGAAAAAAAGGGACTTAATATCATTGCGATGAAGATGTTGCAGGTAACTCCAGAGTTGGCTCAGCAACATTACGCCGAGCACGTGGAAAAGCCCTTTTATTCTGGGCTCGAAGCCTTTATCACCGGTGCTCCGGTTCTGGCGATGGTTATTGAGGGCATCGAAGCAATTCGAGTTGTGCGTGAAACACTTGGCACAACCAATGGTCGCAACGCTGCACCTGGCACGGTACGAGGAGATTACAGCAGCAGTCGCCAAATGAACCTGGTTCATGCATCAGACAGTGAAGAGTCAGCATCTAGAGAAATCAATCTCTACTTTGACGACAATGAGATTTGTCCATACATACCAACATTGACTCCCTGGCTCAAAGCAGCTGACGAGTAAACTGGTTTGACGTTTTATGCCTGGGAGGGATTCGATGGCACAATTCGGTGATCGATTAGTACAGGCGGTTCGACGAACCAATACACCAACATTGGTCGGCATCGATCCGCGACTGGCAAATCTTCCAGATCCGATTCGCCCAACCGCAAGTGATCCCAGCGCCGAACAAATCGCCGATGCCTATCTGACATTCAGCAAAGGGATCATCGATGTCGTCGCATCACTGGTACCCGCAGTAAAACCGCAGTCCGCTTTTTTTGAACAAATCGGGCCATGTGGTGTCCGCGCACTAGGTGAGGTCGTGCAGTATGCCCAGCAACAGGGACTGCTCGTGATCATGGATGCCAAACGTAATGACATTGGTTCGACCGCCGCAGCGTACGCTCATGCGTACCTTGGCCCACGCGGCAGCAATTCACTTGCAAGTGATTGTCTTACCGTGAGCCCGTACCTTGGACAGGATAGTATTGAGCCGTTTTTAGAAGTGGGACAACCGCACGGAAATGGCATTTTTGTGCTTGTGAAAACATCTAATCCCGGTGGCGGCCTGTTTCAGGATTTAGTTGCTGACGATCAAACTGTTTACAACCATGTAGCAAAGCTTGTTAACGATCTGGCTGACTCACACAGGGAGCCTGATGCCGATCACCCATACGGCCCGGTAGGTGCCGTGGTAGGTGCAACCTACCCGGAACAACTCGCCGAATTGCGAGAAACAATGCCAAACACACTGTTCTTAGTACCAGGATTTGGCGCGCAAGGTGGTGGCGCTGCCGATGTGAAGGGTGCCTTTGACTCCGATGGCATCGGCGCCATCATTAACAGTTCACGCGGCATCATTTTCGCGCACCAACGAGAAGAGTACAAAGATCGTTATGGTGATGACCGCTGGCAAGAGGCCGTCGAAGCAGCAACGCTCGATATGATTGAACAACTTCGCGCCGTAATCTGATAAGAAAGCGCACGCAACGTGAATCACCTGCCAGCCAAAAAGCCTTTGGTTCCTGCGAGGGTGATGATTTTTCTTCTGTTGACCGCTGCACTGATCATCTGTGGTTTCACACTTGGATGGTTCGATGGACCAGCGTTGCTACAGAAACTTGCTGATATCCAAGATGACATTCGTTCATATGTGGATGCCAATCTGTTTACCGCTGTGGTCATAGCATCCGCAATTTATATCGGATTATCTACCATTGCGTTTCCGTTTAGCGTGCTTGTCTCGATTTGCATCGCAACCGTGTTTCCATATTATCTGGCCGTGGTCTTTGTCACGATTTCAGCAACGATTGGTGCTACATGCGGAATGTTACTCAGCCGGTATTTGTTTAGAGACATGCTGCGTCGCTGGTTTGGCAAGAAATTCGAGCGATTTGACGAAGTGTGGCAACGTGACGGAATCTGGTTTCTGGCCTCAATGCGACTTGCACCCTACGTTCCGTTTTTCACCATCAATGTATTTAGCGGACTTACCAACATGAAAGTTCGGACCTTTTTCTGGGTTACGATCATTGCGATTCTGCCTGCCACGATGGTCAACTTATTTGTCGGCAGTCAATTGCCACCACTGAGAGAAATCGCAAACAAAGGAATCCCATCACTGCTCACCTGGGAGCTAATCGCAGCACTCTCCATACTTGCCGTCATGCCACTCGCGATTCGCTTTGGAATCCTCCAACGCAATCCGCCCAGCTAGACACAAAACGCAACGGCCAGCCAGAAACATACACAACCGCAGGGCTTGGAAAGGCCAAACCCGCAGGGCCACCCCCCCAACCAGCAAGCCAAACGCATACACAACCGCGGGGCTTGGCGCAGCCAAACCCGCAGGGCCAAAACGCCCCCACCAGCACTACACTTACCAACCCCCACGGCAATTGTATGCCCGACGGCTAATTGTCACTCATCGGATCTAAGGTAATATGGTACCTAGCGGGGTGTGGCGCAGTCTGGTTAGCGCGTTTGACTGGGGGTCAAAAGGTCGGAGGTTCGAATCCTCTCACCCCGACTGGCTATTCGTCTTATCAAAACCTAAGCCCATGAATCTCAGCAAGGCATTTCGATTCCTTCTAATCACGCTTATGCCCGTGATACCATCGATCCTTTCCGCTCAGGAACCGGAGTCCTCTACTGAGAATGCCGAACTCCTTTTTGCTTTTAAAATAGAGCCTTTAATTACAAGCAAGTGCGTTGCCTGTCACGGTAAGAACGCGAGTGACATCAAAGGAGGATTGGACCTCTCATCACGCGAAGCAATGCTGAGAGGTGGAGACAGTGGCTCTCCCGCAGTCACAACAGCGAGCACCGAGACGAGCCCATTTTATCTGGCAGCCTCACGCAAGTCCGATGAGTGGTCACCCATGCCACCCAAGGAAAACGATGCCGTTAGCGTCGACGATTTAGTGCACATTGAAAACTGGATCAATGCCGGAGCGCCATGGCCGACAGGTACACAGTTAACAAAACTAAAAAGACAAGCGAATCCGTGGCAGGGCAAAAATCAGACACAGATCACCACTAGCGGTGGGCTAAGCGAAACTTGGACAAATCGGACGTATGACAAGCAAGACCTATGGGCATTTAAACCCCTGAGCAGCCCATCCATTCCATCCGGTTCAGGTCGAAACACCAATCCGGTAGATGCGTTTATCAACGCAGCAATGCCCCGTGGATTACGGGCTGCCGGAGAAGCCGATCGACTTACAATTCTGCGACGGCTTTCCTTTGATCTACTTGGATTACCGCCGACACAAAAGCTGATCGAGGATTTTGTACATTCGAATTCTCCCGTCTCTTATGAATCGCTTGTCGATGAACTGCTTTCATCGAAGCACTACGGGGAACAGTGGGGACGCCACTGGCTTGATGTCGTGCGTTACGCAGATAGTGCCGGGTTTGCCAACGATTTTGAACGCCCCAATGCCTGGCGTTACCGAGATTATGTAATTCGGTCATTTAATGATGACAAACCATATGATCAATTCATTCGCGAGCAGATCGCTGGAGATGAACTCGATCCTCAAGATGCAGAATATCGCATTGCAACCGGTTTTCTTCGCATGGGGCCATTTGAACAAACAGGCATGGCCGTCGCAAAAGTGACTCGTCAGCAATTTCTTGATGACGTAACCGCATCGGTAGGACAGGTTTTTCTAGGCCAACCATTACAGTGTGCCCGATGCCATGACCACAAATTTGATCCTATTCCCACGCGCGATTACTACTCAATTCAGTCCGTCTTCGCGACAACTCAATTTGCTGATGTACATGCACCATTCCAGGATTACGAAACTCTCGCCGGATTTGATGATGACATTACTTACCTGAAGAAGAGACATGACGCCGTAAAGGAATTGCAGGCCACGATCAACAACCCGCGAAAATCACCTAACGACTTCGGCAGGGAACGGCTCACAAGAAAGTGGCAGACCATATACAACTGGGCATATGATCGCACGCGTCCGATCGCTTTTAGTGTTGAAAATGGCAGCACACGTTACCAGCGGAATCTCACGTCCAGGATCGTGCCTCCGAAGGAGCCGTTTGCAGGCGGCGCAATCGAAAGCACCACCATACTTACCGGAGGTGACGTCTTTGCGCCATCCGAACCGGTAACACCTGGCACACTTTCGGCGACCGGTCTGGCACAGGAGTATCCAGATTCACCGGAAGGACGTCGTACAGGCTTTGCGAACTGGTTAGTCCATCCTGACAACCCGCTTACTGCTCGAGTCATGGTAAATCGAATTTGGCATTATCACTTTGGCAGGGGCATTGCCACGAACCCAAATAACTTTGGAGCAACCGGTAATAAACCGACACATCCTGAGTTGCTCGATTGGCTTGCTGCCGAGTTCATTAAGCGCGACTGGTCCATTAAGAGTTTACATCGATTGATACTAAACTCCGATGCATACAAGCGATCAAGCACATACCCCAACACCAAAACACTCGCACTAGACCCGGATGCACGATACTACAGCGTGTTTCAACCGCGACGGCTTGACGCCGAGGAAATCCGAGATGCAATGTTGGCGGTTACCGGCGAGTTAAACCGGCAACTCGGTGGGGTTCCTGCCAGACCGGACATGAATCTAGAGGCCGCCTTGCAGCCACGCATGATCATGGGAACATTTGCACCCAGTTATGTCCCAAACGCCAAACCGGAACAACGAAACCGACGAAGTGTCTACGCTCAGAAACTAAGGGGACACCGTGATCCGTTTATGACCACGTTTAATCAACCATCGCCGGATGAATCCTGCGAGCAGCGGGACGCATCGAACATCACGCCCCAGGTTTTCACTCTGTTCAATGGTGAAGAATCAGCAGACAGGTCGCTGGCATTGGCTGACCTAATCACCAGCCAATCCCATACACACGAAGCTGCCGTCACGCTTGCTTTTCAACTGACGTTTGGCAGAAAACCTGACAAGTTTGAACTGGCTGCATCTGTTGCTCACTTACAAAGAGCGATCGCGGAGCAGGAAGGCGTTTCACCGGAACCACGTTTGTATCCGACGACGGTCAAGCGAGAAGCCAACGAAGAAAACACCGGCCGGCCTTTTGAATTTACCGAGCGTCTTTTTGAATATGAAGACTATATCCATGACCTGCAACCACATGAGGTGGATGCCACAACGCGTGGCTTGGCTGACCTCTGCCTGGTGCTGCTCAATTCCAATGAGTTCGTATTCATTTATTAGCCGAAGACCATTTAGCGAGTGAAAAAATGGACAGACGTGAGTTTCTATACGGTTTAAATGCCTCGCTCGGGAGCATTGCCTTCTCAGCAATGCTCTCGGATGAACTTGACGCTGCTCCGAATCAAACCAAACAACCACACTTCCCTGAAGCCAAGGCTAAGCACTGTATCTTTCTTTACATGGAAGGTGGTCCGTCACATATCGACAACTTTGATCCGAAATCAAAACTTATTGATCTTCATGAGCAGGAGTTCAATCGTTCTGGTGAACGTCAAAGCGCGATGAGTTCCGGTAAACGTTATTACGTCAAGAGTCCATTCGACTTCCGCAAAGCGGGTGAATCGGGTGCTGACATGAATACGAACTGGGAGCACCTTGCCGGAGTTGCAGATGACATTTGTTTCTACCGCGGTCTTCAAGTTACTTCGGTAAATCACCCCACGGCAAATTATCACGTAAATACAGGAAATCGGTTTGGGGGTGATCCCGCAATTGGTGCCTGGGTAAACTACGGCCTCGGTTCTCCTAACAAGAACTTCCCCGGCTTCGTCGTACTGCCGGAATTATCATTTCCACAAGGTGGCCCTTCCAACTGGAACAATGGCTTCTTACCAACCCAATTCCAGGGAACAACATTCCGGCCAAGTGGATCACCGATCCTTGATATCAAACCCGTTAAAGGAATGACCACACGACGTCAACGTAACAACCTTGATCTACTAAAGGTGCTAAACCGGCGGCATTCAGAAAAACACCCTCAACACGATCAACTTTTGGCACGCATGGAGAATTACGAACTGGCGTATCGCATGCAGAGTGAGATCCCTGATCTGATGGATCTGGATAACGAAACCGTCTACGCAAACAGTCTCTATGGGATTGGCGAACCGGAAACGGATAACTTCGGTAAACGATGTTTACTGGCACGTAAACTTGTGGAAAACGGAGTTCGCTTTGTTCAGGTTTACGCAAGCACATGGGACAGTCATGATTATATCGAACGTGCACACGGTTCACTCATTAAACGAGTCGATAAGCCTATCGCGGGGTTACTACAAGATTTGAAGGAACGCGGATTACTAGAAAGCACACTCGTGATTTGGATGGGAGAATTTGGTCGCACACCAGATAACGGGATACGCGGCGGCATTAAATACGGCCGGGACCATAACCCAAATGCCATGGCCGTTTGGATGGCTGGTGGTGGCGTAAAAGCCGGTCACACTATCGGTGCCACAGATGAACTGGGAATGGAGGCTGTAGAAGTTGTCCACCCACTTCGTGATCTGCATGTGACCATCCTGAAGCTAATGGGACTGGACGACAACAAGCTAACCTACTTTCATTCCGGGCGTTACAAACAACTGAGCCAATTTGGCGGTGAAGTCATCAACGAACTGATCGCATAACGGCCTTTTTAGGACTTTGCTAGGCAAGTACAGGAGAACTCTTTCGTGTTTAACAAGCTGATATTACTGGTATTCTCCGTATCCTGTCTGATTGAAGTGAATCTGATAGCCGCTGACAGGCCCAACGTCATATTGATCATCACAGATGATCAAGGATACGGAGATTTTGGTGCAACCGGCAACAACATCATCGAAACACCCAATCTCGACGAGCTTGCATCACGTAGCGCCTCGATGTCGACATTCTACGTGTCGCCCGTATGCTCTCCTACGCGTGCATGCCTCATGACGGGACGCTACAACTATCGAACTCGCTGCATCGATACCTTTGTTGGTCGTTCCATGATGGAGCCCAACGAAATCACGATTGCCGAAGTACTCGCGGCGAATGGGTACCGAAACGGATTATTTGGTAAATGGCACCTCGGTGACTGTTATCCAATGCGACCACAAGATCAGGGCTTCCATGAAGTGCTTATGCATAAAGGTGGTGGCCTCGGACAACCATCTGATCCACGCGAAAACAACCGACGCTATACGGACCCGATCCTGTTTCACAATGGTGAGCAGGTTGCGACGAAGGGCTATTGCACGGATGTGTACTTCGATGCTGCGTTGAGTTTTATCGAAACCGAAACAGGCAATGGAAACAATTTCTTTACATACATTGCGACCAATGCCCCCCATGGCCCATTTCACGATGTGCCGGAAGATTTATTAAAGCACTATCAACAGAAAGACATGGAAAGCTTAATTGTTGGCAAACGAAACGAACCACAACGCAAGGCTGAAATAGATCGCCTTGCCAGAATCGCTGCCATGATCACGAATGTTGATCAAAACGTCGGTCGCCTGTTCGCCAAGCTTGACGAACTCGACATTCGCGACAACACACTGGTAATTTTCATCGATGACAATGGCCCGAATACTCGGCGTTATGTGGGAGACTTCAGAGGCAATAAGTCGATGGTCTATGACGGCGGTGTCCGCAGCCCATGTTGGCTGCATTGGCCAAATCGCTTGCAAGCAGGTGTCGTACGACATGAACTTAGCGCACACATCGACTTACTGCCGACAATTGCCGACGCTTGTGACGTGCGAGTCCCACGATGGCTAAAACTCGATGGACAGAGCTTCTTACCTTTGTTGGAAGGAAAGCGAAGGAACTGGAATCGCCATCTGGTTCTGCAAGCACATCGGGGCAATCAACCGGTTCGCTACCACAACTTCATGCTCCGGCACGGCGATTGGAAACTGCTTCACTCCAGTGGCTTTGGTCTCACAACCTTTGATGGGGAACCTCAATTCGAGTTATACAACGTGTCGGATGACCCTACAGAGTTGAACAATCTTGTATCGTCCCATCCTGAGCAAGTTGCCCAGCTACAACGCCTTTATAACGACTGGTTTGATGACGTGTCGTCCACACGCGAAGACAATTATGCACCTCCACGCATTGTGATTGGCTCTGATGTTGCGCCAGAAACAGTCCTTTCGCGACAGGACTGGCGGGATGGAACATGGGCGGCGAACAGCAGTGGTTACTGGGAAGTCAACGTGGTTCAAAACCGCAGTTACGACGTCGAGGTCGTCTTTAATCCGGCCGAACGGGATGAGATTCTTGAAATTCGTCTGGAAACAAAAACCGTGAAGGCCAATATCTCGGCTGGTGATGATCGGGCGTTGATTCGTGGAGTGCCCATCGAAAACGGCCCGCAAAAGATATCTGCTGTACTTTTACATCTGCTCAAAGATGAAACCGAAAAGATACGCGGACCGTATCAGGTAATTATTCGCCCGCACCGGTAGATTGATAATAAACCGCGATTTAGATGCCCGAGGTAGATTCGTGCTGGCGGACTAACCTACCACATTTTCGACCGCAGAGTTGCCCACCGTGGTTGCCTGAGCAGAGCCGGAAGCGACCATCAATACCCTTGGGTCTCTCCGCCGTCGAATCCTATCGGTTCCAGGCCAAGTTGCTCACGGCATGTATCCAGAATGGCTTTCGTTGCACTAGCCCCACATCTCGTTGCGCCGAGTTCTTTCATTTCGATCAAACTTGCCAACGAACGAATCCCGCCTGCTGCCTTTACCTGTACATGTTCAGCTGCTGTGCGTCGCATCAAGGCAACATCCTCAACCGTTGCACCGCCTGTACCAAATCCGGTAGACGTCTTTACCCAGTCAGCATTCAGCTCATTGCAGATCTCGCAAAGGCGGATTTTGTGCTCGTCTGTCAGGTAACAATTCTCGAAGATTACTTTGACACGGCGATCTGCCGCGTGAGCGAGCTGAATGACACCCGCGATATCCGTTTCGACCGCGTCCCAGCGGCCACTGAGAACCTGACTGATATTCACGACCATATCAAGCTCCTGGCATCCATCACTGATGGCTTGCTCCGCTTCTGCAAGTTTTGTGCGACTTGCATGGCCCCCAAGTGGAAAACCGATGACAGTGGACGGCATTACCGTTGTACCCTCGAGCAATCTGGCACAGCGTTCCAAATACGACGGCATGATACATACACTTGCTACGTCATATAGCATTGCCATTTTGATACCGTCCTCCATGTCATCTGCCGTCAATGATGGTGACAGCAAAGCATGGTCGATCATCTTTGCGATTTCTTGATAGGAATATTGCATGGTATTGGAACTCGCGAATTCTGAGCTGCCGAAACTTGTGATTCAGTTTTAATAACTCAGTAGATTCTACCGTTAAGAATTAATCGCGTGGTTCATCGCTAACCGCGATTGCCCAACGAGAGTACGATTTTTCCGACGTGAATTAATGCGATCCACTAATTACGACTAGAATAGATGCTGTTGTAATCAATTGAGAACTGTCTCTCCCAATTGCTACTTATAATTCCTACTAATTCCCATTCCAACGACAAACACTTATGACACCTGAAGAGAAACTCACAAGGCTTGGTATTGAATTGCCCGAAGCGCCTGCTGCTGTTGCCAATTACGTACCGTGGGTGCAAACCGGAAATATTGTGATGACCTCTGGTCAAATCCCATGGGTTAACGGTGAGATGGCGTATACCGGCAAGTGCGGTGGTGACGTGTCTGTGGACGAGGGTTACGAAGCGGCAAGAGTTTGCGCGATCAACGCGATTGCGCAGTTGAAAGCTGCCGTGGGCGACCTATCGAGAATCTCGCAGATTCTACGAATTGAGGGAAATGTGCACAGCGCTCCGGGATTCACCGGGCAACCGCAAGTGCTCAATGGCGCAAGTGACCTGATTTTTGATGTGTTTGGTGATAAGGGCCGTCACACTCGCACTGCATTAGGGATTTTTGAAATGCCATTAAATGCAGCTGTGCAAATCAGCATTTTTGCTGAAGTCGATCCCGAATAACTCATTGGTAACAAACTGACTACAATCATGAACTTTTGCGGACAACGCCGTTCACTCTTTCATGTAATGCTGGGCATTGCAGTTGTCTCCCTTGCCGCGACCACCACCGCAGCTCCACCAACTGAGTGGCCATATACATTGCCGGAACCGACAGAACCACCGGCTGTGGTGAATGCTGATTGGATTACCAATGACATCGACCGCTTTATAAACGTAAAGCTGGAGTCAAAGGGTCTCGCGTCTGCTCCGATGGCGGACAAGCACACCCTGATAAAACGCCTCTACTTGAGTCTGATTGGTCTTCCTCCTACACCTGCTGAAGTTGAACAGTTCATCAACAACGACTCCCCCGATGCCTATTCGAATTTAGTTGACCAATTGCTCGATGACCCTCGTTTCGGTGAGCATTGGGCCCGATTCTGGCTCGATCTGGCCAGGTATGCAGATACGGCCGGTTACGAAGGTGATCCTGACATGCCACACGCTTGGCGATATCGCGATTACGTAATCGACTCGTTCAATCGAGACAAACCATATGACCAGTTCATTCGTGAACAAATAGCCGGCGACGAACTCGCCGACATTCTCGGTGCAGGCGAATTGCCGAACCCACCAGCTGAAAACCTTGTGGCTATGACTTTCATGCGACTCGCTCCGTTTACTGAGCCACGAGGCGATGAGTCGCGGCACGAAATGCTAAGTGAAATCACGACGACAGTTAGCAGTGTATTCTTAGGGCTCACGGTGGGATGCGCTAAATGCCACGACCATAAATATGATGCGATCCCGACGAAGGACTTTTATCGACTAAAGGCGTTCTTCGCCACGGTTCAGATTCCGCCACCGCTTCGCGGCGACGCTTTTCAGATCGGTGGGCCAACGCCGGCTGCATTCTATCGCGATGGTGAATCCGAATGGGCGCGTGCAAAAGAGCAGCAACTCCGCGACGATGCTGCCGGTGCCGAGACACAACGAAACGTGCTAATCCAGACTTTAGAAGATCGTTTGAAGATTGCAGCAGGATTTGGAATACAGGCTCACGGTGGAAGTCTTGGAAATGACTATTACTTTGATCAATTAGCCGTGACTGATGACAAACCTCATCGCACCGTGATCAATGCAGCAGGTGGACGATGGCAGTACTTTACAGATGGTGAGTTGTCTAAATCTCAAGGATCGTTGGCCGGATCGAATCGAGGGCACTGGTATGCAGACATCAAAACGCCCAATTACGCTTCGATCGGTGCGGCGACCAATGGTTCAGGTAAACCTCAGGCTGCAGAATTCAACGGATCACTCGCACATATCCTGCTATTCGACAGGCCGTTGAGTGCCGACGAAACAATGATGAGCGTATCAGATTTGGCGCAGCTTGAAGGACTACAGTTTTGGCTTGACGCTTCGGATGTAGATGCGAATCCAACGACAGCAAATCCCGATACAGGTACAGAAATCACATCGTGGGTGGACAAGATATCGGGAGCGAACTTCACACAGTCCAATTCAGACCTAACTCCCAAGCTTGGATTACTATCCGGTTCGGACACACCGGCGGTTATCTTCGACGATGATTTCCTAGTGACGTCACCCGACTTGCTTAAATTTCTAAGTGACAGTGAGGGTAGTGTATTAACGGTTTTTAGCAGTCGGGATGACGACGAATCGTACATTTTTGAAGTTGGTGGAGACGGTCAGTTCATCACGACATTTGTAAACCCTGACGCTGCAGGCGCAAGAGCATTAGAGAGTATTCTGGCCGACAGGACTGACGAGCGAATTACGGATGAAGAACGCGGTGAGTACTATTCACTTACGAACAAAGCCAAGTTTCTTCCACAGCACTTAAAACGCTTGCAACCGATGGCCATGACATTGCGTCATTCGTTTGGGCCACCATATGAACCTGGGGTGCCAACTTCCCGTGTTATGATCCGTGGCGAATGGGATCATCCCGGAGAAGTCATCGAAGCTGGATTTCTGAGTGCTGTGTCGGGCAATCAACAACCAGCGGAAATACGACTCGATCCATTCAAGCGTTGGCCTACTAGAAGCCGGCGCAAAGCTCTTGCGGATTGGATTGCATCACCGGACAACCCGCTTACAGCAAGAGTGATTGCAAATCGCCTGTGGTACCGCCATTTTGGTCGTGGCATCGTGGAAACTCCAAGCGACTTCGGAGTCCTAAGTGGTGGGCCAAGCCACGAAGAATTACTTGACTACCTCGCATTACATTTGGTCGAGAATGACTGGAGTCTCAAATCACTTCATCGCTTGATATGTAATAGCAGCACTTTCAAACAGGCATCCGCCATTGAGAATCCCGCAGCATTGGAGACAGACCTAGGCAACATCTACCTTTGGAGATATCCGATTCACCGCCTCGGCGCCGAAGTGGTCCGTGATCGGATTCTTCACGTAAGTGGTCGGCTAAACACAGAACAATTTGGATTGCCAATCTTTCCGCCGCTTCCAAACGACATCGAAAAGCGAGTAAAGTACGACGATAGCAAATGGGCCACGCAATACGGTGACGAAGGTCGCAAACGTAGCATTTACATCTATCAGCAGCGGACGTTAAACATGCCACTGCTCCAGACGTTTGATGCGCCGGTTTGTGATGAATCGCGACCTCGCCGTCGACTTAGTACCACGCCGCTACAAGCGCTTGCCATGTACAATGGTCCGCTCGTCACCGCAGAAGTGTCGCACTTTGCAAATCGCGTATTCGCCGAAAGCGAAAACTCGACCGATAGCCGAATAAGGCACGCGATTCAAATTGCGTTTTGCCGGGAAGCAAGTGCCGAAGAATTGTCGCAACTTGGAGAGTTCTTCAACTCCTTTGACGACGAACAAAAAGCAATGATCAGCGTTTGTCGAGTTCTCTACAATAGTAGCGAGTTCTTATATATCAACTAGCGCTCGTTGGAGCCCCTTGGAATTGATGCATGATTAACAGAAGGCAAATTCTCAAATCGGCCTATAACGGTCTAGGCTTGCTTGCCTTGTCTGACATACTGCAGGCAGAGTTGCCATCAGGACCCTATGCTCCACGTGAACAGCATGTTGATCGTAAAGCAAAGCGGTGTATTTTTCTGTTCATGCAGGGCGGCGTTAGCCAGATGGACTCTTTTGAGTACAAGCCGGAATTGAACAAATTGCATGGCAAACGCATTCCCGGTTCACATAATGTACGTGGCGAACTTCAAGGCCGCTTATCACATCATCACAGCTGTGTTGGCAGTCCATTTAATTTTTCACAGCATGGTGAGAGCGATCGCTACGTATCTGAGCTGTTTCCACACATGGCCAGCCAGGTCGACAAGATGGCATTCATTCACGGCATCGAAACTGACAACCCCAATCACGGACCGTCAACACTGCACGTCACCACAGGTAGCCAATTTCCCGGATCCGCATCCGTCGGTAGCTGGGTAAGTTATGGTCTCGGCACCGAGAATCAAGATATGCCTGCTTACATGGTAATTCAGGATCCACGCGGAGCACCTGTCAACGGTGGTCACGTATGGGGAAATGGATACCTTCCAGCTGCCTATCAGGGCACCTTGCTCCGAAACGAAGGCACGCCGATTCTTAATCTGGATTTACCTCGCGGACTTTCTCGAAAACGCCAACGTAGCGAGCTTGACCAATTACGACTACTCAACCAACGGTTTAGCAGTCGTTTTCCAGACTCAACAGAGCTTGAAGCGCGAATTGAGTCATACGAGCTTGCCTACCGCATGCAATCTCGCGCTCCGGAATTGGTTGACATTTCTGACGAGCCTGAACACGTACGCAAGTTATATGGCTTGGATAACGGCGCAACAGCCGCGTTTGGAAGGCAATGCCTGATGGCACGCCGGCTCGCCGAAAGCGGTGTACGGTATACGATGCTTGTCCACGGCGTGCAGATTTCAGCCAGTAGCTGGGACGACCACGGTGATGTCAAAGGACGTATGATTCGTCACAGCAAGGAAGTCGACAAGCCAGTAGCTGGCTTATTAGCTGACTTGGAACAACGCGGAATGCTGGATGACACGCTGGTAGTTTGGGCGTCGGAGATGGGACGCACCCCGTTCATCAATGGAAACATCGGCGGTTCGCCTGGCCGCGATCACAACAAGTACGCTTTAGTAATGTGGATGGCCGGTGGGAATGTAAAAGGTGGTGCGACCATTGGCGGAACGGATGCGTTTAGCCTGCGTGCAGCAGAGGAGTCAGTATCTATCCGGGACGTACACGCGACGATCCTTGATTTGATGGGCCTAGACGATGAACTACTGCGATTTCATCACGCCGGACGATTGCGTCGTCTAACGGACATCGGTGGTACGGTGTTAACAGATATGATTGCTGGTTAAAGGCTGACTAGTTGGTTATCCCGTTATATTGACAGCGCTGCTGGACGGTCTAGGATGGAGGGCTAAGCATCCGTGACAGATCGGGGCGTGGCTCAGCCTGGTAGAGCGCTGCGTTCGGGACGCAGAGGTCGCTAGTTCAAATCTAGTCGCCCCGACTCTTCTTTCCTAACACCCCCTGCTTGGGGATTTTGGGGATCGGGGTAATAAATTCTGCGATGCGGCGTTTGTCGATTATGTTCTGTGTCGGCTGTCCATTCTCATCTAGTTCCCAATGTCGCCTTAGGTACTCGTAAGGAGAATTGAGGATCGGTTGTTCGAAAAACTGATTGCTCATAGTTATGTCTTGCCATTCCTACTGGAGATGTGTCACCGGCTTCTCGAGTTTCTTAAGTAACACCATGAGGTCTTTCTTCTTGTACAACCGATAGTTATTTACGGGAAGGCAGAGGGCTCCGAGGTTGAGTTCCGCAAACTGGATTTGACACCGATCTCCAGTCTTTCCAAGTAACGCCAAGCGATCGGCCGGGTATAGCAACGCAGAGACGATCTTCACCTTGCCTTACTTGGCCGGCTTGATTTCCCAGACTCGGAACTCATCGACATCGATGCGCGCTCCAGGCTCCACGACAATCGCGGCCGATACCTTTTCCGGCAGTTGAAATCCGGGCGCTTTTAAACCGGGCGTCTGAAACGTTCCCCGGTAAACCTGCCATTCATCCGTTACCTCGATCTTGATCAAGTTAGGAAAACCCAACCAGCGAAACTCGCCTGTGCTTGGATTTTTCGCCCCGACCCAAGCGCGAAAATGAAAAGCACCTTTCCCTTTCAAAGCCACCTCGTATCGATATTTGATCCCTGGCCGAATCAACGAGGAATATCGTCCGTGCAGGCCTACCTCGATATCCTCCAATCGGGTCGAGCGACCTTTAAAAGCTTCTGTTCCTTCAAGCATGCGACCTGTTGGCAGCACAAAACCCTTGGCAACGCGAAACAGGGGTCCTCGGTATTCAAAGGACAAGGGCCGTCCCTCCTTCATTCGTTTACGCCCGTCACGTCGCTGATTAAATTCGATTGGACGCCATTCCCACTGCTCGTAGTCATCATGCACTACCAACGTTTCGCCTTCGGCACCCACGACCGCCAGGCCAATAACACAGGAGATAAAACTGGTTGTTAACATGACTTTCACCTCAAGGCTTTCGAATCTGAAATACGGTTTCACCGACCGTTCCACTCAACGCATGTTCTACGACCACGCGGTATGAACCCACCTCTGCTGATTGACTCAGCGGCAGCACCAGGGGAAACGTAGCACCCTGGAAGACAATATTTTGCCGAAACCACTCCAACTCCTTACCACCTGGACCAAATACCCGGCAATGAACCGCTTGGCCAATGTCGGTTCCAGGAGTCTCCCCGGAAAAACCGACCCGGCCCGTCAGTTCCAACCGGCTTCCAGCAGTAATCGCCAATCCCGTTCCCCCAGCTTTTGGATCACGCGCCGCCAGATCGATCGAAACGGGTTTCTCTGGCAGCAGTGCCAAGAATTTCGCTTCCTGATCCAACGACACCGGAATGGCATCGATGTACCCCAGGTATTTCGCCTGCCGCAGATCCCAGGCATGCTGTTTCTCGTTCAGTTTCAGAACCGCTGCCACCGGCTTCTCCGCCGCCGGAGTTTGTGCCCGCAGCAAACCTAGCAGGGTCGTTTTGCCATGGCGAAATGATCGCGTCAGGGTATCATACCGCGGCTGCCCTCCCGGGCCGAGCAACTGGTATGCCGGCCGTTCGTCGGCATACCTGGCGAGCAAAGCCTGTACCACTTCGGCGCCCGTATAATCATCCTTCTCGAGCCGCGATGTATAGCCGTTGATCATGTTCGGCAGATAGATTGCCTGTCCCTTGCCGTGAGCCTGCGTATGCATTCGGTCCGTCACAGGAAAAAGATCAGCCAAAGCAGGTTCCTTTAACTTCCGACCATGCTGACTGTAGGTTGCCGGATCATTGTCCGCAATCACCAGGCCACCCGCTGCCACAAAGCGACGGATCGCCGCTGCCTCCGCAGCTGACATCCCCTTGTTGTAGGGTAGCACCAGTACCTTGAATCCACGTCGCTCCAGATCACCATGAATCACATCTTCGGGCGCCACCATGGTCGGTCGCAACTGGAGTGATTGCAGCAGGGACAGGGAGTCACTAACCGCTCCCCCGATCACACTAACATTGGACATCCATGTGCCTGAAAAACCGTTTTCCTCGAACGGCAGGCATCGCGAGATGTAGTGGTTATAGGGCGCCCACAGAATTGCCACCCGCGAACGCTCCGGCTTGGCTGCCATTGTCAACTTGCCGATCCCGCGTTGGATCGTCAGTACCTCATCAGAGATATCCCGAAAGTACGGTAAGGATTCCGAGTAATCCGGAGTAAAGGCATGTTCTCCACCCAACGTAGGCGACCCTAACCCACGTTCCCAATCGAACCCATCGAGTCCCATCATCAGCACCATCCACGGCCAGCGGCGACGATTCGTGGCACTTTCCAAATCATGGGTCCAGCGAATCATGGACTGCGGTGCCAACAGGAATCCCTTGTCGTTTCCAAACGAGGTCGGCAACTCCACCGTCAGGGCATGCCGCCACTCCGCAAACTTCTCCTGGCCAATGTACAGTTTCGAGGAAGCCATGTGATTGCGATAGCGTGTGAAGTCATGATGATCATGCCCCACTCGACCGGTACGAGCGTTGGGGATCACGCGCCTCATCATGTCTGTCCAGTCAATAAAGAACTGGCTCCACACACGCGACCGCATGAAATAGCGAAAGTCCACCCACCGAGGCAATTGATCCTCTTCTACGGCCGCCTCGAGCATAATGCCCCGCACGTCTTCCCAGCGTTTCAGTTCACTTCCCCATTCACGGTTGAGCGCTGCCAGGTCTTCCTGGTATTGCTCTCGGCACCAGTGCTGAAAACGCAACGTGGTTGTTTTTCCAAAGCCGCTGCTTTCTCTTCCCTGGAATTCACCTAGCAGGTAGTTCTCACCGGTTAGCGTGTAAAACGGAGAACCAAAACGTCCCGCCAGCCGGTACTGGTCAATCCGATTATTGAGCCAGTCCGCGCTGAAATAGCCCATGCGATAGGGAAACTCCTTGGAATCCAGCTTCTCCCCCGTCTCCGCCACATGTCGCAACATGCGACTGATTTCAGCTAGATCGCGACTATGATTCTCTACCGTAAAATCTCTCTGGTTATCCGCCGGGCTCAGGTATTCCCCTGAATGTTCGGCATACGTAACACTTCTGAGGTGCTCGCGGGCATTGTGAAAATACTGGCCATGGTCACTGTAAATCAGGTACGTGTAAGTAGCATTGATGCCATAACTGCGCAACTGTCGGGCATGCAGAGCCCCCTTCCAGTTCGACTGGCCCGGCGTGGGACAAAAGATCAACATAAACATGTATTCGTCGAACGTATTGTTCAGTATTGGTACTGGCAACGTGCCATGATCGACGACCCCATGCGGCCCCACAATCGAAGCCTGGACATCCCATAACTCAGACAATGGATTGTTTACCGGCACGGTGAACTTGTAGGCTCTCTCACCGGACACTTTTGTGGATCCCGTGTACACCCGCCGCCCCCACATGTCGTATACCGCAACCTCCACGGCATGGTCAGCCTGCAAAGCTTCCGCCACTTCGATCGTTCCCTGGATCTTGCCTCCAGCCTGATAATGTCCCGAATCGGTTTCCATCCTAGTGACATGATTGACACTCTCCACACGGAAACTACGACAGGCAAAGTCGACAACCGCCCCCTTTTTATCCAAAGCCTGGACGTTCAACAGGTACGTGCCACGAGACAGCATGGGGAGTGTCATACGTGCACTCCCTTGTGGTGCGATTTTGCGATCCTGTCGCACAGTCACCCGACTGGGAGTCATCTCGGGCTGTGGATATTCTGTGGCTACATGATCTCGCAGATGGCCCGTACGTTCTCGCAACACCAGCACCATACGATCGATCCTGGGATCGCCTGGCATTTTCACAATGACCTGAGATTCTGGAAGGTCGACTCGCTCGATCACCATTTCCGGTGTCGCCTGGTGCCACTGAAACCGCTCCGACCCAGCAACAGCCATCTCCTTCAACTCTGTTGCTGGTGCCTCGATTGAAATCTCCAGGGGATTGATCGCAAGTCGATCGGCGGCCCAAAGAATTCCGCGGGCCAACAGCGCATGCGCCAGGTCATAGATCACCTCGTCATGGTCCCCGCGTGGATGCTGGTAAGCGGGTGTCAACGAGGAAGCCATCCGCGTTGCGATCATCTCGTCCAGGTAATCAATCCCGAGGATTCGCCCCTTGCCATGCACATTTGCAGAAAGCCAGAGTCCCGCCTGCTGCCATTGGTGACGCGGCGCTGGTAAAGGACGGTACGCCTGCACATCCTTAAGCGAATGCAACGGCATGATATCGATCGGCAGAGCAGCCAGGATTCGTTCCTGCGTCCGGCGATCCGCGGCGACTTCAAACAAGCAGCTAAAAGCGGCATCCTTGTCATCCGGAGCTTCCCGACGATTCCAACCAGGTTTCAGACGATTGGGAGACAGGTAAACGAGTCCGGCCCCCCTTTCCACGTGAGCCAGGATCGCATCACGCACCTCGGCAGGAATTACCTGCCAGGAAAGCTTACCGATGACAATTGCATCATAATGGTTTTCCAGGGCAAGCCGTTCGCGAGACAACTTCTCCAGCACGCTCTTGGCTTCAACGCCCTGCAGTGGCGTCGCGTTAGTGCCCTCAACAAAACCCTCGGACCAACCGGTATGCCCGGCACTCATGATGACGGTCGCATTCACGTCCAACCGCTGCGCCAGCTCCACCACCTCCCGTGAATTGTTGTAAGGGCAAATAAAGAGGACATCCAGCTTGCCACCACTGAGCGGACGTGCCCAGGGAACATGCGAGGTTTCTAGGGTGCCGGGCAAGCGATCGTAAGGCTGATCCGGATGCCCAAACGGCGGCGTTGCTCCCAACGGTGACCCGACAAGCAAGCCCGTAAGAACGCACATCAAAAGGAATCGTTGATATAACCGCATGGCACCCTGGTATGAATAAGTTGCAATGGCCATCTGCTGCCGGCAAAACGACGTCACGACCAACAATGGATCCAAGTCAGACGCTAGAATAACGGTTTACGCACCGAGAAGCTACTTATTGTCAGGAGTCACACCTGGCGATAATCAATCAGTTTGCCAGAAAATGCTCAGCCGTCATCGGTGAGGATGGTCGTTATTTCAAAGCCTTCTTTGGCATCTCCGTAAACAGCTGTATCTGGGGAAGTTTCTGGCCAAACTCCCCACTGTGAACATCTCCGCTGGCTGTATTGGTCACGCCATCAACCGTGGTATTGACCCCAGCGGCGGCGAATTTAACATCGCTAATGGTCAAGTCTTTCGTATCCCCGAAATTGATCGCCTTGATGGCATCTTTGAGATAAAGAGCCGCCTGGCTTGGCCTGACGTAATGACGGTCCGCTACGTTGGACGGGGCATGACCAAGGAAGTGTTGGGCAAACCGCCCGTAGGCTTCGTAGTTTTTCAGAATTTATTTAAGGCTGAAAACCCAACACCAACAGACGAAGGCATGGCATGAATAAGAGTAACAGTGTGACTCGGTATCTCCCCCAAGTCACGATACATCTAACCAAGCAGCAGCTGTTCGATGGGGCCCGTTTGGTCAATCCCCTTTAATCCCACGTCCAGTGCGCCAAAGTGATCAATTGATTTCCCGTAAGCATTCAGGATTGTGGTATACCAATTGCCAAGCGTCTTATGCCCAACATCACCATAGTTCGGTAAACGAATATACCGGCGACCGATATCAAGCTTTGCATTGTCACCGGCTAATACCACAAATGGGAATTCCAATCCGTGGGAATGATGTGTCTCACCACCATCGGGGAAATAAAACAACATCGTGTTATCAAACATGGTGCCGTCGCCCTCAGGTACGCTCTTTAGCCGAGTGACAATCTGGTCTACAAGAGTCATATGGTGTTGCCGACACACGGACCGAATATTCTCAGCAGCTAACCCACCGATCGTCTTACCGTGCCCCACGTCGTGCATATTTACCTTCGTGCCCTCAATTCCCGGAATCCCCGTATAGCTATGACCGAGTTCGTCCACAGTAAAGGCAACGACATTGGTTAATCCGGAAATGAGTGAACCAAGTAACACTTCTGCATGGCCACGTTGCCGGTCAAACGTATTGACCTCGGTATCCAAATACTTCGGATCAAGTTCCGGAACATGCTCTCTTATGACATCAGCCATCGCATCGATCTTGCGATTGCGCTTTCTGATAGTTTCTATCGAGTCTCTATAATTCGTGACCTTTGATCGTTCCAGACCATAAAGGTCTGTTGCCAATTTATCTTCGTTACCCGACACAAACTCTAACAAGCGACGATCAAGTTCATATTGTGTGCGAGCGGTCTTGTCCGTGGACACCGATTTAAATAATTCCTCGAGTGCGACTCGCGGCGAACCATATGCATAGTTCGGCTGCTGAGGGCCACGAGCTGAAAACCCCGTAGCAATTCCATCGAGAGACCCACGTGCGTTTCCACCACCCAGTGGAAAACATGCCAGCTCCACATGTTCTACCGGAGAGGGAAAAAGTCTAGCCAACTCGAAATCGACTGTGGCCCACTTAATAGAACTCACCCGCTCATTGGCCTTAAATACACCAAGGGAGGAACACCATGAATGGTGGCCGACCGTGCACATCTTCCCGGAAAGCCCTTGAAGAATTGTTAAATTATCCACATGACCAGCAATAGGACTCATCCACTCTGGCAAAGTGTGCCCATCCAAATCTACTTCGTAGGCTTCCTTGCGCCGTTCTTTTTCCTTTAGAGCATCGTCAAAGGTTGGCGGCACCATCACACGCGGCCACAGGCCATTTCCCCGATGCATAAAGATGAACCGCATCGGCGTCTTAGCTGGCTTAGCTAAAGCATATGCACTATTCAGATATGCCATTGCTCCAACACTAAATAGCCCGCTTTTAAAAAAGTCTCGTCTTGAGTTCATTTTCCGTCCTATGTGGCCGACGACGTGATGTAAGTCTATGCCTATTTTCTATACATAAATGAATCGGATGTTAACAGCGAAACAATTACTGCTTTAAAGCTACCATTGCTTTCAACGTACGCCTGATCTGCGTCAATAAGTGTTTGTGAGTCAGATAGCATCTCGTTTCGCCCCATAAAAAAGCGAAATGCATGCCTGACAATCGACTGCCTTACTCTCTCTGATTTCGCCAACCTCTCAATCATATCCAGTGGCCCATCAACTGGACCATCAAGCTCAGCTGAGCCTGTGCCGGATAATTCACCCGTCGTCAAAACGGGTAACGTGTCATACACGTCGAAGGTAGACTTTCCGTCTCCACGTTTGATCAGGTGCTCTTCATTTTCAAGCAGTTCCCGGCTTCGAAATCGACCAAAGTCATCATATATTTCAAACGCCATTCCCAGTGGATTCATACGACTGTGACATTTCCAGCATGCATCTGCATTTGTCACGGAATCAACACGCTGGCGCAGAGTCTTGTGGGGATCCTCTGGCACCTGCGCGTCCACCGTAATTGGAATGTCCGGAACAAGCCCGGCCAGCAGTTTTTCACGAATCCATTTTCCGCGTCGAATGGGATCCGTATGGAAATTCGATGAATGTGCGATCAGCCATGCTGGATGGGTCAGGATTCCCATACGGTTTGGAATCTTGAATGGCTGCTCAACCGGATAATCCCAGAACTCCCGTTCAACGACATTAGCTTGATATTTCGTTGACTTCCAGCTGCCATAACGGCCGATACTTGGTGTCGGCGGCAAACTATAAAAAGGCGCATGATGAAATGTGTACCCGTGAGCCCATGGAATCGTAGTGAACGGCGTGCGTCCTTTTCCAAATGACTCATCGAAGTAATGCATGTAGTTCACGAGCTCGCCGGGGCGTGATGTATCCTTAGTTTTCATCGACTTTCGTTCTTTAATGAAGTCGATATTCTCTGCAAGCACCTGTTCCGGGTTATTGATCCAGTCGGTGTCTTTTAGTCGCAGATAAACTTCTCTCCACTCTTCGATAACCTTCCGGCCAGCCTCATTTTCTTTGTCGTGATAGACGAAAAACTCGTCGGACGTAAGCAGTTTTTCAAATACATTCTCGTCATTTTCCACATGAAGGGTGACGAACCGATCGGCTTCCAAGGTCAGCCATCCGGGTGTAGCCTGACTACCTCGACCGGGATTTCTGTAGTAGCCATTACTTCTCGGGAAGTCCTTAAACACTTTAAGACAGCCAGCGTAACCAAAAAACTCTCTAAAGAAGCGTACCATCCGCGGATGTGACGTTTCATTGGACCGATAGTGTTTCCCATTTAACGATGAGTCAATCTGCCCACGGTAGTAGTTATCATCATTGAGCAGTCGTAAAACTTCCCGTTGATAGTCTTCCCGGCTCTCCAACTTTCCACTTGCAGCAGCTTCTCTTAATTCAGCATCAGGGCCACGATCACCGAGTGCATATGAGATCGCGAAACTCGCTTCGCGAGGTGAGAGCATACGTCGACCCATTTCGTCCGCTTCACCGGCACCGAATTCCAACCGATATAAGAATTCTGATTCGAGCAGGACAGCCACCAGCATCTGCCGTAATCCATCCGTATTCCCGCTCAACTGAATAGCATTTCTGGTTAAGGCCAGATATTCTTCGAGCTCCTGTCTATCAGCCGGACGCTGCAGTACCAGCTTAAACTGTTGTTGAATCGCATTGATCAATTCCTCATCGCTTGGAGCTGTTTCCTTGAGAATCACCGTTTCGAATTCTAGCAGCGTGTTACGAGGTGTCCATCGATCTCGCGAGTCATCGAATTCGCTTGCACCTACCTCTCCAGCTTTGACGCGTGCTTCTCTGATCTGTTTGCGTGCAATCCACTTTGCATTGTCGAGCATGACGAGCAAGTGACCACCGTCGAGCGTTGAAAAGTCGTAATATCGAACACCAGAGTGTTCCGGCAACAAAAAGGGATTGGTGATCCCATAAAACCTCTGGCCGCGTTTTGAAAAACCATCACGCATAAATTCAGCCAGGTTAAACACATCGATGACTCGTTCGTGAAATATCTGCGGGCTAACGAGCCAACGACGTGCCGGTGTAAATCCGGGATCCGATAATTCTCCGGAAAACAATTTGTCATGATCCAGATAGTTTCCGTACTGAGGGTATCGAAGCTTCTCGTCCAGATCTAATGCATCGTGACTGCGTAGAACAGTCTGCACGGAATCCAGAAAGGTGCTGCGTTCCGCAGGTGTAGGTTGTTCGACATCGAGCGGCGGCATCAGCTTAAAGAAGACCTGATCTTGTGCTCGCTTTAGCAGCGCAATCTTTGACTCGTTTGACAATTCGTTCAGTCGATCAAAACTCACATCCCCTTCGGGCTCATCACCGCTATGACAATCGATACATCGAGCTTTAAGAATTGCAATGGCGTCATCTGCAATCACAACTGCGACGGATTCCTGAGCTGACACATCGTTGACGAAACCAGCATTGAGCAGCGAGGCACCCAAAAGCGTTGCTATCGCTATCGACTTCATAACTTTACCTACCGCCAGCACACATTCGCCGGCATCCTTCGAATCTTCTTCTTTACACTCTTATTCTATCTGGAATTTTGAAGTTTCTTTTGCCGTCGCGGAGATAATTCTAACGCCCTTGAGATAATGAAGTTGGTAAGGGACTGAGATGTAAACCAGCCTTCCCACATGTTGTGTCCCTGCCCTGCAATAACCTCGATATTCACTGGACCACCAAACCCACGATAACGCGTGGCCAGCATTTCTGAATTTGCATCAAGCGGCACGACCTTATCGCTATCACCATGAATATGCATAACTGGGACTTTAGCACGGGCGAGTGGCTCCAAACGATCTACCGGATTGAATTCACTCAGCCGTGTTTCCAATTCCGCTGATGTTAATTCAAAGGCATTCGCCGCACGTGCAACTCCCGGATAACTTGCAATACTGCAAACTGGATAGATCCCCGCAACGCCTGACACAGACTTGGGATAATCAATCGCCCAACTGTACAACATCAAACCACCGCGACTTCTGGCTAGCAAACATGGTTTGGTACCAAAGTCACGATCCCTTACTAAGTGATCATAGAACTGACTGTATAACGCTGTACCATTTGGACTGCCGTAGGACTCTCCAACATCAATTCCGGCGATTGCAATTCCATTTTCAAGAAACTGTTTGAACATCCACACCTCTGCCTTGGATGGCAAACCGGGTAACGTCGGTGCATACCATACCCATGGAGTTTTCGGTCTTAGGTTAGAAGGCAAAATCACAAACGCATCATGCCCATCAAGCTTGAAGGACTTACCAGGTAAAGGCAGATTCTTTGCCCCCTGTGTGATTTGAGGCGGCGCTGCAGATACATTGCATACATTTAGAAGTAATACACATATAAGACTGTGATGAAACGCTGTCGTTTGCATTGAAAATCAATTCCTGAGGTTTTGTGCGTACTTAATTCGAATCCTATTGAAAACAGTCTAAAATACTCAGCATGACTTTTCGACGGATACTGATCGCTCTGGCTATCTCAACAGCCATTTCAAGCACGGCCAAATCAAAGGATGTGCAATACAATCGCGATGTATTGCCAATTCTCTCAGCAAAGTGCTTTGCATGCCATGGTGCTGACAGGGTCACACGTCAGGCAGGCCTTAGACTCGATCAGCCGCAATCCGCTTTTGCAGTACACGATAAAATAGTAGCCATTCGTCCGGGAAAGCCCAAGCAGAGTGAAGTCATCGCACGTATCTTTGCACAAGATCCCGAAGTCAAAATGCCTCCGCCCGAACATGATCAGCAACTCACCAATACCGAACGTCAGATCATTAAAACGTGGATTGAACAGGGAGCCCAATATGAAAAACACTGGGCATTTGTTGTACCAACCAGTCCAGCGGTGCCCAAAAGCCGATGGGGAACCAATGAAATCGATAGCTTCGTTTTCGCGAGATTAAAGCAGGAACACCTAAGGCCACAAACTCGCGCCACCAAAGAGCAGCTGATTCGGCGAGCAAGTATCGACATTACTGGTTTACCACCAACGCTGGATCAAGTGGATCGCTTCCTCGAAGACGATTCAGCCAATGCATTTGAAAATGTCGTAGACGCCTTGCTCGATTCTCCTCGCTATGGAGAGCGGATGGCAAATTGGTGGCTTGACGGCGCGCATTACGGAGACAGTCACGGGTATGACAACGATTTGGAAAACACACAGTGGCCGTGGCGCAATTGGGTCATTGAGGCATTTAATACAAACATGCCTTTTAATGACTTCACCGTCGAGCAACTGGCCGGAGACTTATTACCGAATCCATCGGAAAGCCAAATCCTCGCCACAGCGTTTAACAGAAACAACCGCATTCAAACCGAAGATGGTGCAATCGACGAAGAGTGGCGCACTGAATATATCATCGACCGCGTGGAAACAATGGGGGCGGTATGGATGGGACTGACACTTGGTTGTTGCAGGTGTCACGACCATAAGTACGACCCTATTAGCCAACGAGAGTTCTACCAACTCTTTGCCTTATTTAACAATCTGGACGAAAAAGGATTCATTAACAATCTCCGCGGCGCCGCTGAACCACGGGTAAAGTACCAACAGTCGTTGTACGAACAGCGGCTTCAGGAAATTCAAAATCGGTTGCCTGACAACGACGATCGCAAGCAAAAGATTGCCGCTCTCGATATCGAGCATCCATACGTGATGATTATGCGAGACA
Source organism: Pirellulaceae bacterium (assembly GCA_045566075.1). Taxonomy (GTDB): domain Bacteria; phylum Planctomycetota; class Planctomycetia; order Pirellulales; family Pirellulaceae; genus UBA11883. The sequence continues at coordinate 34,184 of JBJLEE010000001.1, read as the reverse complement.
TGGATACACCAAGAATCGCCCGCATACTCACACGTGGACAGTACGATGCACCATCAGAAGCGGTGCGACCCGGCCTACCATCTGTATTACCTGGGACAACAACAAACGCACCGATCAACCGACTGGCCATGGCACGCTGGCTGGTGAACGGAGAACACCCGCTAACGGCCCGAGTATTCACTAATCGAATCTGGGAACAACTGTTCGGTACAGGAATCGTTAAAACTTCGGAAAACCTTGGCATACAATCCGATTGGCCAAGCCATCCAAAACTACTTGATTGGCTCGCGGTGCGTTTTACAGAGAGTGGATGGGACATCAAGCAGTTGATAAAGACCATCGTTCTGAGCGAGACATACCAGCAAGACAATCGTGTCGACACCTTAAGTCTGCAACGCGATCCTGAAAACAGATTACTAAGTCGAGGACCAAGAGTGCGACTGAGTGCTGAAGCAATACGCGATCAAGCCTTATTTGTATCGGGGTTACTTAATGATCAACTTGGCGGGCCAAGTATCAACCCGTATCAACCCGCCGGGCTATGGGAAGAAGTCGAAAAACGCGGTACGTATCAACAGGATCACGGAAATGATCTTTATCGCCGAAGCCTCTACATCACGATCCGAAAAACAGTTCCTCCACCTGAAATGGTGATCTTCGATTTACCCAATCGAGAAGTGTGCAATACCAAGAGAACGCAAACCAACACGCCACTTCAGGCACTGGCACTTCAAAACAACATCACATACGTCGAGGCTTCAAGAAAGCTGGCCGAACGGGTCCTTTCGAATTCAACGAATACGGACGCTCGCATCAATCTGGCATTTCGACTGGTTACCCAACGCAACGCTACTGCGACCGAATTACAACTCCTCGTTCGCGGTTACCACAGGCGACTGAGCTTCTTCAAGGAATTTCCGGACGAAACGAGTAGCTTTCTCGAAGTCGGTGAATCCCACGTAACTCCGGAACTAGATCAGTCAGAATTAGCAGCCATGAGTACCGTGGCCAGCATTATTCTGAATCTTGACGAAGCACTGTATCGATAGGAATCCAGATGACTGCACGTCAATTCACCAGTAAAGACGCACGGATGCTAAACTCGCGGCGTACGTTTCTCACGTCGACAGCTAGTGGCATTGGGATGTCCGCCTTAGCCTCATTGCTTAACGAGAATTGTGCAGCCTTTCCAGCACGAACTCGGGAAGACTCGCCAAGAGCGAAACGGATAATCTATCTCTTTCAGTCAGGTGGCCCCAGTCATTGCGATCTTTTTGATCCCAAGCCCGCATTAGAAGCTCATGCGGGTAAGGAACTCCCAGACAGTATCCGCAAGAGCCAGCGGATTACTACCATGACATCGAAACAGGATTCACTACCAATCCTGCCTTCGCCGTACAAGTTTCAACAATATGGCGAAAGTGGATTGCAATTGAGTGAGTTACTGCCACACATTGGGAGCCATGCGGACGACCTCTGTTTAGTTCGGTCGATGCATACCGAAGCCATCAATCACGACCCGGCGATCACTTTTTTCCAAACGGGATTTCAACTCGCAGGTCGCCCAAGCATCGGTGCATGGGTATCGTATGGCCTCGGCGCAATCAACAAAGACCTGCCAACATACGTGGCACTCACCTCGCAAGGCGGCAATGGCTCGCAGCCTCTATATAGCCGACTCTGGGGATCGGGCTTTCTTCCAACGAAACATGCTGGCGTGAAACTCCGGAATACAGGATCACCCGTTTTCTATCTCGCTGACCCACCGGGTATTAAACGGCATATACGACGCGACATGCTCGACGACTTAAAAGAGCTAAACAGGCTGCAGCTGGATATTGTCGCCGACCCTGAAATCCGAAATCGCATCGAACAATATGAACTCGCCTTTCGAATGCAGCAGAGCATTCCAGAGCTTGCCGACATTGCAGATGAAACGAAAGAAACACTGGCGCTCTATGGACCGGAGGTAACTCAGCCCGGAACGTTTGCCAGAAACTGCCTGTTAGCGAGACGGCTAGCGGAACGCGATGTACGATTCATTCAACTATTCCACATGGGATGGGATCATCACACGAAGCTCAAGTCGGTTCTCCCCAAACTGACCTCTAGCATCGATCAACCTGTTTCAGGATTACTGACGGACTTAAAACGCCTTGGTTTGCTGGAGGATACGCTCGTTGTACTCTGCGGCGAATTCGGTCGCACAGCTTACTCGCAGTCACCCGGAGAAAATGCTGGGAGAGATCATCATCCCTACTGCTTCACGTCACTCCTTGCCGGTGGCGGCGTAAAGGGAGGACACGTGCATGGCAGCACGGACGACTTTGGCTACAACATTGCAGAAGCCCCCGTACATGTACACGACTTCAACGCAACAATCCTGCATTTGCTGGGTATAGAACACGAGCAATTGACATACAAATATCAAGGTCGCCAATATCGCCTGACGGACGTACATGGAAGTATTGTCCGCGATATCCTTACGTCATAGATCACGACGTGAAGGCTTCTTCAATTACCTCACCGCCATTAAACGTAGCAATCTCTTTACGCCCTCGATGCTTGAACGACAGTTCGTATTGATCCACACCTAGTGCGTGGAGGATGGTTGCATGAATATCCGCAGGTGTGAGAATATCCTCAACCGCTGTGTAACCGACTTCGTCCGTCCTGCCGATCGCCTGACCGCCTTTGATACCACCGCCGGCCATCCACATGGTAAACCCGCCCGGTGAATGGTCGCGGCCACCCTTTTTCTCAACTCCGGGTGTTCGTCCGAATTCACCGCCCCATACCAACAAGGTCGAATCCAGCAGTCCACGTTGTTTCAGGTCGGCAATCAATCCTGCGATAGGCTTATCAGATTTCCCTGACGCCTTGCCATGTCCATCGACAAGGTCATCATGCGAATCCCAACCATCCACGCGCAACTGAATAAATCTCACACCGTTCTCAACCAACCGCCTGGTCAAGAGGCATCGCGTACCGACTTCACGAGTCTTTTCATCGTCCATTCCGTACAATCGCTCTGTCGCTTCTGTTTCATCGGACAAATCAAATACCGCAGGCGCTGCCATTTGCATCCGAAACGCGAGCTCATAGCTTCGAACACGTGCTTCCATTTCACTATCTCCGCCAATCTTCTCAAGATGGCGTTTGTTTAGCTTGTCGATCAGACCTAACTGGCCCTGACGCTGCACCGTTGTAACGGCCTTTGGCAAGTTCAGATTCGGAATTCCGTCCTCTGCATTAATGGCAGTACCCTGATGTTCCGATGGCAAAAAACCGGGGGCATAGGTTGGGCGAGGTCCACCCCCAAGGACAACAAACCCTGGCAAATTCTGATTTTCAGTTCCCAATCCATAATGCACCCAGGCACCCATACTTGGACGATCACCGGCAATGGAACCGGTCGTCATCATGTATTCGCCAGGGACATGAATCACCGTATCGTGTTGGATACTCTTAATCATGCACAAGTCATCCATATGCATCGAAGTATGCGGCACTAATTCAGATCCGGGCATTCCGCATTCGCCATAATTCTGAAACTTGAAGGGGCTTGCCATCAAACGTCGCGTACCATTGCCGAACATTGCCGTTGCTTTGAACGTCTTGCGGATACTTTCTGGTGTCTCCTGACCATCAAGCTGGGTTAGTAATGGCTTGGGATCATACGTATCGATATGGCTTGGGCCACCAGCCATGAACAGGAATACAACACTTTTGGCTGTTGCGGTATCTGGTTGCCGACTTGGTTTTGCCGCTCCAAGTTGCTCTTGCTCGATCAGACCAGAGGCTGCAAGCCAACCGAATCCAAATGCACTACGCTGTAACATTTCACGTCGCGAGTGAAAACGCGTTGCAACCTGACCGCACGGGAATTGCTTGTACTGCTTATTCATGTCTCTCACGGATTTATAATCTTGCCTGAGTGCCAGACTCAGTCTTAATCTTAATTATGCCTGGCCTGTCGATGTATCAAGCAGGCTGGCTGTTAGTCAACTTGATGTTTTATTCGATATAAATAAACTCGTTTAAGTTCAGCAGCGACTGGCTAAACAACTCGAGGGCCGTGAGTTTATCATCGTCCTCTTTTAACCAACGACCGGAAAGGTAACTCTCTGCCTGTTGCAATTGCGAATCATCGATTCCGCTGTTGAAATACAACAACTCACCGATATCACCGTTCATTCGCTCTCCGTCGTCAGAAAACGCGGCTGTGTAGCCTCCGACACTCACTTCCCCGCCTACACCAAAATCAATCTGACCTTTTAATTCGGTGGAGACGGATGCTAATTCACCCTCTCGACTAACGACGTGCAAATCCAGTTTGTTATCCCTCCAGCGTGCCGTAATCACTAGTGGTACTCCGTCCGGAACCGCAGCGGGTGTAAATAGCCGATCACCCCATTGCCCATCAATATTTTGGCCAATTGCAAGGCGACCATCCTTCGCCATGCGAATAACGCTGATACAGGCTATATCGTTGCCACCGTTTCGCACCTTTACGAATACCGGTTCGTTTCGATTCCCTTTTCCATTAAATCGCACTGATGTAGCAATCGCATATCCATTGTTCGCATTTAGGGATTCGTGGTGAGGTGTCACCAAAAGATGATCCGACGTGCCAAAAGCACCTCCGCTAAAGCGAATAACTGGCAATCCGCTCATTCCGTTGAACCGACCACTTAATAGTGTGGGCCGTCTGAATTCGTCCGTTTGTGCAAATTCATTTATATGGTCATCTTCGCCGTCCGTTTGATCTAGCCACTTACTCACCGAACCGCCGTGTGTCGCCAAGTTGTCATCGTCAGAAAACACTTCCGCATCAGCACGCAACCACAACACAAGTGATTCTTCTGGTGGCTCTTCAGCTAGGCCATCCTCGATATCCGCAACGGATTCAATTGATCTAGAATAGTCCTTCAGGAAGTCCAAGCTTAAAGCAAGTTCCTCGGCATCCGGCTCTCGGCCAAGAGCGTATTCAAATCCATTTTGCACTTGCATAACCATATCTTCACCGGCAGACTCTCTAATCCGCTGTGCCAATGCGATCGCCCGGTGCTGGGCGAATTCATCATTTAGCAGGTACAGAGACTGTAGTGCGGAGGTTGACACTTGCCGCTCCAAACATGCTTCAGCCGAAGCCGTTGGTCCGTCAAACAGCGATTGAAGTTCAGGAGGCGCATCGCGTGTTTGAAACAGGTAAATGCCACGACGAGTATTTTGTGATTCCAGATTAATCGGCACGGACACTCCCCCAACGGCTCGGTCCATTTCATTCGTTACAAGGAGCATGGAGTCTCGGATAACCTCTGCTTCCATTCGACGTCGAGGCCACGCTGTCAGCAATGCTCTGTCATTCTTTCCATCTGCATCCGTGACATTGACTGCCCTTTGCTTCCAAGTCTCTGACGTAACAATCAATCGATGGATATGCTTCGTGCTCCAGTCATTTGCTATCAATTCAGATGCCAGCCAATCAAGCAATTCCGGATGTGTTGGCGCACTTCCCTTGACCCCAAAATTTCCGGGTGTATCGACTAACCCTGTTCCGAAATGCAGTTGCCAGATCCGATTAACCCATACGCGTGCCGTGAGTGGGTTACTTTCTGCAACGAGCCAATCAGCCAGCACGCTTCGAGTGCGATCCGTTTTCTTTATATCCGGCGTGGAGCCGAATGCCTCCGGCCAGCCCGGTGTAACCATCGCCACCGTTTCAAATATCTGACCTCGCGCTAACAAATAGTCTTTCTGATCCGCAAGCCGCGACTTATCGTGCAGCAACGGAAAGTTGCCGGCCATTGGCAGTGTGCTGAGCCTGTGTGGGCTAGTCACCGGAGAATAGAATCCCCATGTCTGTGGAGTATCTTTGATTACACCGTCAAGCTTTGTCCTCAGCTCCTCAAGTCGATTCTTTTCACCCTCATTAATTCTGAATGCGTTACACCCGGCAATCTGAATATTCATTTTCGTTCGATAAGGACGATATTCTCGCTCCTGTGCCAGAGTACGCTCAGACTCTTTTGTGTTTAACAAGTCGCGAACAACCTTTGATTCCTCTTCATATCCTGTAGAAAGCACTCGCTTGCGCACTTGCAGATCGAATTCCAAAAGGTCTCTCGCAATCTGGTCCACTTCTGCCGGTTTAATGGAGTCCTTCAATACGACATTCCCGGGGAAACCCCGGGTAAAAAACGCCTTAAGGCGATAAAAGTCTCTCTGACTAATTGGGTCGAATTTATGGTCGTGGCAACGCGCACATCCAATTGTCAGCCCGAGCACGGTTCGCGAAATCGCGCTGACCATGTCGGTATACATGTCATTCTCAGCTCGATAGAAATGCAAATCGTCTGCACTAATTCTGGCAGCTGCTAAAAAACCTGTTGCGATCAAATTCACATCGCTATACGGTTGCAATTCATCGCCTGCGATTTGTTGACGTATGAAGTCTGAGTATGGTACGTCGTTATTAAAACTATCAATCACGTAATCCCGGTAACGCCATGCCGTTGGTCGGGGATTATTTTGAGCATAGCCTTCCGATTCTGCCCAACGTGCAGAATCCAGCCAAAACCGACCAATCCGCTCACCGTAATGTCGTGAAGCGAGTACTTGCTCTACTACGGAATCCCATGCCGCGTCCTGGTCGTCATCCAGAATGGACTTTAGCTGATCATTGTCAGGAGGTATCCCATGCAATACTAAGTACAGCCGACGCAGTAAAGTTGTTGGCTCGGCTTGAGGTCGTGCAAACAACTGATGTGTACGATGCTTTTGAGAAATGAAAGCATCGATTGGATTATCAGTGTTGATCTTTTGCCGACGATTGCGTGTTGAATCCCAGACAAAGAACTTTGCAACGGGAACACGCGGACGACGTACCGGCTGAAACGCCCAGTGACCTTTTGCCGCGACCACATTGGGATTAGGCGCTACTCTCTCATCCCATTTAACCCCTTGGTCAATCCAGGCTCTGAGTACCCCAATTTCTTCATCACTTAACGGCTCGCCAGTATCCACTGGTGGCATTTGACGTTCAATATCCAACCCAGAGACAACATGTATCAATCGACTTTGCTCGCTCTTTCCGGGAATAACGAGCGGGATGCCATCTGATTGGCCAACCATCTTGGCATAGTGATCCAGATGTACCCCAGATTCCGGGTTAGCACCTTCATGACAATCCAAGCACTTTTGTTTCAGTATTGGAAAGACATCATCGGCAAATGACACCACTCTACCCACTGGTTCAGCTAACTGAGTGGTATCTACCGGCAGTTCGACCGCCTCGGTCTGGCTCCTTACTGCCCCAATGCTAATTAGGTGCAAGCAAAACAACGGAATCACTGTGAAGGCGGTGTTGATACGTCCACGGTGTCCTGTTTTGAATCTCATAATCCCATTATTGCACGAAAACGTCGGCCTCTTTATTCGCCATGTCGCCGAATAACTCATTTTTCAACAAATCAAGCTGCAATTCATAAAATACGCCGCATTTCTATAAATCCAGTTACAGGTGACTGGCTTCACGGACGATTTACGCAATGATTAGCATCCCCAAGTCTTGAAGGTGTTTTTGTGCGCAAGTCATGAATTACACCTCCCCCCCAAAAAACATGTCATCAATCAAGTGCATTATAGTCGTCCCGCTCACGATCATAATGGCAGCTGCATTCAGTGGCTGTACACCGGTCAACTATCGCATTCAGGCTGATAGTGATGCATATGACGCGATCGAAGAAAAGAACAGCGATGAGCGATGGAAATCCGACGACTACAGCGTGGAAATAGACTCCCGCAGTCGATATCACGACAACTACGATCCCGACAGGCCACCGATGCCGGAAGACGATCCGTCTGCCCATCAATTGATGGCATCTGTAAATGGCATTCCCGGCTGGGAACATTGGCACGACTTCGGTGATCGAAGCGACAACGAGAATCCGAAATGGCAGGAATTGCTTTCTGAATACATCGATACGTCTGAGGACGGCAAAGTTATTCTCGATATGGAATCGGCATTGCAACTCGCCTATATACACTCGCCGACATATCAGCAGCAAATGGAGACACTATTCTTGTCGGCTCTGGATGTGTCAACCGAGCGATTCAGATTCGAAACCCAATACTTTGGAGGTTACGACCTCAGGTATAACCACAACGGACGCCTGATACCGGCAGGGTTTGGAGTCAATCCAGCAAACGGACAATTATTCGATACACCTCCATTTGAAGGTAGTGAGACGAATCGCATGACTGTCGGGCGACCTGGCGCTGGAAACCCTGCATTGCAGGCAAGAAAGAGACTCGCAACGGCCGGGCAGTTAGTTGCAGGCTTTGCCAACTCATTTGTGTTCGAATTCACCGAAGACGATGCCAACCTCGCATCATCACTTATCAACTTCTCTCTCGTTCAGCCATTACTTCGTGGTGCTGGAAAAGACGTGGCACTTGAGCAACTGACCTACCGCGAACGATCATTACTGGCAAACGTGCGTGCGCATAGCCAATACCGTCAAGGTTTTTATACCAATGTGATTATCGGAGATCTTGGGGTCGAAGGGCCCAGTCGTGGAGGCAAGAGCACGTTTTTGTCAGGCCATTATGGGCAGGCAAGCGTTGGTGGTTTTCTCGGACTATTGCGACAGAAGCAACAGATTCAAAACGCCGAGGACAATCTACAAAATCAAACACGTTCGCTTGCTGAACTTGTTGCGCGTTATAAAGCCGGTGTGATCGGGCTATTTCAGGTCGACCAGGTTCGACAGGAATTGGAAGGCGCTCGAGCCTCGCTGCAGCAAATGGAATTACAGTATCAAATTCAACTGGACAACTTCAAAATCAACACGCTCGGCTTACCACCGGATCTCGAACTTGAAATAGACAACAGTTTCATAGACCCCATTCAATTCCTCCCCCGTGACGCCTTGCAGTTTCAGGATGCAATCTTTGATATGCGGGATGAAATTGGACTGCTTCCTGAAGACGTCGATATTGAAACACTTGCGTTATATGCAAAGAAATTCCAACAACTGCTACCGGTTATGCGTGAACAACTGGAATTCACCGCAGTGGATTTGGAAGGATTGGACGCGGCGGTTCCAACACGCGAACAGCGAATGACAGAAAAGGAAATTGCGGAGTTTAAAGTTGAAAGGGAACAATTGAGTTTCACAGTCTCTGAACTTCAGGCTCAATTCACTGAATCCTCTGCAAGTCTGGATGCCTCTATTGAGAAATTACCAGAACTCGACTCGGATGCTGGTGTACGTGAGTTAGTTGTTTGGCTAAACGATACTCTGCAATTCGCACAACGATCACTCTTGGTTCGTGCTCGTGCTCGTGCTGAAGCAGTGGTAATCGAAGAAATTGAATTGGCTGCCGACTTTGCTTATCGGACCGCACTCGACAATCGACTTGATGTAATGAATGCAAAGGCTGCCTTGGTTGATAGCTGGCGAATGATTCAATTCCGTCGCGATGCCCTTCAGTCGGTTCTAAATATCACAGCAAGCGGTGACATTAAGACTGCGAAAAACAACCCGGTGGACTTTCAAGCTTCGACTGGCAGTGTGCGACTCGGTGCTGAATTTGATGCTCCCATTACACGTCTCGAGGAGCGGAATGCCTATCGGGAAGCCATGATCAGTTACCAACAAAATCGGCGGAATCTCATCCAGTCTCAGGACCGTATCTATAAAGGACTACGAGGACTAACAACTCACGTACAGCTTCTTCAACGGACGCTGGAGAATTACCGCCGATCCGTGGCAATCGCTATTCGTCAGCTGGATATGACACGAAGTGAGATTTACAGACCGGTCGCGCCACGACAGCCCGGTCAGCCTGGCGCACAGTTAGGGCCCAATACATCACGAAACCTCCTCGATGCATATCGCCTAATGCAAAGTTCACAAAACCAATTCCTTTCAGCATGGTTAAACTTCTATGCGGCCAAAATGCTGCTGGCACGGGAAATGGGCGTCATGCAGCTTAACGAAGGCGGAAAGTGGATTGCTGACCCACTTCCAGTGGACACCACAGAAGCTGATGCCCAGGCTGCATTGGATCGCATTAAGGATGAAGACGATGCGTGGGATGACAATCTACGTTCACGACTGGAAGTCATGTCAGAATCTGCCACGACGCTCGCCGAAGAAGCGCGAGAGTCAGCACGCATCGCCAACGCTGCCAATCAGGATGGAAAAGAAGACGACGGCGAAGTCAAAACGCCCAATAGAACAGCTGCAAAACCAAGCGATGATATCCCTGCAGCACCTGCGACGCGTTGAATCAGACGCTGGTTAATCACTGAAAATACGGCGATCAGCTTTTAGGCATTCCGGCGAAAATAATGTCCAATTCCGGTGTCGGACTGCGGAATATTCGTATGGAGGCTATGGATCCCCACGAATCATTCACTCGGTTGTTGATCGAACACGAATCTGACTTTCCGTGGCGTTTTAATAGAAAAACAACTGGCTTCCCGCCGTTTTGTACGACATATATATGTATATAAGGATGCAGCGGTTTTCGAATCCTCGACATCCGAGACCCAGGCACTAGGGCTCATGGCGTAGACGATATTCCGCTGGATTCGCTACATTAAAGTGTAACTAAGCCATCCCACTACTGTTTTCAAAGCAATGGCAATCGCAACTGCACAAGCCAACACAAATACCCTAAACGAGAGTTATTCTCGTAGAGGCCTGATTCAATTCGTAATTGGCGCTTTGATCGTTGGCGTAATTGGCACCTCAGCAGTATTGATGCTAAATACTGAAACAGAAAATGAAGCCACAGGGATTCTCACGCACACGGTAACGTCCGGGCCTTTTTTTGTAAGCGTCACGGAACAGGGTGCGCTAGCAAGTTCTGACAATACCGAAATTAAATGTCAGGTTCGTGGCCGCAATACGGTGACGTGGGTCGTTCCATCCGGCAGTGTCGTCAAGGAAGGTGATGAGCTAGTACGCATCGATACGAAAGTCATTGAGGAGAACGTCAGCCTTCAACGCACAAATGTTCACGAAGCAACGGCAACGCTTGCCGAAACACAAGCCGATCTTAATAAGGCGAGAATATCCGTCGATGCATACCTTGAAGGTGAATACAAAGAGCAATCTCAACGCCTGACCGCGAACTTGGAAGTAGCTCAGGCAAATCTGATCTCTGCAAATAAGCAGTATGAAAACGCCCGCAAACTCTTTCGTCAGGGAGTCATTACAGACCTCGCACTCGAAGGAAACCTGCTCACCGTAGAACAAAGCAAACTGGACCTTGAAGTCTCAGAAACTCAACTTTATGTGATGAACAAATATCGCAAAGCAATGCAACTTGAGGAACGAAAAGGACGCATTACCGCCCATGAATCAAAGATCGAAGCAGACCATGCTGGTCTCTCGATGGATAGTAAGCGTCTTGAACGGGCACTAATCGATCTTGGAAACTGTGTCGTCGCGGCTCCCAAATCCGGCTTGGTCATACTGCCGACAATCGCTGCATGGAAAAACACGCCGGACGTCGCGGAAGGCGTATCTGTTGTCCGGGATCAAATACTCTTGATCATGCCGGACCTCAATGAGATGCAGGTCACCGTAGGGGTACACGAGGACATTGTTGATAATATCAAACCGGGGCAGAAAGCCATTATTCGATTACCCGATTTAACCCTTGAATCATCGGTCTCTGAAGTTGCCACCATCGCCAGACCGCTCGGTGCCTGGTCCGGTGATATCGTCAAATACGACACGATCATTAAGCTGCCCAGTGAAGTCGGCCTCAAGCCAGGCATGAGTGCTGAAGTCGAGATCGTCTTGTCGGAATACGAGGATAAACTTACCGTCCCTGTTTCCAGCGTTGTGGAAATCGAAGACAAGCAATTCTGTTGGGTACAAACGTCAAAAGGCCCAGAGAAACGCGCAGTCATTGTTGGTGAAAGCAACGACATTTTTGTTATCGTTCAACAAGGTGTGCAGGAAGGCGAAGAGGTCTTATTAAATCCACTGGCAGACGTTGAAGATGCCAGGCAGGAGCAGCCTTCAACCGCCACTGCAAGTGCATCCAATAGCTCAACAGATAAGCCGGATTACTCCGACACAGGCATTAACAATGTCGAATGATATACAGAACGAAAAGACCGGAACTGGAAAACGCTGGTTCATTGCGCTATTGATCCTGTTGCTAGTCGGTGGCGGCATTTCTGTTTCAATGCTCTCAATGCCGGATAAAGGGCCACAAGCATCCATTCTCGCAAAGATGACGTTTCCAGTATCACGAACGAATCTTGTTGTTACTGCGACCGAAAACGGGGCTCTGGAAAGCTCCGAAAACACTGAGCTCATCTGCAAGGTTCGCGGTCAAAACACAATCACATGGGTCGTCGAAAGTGGCACTCATGTTGAAAAAGATGAATTGCTACTTACGCTTGATACTTTATTTATAGAAGAGCAAATAGCAGAGCGATCAAAGTACGCCCATTGGTCACGATCCGGTGCCGAACATTGGCGTGCAACCATGAAAAGTGCACGCCTGAGAATCGACTCCTATAAAGAAGGGGATTACGTTGCTGAATTAAAGAGACAGCAAAAAGAATTGATTCAGATGAAAACGAATCTCAAGTCCTCTCAGGATAGCCTTACGTTCACTACCAACATGTTTAAACGGGGTTACGTGAGCGAACAGCAGGTTGACGATGCGCAAACTGGAGTGATGCGGCTTGAACTTGAAACAGATGTTAAAGAGACGGCCATCAGTGTACTGGAGAATTCCACCAGAAAAACGTGGCTCGAAGATCTTCAGGGAAATTACAATGTCGCCGTCGCACAGTTTGAGGCTAATGACGAACGTGCAATGGCGGATGCTTCCCGACGAGATCGTGCCGTTGAAGAGCTCGGATACTGTGAAGTGCTTGCTCCAAAAGCTGGTCTAGTAATTCATCCCAGAGCTGCGGCATGGAAAAATGCCCCTGATATCACCGAGGGCGGAACCGTATACAAAGAACAACTTTTGCTCATCATGCCTGACCTTACGAAGATGCAGGTGAAGGTTGGTATCCATGAAGCGATTATCGAAAATGTAAAAGTTGGACAAAAAGCAATCGTAACTTTACCGGATCGCAAGATCGAAGCGGAAGTAACAACGGTTGCCGATATTGCTAGTCCGTTGGGACCGTGGGCCGGTGATGAAGTCCAATACGATGTCATTATCGAGTTGCCACAGCAAGCCGGACTTAAACCTGGAATGAGTGCGCAAGTGGAAATCATCATGGCCGAGCATGTTGATGTTCTGGCCGTTCCTGTTGCTGCTGTCATTGAGACGCTTGATGGATTCGCATGTTGGGTCCAGGATAAAAATGACCCGATGGCGGTGCCGACCAAAACACAATTAACACTTGGTGAAAGTAACGATGTGCACATCGTCGTGACCGGTGGATTGAATCCCGGGGATCAAGTCGTGTTAAATCCTCTGGCTTATATTCAGGAAGCTCAGGATGACGCCATGAAAACTCTGGACGAGTCCGAAGACGAAAGAGACAAGGCCGAGACCGTATCTGACATTGCCGTCAAATAAACTCACCACCGTTGCGAGTTAGTCGCATTCCCACCTTAATCGTGCGACCTCACATATACCTCTATCATTAGCACACTGTTTTGAACAACTTTTTAGTCAGAACGATTCAACTCGGCGTAAAGAGCCTTCTGTTGCATAAAATGCGTGCCGGATTGGCTGGTCTGGGTATCTTCATTGGGACAACGACTGTTATCTGGCTCGTTGCCATCGGCGAAGGGGTAAGTCACCAGGCACAGGAACAAATCAAGGAACTTGGTGCGCGAAACGTAATCGTCCGAACTAAAAAACCTACCAATACAAACCAGCCACAAAATGCCCGAATCAACGTTACCAGCTATGGGTTACTAAGAGCTGACTACGATCGCATCACAGAAACAATACCGGCCATTAAAGACGCTGTGCCGATGAGGGAATTTCTGTATGAGTTACGCGTGGAAGATCGCACCATTGATTCCAAGTTAGTCGGCTGCATGGAACAGTATCTGGAACTTAATCATTTGGACATGGCTCGAGGCCGGTGGCTACATCCTCGCGACAGAGGAAACAAAGTAATCGTACTTGCTCATGAAACAGCCATGACATTGTTTCCATATGAAAATCCTGTTGGCAAGACGGTTTGGGTCGGCAGTGAACTGTATTCAGTGATCGGGCAAACCAAGTCGCGCACTGAATCTGCTGCCATCGGCGGTAGTCTGGAAGCCAGAGATTACAACACAGATGCATACATACCATTGAAGACGTTGCAAATGCGTATCGGCGACCGCGTCCTTAAGCGGATTGGTAGTTCATGGCAAGGCGAGCGAGTCGAGCTTAGCCAAATCACGATTGGCGTGGAACATATCGACCATGTCGATGAAGTGGCCGCCATCGTTAAGACGTTGCTAAGAAAATTCCACGACACCGAAGACTATGCGGTGGTCGTTCCCAAGGAATTGCTCAAGCAAGCCGAAAAAATGCGGACCATGTTTAACGTGCTGCTGGTCGTGATTGCGGGAATTTCATTGCTAGTCGGTGGCATTGGCATCATGAATATCATGCTCTCGACGGTTACCGAACGCACCCGTGAAATTGGTATTCGGCGCGCATTAGGAGCACAGCGACACCATATCACTCAGCAGTTTCTTACAGAAGCCGTTTTGTTGACATCCAGTGGAGGTGTATTAGGGGTCGTATTCGGCATATTCGTAGCGCCCATTTTTAGAGTGATTCGGCAAGCAATCGTCTGGTTGGACCCGACACTGCTTCCTCCGGAGGCGCTAACACTCGAGCCCCGTGTAGCGCTTTGGTCGGTCTTGTTAGCACTTGGCATCTCCCTGTTTGCCGGCATTACATTCGGTGTCTATCCTGCTCGCCGCGCGGCCTTCATGGATCCGATCGAAGCACTGCGTCACGAGTAGTCTGACGCAAATCTCATGACCTTATTCTTAGGTCGTGTTATCATAACCACATACTTATGTGACAGGTGAGGGCTTGCAGCGATTCACTACGTCCATCACTAAACTCGAACCGTCCATCTCGCTACATCTGCTCTCAATCTGTACAGCAAACCATTACAGCAAATCAGGATCACAAATGATGTGTATTAAGCAACAATTAAGTCAGTTTTTGTCATGCATGCTGATAACTGTCCTTTCGCTATTTGTTGCGACCTCAAATACGAGTGCTCAGGATTACGATTCCCTTCTAAAGAGGCTCAAGGCTGCAATGGATGCTGGTGAAGTCACCGGCCAACAGGTGGAAATCATGATGCAGGCATTGCGCAAATCTACTGCATCAAAGGAATCTAAAAAGCTATCCGGCCTGCAACAACAAGCTCTAGAAATTAAAAAAGCCATTGAATCTGGCTCTATCACAAAAGAAGAAGGTCTTAAAAAAATCGCCGCACTCAAGAAGCCTGCTTCGAATAACAGTAAAGCCCCTCAAAAGATCGCAAGTAACAGATACGAGACAGCAGTAAAAGAGATTCGTGCAGGAGTCGAGGTTGGAAAGATCACAGAAGAGCAAGCAAAACAGAAGCTAGCTGGATTGAAACAATTCAGTGGCAATAAAGCACAACAGCAAAAGTACAATGCTGCTGAGGCTGCAACTGCGAAGGTCAGAGAAGCTCTACGCAACGGATCCATCACTGAAGCAGAGGCTAAAAAGAAGATTTCTGAGATCAGATTGTCGCTATCAAATAGCAACACCGAATCTCCCGCAAGTAAATCACCCAATCTAGACGCAATCGAAAAACGACTCGCTGAAGGTGTCGCCGCCGGGAAGATCACTAAGGAGCAAGCTGCTGCCTTACTTGAACGATACCAACAACGACTTCAAGGAGGTCAAAACAAGGCACGGCCGTCTGCATC
This sequence comes from Pirellulaceae bacterium, assembly GCA_045566075.1. Taxonomy (GTDB): domain Bacteria; phylum Planctomycetota; class Planctomycetia; order Pirellulales; family Pirellulaceae; genus UBA11883. Next base: position 18,255 of record JBJLEE010000001.1, on the reverse strand, counting down.
GAATCGACCATCACCGGAAGCGTATCAGAAGCGTCTAGCAGAAGCTGTTAAAGCAGGCCGGATTACAGAACAACAGGCTGAGCAGATGCTGAATCGGTATAAAGAACGTGCACTCAAAGCGCAGCAAAACTCCGATAACTCTGGCAACAAGGAGAAACGCCCTGCCCCTTCGCTTGAAGCAATCGAGCATCGGCTTGAGGAAGCCGTCAAATCCGGTAAGATCACCGAGCAGCAAGCTAAGCAAACTCTTGAGCGATATCGCCAGCGATTAAATCAACAGAAGTAGTTCTGCTTGCAAAGCGAGACCAATCGATGCGTTTACTGTCCATTGCAGCCTTTGTACTTCATTTCATCTGCCTGGCTAACTTCGCGCATTCAAAAACGCTCGTCGGCGTTGCAAAAACCGACATAACGCCAACACACCCAGTACTTCTGGCTGGATACGGAGGACGGCCGGGTGAGCATGTCGGCGTGGATCAATCTATATGGGCTCGTTCACTTGCAATCGGGGATGCGACGCCCGTAGTGCTAATAGCCGTTGATAATTGCGGCGTGCCCGCGCACGTCACTCATGCAGTGCTAGCCGAGCTTAAGGTCTCTCACGCAATTTCCAAATCACAATTGGTAATTTCCAGCACGCACACACACAATGCACCTGCACTTCGCGGGTACGCTCCAATTGTCTGGGCCGGACGGACGACCGATGCTCAGGAACAGCGTGTGGATCGATATACCCTCTGGCTGACCGAGCAGTTAATTAAGACTGCCCGCGCGGCACTCGATAGCCGACAGCCCGCTTCACTGTCCTGGGGACAAGGATTTGTCGACTTTGGTGGGAATCGTCGGGTGATTAGTGACGGTAAATGGGCCGGGTTCGGTTTCCAACAGAATGGCCCTGTCGATCACAGCTTGCCCGTCATGGTTGCAAGAAACAGCGGTGGAAATGTAATTGCCGTTTGGACAAATTATGCGTGTCACTGCACGACCGTCGGCGGACGCAATCATATCGGTGGAGATTGGGCAGGAAACTCCAACCTTGCGATTGAAAAACTGTTTAGCGGTGCTATCGCACTGACCACTATCGGCTGCGGTGCGGATGTCGGCCCGCAGCCAAGTGGAAACATGGATATAGCAAAACAACACGGCAAGTCGATTGCAACAGAAATACAACGCGTACTCTCCAGAGAGTTGACAAGTCTACCTGATGAGCCGCATGCATCCACCGAGCAACTGTCACTTCCACTCGATGACTTGCCGGAACCCGAGCACTTTGAAGCGTTGGCAAAAGGAGGTGGATACGACGGTAACCATGCGAAAGTCATGCTCGAGCACATAAAGGACAAGGGGAAATTGCAGTCGCACGTCGACTATCCAGTTACCTGCTGGAAGTTTGATGACGATCTGGCGATTGTGTTTCTCGCCGGTGAAGTCGCGGTGGATTACAGCGTACGTCTGAAAAATGCATTGGATTGGAGACGACTGTGGATCAACGGTTGGTCCAATGACGTCCCAAGCTATATTCCTTCCAAGCGGCTACTACGAGAAGGTGGATACGAAACCGACTTTTCACAAATCTACTATGCTCTACCTGCTCGATATTCACCGAAAATTGAAGATATGATCTGCAACACAGTTGTCGATCTGGTTGGCAATGCTTTTGCAACTACGGATGATCAACCCGAGCCGACGTTCCTAAAGCTCCCTACGTCGCGAGAGTGGTTAGCCGAGAACGCCGACACGTGGGCAAGCGGCCTAACGGCAACTCAACGCAAGGAGATTAAGGAATCCGCAGACATTGTAAAATCAGCGGTTTCTGGATTTTCAAGGCTGATTAGCAAGTCCCCAAAACGTGCCGTTTGGTTTGACTTTACCGGCAAACAATCAGACAGGGCTTTTTTTCGGCAAGAGAACGGTAATGAATCTCTAACATGGGAAACGAAACGACTGAATAAAGCAGTTGACGCAAAGCACGTTACCTTTTTGTTTCTCGGTGGCACCGGTTGGATTTCGCAACCAGAGTCTTCGGGTTTTACACTGACGCTGAACGGTGATGATGTTTTACATTTTGATGTAACCAATTCCTCCAGAGAGTGGAGCAATTCGGATACCGGCGTAATTCTCAAATTCGTTTGCACTTGGAAGTCCGACGTTGATTCGGCTGGCTTCTTCTTTTTGCAAGTGCCAACTGCCATGCTCCATCAAGGCGAGCCTCTGAAGGTCACGATTCAATCAGAGGGTACAGGTTCACTGCGTTGGTTCTCAGTCGACGAAGTGACGGATTCCGTAAGGCTTCATGCATTGATGCTTAATGCCGTTCTACGACATAACGAAGCACAGAAGTAGATTCACCAGGCTCTATCAGCCTACATTCTGCCTGCCCTATGGCTTATTAAAATCGCATTCTTAGTTTATAAGTGTAGTAGCAGGCCACACAGAGTGTTAGTGCAACCGCACGCAATCACATGCACACCGATTCCCACCGCAAGCCGCTGTGAATACTCGCATCCCCTTACCCCCCATGCGGTTTAGACTACGACAACTAGACGGTTAACACACCTTGGCTGAATCTCAACAAACAAAACCCAGCGGCATACCAAGACGACACGACTTGGATTCACTGCGTGCCATCGCCATGCTGCTTGGCATAGGTCTACACGCTGCTCTCGCATTTGGGCATGAAGGATGGGGTGTGAAAGATGGTCAACGCGACCAGTGGTTCTCAGACTTCTTTCGTTTCATTCATGGGTTTCGAATGCCGTTGTTCTTCGTGGTCAGCGGATTCTTCACCGCGATGCTGTGGCGTAAACGAGGAATCGCATCACTTCTTAAACACCGGACGATGCGAATTCTGCTGCCCTGCCTAATTGGGCTCTACGCGATACTGCCGGTTGAGTCACTCGTGCATCAGACGATACGCAATGCTGACGAGCACCGACGTGAGTTGAATGAGGCAAAAGATAAGACACCGATTTACCGATTTGCCGAACGTGGTGATGTTGGCCGGATGAAACGACTTCTGGCTAGCGGTGCCGACATAAATCAAGCCGAAGAAGGTAGTAAGTGGACAGCACTTCACTTCGCTGCCAGAAATGGTCATGAACATGTCATCAGGTTCTTAGTCGAGTCGAATGCCAATCTTGACATCAAGGATCGTGGCGGTAAGACAGCCGTTCAAGTCGCATGGGATAACAACTCTGTCGAAGTCGCCCATCTACTTGAAGTTGTTTCAGGCAAACGTGAGGCCGGCACGCCAAGACCAGCGGGCAAGAAAATCTTTGAACACGCTCGCAATGGCGACTGGCGTTACATCGAATCGAAGCTAAATGATCAGGTAGACCCTAACACCATCAGTAAGCAGTTCGGTGTCTCCTTACTTGCCTATGCCGCGATACATAATCGACGCGCTGTGGCAGAGAAAGTCCTTGATCACAAAGTCGATATCAATTTTCTAAACGAAGGTCACACTACCGCCCTTCACTATGCCGTGTTCTTCGGCAGATATGAAGTGGCTGAACTCTTAATCAAACGCGGTGCCGACTTAACGATCAAGGACCAAGATGGGAACACACCGGCAGATCTGTCGATGCGAGATGTCACAGATGAAATGGTGCAGCAGGCACGAGAGTATGCCGGTAGATTCTGGACCGGTGTAGACAAAGGCCACTACAACTACCAATTACCAAGAATGGCAACACATCTATTTGCTCTCACACATCCGAACTTTGACCCGGCAAAGCACCGCAAGCCTGGTTGGAGAAAGGAAAATGAAGAATCGTCCGGTGATGCGACGGACAAACCCTGGGATTGGCATGAGCTTAAAGATGGATTCTGGGAGTTTGTGAACGACGGTGAGCGTTGGTACTTCAACAAACTTGAAGATCCAACGACCTACTCAATTTTGAGCAAGTCAACCGGACGTTGGTTGGTGGAAGACGATTCAGATCGCAATGAGCATCGCAAGAATTTGCGGGACGAACTTGCAGAAGTCCAGGCTTCGTTAGCAGACCCGCAAAACTTTAGCGTGCGAGAAGTAGAACGCCGCAAACAACATATTGAAAACATACAAAGAGAACTCAACGAAGACCTAAAGCGACAAGGCTTCCACGTCATTAACTCCAATCAATTCTCGCATCTGTGGTTCCTGTGGTTCCTTTGCTGGCTAGTCGCAATTTTTGCGATTTACTCGCTAGTCGCCGATTTATTTAAAATCAAAAAGTTCCCGAATTGGCTCGTCATTTCACCACTGAAATACTTGTGGCTCGTACCGTTGATTTTCATTCCGACCTGGTTAATGCGATCGAATTTTGGACCGGACACAAGCACGGGCATGATCCCGCAGCCACACTTGCTGTTTTACTACGCTGTATTCTTCATGTACGGCGCTTTTTACTTTGATAGCCAGGATCACACCGTTGAAGTCGGCAAATATTGGTGGTTAACTCTGCCCGTCGCTGCATTTCTGTACTTTTTCGCGTCGCGAGGGGATTCATGGGTTTGGCAGTACCTACGGCAGCATCACGAATTCAGTGACACGATGGTCGACAATGGCATCCGAATCGTCTCCTGCCTGTTTTGCTGGCTTACCATTTTTGGTTGGATGGGTGCCTTCAAGCGAATTCAATCCGTGTCATTTGCCAAACACTGGGCGGTGCTGATGGCCGTGGTCGTCATGCTGATGTTCGTCTTCTCAGGCACGGAATCGAGATTCTATCAACTGTTTGATTTCGAACAGGAAACCAGACGCCTAATCTCCGACATTAACGCGGTGATATGCGTGACTCTGTCCACGTTTGTCTTGCTCGGCATGTTCCGCAATGTACTGGCAACTGAAAATAAAGTAATGCGTTATGTCTCAGACGCCTCGTACTGGCTGTACGTAGCTCATCTTCCGGTCGTTTTTGCACTGCAGTGGTGGGTGCGAGATCGCGACTGGAATCCATACTTCAAATTCACACTCGTCTGTGTAGTCTGTACGCAAATCCTCTTATTCTTGTACGAATATTGTGTACGATACACTCCAATTGGCACCCTTCTTAACGGCAAGAAGGTACGCCCCTCAAAGCAAGTCTTCTCGGACAAGGACTAATTACATGTACTTAATGAATGTCTTAATGCGCGCAATCATCTTGCCCCTCGCACTGGGATCACTAGTAAGTTCACTGTCTGCTGGTGAAACGAATCAGGATAACTTCACTCGTTTCCGCGGTCAGAATGGTGACGGTGTTTCTAATGATGACCCAAGATTGCCGGAGACTTGGAGCACCACGGAAAACGTCAAGTGGGCTACAGATATCCCGGGATGGGCCTGGTCATGTCCAACGATTTGGGGCAACAAAGTCTTCTTAACGACGGTCGTAAGCGAACAGGAAAACGCAAAGCCCAGCAAAGGGCTTTACCTTGGACAGGGTGTTCGCGATCCTGCCAAGGGCATTCACCAGTGGCTTGTTTATTGCATGGATATTAACACGGGCAAAGTGCTCTGGAAAAAACAGGCTCATAAAGGGAATCCTGTTGTACCAAGACACCCCAAAAGCACCTACGGTGCCGAAACAGCGACGACCGATGGCGAACGTCTCTATGTATTGTTTGGTGATTTGGGTTTATTTTGCTACGACTTCGATGGCGAATTACTCTGGAAACACGATATCCCACCTCAAAAGACGTTTTTTGATTATGGTGCAGCCGCATCTCCGGTTGTCCATGGTGATCAGGTAATCTTTGTATACGATAATCAGGCTCAGTCTTATATCACGTCGCTTGATGCCAAGACTGGTAAGGTCCAGTGGCGAACAGATCGTGACGAACGTACGACCTGGGCAACGCCATATATTTGGCAAAACGCACAACGCACTGAAATCGTTGTATGTGGCTTCAATCGCAATCGCAGCTATGACCTCGAAGGCAACTTGCTTTGGGAATTCAATGGTCGGATGTCTAATCTGGTGATTCCATCCCCATTTGCAATTGACGACATTCTCTACATAACATCCGGTTACATCGGCGATGCACATCGTCCGGTCTTTGCGATTCGTCCGGGTGCCTCTGGCGACATAACGCTCGATGAGGATCAAAATGCAAACGATTACATCGTCTGGTACCTTCCATTAGCTGGACCGTATAATCCGTCACCGATCGTATACAAAGGACAGTACTATACGCTGTACGATCGAGGATTTCTTACGTGTCATGAAGCAAAGACGGGTAAAGAAATCTACTCAAAGCGCCGATTTGCAGGAGGAGTGAGCTTTACTTCGTCACCATGGGCCTACAACGGCAAGCTGTTCTTCCTGAGTGAAGACGGTGATACCTATGTTGTCCAAGCCGGTTCAGAATTTAAAATTGTTGGCAAGAACTCACTCGGTGAGCTTTGCCTTTCAACTCCCTCGATAAGTCAGGGAAAGTTATTCATAAGGACAGCATCGAAGCTGTACTGTATTTCCAAGGAATAGTGGTTTCGTCGACAGAGATAATGGAGAAGATAATGTCTGATAATGCCCCGCAATGTGAATCTAAGTTGTTTGATGGCGTCCGTGACTTTCAGCACAATATTCAGCCTGATTTGCAACCGATGTTCGATGGCTTGGCTAATGGCCAATCGCCCAAGGCACTATTTATCACGTGTAGTGACTCGCGAATCGATCCAAATCTGCTGACCGGCACAGAACCCGGAGAGCTCTTTGTTGTTCGCAATGCGGGCAACATCATCCCGGATCCAGCCGCTCAAACAGATGGAGCGCATTGTGCAATCGAATATGCCGTACTCGCATTGTCCGTTCCAGAAATAATTATTTGTGGTCACGCTAAGTGCGGCGCCATGGGTGCGGCTCTTGACCCGGACTCGGTGAGCCAATTCCCATTTATTGCTGACTGGGTCGCACTGACCGATACATCTGTAGAGTTGTGCGACGATGATCCTCTTAAGTCTCTGGTACTTGCAAACGTAAAGGACCAGATTCGAATCGTCTCTGAGATTCCATTCGTAGCAGAACGCATGCAAGCCGGTGAATTGTCAGTTCACGGTTGGTATTACGACTTTGTTACCGGAGCCGTTGAAGTACTTGACCATGCATCCGGGGAATTCTCAGCATTGATTTAATTAACCAATAAACAGATTTGTATGTGAATATCCGCTGAGAGGCCTATGATCAATATTGATATAGGCCTCTCTTTTTATTGGAGCAAATCATACAGACTCAAAATCGCCGAACGTTCATTCGTGACATCAGCAGCGGAATGCTAACCGTTGGACTTGGAACATCCCTCGCCACAGATCTTGGGTTTTCCACAGCATTTGCAGAAGAGGGCAAAGATGCCATTGGGTTGGGGCGGTACACCAAGCTTGTGGAGTTAATGCGAAACACGCCTCCTGAAAAGCTGCAACCACTTTTGGCAAACATGGTCGCCAAGGGTCAGACCGACTTAATGAGCCTGATTTCTGCAGGCGCCCGTCACCTTTGGCGGATGTGACTATGTCGGCTTTCACACCGCCATGGCGATGCTACCTGCACTACAAATGTCTACTCAGGTAACCAGTGATCGTGCTGCGTTACCTGTTCTTAAGGTCCTGTATCGAAATTCACAACAAATCCAGAGTGTCGGCGGGTCGAATTTCACCACGCTACATGCCATAGACAAGCTGGACGACGTTAAGACTTACGGCGAACGCGGTTACGATGTCGAATCAGCCTTCACATTAATGCTAAAATACACCATCAGCGAAGACGGCCGACTTCACGGTGAAAAGTACTATCACACGGTGCGTGAAGAATTTAAGACCATTCGACCGGCATTCCGCTGGCGACAGGTTGTTGGTTTGGCACGAGTCACAGCTAGTGCCTACGGGTGCAACCGTCAGGATGAGCATGGCTTCCGAGCTGCCGGTTATGATGACGCATGTAAACTACTTGGTGTTGATGCATAAACGTAAACTAGATGCATGTACTTAGATGCCTGAACTAGATGCATAAACAAGTAGGTGCGTTAAAGCAACCTAAGAGAGCCATTAAACGCGTAGGCTGAGACACGTAATCTCTCAGCCATTATGCGGACGATGATTCTCAGAGCTAGGCTGTAAAACCCGCCTCATGTTGAGCCAGAATTGTGAGTCAACCTGCTAGAATGTACAGCTGGTTCGATCCGCATACTGGTTTCCCGCCCCATTTTGATTCTCATGATTACCATTTGTCGTAATTTGTTGCTCGCACTCCTCTTGGTCGTCTTGGGACAACCAGCCGTTGCCCAGCAATCCACCAAACGCCGACCATATCCCGAAGAGCGGTCCTTTAAAAAGCAGATTCAGCCCATCCTTCAGAAGTACTGCTTTCGATGTCATAACGCAGAAGAAATGCAATCCGGCATCAAACTCGATCACCTTGATGGAGCGATGGAAGACAATCGTCTTTTCCTTTGGAAAGGAATTCTGGATCAAGTCTCTGAAAGTGTGATGCCACCGGAAGATGAGCCGCAGCTTACCTCTGCAGAACGGCTGCTGTTTGAGACGTGGATAGAGAATTCCATGAATGCGACACTTGCTCGTGACACAGAAAAGAATGGCTCTATCCGAAGACTTACTGTAGAGCAATACAAAAACACGCTGGAGGACTTACTTGGAATTGATGACAATCTCACGGACATCCTGCCGCCGGACGGAATCTCCAAAGATGGATTCAAGAACAATGGTGACACGCTCTTACTCTCACCGTTGTTGGTGGAAGCATACTTCAAGATCGCCGCGCAAGCTTTAAACATTGCAATTGTCGACGAGACAAACAAACCATCTATCCAGAACTTCAGGATGGATTTAGGCGAGCATATCAACGCCGACCCTTACCCTGATCCACTCATTCTTGGTGCTCTCAGTCGCTTATTACCGAATGACGCATTTGTTGTGTCTCAATTGGAACCAAAAAAGCCCTTCGATTATGAACCTTTTTTCATGCAGACCAAGTTTCGGTTCATCGAAGGATATCGCGGAAACGACACGGTACGAGGATGGCGAGATTTTGACAGCATTTACCATGCGGTATTCGCATGTGTGCGAGGAACCGATGGCTACCCAAAGGGGAATCCATATGACCTGGTTCCCGAAGGTTTATTATTACGACCTGCGATTCCCAGTTTGGAAATATTCGGCCAATCGAGCACCTACGGCCCCATGTCCAACTTCAAGATCTCACTAAGAGAATTACCACCCCACGGACGATTCCGAGTGAACGTCAAAGCTGCCAAATACAAGGACGCTCTCCTCCTATCCGGATCCACAAAAGCGCTGGCCGAAGGCCATGACAATTCGATCGTTCTGGCAGGTATTAATGAAACACCATCGCGTGATGTAGAAATCGCACAAGATGGGATTTATCAGATGGACGTCTACTATCGCAGCCCTCCGGACAAGTCGCCATTTTCAATCAAAATCGGCGACCGTGTTTTTCAAACTCACTTGCACAAGATCGGCGATGCCGACTCCGATGCTTCGGCAGCCGTTTTGGCAACGCGTCTCGACTCCGGGAACACAGCCATCTCATTCACTTTCGGGGATCTCTCGAGGATATCCCGAGTAATCTTCACTCCGATTGAACACGAAAGCGACACTGGCAAGGCATTTCTTGCATTTGAAAGACGACTGCCCATACTCGGTGTGCATGCCGGGTTGCGACGTGATTGCGGCTCAACATTGGCGCGAGTCGGGGAATTCATATCAATCGATCATGAGTTAGCGACATACACATTTGAAGGAGCTATCAACAACTATCCGAGTCCGGACGTCGAAAAGAACAACGTAAATTACCTCGCCGGTGTTCGTGAAATTGGCGTCAGAAGTGAATACACAGATGGCCGTGATATGCCGCGACTTCTCATCCAGTCGATCGAGTTTGAAGGTCCCTTGTACGAAGCCTGGCCACCAGCCTCGCACACAACGATTTTCATTGACTCGCCAAACAAAGATGATCCATCGACATACGCCCGAGAAATAATATCGCACTTTGCAACTCGATCATTTCGGCGCCCCGTTACACGCGAAGAAACTGACTCGATTCATCTGACATGGAAGGCATCCTATGTCGAATCCGGTGATTTTATTCAGAGCATAAAAGACGCTCTTCTCGTAACACTAACTTCACCGCAATTCATGTTCCTTATTGAAACAAGCGCTTCGCCAAGAGCTGAAAAGCTCAGTGAATTCGAACTCGCGTCAAAGATGTCCTACTTCTTATGGAACACGAGCCCAGACACCGAACTGCTTGACCTTGCCGCCAGTAAACAGTTGTCACGATCGCTTGATTCTCAGGTGGATCGCATGATTGCCGATCCGAATTTTGATGACTTTGCGACGGAGTTTACAACTCAATGGTTAAGCCTGGAGAAAGTCGATGTTGTTGAAGTCGACCACAAGAAGTATCCAGCTTTGCATTACCACGCCAAGGCGAACTTAAGGCAAGAGCCAATTGCCACAATTAAGTATCTCATTGAAAACAATATGCCGCTAAAGCAAATGATTCAATCCGACTTCATTCTGGCCAATGATGTCGTTGCAAATTACTACGGACTGGCCGAAAAGTCTAACAGTGGCTTGCGATTTGCCCCATTAAACCATGACCAGAAGCACCTCGGCGGAGTACTCTCACAAACAGCGATACTAGCCGGGTTATCCGATGGTAGCGAATCAAATCCGATCAAACGTGGCGCATGGCTTGCTCGCAAAATCATTGCAGAACCGCCTGATGATCCGCCCCCAAACGTCCCTGATCTTGAAGCCGAAACAGCGGCACTACCACTGCGTGAAAGATTGGAACTCCATCGAAACCAACTCGGTTGCGCGAAATGCCACGCAGGCATTGACCCATGGGGAATGCCCTTTGAAGTATTCGATGCAGGTGGTTTTCTAAAACAAGATTCAAATCTGAACGCGTCTTCGACATTGCCTGACGGTAAAACCGTTCAGGATTTGGATGCTCTGAAGGACTACTTAGCACATGACCGTATCGACCGCGTTGCCTTTAGTTTTCTCAAGCACGTGGCCAGTTATGCCGTTGGTCGTAGCCTCAGTTACAATGAACTTGTGCTTCTCGAAGAGAAGGGCATAGAATTGCGTAAAGATGGCTACCGAATGAAGGACATGATTCGGTGGGTGATCAAGAGTGATTTATTCATGGAAAAGTAACCTCGTGAATTGGCACTCAAAAACCATACAAGTCCACGTTTAGGAATTATTCATAGCGCATACTTAAGAGTGTGCCGTCAGATATTCTTCCAGGGATTAACCCAAATGACTCAACCAGTTCAACTTAACCGCCGTAGCGTTCTTAAAGGTGCCGCCGGAGCTGCGCTCGTACTACCTGTGCTCGAAGCAATGGGACAGGAAGCCAAAGACAATCGTGCTCGCCGATTCTGCGCTCTTTATACTGCGAATGGCATGGCCCTTCCAAAGGAAGAACACGGTATTAATGAGTGGAGTTGGTTTCCCAAAACGACTGGCACTGAATTTAAATTCGGCGAGTCGACAGCTCCATTGAGCAAATTCAGAAGTCACCTCAGCTTTATGGGTGGCCTGCATCATCCCAACGGTCTCCTCGCTGATCCGCATATCTGTAGTGACATGTGGCTTACCGGTGCGCCGCTTCACAACCCAAAGCCAGGTACATTTAATTCCGTCAGTATCGACCAGGTCGTTGCACAACATACAAAGCAACACTGTCGCCAACCATCGCTTGTACTCTCGATTGATGCCGGCGTGGGCTTTCTGTCACGTACCGGTACGATATCCTACAATTCCGAAGGCAAGCCGATCCCGGCTGAGAACAACCCACGCCGTTTATTCGACCGCCTTTTCCGGGCTGACAAAGCATCACTGGAAGCGGAGCGAGAAGGACTAAGAAAACGAATCAAACTCGTCGACGCAGTTTTGGAAAATGCTCGATCCCTGAATAAACGGCTCGGCCGAAGTGATCGGGAAAAAATGGATCAGTATTTAACTTCTCTAAGTGAAGTGGAAACACGACTGATTGCATCTGAGAAATGGATCGATATTCCTCTCAAGGAGCAGGACTATTCACACTTGGATCTGGATGCCTCCAACGAAGGTGAACCGGCTGAATACTATCGCAATATGTTTGATCTGATAGCGTTGGCATTTGATGCTGACATCACCAGATCGGTCGCGTTTATGCTAAACCGCGAGGACGGCATGGGTATTAGTGACACATTCCCTGTAAAGCTGGGGTTAGGCACGACACACCACGGACTATCTCATGCTTATGACAAAAATGGTCAGCAGCGATTTGCTAAATACGATCGATTCTTAAGCGAACAACTGGCGTATTTCTTTGAACGCCTGCAAGAGTTCAAGGACACCGATGGCAGCGTATTAGACAACAGCATCGTATTGTACGGCAGCGGTTGCTCGACAACGCACAATCCAAAAAACCTGCCGACGATGCTCGTCGGCGGTAGCAATATGGGACTGAAGCACGGTACTCACTGGCGCAACAATGAATCACGTATGTCAGATATGTACCTGAGCATCCTACAGGCAATGGGCATAGAACAAGATTCATTTGCCGATAGCAAGAGCACACTATCCGATTCGATATTTAGCTAATGAAAAAATCTATACTTGTTGTTTGCCTCGCGTTCTTTACCAGCCAGTCTCTTGCTGACGACTGGCCGCAACACCTTGGACCCAACAGAAACGGTGTTTCCGCGGAACAGGGATTGATCACTAGCATCCCTGACAGTGGATTAAAAGTGCTCTGGCAAGTTCCCGGCGGAGTTGGCATGTCCGGCGTAGCGATTGCCGACGGAATTGCAACAACGGTCGTTCAAAAAGACGGCAAGCAAGTTGTTATCGCACTCGATGCAAAAACGGGTGAAACGAAATGGGAAACCGCAGTTGCACCTGAGTTTAAGAACTCAATGGGCAATGGCCCGCGTGCGTTTCCATGTATACACAAAGGCAATGTGATTGTTTTCACCGGTCAGGGAATTCTGCTGAGTCTAAAACTTGCTGACGGCTCGACGAATTGGCGGATAGAAACCGTAAAGGTCTTCGGTGGGCAGGTGGCAGATTATGGCATGGCATGTTCACCATTGATTGTTGGTGACACGGTTGTAGTAACCACGGGGCATCAGGATGGTTCGGCCCTCGCGGCCTTTGGTCTTGATGATGGGAAGGAAGCATGGCACTTATCATGGCCGGATGCAATCGGTTACTCCTCCCCTTCTCTATTGACGCTCGCAGACAAAGAGCAAATCGTCGTGTACACCGGAACGAACGTACGTGGCGTTGATACAACGGGGAAATCTCTTTGGAGTTATGAATACGTCACACCGTTTGATTGCAACATTGTTACACCACAACTTGTAGGTAAGGACTTATTCTTTTCCTCTGGTGAGAATCACGGTTCCGTTCTATTGAGCGTTGCTAAGCAACAGAACTCTTACAAGTTAGCTGAAAAGTGGTCATCACAGGGACCAAGTAGTATTCTGAGAAATGAATGGCAGACATCGGTATTGATCGACGGCTATTTATATGGCTGGGACAATGTAGGCGGTGCTGGACCGATTACTCACCTTAAGTGCGTCAACGCAAACACGGGTGAGTTGGCATGGGAAGAGCTTCGTTTTGGCAAAGGTAACTTCACAGCAGCTGATGGAAAGTTGTTTTTGAACATGATGTCTGGTGAACTGGTTGTCATTGCAGCCAGCCCGAAGGAATACGTTGAGCTAAGCCGCCAAAAGGTGCACCGCGGTTCGCGACAGGCACCGACACTTTCAAATGGCATTCTGTATCTTCGAGACGATGCGACCATTACAGCATTAAGCGTGTCCAAATAATTTCTGCCTTAGACTCTTAATCAACGAATCATCATGACTCGTCTGTATACCTTCTTTCGACTCTTTTTTCCTTGTCTTCTATTAATTGTGGTAACAGATTTGAGTGCCCGCGAGACCAAGTCCACGTTAAAAGACATCGAATATGCAAGAGTCGGTGAACACAGTCTTAAACTCGATCTTCATTTCCCCGAAGTTACCGAAAACTCGCCACTGGTTGTGTGGATTCACGGTGGTGGCTGGCGAAACGGTAACAAGGCCAATTGCTATGTGAAATGGTTAACTGCTGACGGGTACACGGTAGCGAGTATTTCCTACCGCCTTTCGAGCACTGCTGTATTTCCGGCTCAGCTACATGATTGCAAAGGTGCTATCCGTTGGCTGCGAGCTAACGCCGAAAAATATCGTTTCGATGCTGAACGTATTGCGATCACGGGCTCAAGTGCTGGCGGTCATTTAGCAGCCTTACTTGGCACGACCAACGGGTACAAAGAATTGGAAGGAAGCGTCGGTGGGAATCTAAGTCAATCGTCGGCAGTACAGGCGATCGTTGATTATTACGGACCCACTGATTTTCCACGTCGAATCAAAACGCAACCGCATAAGACAATCGAAAAACACTCGGTGGTTTATGATTTACTCGGTGGGCCCGCCGACAAGAAGATTGAATTGGCCAAACTTGCTTCTCCGGTAACGCACGTGACAGGCGATGACCCACCTTTGTTGATCATTCATGGGATGAAAGATAACACCGTACTTATTGGGCAGTCAGAATCACTCAAGGCCAAGTACAAGGAATTTGGGCTTCCTGTGACACTGCATGTCTTGCCGGAAGGTAAACACGGCGGCATGGAATTCTATATGAAACCGTATTCACGCTTCGTCTGTGAATTTTTGGATAAGCACATTCGAGAATAAGTGCACATGCTGACAGAATCCCTGATCGCTGACTTTCACCGGGACGGTTATCTATTCGCGCGTGGCCTATTTTCCGAATTAGAAATCAAATCACTACACGGAATCGCCAAAGCTGATCAGCAATTAGTCGCGGAAGCCTATGCACGCCTCGATGCCAATGGTGCAGAAACTAAGCTCGCGGTCCGCAATGAGCTTGTCGATTCGCCCTACTCCGCCATTGTTCGTAGCAAACGAGTAGCACGCACGATGGAGAAGTTACTCGACGACGAGGTTTATCACTATCACCATAAGATGATGTTGAAAGAGCCTCGCATCGGCGGCGCGTGGGAATGGCATCAGGACTATGGTTATTGGTATAGCAATGGATGCGTTTATCCAGACATGGGAAGCTGCCTGATTGCGGTAGATCGCGCGAGCAAAGCCAATGGTTGTCTGCAGGTCTTGCGAGGCTCTCATTTTATTGGCCGAGTGGAGCATGTTACCATCGGTGACCAAACAGGAGCCGACCCTGAACGTGTCGAGGCCGCTATACGTCGGCATGAGCTTGTATATTGCGAGATGGATCCCGGGGACGCGTTATTTTTTCATGCAAACTTGCTACACCGCAGTGATGCCAACACAAGCGAGGATCCCAGATGGTCGCTAATCTGTTGCTATAACACGAAGCACAATGATCCTATTATTGAAAACGGTCGTCACCCAAATTACTCACCGCTTGAAATCTGGGATGATGAACGTGTAAGCAGGATGCTCACATCGGGTTAGAGCCACGCACGGCAATAACCACACAACCACCAGCACGCCACACAAACAACCGCGGGGCTTGGCAAAGCCAAACCCGCAGGGCCATGAACAGGCAACGTCCGCACCATGCAACATCTAACATCCCGCATTAGCACGTGGTAAATTCGTACGTATGCAAATCAACAATTAGCTGAAGGAAGTATCAGATGGCAACTGTACAAGGACAAGAGTTGTGCTCAAAAGCACAAGCATTTCTCGATCAATCAACTATTGGTGGTTGGGTAAATGGCCAACCTGCTGAAGCCACAGATGGTGGGACATTTGAAACGCATGATCCGGGTAATGGTGAAATTCTCGCGACAATTGCGAGTTTCCAGCAAGCCGATGTAGATGCCGCAGTCGATTCTGCAGACGCAGCCTTTAATAACAGCGGTTGGGCGTCGATGCCTGTTAACGAACGTAGTGCAATTCTGCACCGGCTCGCAGATGCCGTTGAAGAGCACCTTGAGACGATTGCCCAGCTTGAATCGCTTGATTGCGGCAAGATTCTGGAGCAAGCACGCGGAGATGTTCAGAACTTCGTTGATACAACGCGATTTTTTGCAGACCTGGCGTTGAACATCGAGCGCCGCACGGTACTCGCTGTCAAAAACCATGAAGCCTCCGTCGTTCGTCATCCTTGGGGTCCTTGCGGGTTCATTATTCCGTGGAACTTCCCTTTCCTACTTTGCGGTTGGGGCGTTGCACCAGCGCTTGCGGCTGGAAACACTGTTGTTGTAAAGCCTGCTGAAGATACACCGCTTTCAACTCTGTACGTCGCACGACTAGCTACTGAAGTCGGTTTACCCGATGGCGTATTCAATGTTGTTCCCGGGTTTGGAGAAACTGCTGGTGCAGCTGTTTCCAACAATCCGAAATTCTGCCGAATGTCATTTACAGGATCACCGGAAGTCGGGCGGCTTGTCGCAGCAGCATCCGGCAAGAATCTTACCCCAGTCAAACTGGAGCTAGGTGGCAAAGGTGCAGCAGTGGTTTTTGACGACTGCGATCTGGAATTTACCGCTGACAAGTTGGTTGAAGCGATCACCTTTCACACAGGTCAGGTTTGCTGCGATGCCACACGATGGCTGATTCATGAGAACATTTACGACAAGTTCGTGGACGAGTGTGTTGTCCGCATGAAGTCAGTACAAGTTGGTCACCAAATGCACGGCGAGAGCCAAATGGGGCCCGTTGTAAATGCGAAGCAACGTGAGCGAGTACTTGGATACTTGGAAAAAGGCGTTGCCGGCGGTGCTGAGATAGTACTGGAAGGCGGTGCTGCCAGTGTCGAAGGATGCGATGCCGGTCATTACGTAAAACCAGCTTTGTTAGCAGGATCGCTGGACAATGTTGCCGCCGTAGAAGAGATTTTTGGTCCGGTCGCATATATGGCACCTTTCAGCTCAGAGGAAGAAGGGATTCGCCTGGCCAACAATACGGACTACGGTCTCGCAAACAGTGTGTGGTCAACGGATCTGGCCAAATGTCAGCGAGTTGCCGAATCGTTCGAATCGGGAAATGGCTGGATTAACTCACACAACGTGATCGTTCACGGCGTCCCATATGCGGGCGTTAAAAAGAGCGGCATGGGTGGCGGAGTAGTCTCCATTGAAACGCTGTTGGATTACTATCGCAATATCAGCGTAATCCGGCCTTTGTAAAAGCGAATAACGCGGTGCGTGGTGTGAATGACATAAACCACGCATCGCATTATTCCAATTACAAGCACCCAATAGTCGGCCACAATTAACTGCTGGCCATTGGGGCTCGGCATACAGCATTTTTGCACCTTGGTATCCCGGCACCCTGACGTCGGCCTTGAATCGGTATTCCTGTATTGAACAGGTCATCCAAACGCGATCTTGCCAGCCCTGCCAGCGGATTGCTTATCGGGCGTCACCTCTTAACCACCGACTTCTTGACTAGCGTCAGTCAAATACGAAGAGACCCGACCAACTCTCAGCCATCAGTTTTTTCTATGAATAATTACTTCACGCGTTTAAAGTAGTCGCATATCAGTAGTGCAATCGCTGAGGAACATGACATGAGTGCGAAAAACTTTTTCATACCTGTTTTTCTTATTTTGGGATTCACCTTCCCAATTCACGCTCAACAGTTTGCGAGTTTCTATGGCACGACGATTGATGTTTTCGACGGTGATACGATCACCGTTCGTCTCGCAGAGCAATCTAGACAAGCACTGCAACGATACCTGACACCGACCGAATTTCGCACTAGCCAGATACACGTGCAACTTCAGGGAATCGATACCCCACAGCGAAGACGCAACGATCCGTATTGGTCGCATTCACGAGACTACCTAAGGCGATTGCTCGGAAATCAAATGGTGAATATTCAGGTCTTAGTTGGTCGCTTTGGACAGCTAAACCGAAGCCCCAATATGATGATCGGCGTTGTACGTGCAGGTCGCAATGGACGTGCCGTAAATCTTCAAATGATCGATGCAGGCTGGGCCAAAGATGACGCATATAACTCGTTTGGGAATTCCTATGTTCAAGCACAATGGCAAGCAATGAATCGACGGAGAGGCATTTGGGGAGACCGCGAGCAATATGTGGCTGAAAATAACTTTCGCATGCGCCTTTACGGAACCGAACGTGAGTACGGTCGAATCCAGACGATGCCGTACCCAAGCGAGGGACGAGGATCCGGTGAAGCGGAAGTATACAAATCCAAGTCGCCATTCCGCCGCG
The DNA here is from genome assembly GCA_045566075.1 of Pirellulaceae bacterium. Taxonomy (GTDB): domain Bacteria; phylum Planctomycetota; class Planctomycetia; order Pirellulales; family Pirellulaceae; genus UBA11883. The sequence goes on along the minus strand of JBJLEE010000001.1, from coordinate 7 downwards.
GCGTCGG